>CAZLOH010000027.1:0-72330 GCA_964561105.1 uncultured Bifidobacterium sp. | reverse complement strand
GCGGATGCCCAAATCGCCGATTGTACTTATGAGGTCGTGTCCGCTCGGATCAATCTTATTAACGGGATCATCGGCCCCATAGAGGTAGTTGTGCAGACTCAAGGGAGCGGTTGAATTCCCCTCGTAAAAGTCTGTGTTATCCCGCTGCCCGCAGAACCCATCATTTGAGCGCTGACTTTCGGATGTTGGCGTTGGGGCTATCGAATTTCCAATTGCATCATACGTGTAGGTGTCGGTCGCCGCCTCGTGTTTGGCCGTTGGGAAGCGTGTGGTGTCGTGGTCGTCGTAGCCGTAGCGCGCCGGGTCGCGGCCCTCCACCTGCGCCAGCCGGTGGTGCGTTGGCGTTGGCGGAGAAAACGCGGCCGGCGCGGGGACGCGGGCGAAGGCGGTCGTCGCGAGTAGCAGGAGCAGGAATGGTAGCCAGCGCCTCATGTCATGTGCTGTTGCGTGTCAGTGTTCAACGAATGGCCCGCCAGGCAAAGCGAATTTTGGTTCGGCACGGATGTTGAGGTGCAACCCAGTTTATTCCAAAAATGCAGTTGAAACCGCGAATGAACTGAGCGCGGCTGACGCCGCAACCAAAGGTGACAGCCACAAAAGCGCACAAAGAGCGCAGAGACGAAGACATGTCTCCTTGTGTTTCTTGCGTTCTTTCGCGGCATAAATCTAGGCAAGAAAACAAACTCTTTCGACATAGTGGTCAGATGCCAAGCGTCTGCGAATTGTGCCTTGTTCAGCCGGGCGGGCCGGCGACCTTCGCCGTCGGAGCAACGCGCGCCAGTGCGCGGTGGACTTCGCGCGGTGGCGCGCTCGGGTGCGGTGGACGAGGGCGTCCACCGCCGCACGCGATGGCGCGGGCGCTCCCTGCGGCACCGAACTGAGTTGCGGCCCGGAGGTCCGGGGGAAAGGCGGTCACGGTTTGGTGACGGAGCGGAACTCGTATTCGCCGGAGCCGATTTCGAATTGGACCGTCCCGTTCTCCTTCCGGACGGCGGTCAACGACGGCTGGCTTTCCACGCGGCTCGCGGGGGTTGCGGGCACGTACACCGTCGCGGTGCAATTCGCGGGGATCGTCACGTTCAACCGCAATCCATCGTCCTGCTTCCGCCACTCCACCGCCACTCGACCACGCACGGTCTGGGTGCTGGCGCGGACAAATCCCAACGTCTCGGGAACGTAGGGTTTGATGACGATGTGTTCAAAGCCGGGCCGGGTCGCGTCCAATTGAATGCCGGCCAGGACGCGATAGAACCAGCCGTCCACGCTGCCCAGCATGACGTGGTTGTGCGAGCCTTTCAGATTCCAGAACTCGGAGAGCGTGGTGCGGCCGCCCTCCAACAAGTGCGCCCAACTTGGGTAACCGGTCTGGGTGGCGAGTTGGAACGCCACGTCCGCGCGGCCCGCCTCGGTCAGCGCGTCCAGCAGATATTTCGCGCCCAACACGCCGACGTTGAAGCGGCCCTGGCGCCGTTCCAGATCGCCCAGGATGTTTGCCAGCACGGCGGGTTGGTCCGCTTCGCCCACCAATCCGAGGAAGAGCGGGAAGGCGTTGCTGAATTGCGTGCCTCGCTCGTATTGCTTTTGCTTCGGGTCAAAAAATTTCCGGTTGAAGGCGGTCTTGATCTGTCCCGCGAGGGCGGCGTATTGCTCCGCATCCGCTGGCCCGTCCAGCACCCGGGCCGCCCGGCTGACGATGAGCGCATCGTAGTAATAGAACGCCGTGACGACGGAGACCGGTTCGCCCTCCTGCCACCCTTCGACGATCGTTCCCCAATCGCCAATCCAGTACCTGGGCAGGATGTGATTGGTGGCCTGGGTGCCGAGGTAATCCACGTAGCGTTTCATGGAAGCGAAATGGGCGGCCAGGAATTCGCGGTCGCCATAGTGGAGGTAGAATTGCCAGAGCATGACGAGGTAGGCGCTGCTCCAGGTGGGGTCCGGTTCGTCGGGCGTGTACGGCCGCGGCGAGACGATGGAGATGTCGCCGGCGGCGGCGCTTTGATTGAACTGCACGCCGTCGAGCCATTGCCGGTAGAACCGGGGCAGCTCGAAGTTGAACATGGCTTCCTCCATGGAAACCATCGCGTCGCCGAACCAGCCCAGCCGTTCGTCGCGTTGCGGGCAATCCATCGGGTAACCCATCAGGTTGCTGCGCTGCGACCAGTGCGTGGCGCGATGGATGCGGTTGAGCAATTCGTTGTCGCACTCGAAGCTACCGATGCTCGCGGCGGCCGTGTGAACCACGCAGCCCAGCAGGTTGTCGCGCGTCGGTGTGCCGGGGAAGCCGGTGACTTCGACGTAGCGAAAACCGTGAAACGTGAAGCGCGGTTCATACACCTCCACGCCCGCGCCTTTCATCACATACACGTCCGTTGCCAGCGCGCGTTCATTGCTCGTCACGTCCAGCGTGCCATCCGGTTTCAGGTCTTCGGCGAACCGCAGGGTGATGCGCGTGCCGCGCGGGCCGGTTGCCGTGAGCCGCACCCAGCCGGCGAAATTCTGGCCCAGGTCAAACACGTAAACGCCCGGCTTGGGTTCGGTGACCGCCACCGGCTTGAGCTGTTCGACGACCTTGATCGGCGGCATGAGTTGGGAAACGAGCCGGCCGCCCGGCGGTTCAACGAGGCTGGCTTTCCGCCAGGACTGGTCGTCGAAGCCGGGCGCGTCCCAGCCCGGCGATTCCTGCGTGGCGTCATACACTTCGCCATCGAACACGCAGGCGGACAGCACCGGCCCGGGCGCGGTTTTCCAGGAATCATCCGAGACGATCACCTCGGAGGTGCCATCCGCGTAGTCGAGGTGCAGTTGCAGCAACGCGCGTTTCGCACCGAACCATTGCATCCGGTACGGCTCCCACCATTTCGGCGCGGGATTGAACCAGCCATTGCCCAGATGCAGCCCCAGGACATTCGTGCCCGGCCGCAACGTCTGGGTCAGATCGTAGGTGTCATAAAACACCCACTGGCGATAGTTGCTCTTCGCGGGCGCGAGAACGTGATCGCCCACGCGCCGACCATTGAAGGACAACTCGTAGTAACCCAGCCCGGTGACGTAAACGCGCGCCTGCCGGACCGGCTTCCGCAGCAGGAATTCTTTTCGGAGCAAAGTGGAGCGGCTGTCCACCGACACTTGCGCGACCAGGTTCGTAAATTCTTTTCGACTCCGGAAAAATCCGTCCGGCGGAAACTGTTCATGCGGCGGGCCGCTGCCGATCCATTTCGCCTTCCAATCCTCGGGGCGCAACACGGCCATCTCCCACTTCGCGGGCGGACTCCACCCGGACCCCTTCCCGTCGCCATCCCAAACCCGCACCTGCCACCAGCACGCCTGCCCGGAAGCCAGCGCCGCGCCCTGATAGGTCACATGCACCGAATCCGCCGACGCGACGCGGCCCGAGTCCCACAAATCGCCCTGGCCCGCCGCCAGCAACTCCGGCGTGCTGGCCACGAGCAGTTGATACGCGCTCTGGCGTTGATTCCGTTCGGACGACTCCAGCAGCCAGCTCAGTTGCGGACGCGCCGCCTCCACGCCCAGCGGATTGGCCGCGTATTCGCAGCGCAAATCAACAGGTCGCAATCCGCCTTGGGCCGACGAGGCGAACGCCAGCGCCAGCCCCGCCAGCAGTCCGACCGGAAGTTTCGTCCGTTGCGCGGTGATCATTTGCGATTGGTAACGCCTGCCCTCCGCGCTGTCACGCTCCGAGTTGTGGCGGAGTTGTCGCGCAGGCAAGGAAATGTTTTCTTGCTTGGAGTGGAGAATCTTTCCGCCGAGCTATAAATCATTCCGCTTGCCGCTTCCCGCGTTGACTTTTCCCCCGGGTTGCCGCCAGTTTTAACTTGTCCCAACGGGCCGCGCGACGGGAATCGCCCGGCACGCCCAATTTTTGAAATGAATTTTTTCACATGGTGCCCGGCCTGCGCGCTGCTCCTGCTGGTCGCCGGTTGCGGTCCACGGGAGACGCGCGTCAGTTTCGGCGATCGCGAACAAATCCTGCAGCGCGGCAATGGGGCCGAACCCCAGGATATTGATCCGCAAACGGTGACCGGGGTACCGGAGGATCACATCATCACGGCCTTGTTCGAGGGGTTGGTTTCCGAAGACCCGCATGATTTGCACGCGTTGCCGGGCGTGGCCGAGCGCTGGGATATTTCCCCGGACGCCCTGACGTACACCTTTCACTTGCGGACGAACGCGAAATGGTCCAACGACGACGCCCTGACGGCACAGGATTTCCTGCGCTCCTACCAACGGATGCTGATGCCCACCCTGGCCGCGGAATACGCGTACATGCTGTATGTGGTGACCAACGCGGAAGCCTACAACAAGGGCGAGCTGAAGGATTTTTCCCAGGTCGGCTTCAAGGCGCTGGACGACTACACGCTGGAGGTCCGGCTGAAAGGGCCGACGCCCTACTTTCTGTCGTTGTTGAACCATTACTCCTGGTTTCCCGTGCCGGTTGCGGTCATCGAGCGTTGCGGTCCGCTGGATCAACGCGGCAATCGCTGGACGCGGCCGGAGAATTTCGTCGGCAATGGACCCTTCACGCTGGCGGAGTGGAAAATCAACGACGTGCTCGCGGTGAAGAAAAGCCCGACCTATTGGGACGCGGCCAGGGTGAAGTTGAACGGGATCCGGTTTTATCCCATTGACAGCCTGGACACCGAAGCGCGGGCGTTCGAGGCCGGGCAACTGCACGTCACCTACGACGTGCCGCTGGCCAAGGTGGATGCGTACAAGCAGGAACGCTCGAAGTTTTTGCGGATTGATCCGTATCTGGGCACGTACATTTATCGGTTCAACACCACCAAGCCGCCGCTGAATGACCGGCGGGTGCGACGAGCGCTGGCGATGACGGTGGACCGGGTGGCGATTGCGACCCAGATCCGGCGCGCCGGAGAAATTCCCGCCTACAGTTTCACCCCGCCGGATACTGCGGGTTACACATGCCAGGCCCGGCTGCCGTACGATCCTGTCGCGGCCCGCAAGCTGTTGGCCGAGGCCGGCTACCCCGACGGCAAAGGTTTTCCCAAGCTCACGATCATGTTTAACACGCTGGAAAGTCACAAAGCCATCGCCGAAGCCATCCAGCAGATGTGGAAACGGGACTTGAACATCGCGGTCGAGTTGGAAAACCAGGAATGGAAGGTTTACATAGACAGCCAGCGGACGTTGCATTACGAAATCGGCCGCTACGCGTGGATTGGTGATTACGTGGACCCGAACTCCTTTCTCGACATGTTTGTGACCGGCGGCGGCAACAACCAGACCGGCTGGTCCAACCCGGAATACGACCGGCTGATCGCGCGGGCGGGGCAGACCCGCGACCAGCGGCAGCGCTTCGAGTATTTTCAACAGGCCGAAGCCATCCTGCTCGACGAAGCGCCGATGGTGCCCATCTACCATTACACCCATCCCTTCCTCATCCAGCCCAGCGTGCAGGGCTGGTATCCCAATCTACTCGACGAGCATCCTTACAAGTACGTCAGTTTGCGAGCGCCGGAGGCCACGACCAAACCCTGACCATGTTTCGCTTCATCCTTCGCCGCATTTTGGAAACGATTCCGGTCCTGTTTGTCATCGCGACGCTGACGTTCTTCCTGATCCGCCTCACACCCGGCGGCCCGTTCGACAAGGAAAAGGCGACCACCCCGGAGATTCGCAAGGCATTGGAAGCGGCGTATCACCTGGATCAACCGTTGGTGGTCCAGTACTTCCACTACCTCAAGCAGCTCCTCCACGGCGATCTCGGCCCTTCCTTCAAATACCCCAACCGCAGCGTGAACGAATTGATCTTCGCCGCCTTTCCGACCTCGCTCGAACTCGGTTGTCTGAGTCTGGGCATCGCGCTGGTCTTGGGGGTGACGGCCGGCTTCGTCGCGGCATTGTGGCGGAACACGATTTATGATTACTCGGCCATGTCGCTGGCCATGTTTGGCATCTGTCTGCCGACGTTTGTGCTCGGTCCGCTGCTCATGCTCGTCTTCGCCATTCACCTGCGGTGGTTCAATGCGATCGGCTGGGATTTCGCGCGCGACCGCGTGCTGCCCTCGCTGACGCTGGGACTTTATTTTGCCGCCTACATCGCGCGGCTCACCCGCGGCGGGATGTTGGAAATGTTGAGTCAGGATTTCATCCGCACCGCGCGCGTCAAAGGGGTTTCGACTCCGGCCATCATTTTCAAACACGCCTTGCGCGGCGGCATCGCGCCGGTGGTGTCGTATCTCGGCCCGGCCACGGCGGGCATCATCACGGGTTCGTTTGTGATCGAAACCATCTTCCAGATTCCCGGGCTGGGACGTTTTTTCATCACGTCCGTAACCAACCGCGACTACACCCTGGTCGTCGGCACGGTGTTGTTCTACGCCGCGCTGATCATTTTCTTCAACCTCGTCGTGGACGTGGTGCAGGTCTGGTTGAACCCGCGCCTCAAATTTGACTGACGCCATGCCGGCCAAACCTTCAATCGCCAACGTCGAACTGCCCGAGGTGGAAACGGCGGAAGGCGGCCATTCGCTCTGGCGCGACTCCTGGCATCGGCTCGCCAAAAACAAGATGGCGCTCTTCGGGTTGTGGTTCGTAATCGGCCTCACCCTGATTTGCTTCCTCGGTCCATGGCTCGGCCAGTTGCCCGCCGCCATCCGCCCCGTTGGCCTGTCCTACTCGTATCAGGATCAGGATCTGGACCTGCGCGTCACCGGCCCGAGCGCCCGGCACTGGCTGGGCACCGACCAGCTCGGTCGGGATGTGCTGGCGCGCGTGTTGATGGGCGGCCGCATCTCGTTGCTCGTTGGGTTGAGCGCCACCGCCGTTTCGTTGACGATCGGCCTGCTCTACGGCGCGGTGGCCGGCTACTTTGGCGGCAAACTCGATGTCGTGATGATGCGGATCGTGGACGTGCTCTACGCGTTGCCGCTGGCGGTATTCGTCATTCTGCTGATGGTCTTTGTGGGCCGCAGCATCTTCCTGCTGTTCCTGGCGATTGGCGCGGTGGAATGGCTGACGATGGCCCGCATCGTGCGCGGGCAGGTGATGTCGCTCAAGAAACAGGAATACATCGAGGCCGCCCACGCGCTCGGGTTGCGCAAGCGGCGGATCATTCTCCGTCACATCGTGCCGAATGTGCTCGGGGTCGTGATCGTTTACGCCACGCTCACGGTGCCGGGGGTGATGTTGCTGGAGGCGTTCCTGAGCTTTCTGGGGCTGGGAGTGCAGCCGCCCATGAGTTCGTGGGGTTCGCTGATCAAGGAAGGCGCGGACTGGATGGAGGACGCACCGTGGATTCTGATTGCCACCGGCGCGGTCTTCAGCCTGACGCTCTTCTCGCTGAATTTCCTCGGTGACGGCCTGCGCGATGCGCTGGATGTGCGGGCCGCAAAGGATTAACCCATGCCGCTGCTCCAGGTAAAAAATCTCCGCACCTATTTCCATACGCGCAACGGCGTGGTGCGCGCGGTGGATGACGTTTCGTTCGCGATCCAACCGGGTGAGACACTCGGCATCGTCGGCGAATCCGGCTCGGGCAAATCCGTCACCTGCTATTCGCTGCTCGGTCTGATACCCCAGCCACCCGGACGCATCGAGAGCGGGGAAGCCATCTTCGATGGCGTGGATTTGCTCCAATGTCCGGTGAAGCAATTGAACCGCATCCGCGGCAAGCGCATCGCCATGATCTTTCAGGATCCGATGACTTCGCTGAATCCCTACCTGCGCATCGAGGATCAACTCATCGAGCCATTGCTGATCCATGAGCGGATCGGTCGCGCCCGCGCGGTCGCCCGGGGCATCCAGGCGTTGCAGGACGTCGGCATCCAGGACGCCGCCCAGCGCATCCGGGGCTATCCGCATGAATTCTCCGGCGGCATGCGGCAGCGCGTGATGATCGCGATGGCGCTGATTACGAAGCCCGACCTGCTCATCGCCGACGAACCGACCACCGCGCTCGATGTGACGGTGCAGGCGCAAATCATCGAACTCGTGAAGCGTCTGCAGGCCGAACGCGGCACCGCGGTGATCTGGATCAGCCACGACCTCGGCGTGGTGGCCGGCCTGTGCCAGCGGGTGAACGTCATGTACGCCGGCCGCGTGGTGGAATCCGGACCAACCCGGCAGATTTATCGCGCGCCGAAACATCCCTACAATCGCGCGCTGCAAAAATCCATCCCGGCCCTGCAACCCAAGGGCGCGGAACTTTACACCATCGCCGGGATGCCGCCCGATTTGTCCAAGCCGGTGACCGGCTGCGCGTTCCGGCCGCGTTGCGAATGGGCGCGGGAGATTTGCCGCGCGCCGGTGGAATTGCAGGCGGTGACGCCGGACCACGCCACCGCCTGCGTGCGCGTCCAGCAAGGCGAAATCAATCTCCAGGCATGACCGGCGATTTCCTCCAGGTTGAAAACTTGAAAACCCACTTCCCGGTGGAGCGCGGGATGATCTTCCGGCGTCACCTCGGCACGGTGAAAGCCGTGGACGGCGTGTCCTTCTCGCTGGCGCGGGGGGAAATCCTCGGATTGGTCGGCGAATCGGGTTGCGGCAAATCCACGCTGGGCCGGACGATCCTCCAGTTGATTCCGCCGACGGCGGGCGCGGTGCTGCTGGCCGGCCGGAATCTGGCGCAGTTGGCGCCCGCCGAGTTGCGCGCGGCGCGGGCGGACTTCCAGATGATCTTCCAGGACCCGTACGCCTCGCTCAACCCGCGCATGACGGTTTTCGATGCGCTGGCCGAGGCGCTCCGCGCGCATCGGAAAATTTCCCCGGGCGAAATCAATCAGCGCGTTTCGGAGTTGATGCAAAAGGTCGGCCTCTCGCCGCGGTTCGTGAAAAAATATCCGCACGAGTTTTCCGGCGGCCAGCGGCAGCGCATCGCCATCGCCCGGGCGCTGGCCGTCGAACCGAAACTCATCGTCGCCGACGAGCCGGTGTCGGCGCTGGACGTTTCCATCCAGGCGCAAATCATCAACCTGCTGGCCCGGCTTTCCCGCGAGATGCAGCTCACCCTGATTTTCATCTCGCACGATTTGTCTGTGGTCAAACATCTCTCCGACCGGATCGCAGTGATGTATCTGGGCCGGATCGTTGAAATCGGTCCGGCGGCCCGGGTGTTCGAGCAACCGCTCCATCCCTACACCAAAGCGCTGGCCAGCGCCGTGCCCATTCCGGATCCCGAACGCGAGCAGCAGCGGCAACGGATTATTCTGGCCGGCGATCCGCCCTCGCCCATGAACCCGCCTTCGGGCTGCGCGCTGCATCCGCGCTGCTCCTATGCCATCGCCGAATGTGCGCGCGTCGTCCCCACATTGGAAAACTTCGACGCCACCCGGCGCGCGGCCTGCATCCGCGTCCGCGAAATCAACTGACCGCCGGACGCGGCGGCGGAATTTTGTTTTGTCTTTTGGGCCGGGTGCGGTCTTAGAATAGCGCACTATGAAAATTATTCTTTTCGTGCTGTTGACGCTGGGTTTCGCCGCGGCCGCGCGGGCCACGATTCAATCCAAAGTCATCGAGTACCAACAAGGCGGCACCCCCCTCGCGGGCGTGCTGGTTTATGATGATGCCGTGCAGGGCCGGCGTCCCGGTGTTCTCGTAGTGCATCAATGGCTGGGTCTGACGGACTACGAAAAGCATAGGGCGGAAATGCTCGCCCGGCTGGGTTACGTGGCGTTCTGCGCCGACATCTACGGCCAGGGTGTGCGGCCGAAAAATGTGCAGGAAGCCGGCGTGGAGGCGACGAAATACAAGAGCGACCGGGCGCTGCTCCGCGCCCGCGTGAACGCCGGGTTGGCGGAGCTCAAGCAGAACCAGCTGGTGGACCCGACGCGCATCGCCGCCATCGGCTATTGTTTCGGCGGCACGACCGTGATCGAACTGGCGCGAAGCGGCGCGGAATTGAGCGGCGTGGTGAGTTTTCACGGCGGCCTGGATTCCCCCACACCCGCCGACGGCCGGAACATCAAGTGCAAAGTCCTGGCCTGCCACGGCGCGGATGATCCGTTTGAAGCGCCGAAAGATTTCGCGGCGTTTCAAAACGAGATGCGCGATCACCACGTGGACTGGCAGCTCATCGAATACGGCGGGGCGGTGCATAGCTTCACCCAACCCCTGGCCGGCCACAACAATTCGACCGGCGCGGCCTACAACGAGCGCGCGGACAGGCGGTCGTGGGAAGCAATGAAACAGTTCTTCGCGGAGTTGTTCTCCGCGACGAAATGAGCGCCCACCCCCGACAGTCGCTCGGCGACATCCATCGGAGCGAGCGCCTGCCGATCGTCCTGCTGCTGGTGCTGGCGTTCGCGTTGTTTCTGGCAGGCCTGTTCCGCCCGTTCACCGAGGTCACCAAACTCTGGGTCTTCGACCACGACGTCTCCGTGTATCACGCCTTGATCACGTTGTTCCACGAGCGGGAGTTCTTCCTGTTTGGCATCCTGATCATCTTCACGGTGATTTTCCCGTTAGTAAAAATCACCGCGTTGCTGGTGCTCTGGCTGAAACCGGGCCTCCAGTTGCGCTTGATGGCGCAGGTGCATGAGATTGTCTCGCACCTGGGCAAATGGTCCATGCTGGATGTATTCGTCGTCGCCGTGCTGGTGGTGTTGATTCGCGCCGGCGGACTGGCAACCATCAAGGCGCAGGACGGTCTGCTGTTGTTCTGTGCGTCCGTGGTGCTCACGCAGATTGTTTCGGAATGGACCGGCCGCATCGCCCGGCGGACGTTTGCGCAGGCGGATTGACGTCCTTCCACCATGCGCATCACCGGCGGACAAGCGGGCGGGCGGATTCTGAAAGTGCCGAAAGGTCTGGCGGTGCGGCCCACGCCCGATCTGGTCAAGCAAGCCGTGTTCAATTCCCTCGGCGCCCGGGTCGTGGGCGCGCGTGTGCTCGAGCTTTTCGCCGGCAGCGGCGCACTGAGCCTCGAATGTTTGAGCCGCGGCGCGAAGTCCGCCTTGTGCGTGGAGTTGTCGCCGAAACACGCCGATTTCATCCGGCGCAATGCCGACGCACCGGAGTTCCCCCCGCACACGCTGGAAGTCCGCGCGCAGGACGTCTTCGCCGTACTGCCGCAACTGGTGGCCGGTGGTCAGGTGTTTGATTTAATCCTCGCGGATCCGCCGTATGGAGAAAAAAATGTGGGCCGCCGTTCGACCTCACTGGCGCAACGGCTGATTGACGAGCCGGACCTGCCGAAGCTGCTCGCGCCGGGCGGACGATTTGTCCTCGGTCATGCAAGCCGCGACACGCTGGAAATCCCCGCGCGGTGGAAGGAGGCCAAAGTCATGAAACACGGCGACAACACGATGCGGTTTCTCGAGTCGGCAGACTGAATCGGACGCGACGGCGTGAGCGCACGCGAATGCGCGGCTGCTCAAGCAAGTCCGCCACGTGGCCTCGCGGCGGCTACGAACAGCGGGTTCACGGACGACGAGGTTTACTTCCCGCTGACATCTACGCACACCACGTCGCCCCTGCCGTTGCGACAATAGATTTTTCCGTTGGCCAGCACCGGCTCGGCCCAGCAGGTTTTCCCCAGCACTTGCGCGCGGGAAATCGGTTTGAAGCCGGCGGACGAAGCTTCTGCCACCAGCAATTCGCCGTTCTCGCTCAACACAATCAGTTTCCCATCCGCCAGCATCAGCGCACCCATGCCAGTCGTTTTGTCCGTCCATTTGATGGCGCCGGTGTTGAAGTCGAGGCAACGAAGCTGGCTTTCGTCCATGCCATAAATGAATCCCTGCCAGAGCACGGAACTGGCGATCTTGTTGCGCATGTCTTTGGTCTGCCAGATTTCCTTGGGCGGATGGGCGCTCACATCAAACAAGCCCGCGCCGTGATTGTAACCCGAGGAAACGAACACCTTGTCGCCGTTGAGAATCGGGTCGGCGGCATTGATGTTGTATTGCGTCTTCCAGGGGAACTGCCAGAGCTGCTTGCCATCCTTGACTTTCACGGCCACGACCTCCTGTTTCATGGTGAACAGCGCCGCGCGCTCGCCCCCCGACGTAAATGGAAACGGGGTGGAATAACCGGCTTCATCTGCGCCGGAAGTCCAGACGACCTTGCCCGTATGCTTGTTGAGCGCCGTGCCCGCTGTGCCAAAATTCAGAATCGCCAGGTCCCCTTCGATCAAGACCGAACCCGCAAAGCCCCAAGTGGGAGTTTCGCAGCCCAGTTCCTCCCGCAGATTTTTCGTCCACACCACTTTCCCATCCGCCGCGCTGAGACAATTGATGACGCCGCGTTTGCTCACCGAATAGACGCGGTCGTCGTCCACGGTGGGAGTGGCGCTCGTCCCGCCCTGATAGGAATTCGGATCCAGCGGCGCGGCGTAAGAATGCTTCCACAGCTCCGCCCCCGTGTTGGCGTCGAAGCCAAAGATCGTATCCGTGTTGGCGGCGTTGCCCGTGGTGTAGGCGCGACCCTTGGCCACGGCGAACGAGGCGAAGCCAAGCCCGACTTTTGCCTTCCACAACACCTTGGGCCCATTGGCCGGCCATTGGGCCGTCCAGCCGGTTTCCTTCGAGATGCCGTTGTGATCCGGCCCACGATAGTTCGGCCAGTCGGCGGCGCGCAAGCCGGTTACGAGGCCGGCCAACACCAGGGTCGTGAGGCAAAATGCAGTTTTCATGGCGCCAGAGTTAGCCGAGGTGGTGGCCGGTGTCAACGAACCTCCGTCGAGCCAGAACTGCTTGGCGCGGCGGGTCACTTGCCGGCTGAACAATCGTCGTCCTGGTCCATCATCGCTCCCGGCCGCGTGGCCGCGACGCCTCGTCGCGTTTTTCGGCTGAACAATCGTAGTCCTGGCCCACCATCTCACTCCCGGGAAGTGCAGAGTGAGAATGTTCCCAACCTAATTTCGCGCTTTGAATCTCAGAACCGTCGCCGCCGACGTTGGCAAGGCGGAAAGTTTCGCTTCTTGAAAGATTTCCGCCCCTTCGTGTCAGCGCCTGCTGAGAAAGTTGAATTTTGAAACCGGTTCTATTCAAACGCGGCCGCCTCGCTTACAGTCCCGGGCAGATGGAAGCCGAGGCTCAATTGCTGGCGCGCTGCCGGCGGGGCGACGCGGACGCGTGGGACGAGTTGTTCGATCGTCATTACGCGGCGGCGGGCCGTTTCGTTTTCCAACTTGCCTCCGACTTTACACGCGAAGACGTGGACGAAGTTTGCCAGGAGGTCTTTCTGTCCGTCATTCGCAACCTCGGCTCCTTCCACGGCGACAGCCAGTTTCAGACCTGGTTGTTTCGCATCGCCGCCAACAAGGCGCGCGACTTTCGCGAGAAACAGCGTGCCGCCAAACGCGGTGGCGGCCAGACGCCACTGTCGTTGCAGGCCGAAGATCCGGAAACCGGACTGACGCTTGATCCACCCAGCACCGCGCCGTCGCCCGACGTGAATTTGCTCAACGTCGAACGGGCTGGTCTCGTGCGCGACGCCTTGGATCAGATCGGCGCGCCTTGCCGAGAGATCATCGAACTCCGCTACTTCGGCGACCTGAGCTACGACGAATTGAGCCGGGAGTTGAACTTGAATCCCAAAACCGTCAGTTCCCGCCTGAGCAAATGCCTCGATAAACTGGAGGTCATCGCGCGGAAAATCTTTTCCGGGGAGAAAAACCGCCCGATGCCGTCTAATCCCTAGCAACGAATGAACGACGAACGGCCCATTGAGAAATTGCTCCGTCGCCACGCCAGGCAGCGGGGCGAAGAGGCCGGCGCGCCGTTCTCGTTGCATCCAGCGAACCGGCGATTGTTGCAAGGCGAAGTGGCGCGGCAGTTCCCCCAGCCTGCGGTCGAGCCGACTGAGTCGGCGCGCGACTTTTTTGCCCGACTCACACGCCGTTGGATTTATGCCGTTGGCGTGTTGGTGGTGCTGGGCGTCGCGGCGGTGCTGATTCTCCCCCTGTTGAACGAGCCGAAACCGCTGGGCCGACTGGCCCAAAGTTCGCCGGCCAAGGAAACGACCCGGAACGAAAGCCGACCGGCACCGACCGTCTCCACTCCCGCCACCGACGCCAGGACAAAACAGGAAACTCAACGTGCGCTCGAGCCTGACAACCGCCTGGCCGCCGTTCCGGTTGCAACTGTTCCCGCCGACAACTTCACGGCGGCGAAGGATGTCCAGGAAAATTCGCTGGCCAGTAACGGCGGGCCCCAAGCGATGCCAGCCCTGGCGCCGGCGACCAAACCAACCGCGGACAAGAAAGTCGTGGTTCACCTGAATCAAGAGTCTGCGGAAGCCGTAACCTTGAACCGCCCGCCAGTCACCAGCGCGGCGGAGAATCAAGCTTCAAGCCGGGCACGCTCGTTGGCGGCGCCGGTCACGACCAGCCACGCCGCCGAACCAACGGCAACGGCTCGCTTTGCCGATCAACAACCAGCCACACCGGCGGCGGCGGCGGCTGTCGCGGCAAACCCGAGCCCTTCGGTGCGCGCGATTGCCGGCCAGAAGCCATTGACGCAGGCGGCCAGCGCCCAGCCGGCCACCAAGCAAACTCAAGTCCAGTCCTTCACCAACCTTGCTTCGGACCAACGCAAAACGAAAGCGCGCTCCGCCGTGGCCCCGCCGCGCGCGCCGGTGCTGGCGAATTTCCAAATGGAACAAGTCGGCAATCAATTGCGCGTGATTGACAGCGATGGCTCAACTTATCTCGGCAACTTGAACGCGGTCGCCGCAAATTACGCCGCTGGTGACGCGGTCAGCCAGCCGCAAGCCGTCACAGATTTCAAGCGCGTCGATCAAACTGCGGCATCATTGCCGGCCCGCGCGCTCCCGCCCGCGCAGACGCCGGCGGTGAATTATCAATGGCGCGTGGAAGGCACGAACCACACGCTCAATCAGAATGTCGTGTTCACCTGGAATTTTGTGGAGACCAACGCGCTGGCCGTGTCGCAATTGCCGGCCGGCGTGACTCAAGCGCCCGTGCCATTTCCCGCCCGACTGCAAGGCGCGCTGATTTACGGTCGCGCTCAACTCGGTAATGGTCCCGAAATCGAGATCAACGCCGTCCCGGAAAACAGCCCTCGATAGCGCGGCTGACTTTTCACCCGCCGCTTGCGCGCGCGAAGCGGATGAAGTCCTGGCCTTCGTTCGTCTTCGGTTCGATGAAGAAACCCTGTTTCCTAGTCGAATTGCCCGGAGCGCCCAGGCGTTGCGCGATCTTGTGGCCTTTGCCCGACGCTTGTCAGGTGGTCAGGAGCGCGATACTGTAGCGCCATGACTGCGGTGGATGAAATCAAGAAGCAGGTCCTGGCTCTTGGCCTGAAAGACCGCGCCTCGCTGGCTGAGTTTCTTTTGAGTTCATTACCACCCGTGCCGGAAGAGTGTTCCGAAGCGGATGAACTGACAGAAGCAGAGCGGCGCGAACGTGAAATCGAATCCAGGCAGGTTCAGGCCCTGCATGACTCCGGATTCTGGCAACGCATCGAAACCCGCCGCCAGAAGTGAACGTCCAATATCATCCCGCCGTTGAGCAGGATGTTGCCGACGCGCTCAGGCGTTACGACGAAGTTTCACCGATTCTTGGCGACGAATTCAAAAAGGAGTTGCGCCACTTCATCAGACTCGCCGCAGCCAATTCCGGAAGATTTCATCCGGTCAGTTCCAAATTCCGCCGGGCTAATCTCAAACGATTCCCGTATCACTTTCTTTACCGCGAAATCCCTGACGGCATTCGCATCACGCTGGTCCGGCATCACAAGCGGCATCCGGATTACGGATTGTACCGCGAGTAAAGCGTGGCGGCGATGCCTTATTCCGCGTCTCGCGCTCCAAATTCCGCGCTTAGATAATCCCTGCAACGTGCGCCAGTTTTCCAGGCGTTCCTGTTTGACTTTGAGCAGTGTTTCGCTCGGGTTGCCCTTTGGTTAACTGAATAATCCGAGTCGAACCAGCCGTTGCCTGATGCGCAGGTTGTCCCCGACATTCATGGTCAACAGCCATGCAGTAGCTCGACCCGTTGGAGTTCTCACAGCGATTCTGCCATCAATCAACGCAAAGTGATCTCCCATTTGTCCCGGCGCGGATGGAATAGCGGCGTTACTTGATTTGTGTCGGGATCAATGCCGGTGAGATTCGTGCCCTTGTGAAGATTACATTCCGGGCAAGCGAGCGCCAGATTGTCGAGATTGTCGGCGCCGCGATGCTGACGAGGAACAATGTGCTCAACGTGGAAGCGCAGGTCGGAGAAGTCCTGCGGCAGGTGACAATACTCACAACGGTTTCCGGCTCGCTGACGAACAAGCTGGCTGGTTGCCGCATCCATCAAGCGGCTTTGGCAAGAACGGCGTGAGCTTCAGTTTTGAGTACCCCGAGCAACGTATTGACACGGACGAGCGATTCCAGTTCCTCCTTTTCTGCTGCAGTGAGTTCGCCTTCGGTATTTTTCCCGGCGAGCAAGTCGTAACGGGTCTGCGTCTCGTCGTCTGCAGTAAGATTGACAAGGGCGCGGGCGAGTTCTGGCGTCAAATTACGCGTCATGGGCCGAAGTAGTTTTTCAACTGCCGCCATGTCACCGTTCGATTTCATGCGAAGCAGTCTATCACACGGCCAAAGCGCTTTCCAGACTTCAAATAATCCCCGCCAGTTCCTGCAGGGTGCGCCAGTTTTCGAGGCGTTCTTGTTTGGCTTTTTGCAGCGTCTCGCTCGGGTTGCCGTCCTTGTCGAAGTGTTTGGCGAAGCGGCCTTCGGTGCGCGCGAAGCGGATGAAGTCATAGACTTCGTTCGTCTTCGGCTCGATGAAGAAATCCAGTTTCTCGGAGGGATTGCCCTGGAGGCTCAGGCGTTGCGCGATCTTGTCGCCTTTGCGCGGATCGTAGATGAGCACCGGGAACGTGCGCGTGTCCACGGCGAGTTTGCTTTGTTGCATCGCCAGGTTGTCGCCCACGCCGTGTTCGGGCTGGCAGGTCGTATAGATGCTCACCACCGCCGGGCCATCGTATTCGTTGGCGGCCATGATGGATTTGTAGAAGTGATTGCTCATCGCGCAACTGGTCTGCGCCACGAACGTGTTCGGGTGCATCATGCAAATCTGCGCGAGTTCCTTGCGGCGTTCGGTCTTGCCGGGGATGGCCTTGCCGTGAACGCTGAACTTGGTGTTCTGGCCCATGAACGTGGCGGTGGACGATTGCCCGCCGGTGTTGGAATAAACCTGCGTGTCGAGCACGAGCACCTTGATGTTCATGCCGCTGGCCAGCAGGCGGCTCAAGCTCTGGAAACCGATGTCGAGCATCGCGCCGTCGCCGCCGATGACCCAGAGTTTCTTGTCATGCCAACCCATCTGATCCCAGCGCGCGCGCACGCCCATCGCGTCGGCGGGCGCGTTCTCGAATAGTGAATTCGTCCACGGCACGAGATACGGATTGTAAGGATACGTCGAGGCATAGACGGTGGAACAACCGGTCGAGTTGACGATGCCGATGTTTTCCTTGCCGTAAACAAAGCCCGTCGCGGCGAGCATCATGCGGAGCGCCGTGCCTTCGCCGCAACCCATGCACGAGCCCGCGCCGCCAACGTAGAGCAACGACCGCTCGGCGAGCATGATGTCAATGAGCATCTTCTCGTTGATGAACTTCTTCGGTGTCTCGGGCATCTTGGTGTAGAAATTCCACGTGCGTTGAAAGCGCTTCAACGTCCGGTCGTCCTTCTTGAGCATGACGAGCGCGTCGTGATCGCCGCAGGCGTCCACACATTCGGCGCAACCCTTGCACTTGGTCGGATCAACGAAGATGCCGAAGTAACCCGGCTCGTCGCCCTTCTTTTCATAGACGTTCCAGAACTTGGTCGTCTTGGCGAACTGTTTGCGATAATGCTCGCGCTCGGCTTCGTCGGGGATTTTGGCGAGTTCCTCCTCGAGCTTCGCCTTGGGCACGACCTTGCCGAGGATGGCGGTGTCCGGGCACTCGGTGACGCACGCCATGCACGCGACGCAATTCTCGCTGTTGAGCAGCGGAATCTCGGGCGCGATGTAGGAAAAGTCGCGCAGGATGGCCGTGCCGGCGGGGATGATCGAGCGCGAGGTGGAATCGTCCGCGGGCAGCCCCAGCTCGGCCCGGCCTTCGTTGTAGGCGCCAACGATGCGGTCGTTAAAATCCTGAACATTGAGAACGTCGTCGGTGATCGGTAATTGGTTGACGCGTTCGGTGACGGATGCAGTGAGGGTTTCAGACATAAATTTGTGATTGGTTAAATGGTTAAAGCGCTAAATGGGTGGTTCGTGAATCAGCACATCCGAATTCCGAAGGGATTCAACATGAATAGCCGTGCGTGCAAACCCACGGAACAAGTCCCGGAAATTTCCCCCGATCCTGAAAGGGTCGAACGAATCGTTGCGCGATGGATGGTGCGACCCCTCCGGGGTCGGGCTGCAATTACGTGATCTACCGTGGGTTTGCACCCACGGCTATTCACATTCTGCCCCTCTGGGGCAGACGCGCTGCAGCTCACAGAGCCACGCTCCGGCGAAGCCGCGATGGGAACGCGAGGGGCGCGCTCAGTGGCGGGGGCTGGGGCGGTGAGTGTTTCGCTCATAAAGTCTTTGGGTGGTTCTTAATCTTAAGCTTTTTCTTAATCGTAATCGTCACTTCGGTGAATCCCGCATCGTCATCGCGCCGCTGGAACTCCAATCTGAAACAACGTTCGCAACGTCATCAGCACTCTCCGGCCAATCGTGCAGCGTTGCCGGATCGAAATCCGCTCCGTTCGGCCAGACGAGCGTGTGAACTTCGCGATCCAATGAAACCTGCTCGAACAATTTCAAATCGCGCAACGGCCCGTAAATCTCGCCCACGAGCGCAGGCCGGAAATCAATCCGCCGTGACGTACCGTCGTTGAAGTCCACCTCCAACGTGTGCGGCGCGACGATGGCGAACGACTTCACCCTGTAAATCTTGTGGCTCATGAAAATCTCATTGCAGAGGGGCAATCGGCTGCGGACGACGACCCGTTTGGAGCGACTCCCAACCGGTTCTCAATTCCTCTCGATGCAATTCCGCCCAAGCCTCTACCAGACGCCGTTGCTTCACCGGCAATTCGCCGGCGATGATCTCCAGCGTGTCCAGCGCAAACACTGCCGCGAACTCTTGATAGTAAGCGTGAAAATGCGGCTGATGATGCGGAGCGAACGGCTCGGCATACATCCGAATGATGATTCCGAAGAAACGCGACAACTCTGGCATTCACGAATGAGCGTACGCCCAGACCGGACCACTCGCAAGCGTGTGGAACGCGCGTGACTAGGCGGGGTTTCAGGTTAATAGCCATCGATGTTCAGCCTTTTCGCAACGCGGTCACCACAGCTTTCCTGTAATCAGGGTCTTTTTCGTGAACTTCGAGTCTTCGCTTGCCGAGTTCGATATTGGTGTAAAGTTCCGCGTATTCTTGTTCATTGTCAGACTCGAAGAAGAGCTTGATCTTCACTGACCCTTTCGCAAGGTCGCGTGGGTCGCCTTCGAGCGAGATTCCCGTAAACGAAGTTTCGGCGTTCATCGAATTCGCAGAGAGTTTCGTTCCGTAAAGCTCATTGAGCGTTCGCAGGAATGAGTCGCTGTCAGAACCGGTTGAGCGATATTTGACGAGCCCTTGATAGGTTACCAGCGGGACATCCTTGCCAAGCGATCCTTCTTTCCAAGTTGAGCCAAGAATGATTTGCAGTCCGAGAGTCTTGCCTTTGTGCAGGCCGACTCCCTCAATCGTTTGCGACCCGTCAGAAAGTCTCTTGTAATCGCGGATATAGAAAATCAAATCGTGAAAACCTTCTTCAGATTCAGAGGTGACTTCTGGTGGTGCTGCCAATGCCGACGATTGGTGAACTTTCCCATTAGCCTCCGGAGCTAGGGGCGCGGATTGTTTGGTGCAACCACCAAACAGAAATGAGAGCAATCCCATGATCGCAAAGAGATTTCGCGGGTTGGCCATCACATCTTACTTCGCAAACACCACTTCCTCTTCCGCCTTGGCCTTCGGTTGCGCGGGCGCGGTGATGATGCTCCACGGGATTTCCATCACGCTCTTCAAGCCTTCGCGCACGCACTTCAGGTTTTCCTGCACCACGGTCTCGCCGCGCTTGCCGAAATACTTGCGGATGTATTTTTCCACCGCACCCAGCACCTGTTCGTCGCTCATGCCCGAGCGCGACGCGAACGGCGTCACCTTGATGAAGATGCCCACGAGGCAGACGCCTTGCATGCGTTGCTGAAGGTCGGCTTCGGTCGCGATCTCCTTCGCGATCTTCACGGTGTCGAGGTAGAAAATCTTGAGGCGCTTGTTGCGGATGAGCTTCTGGCCGTAAGCCGGGATGTGACTCCAGACCTGGTGCGGGTCGGTCTCCGGGCTTTGGATGAACACGCTGCCTTCGTCGGCGATACCCGCCAACGGATTGCCGAGGTTGAAGGCGTTCACGTCGTTGAGCGGGATGAAGTCAACGTGGCTCAGTTCGCTGTGCGTGCGGATGTGTTTTTCCGCCACGGTCAGGTAATACGTTGTGGGCAACCCTTTCTTCTCCGAGCCGTATTTCGGATACGCCTGCACGTGCAGGTTGAACAATTCACCGACGAACGACGCGATGAGTTTGTTGGTTGTGACCGAGCCGAACCCGCCGACGGAATGGCCGCGCATCGAGAACGCGCCTTCGGGCCGCAAATCCGGGGCTTCGCACTCCGGCAACGTGAGCGCGTGCTTGATGCCGACGGTGAAATACTCGCGCGGTTTCTCGGCGAGCATGTTCTTCACGATGGCGATGAAATGGCCGCCCGTTACGTCGCGCGAACCGAGTCCGGCGGAGCACGCGTAGATTTTCGGGATGCGCGAAATCTTCGGATACTTGAACTCGCCGTTCGAGCCGTAGCTGAGGCCGGTGAGCGCGTCGGCGAACGCGGCCTTGATGCCCTGCACCAGGGGATTGGATTGCGCGAGCGGATTGTCCATACGCTCGACGACCGTCACGGCTTTGACGTTCTGCAACGCGTCCACGAGTTGCGTGGCGGGAAACGGCGCGAAGCAGGTGACGTGGACCACCCCGACCTTGAGATGCATCTCCTCCCGCAGATAATCGGCCGCCGCCTGCGCGGTCTCCATCATGCCGCCCAGGCCGACGAGCGCGTATTCCGCGTCGTCCATGCGATACTGGTCCACCAGATGATAACGCCGTCCGGTCTTGGCGTAATACTCATCCATCGCTTCCTGCACCGCAGCCTGGCATTTGTCGTAGAACGTGCGCTGGGCAATCTTGCCCTTCATGTATGAATCCTGGTTCTGCACCACGCCGGTCATGATTGGATTGTGCGGGTCAAACAGGCAGCGCAGTTTCTGATTGGGATCGCCGACGAACTCCTTGAGAAACTCCGGCTCGGGCAGGTTGATGTTCTCAATCGTGTGCGTGGTGAGGAAACCGTCCTGCACGTTCATGAACGGCGTCTCGCAGGCTTCCGCCGCGCGCCGGGAAATGGCCGTCATGTCGCAAACCTCCTGCGCATTGCGACTGAACAAAATCCCCCAGCCACAGTCCGCGACGCTCATCACGTCGTCATGCCCGCAATGCACGTTGAGTGAATGGGACGTCAGCGCCCGCGCCCCGATGTGGAAAACGACGGGCAATCGTTTCCCCGAAATCGTGTAGAGCACTTCTTTCATCAGCACCAGGCCCTGGCCGGAAGTGAAGTTGGTCACACGTCCGCCGGCGAGCGCAAACCCTTCGCACGTGGTCGCGGCGGAATGTTCCGATTCCGGCTGCACGAACGTCAGTGTGTCTCCCCAGAGATTTTTCTTTCCGTTGGACACTTCGGTTTGGTAGCCCGTGCCCATCGTGGTGGACGAGGTAATGGGATAGGCGCACGCGCCGTGGGTGATGTGGGTTTCGACCCACACGACGCCACCCGCGCCGTCGGAAGTGGAGGGGATGCCAGGGTAGGAATATCGGTTCGCTTCGTTGCTCATAAAGTTTTTTGAGCGAACGAGACGTTCAACCGACGCCGGCCACCGGGAACTTTGGTCGGCGCGATTGGCGTCGCGCCCGCCGTTGTTGTATCGGAAGTTGACTCTAAAGTCGGTCTGGAACGGAGGCAAGGGATTAAAATGGCGCCCGCGCACTTTTATCGCTGGTCAAGCGGCGCTGGCGAAAACATGCTGGCGGCAACGTTTGCGGCACGAAGACTGCAAACATTTTTACGAGTGATGAATCCGTGGGTGAAACCGGAACTGACGCACGACCCGGCTGAATGGCTGGGCGATGCGCACCCGCTCGTCGAGCAACTCGGCACGGCGGACGGCCTCGCCTCGGTGCATGGGCTGGCGGATTCGCTCGCCGCCCGGCCGATCACGAGCCTGCCGGCCTTGCGCGATTTTCTCCACACCTACCACGCGCGGATTTTGCTGCCGCAGGAATTACCCGCGATTCAAACGGCCTTTGATCGGGTGAGCCGGAACGAAATCCGTGAGTTGATCGCTTTTGATCAACAACTGTCCCACGAACCGGCCTGGCGCGATTTCACCTCCGCGAGCCGGCGGGTGGGACTGGCTCAGTTGCAGAAGCTTCGTCCGTTGCGGGATGAACGCGGGGCGCAACGCTACCTCGTCGCCGTGGAGGCGGGCCAGGCACACGGCTGGCACACGCTGGTTTATGGGATGACGCTGGTGCTGTATTCGTTGCCGTTGCGCCAGGGGTTGCTGGGCTACGCGCAACAGACCACGCGCGGTTTCATTCACACGGCGGCGAAGTCGCTGCCGGTTTCCGAGGCGGATTGCCGGACGTTATTCGAGGAGTTGTGCGCCCAGTTGCCGCAGGCCACCGAAGCTCTATTGGCGCGAGTTTCCGGGTAGGTCGAAGCCGATGGCAGCGGGGGCGTCGCCGCCACCACACGCCACCACACACGAAAATGTTCTCGCCAGCGGCGCGGGTGTGCTTCAGTAATGTCGCCCCATTGACGCATGAAACTGCACCTGTTCGACCTCATCATCATTGTGGTTTACATGCTTGGGACGTTGGGCGTGGGCTGGTGGTTCAGCCGGAAACAACGCAACATCCGCGATTATTTTCTTTCCGACAACAACGCGCCGTGGTGGGCGCTGATGGGCTCCATCGTCGCCACCGAAACTTCCACCGTGACGTTCATCAGTGTGCCGGCGTTTGCGTTCGCGGCCAATGCGGGCGGCAGCGGCGGCAACTTCACGTTCCTGCAAATCGTCTTTGGCTATCTGATTGGGCGCTTGATCGTGGTGGTGTTGTTCATCCCGCTCTATTTCAAGGGCGAGCTTTTCACGGTCTATCAGGTGCTGGATCAACGGTTCGGTGGACGCGTGAAACGCACGGCGGCCTCGCTCTTTCTGATCACGCGCTCGATTGCCGATGGCATCCGGCTTTTTCTCACGGCCATCGTGCTGGTGGCGTTGACCGGTTGGGCGGACCCGGTTTCGATTCTCATCATCGGCGTGGTGACGATTGTTTACACCTATCTCGGCGGGATGGCAGCGGTGATCTGGACGGATGCCATTCAACTCCTCGTGTATCTCATCGGGGCCGTCGTGGCGGCGCTGGTGTTGCTGGGAAAAATTCCCGGTGGCTGGAATGAGGTGGTCGCCGTGGGAAGCCAGCTTCACAAGTTCGACGTTTTCGATTTCACCTTCAGCCTGAGCCGCAGTTACACGTTCTGGTCGGGTGTGATTGGCGGCGCGTTTCTTACCACAGCCACGCATGGCACGGATCAGTTGATGGTGCAACGCTACCTGTGCGCGCGCAATTCCCGGCAAGCCACCCTCGCCCTGTTGACCAGCGGCGTCGTGATCCTGGCGCAATTCATCTTGTTCCTGCTGATCGGCGTGATGCTCTTTGTGTTTTACCAACAGTCCGCCACGCTGCCGCCGGAGGTTGCCGCCAAGGCCGACCGCGTCTTTCCCCACTTCATCGTCACGCAATTGCCGGTTGGCGTCATTGGTCTCGTGGTCGCCGCCATTTTTGCGGCGGCGATGAGCACCCTGTCCAGCTCGCTCAACTCGTTGGCGGCCACGGCGGTCACCGATTTCTACCGGCCGCTGTTCGCGCCGAACAAATCCGACCAGCACTATCTCAACGCCTCCCGGCTGTTCACCGCGCTCTGGGGCGTCGTGCAAATCGTGGTGGCCATCATTGCGATTGCAATGAAGGGCCGGGGCGTGGATGCGGTGCTGGCGGTGGCGTCCTTTACCAACGGACCGGTGCTGGGCCTGTTTTTCCTGAGCGCGCTGACCCAACGCGTCGGTCCCAGGGGCGCCCTGATCGGGATCGTGACCGGAATTGTCGGCATGACGTTTGTCGGGTTGCGGCTCAACGTATCGTGGCAATGGTATGTGCTGATTGGGTCATTGATCACGTTTGCAAGCGGTTGGCTGGCGAGCCGGGCATTGGAGCGAAGCCAGAGGCCAAAAGCAGTTTGATTTCTTTGGCTTTGTCGGCTATTTGGAGTCATGGCAACCGCAACCCTGCCCCCGCCTTCCGCCAAGCGGTTCTGGACTTACGATGAAATGCTCGCGGAGTTGGAGGAAACAAATCTCCCGGTCGAACTTTGGGACGGAGAAATCATCATGTCACCGACGCCCACCCCCAACCATCAAAGGATCGTTTTGCGTTTCGCCAAACTGCTGGAAGAGGCGATTTTTCCAAAACAACTGGGTGAAGTCTTCGTCAGCCCGCTGGATGTGATTCTCACGCCACATCGCGTTGTTCAACCTGACGTCTTTTTCATTTCCAAGGATCGCCTCCATCTGGTTACGGATCGCGTTCGCTGCGCACCCGATCTCGCCCTGGAGATCATCTCTCAGGGAAGCTGGCGGCGGGACCGGGTTGACAAGAAAGACCTCTACGAACAGCACGGCGTTCGCGAATACTGGATCATTGACTCCGAAGCGCAGACCATCGAAGTGTTCGCCCTGGAGAACAACGCCTTCAAACTTCACTCAAAGGCGGAACCCGGTGACACGGCGACTTCCAAACTTGTGCCTGGCTTCGCGGTGAAGTGGTCGCAGTTGGTGGTGTGACTGATTTCGGTTCACTCCTGCGCGGTCCCGTGCCGTTCCTCGCCCTCGCGCCGATGCAGGACGTGACAGATGGTGCGTTCTGGTCGCTCATGCACCGTTACGGCGGCGCGGATGTTTACTGGACGGAATACTTCCGCGTCCATGCCGTGTCGCGACCGGAGAAATGGATTCTCGAATCCATCGAGCAGAATTCCACGGGCCGGCCGGTCGTGGCGCAGATGATCGGTAATGACATCCCGTCGCTCGTCCGCACGGCCAAGGAACTGCAGCAACTCCCGGTCGCGGCGATTGACCTGAACCTCGGTTGCCCCGCGCCCATCGTTTACAAGAAATGCGCCGGGGGTGGACTCCTGCGCGAACCGCAACGGGTTGACTCCATCCTCGGCGCGCTGCGCGAGGCCGTGAACATCAAATTCACGGTGAAGACGCGCGTGGGTTTCGCATCGCCCGCGGAGTTTGATGCGCTGCTGCCCATCTTCGCCAAACATTCCATTGACCTGCTCACGGTTCACGCGCGCACGGTGGCGCAGATGTATCGGCTGCCGGTGCATTACGAGTTGATCCGCATGGCCGCCGAAACCCTGAACTGCCCCATCTGCGCCAATGGCCATGTTTATTCCGCGGACCAGGCGCTCGAGGTTCTGGCACAGACGAAAGCGCGCGGCTTGATGATCGGGCGTGGGGTGATTCGCAGTCCGTGGTTGTTCAATCAAATCCGGCAGCGACTGCGTGGTGAGGCGATTGCTTATCCGACCGGGCGCGACGTGCTGGAATACATCACCGCGCTGTTTGCATCCCAGGCCAGCTTCGACGCGCCGGAGCGAATCCAGGTTGAACGCATGAAAAAGTTTATGAACTACCTCGGCGAAGGTGTCGGGCCGGAGCGCCGGTCTCCTCCTGATCAACTTGCAGTTCAACCAGCGGGCGCGCCATCGGCGGAGGCGTCGCCCGGCACTCCCGTCACCAACGCCTTCCTCCATCGCATCCGCCGCTGCCAGACGCGCGACGAATTCTTCGCCATCTGCCGCGCCTTCCTCGATCACGCCGAACCGATGCCGCTCGAGCCGGCGTCAGTTGCGTAGTGCGGCTCGCCGCGCGAGCCGCGCCCGCGCACTGGCCGTCGCTACGGCCTCACAACGGTTGCATCCGTGCCCTTGCGCCTGGGGTTGGCCGGGGTTAAAAAGACTCATGCACGGTCACTCGCATGTCTCTCCGGTTTCGGCCTGGTGGCGCCGAAGCCTGATGGCGATGGCTTTGCTCTTCACCCTGCACGCCGGGGCGGACGACCTCGAGAACGCGCAGAACCTCTTTCGGACGGGGAAATATCAATCCTGCCTGGAAGCGTGCGCGCAGGCCGCGAAAGCCGGCAGCAGCGACGAGGACTGGCAGTTGCTGGAGGCGAACACGCGTTTGCAGGTGGGGGACTATCCGGGCGCGGAAGCCACGGTCAGCAACGCGCTCGCTCATTCGAGCAGCATCCAGTTGCGCCTGCTCGGAGTGGACACGGCCAAGGCCGTGGGCAACCCCACCCTGGCCCGGACCCGCCTCCGCGAAATCAACCAACTCGCCGTCGGCCGCGCGTGGGCCTATCGCGATCCACCCAACATCATCGCCCTGGGTCGCGCGGCCCTCCTGCTGGGCGCGGACCCGAAGACCGTGCTGGAGCGGTTATTCAACCCAGCGCAAAAGGCGGACCCGGATTTGCGCGCCGCCTGGCTCGCCAAAGGGGAGCTCGCGCTGGACAAACACGACTTCGCACTCGCCGCGAAAACCTACGCCGAGGCGCTCAAGAAATTCCCGGACGACGCGGACATCCTCAACGGTCTGGCGCGCGCCTATCAACCCAACGCGCGCGGCAAGATGCTGGAATTGACCCAGACCGCGCTGGAGAAAAACGAAAATCACGTCCCGAGCCTGTTGCTCCTGACCGACCATCTGATTGACGCCGAAGAATACGCGGAAGCGGACAAGCTGCTGGCGCGCGCGCTCAAGGTGAATCCCTGGCAACCGGACGCCTGGGCCTATCGCGCCGTGCTCGCTCATTTGCGCAGCCAGCCGGCGGACGAGTCCTCGGCGCGGGCGAAGGCCTTGAAATACTGGCCGAACAATCCGGCGGTGGATCATTTGATCGGGCTCAAGTTGTCGCAGAAGTATCGTTTCGCCGAGGGCGCCGCCTGCCAGCGACAGGCCCTGGCGTTTGATCCGGAGTTTCTCCCCGCCCAGATTCAACTCGCCGAGGATTTGTTGCGCCTCGGGCAGGAAAACGAAGGCTGGCGGCTGGCGGAACAGGTGCATGAGCAGGACGCCTACGACGTGACCGCCTACAATCTCGTCACGCTGCACGGCGCGATGGAGAAGTTTGCGACGCTAACCAACGGCGATTTCGTCCTGCGCATGGCCACGAATGAAGCGCCCCTCTACGGCGACCGCGCGCTCGCCCTGCTCGAGCAGGCCAAAACAAAGCTCACCGCCAAATACGGCGTCACCCTGACGCCGCCGACGTTCGTGGAGATTTTCCCCGAGCAAAAGGATTTCGGGGTGCGGACCTTTGGGATGCCGGGCAATCCAGGTTTCCTCGGTGTCTGCTTTGGCCGCGTCATCACGGCGAACAGCCCGGCGTCGCAGGGTGGCCATCCAGCCAACTGGGAAGCGGTGCTCTGGCACGAGTTCACCCACGTCGTCACCTTGCAACTCACGAAAAACAAAATGCCGCGCTGGCTGAGTGAAGGCATCTCGGTCTATGAAGAGTTGCAGGCAAATCCGACCTGGGGCCAGCGGATGAACCCGCGCTATCGCGAGATGGCCCTGGGCGACGACCTCACACCCGTCAGCGAACTCAGCAGCGCGTTCATGACGCCCAAGAGCGATCTGCACGTGCAGTTCGCCTATTACGAATCCGAACTGGTCGTCGAGTTTCTGGTGGCGAAATTTGGCTTTGATAAATTGACCGCCATCCTGCGTGATCTCGGGGCCGGCGTGGAGATCAACGAGGCCATTCCGAAACACACCGTCCCGATGCAGCAATTTGAAAAGGAGTTTGCGGAATTTGCGAAGGCCCGGGCGACCGCGCTCGGGCCGGGATTGGATTGGACGCGGCCCGATGACGACCGGGCGGGCACGCGAGCCTTCGGCCTCCCGGATTTGAAGCCCGCGTCGGCCGATGCGGCGCCGTCCAAAAACTACTGGGTGCTGCTGGACACCGCGACCCGGCTGGTGTCGGAAAAGCAATGGACGTCAGCCAAAGCGCCGCTGACGACCTTGATCCAACTTTACCCCGACCAATCCGGCGCGAACAACGCCTACGAGCTGCTCGCCGTCGTCCATCGCGGATTGAACGAGCCGGCGGAAGAACGCGCCGCGCTGGAGCAGTGGGCCGCGCAGTCCGCCGATGCGCTCGATGCCTATGCGCGTTTGCTGGAACTCACGCAAAATGATCAGGACTGGAAAGCCGTGGCGCAAAACGCCGCGCGGTTTATCGCAGTCAATCCGCTCGTGGCCCAACCCTATCGCGCGCTCGCCCGCGCCGGCGAAAAGCTCGGCGAAACCAACCAGGCCATCGGTGCGTACCAAAAATTGCTCCTGCTCGATCCCGTCGACCCGGCCGACACGCATTATCACCTGGCGGAACTGTTGAGTCTGAATAACCCCCCGGCGGCCACGCGTCACATCTTGCAAGCCTTGGAAGAAGCCCCGCGCTTTCGCGCCGCGCATCGCCTGCTTTTGCAACTGGCGCAAGCGGCCGACACGGGCACAAACTCCGGCGCGGCCGCTGATGCGCACAGCGACACCGGTCAACGGAAACAATGAAATGAAAGTCCGGGTGAAACCGATCGTCCTGGCAGTTGCCACCTGGCTGCTGGTGACCGCGGTGGTCTGCGTCGCCCAACGGCGCGGCGGCGGGCGGTTTCGCGCCGTGCCGGAAAACCATCCCCTGCCGGTCTGGTCCAATGATCCCGCGTTCGCGCAGGATGTGTTCACCTTCGCCCGGATTCGTTACACCTCCACGAGCCGCGGCTGGGGTTGGGGCGGTGAGCGCTGGTACATTGATGCGCCGGACGCGGATTTGAACTTTGGCTTCCGCCTCCAGCAATTGACGTCGCTCAAGGTTTTTCCCCACGAAAAAGACATCGAACTCACCAGCCCGGAACTGTTCGACTGCCCGTTCATTTATATTGTCGAACCGGGCGCGCTCGAATTCACCGACGAGGAAGTCACGATCCTCCGCCAGTATCTCCTCAACGGCGGATTCCTGATGGTGGACGATTTCTGGGGCGACGCCGAGTGGCAGAATTTTTACGAGCAGATCAAACGCGTGTTTCCCCGGCGCGAACCGGTCGAGTTGCCAATGGAACATCCCATCTTCCATTGCGTGTTCGATCTGGGGCGGGTGAAAAACCAGTTGCAGGTTCCCAACGTGGGCACGGGCACGGACAGTCAATCCACCGGGATCACCTGGGAACGCAACCACGTCGGCAACACGCGCGAGGTCCACATCCGCGGAATTTTCGACGACCGCCAGCGCCTGATGGTCGTCATCTGCCACAACACGGACAATGGCGACGGTTGGGAGCGCGAGGGCGACAACGAGTATTTCTTCCGGGAGTTCTCGGAGAAGAAGGCGTATCCGCTCGGCATCAACATCGTCTTTTACGCGATGACGCATTGAAATGGAATTCGAGCCACACCCACATATCACCGCAGCCGCCAACGTGAGGAGGCGGGTTCTCGCACGCATCAACCAGTCCGCCGCCTCACGTCGGCGGCTCCAACCTTGCTGAAGGAATCCCTTGTCATTGCAAACTCCCCCCCACGTCACGGACGAACAAACCGTCGCCCAAATCAACGCCGGCCACGCCCGCATCCAAAGCGAACTGGCCAAGGTCATCGTTGGCCAGCAGGACGTCATCGAGCAATTGCTCATCGCGCTCTTCGCCGGCGGGCACTGTCTCATCACCGGCGCGCCCGGTCTGGCCAAAACGCTGCTCGTTAAATCCATCGCGCAGGTGTTTCATCTCAAGTTCCAACGCGTCCAGTTCACGCCCGACCTCATGCCCGCCGACATCACCGGCACGGAGATTTTGCAGGACACCGGCACGGAGCGGAAACTCGCTTTCGTCCCCGGCCCGGTCTTCGCCAATATGATCCTCGCGGACGAAATCAATCGCACGCCGCCCAAGACCCAGGCCGCGTTGCTCGAAGCAATGCAGGAACATCAGGTCACCGCCGCCGGTGTGCGCCACGCGCTGCCCGAGCCATTCTTCGTCCTCGCCACGCAGAATCCCATCGAGATGGAAGGCACGTATCCATTGCCGGAAGCGCAGCTCGACCGCTTCATGTTCAACGTGGTGATTGATTACCTGCCCGAGGACGAGGAAGTCGAGGTCGTCAAACAAACCACCGGCGGCAAACCCGCGCCCATCGAGCCGCTCTTCACCGGCGACGACGTGCTGCGCTTCCACGACATCGTTCGCAAGGTCCCGATCGCGCAGGATTTGATTCGCTACGCCGTGCGCCTGGCCGCTGCTTCGCGCCCGAAGCAAGCGAACGCGCCTGACTTCGTCAATGAGTGGATCAGTTGGGGCGCCGGTCTGCGCGCCGGACAATTCCTCGTGCTCGGCGCCAAAGTCCGCGCCCTGCTCCAGGGCCGGGCCCACGTCACCCTCGAGGACATTCAAACGCTCGCCCATCCCACGCTGCGCCATCGCATTCTCTTGAACTATCGCGCCGAGGCGGAAGGTGTCACCGTCGAGAGCGTGATCGAGAAACTAATTGAAGCCGTCAGAGGTGTTGCGGTGAAATGAAGGAGTGAAAGATGGTTCAACGCTCGTCCTCACCCCAACCCTCTCCCTCAGGAGAGGGAGAAACGTTCGCCGTCCCCCGGCGAAAAAGGCGTCTCGGGTTTTTGTGTGGACATTGGAGCGAAGAAGCGGCGCACGAAGTAATCACAGCGCACCGAAGCGCCCTCCCACTCCCCCAGGGAGAGGGTCGGGGTGAGAATTCGCCGAACACAAGTTCGCGCTCTGAACCCTTGAACCGGGACTTGGGGTCTGGGAGCGCCGGCGTCTCGCCGGCGACTTCCTTCGCTGCAGACTCCAACGAGCCAGCGAGACGCCGGCGCTCCCGGGTTCATGGGGAGCTTCGACCTCCAACAATGGACGCGTATCGGGGCCATGAACCGCACCAAAACCCCTCACCCGGCCTTCGGCCACCCTCTCCCCATCCGATGGGGAGAGGGCAGGGTGAGGGGACGGTTCATGGGAAGGACGAGCGTAACACAAACTTTGCACCGTTTGCGAAACCATGAGCGCGCTGGCAAATCCCCGTAGCCGCCGACGTGAGGAGGCGGACTCGCGCAACTCCCCCAACCGCCTCGTTACCTCGGCGGCTACGGGGTCAGCTTCCTCCCAGCTCATTTCCCCCTCGGCCCTGATGGCCATCAAGAACCTCGAACTGCGCGCCCGCATCGTGGTCGAAGGATTCTGGCACGGTCTGCATCGCAGTCCATATCACGGTTTCTCCGTCGAGTTCACCGAGTATCGCCAGTATTCCCCCGGCGACGACCCGCGCTATCTCGACTGGCGGCTCTTCGCGCGCAGCGACCGTTACTACATCAAGAAATTCGAGGACGAAACCAACCTCCGCTGCTACCTGCTCGTGGACCAAAGCCGCTCGATGGACTACGGCTCAGTCGGCTGGACCAAATCGCAATACGCCAACACCCTCGCCGCCACGCTCGCCTACTTTCTCCATCAACAAGGCGACGCCGTCGGCCTGCTCACCTTCGGCGAACAAATCCGCGATTACCTCCCCGCGCGCAATCGCATCGGCCATCTGCGCCGGCTCATGCTCCAACTCGAACAAGCCGCCGCCGGCAACGCCACCGACCTCGCCGCGCCGCTCCAACGCATCGTTGAGATCGTCCGTAAACGCTCGTTGATGGTCTTGATCTCGGACTTCCTCGCGCCGATTGAGACTTTGGAACGAAACCTCACCGCCCTCACCGCCTCCGGCCACGAAGTGATGTTGTTCCAGGTGCTTGATCCCGCCGAACTCACCTTCAACTTCGACCGTGCCGTCATGTTCCGTGATGTGGAGTCCGGTCGCGATCTGTTCATTGATCCGGCCACGGCGCGGAAGGAATATCTTCAGCGCCTGAACGCCCACAACGAAGCCGTCCGCGCCACCTGCCAGCGCCTTGGCGCGGGTTGCCGCAGTTTCCGCACGGATCGCGCGCTGGAACTGGCCATGTTCGATTTTCTGCGCGAGCGCCATCAACGGGTGAAGTCGGGCAATCGTTTTGCCCGATCAAAAAGATGAAGGTGCATTCTCAGTCGCATGGTGGAACTGCTCGCGCTGCGAGCAGTAGCGCCGCGTGCAGCGGCGCAACGTTTTTCCGCTCGGAAATAAATGACCATTCGTTCCGTCCGCTGCTACGCGGACGGAGTTCTCGCAGCGCGAGAACTGCCACCACGGTACCGATGCCATGAATTTCCTCGCGCCATCGTCTCGTAGCCGCCGACGTAAGGAGGCGGATGCTTCGGTAGCCACCGACGTAAGGAGGTGGATTGGGCGAAGATTGGTCCCGTCCGCCTCCTCACGTCGGCGGCTACGGTTGCAGTGGCGGCGTGCGCGGGGGTGGCGGCTCAGTCTCTCGTTTAGCGACATAGAGTTTCCAAAACAGCTCCCAATATCCGCCCTCCATCGGTTGAACATCAGGATAGCCAGGAATGATTGCGCCACCATAAGGCCAATCAATCTCCCGCTTCACCAATTCGGCGCGCACTGGATTCGCCAACGTGTAAAAGCAAAAGCTGGCAAAAGCATTGCGTCTGCGTTCTTCCTCGCGCAAAACGTGATCATGTGGTTGATGCTGCCATTTGCGGCCACCGCCCAACGCTGGTTCGAGGTGTGTGCGCAGAAACTTTATGGCGTTGAGTTGGTCACTTTCCCGGCGCATTCCCATCCAAACGAAATGCAGATGGTCAGGCATCAAGCAGTAGGCCGGACAAAAGAGCCTTTCCCTCACGGCTGCGTGCAGCATCAATTCGCGAAACCGGGCGTGAAATGCCAGCGACAGCCAACCCCGTGCTCGTTCCTCCAGCGTATTCGTCCAAAACACCACCGCATGGCCTTGGTATCGGTGCCGTTCCAATCTTGGAAGCTTACCCTTCTGCGGAGAAATCATGGCGCGGGTATGGAGTCGTCCGCATGCGATGTCAAGCGTCCCCGTAGCCGCCGACGTAAGGAGGCGGATTCTTCGGTAGCCACCGACGTGCGGAGGTGGAAGAGTTTGGCATCCAATCGGCCTCCTCACGTCGTCCATGGTCTCCGCCTCCTCACGTCGGCGGCTACTTTATGAGTTTCCTCGCGCCACTCTTTCTGCTCGGCGGACTCGCCATCGCTTTGCCGGTGGCGTTTCATCTCGTCCGCCGGTCGTCGCGCGAGAAGCAGATTTTCAGTTCGCTGATGTTCCTCCAGCCCACGCCGCCGCGCCTGACGCGCCGCAACCGGCTCGAGCACATTTTCCTCCTGCTGCTCCGCTGCCTCGCGATCGCCGTCCTCGCCCTGGGTTTCGCGCGCCCGTTCCTGCAGAAGCCAATGGCGGCGACGCCCACGAACAATGCCGGGGCGCAAGTCGTCATCCTCGTGGACACCAGCGCCAGCATGAAACGCGACGGGGTCTGGGCCGCGGCCCTCAACCAAGCTGACACCGCTTTGAAGCAAACCACGCCCGCCGATCAAGTCGCGCTGCTGACATTCGACAATCAAGTTCGCACGGTGGTCAGCTTCGAGCAGTGGGCCGCGATGAATGTTTCCGAGCGCGTTGCCCTTGCGTCCCAACGCCTCGCGGAACTCAAACCCACCTGGCACGCCACGCACCTCGGCGACGCCCTCATCGCGGCCGCCGACCGCCTCGAAGACGCCGACAAGCGCGAGCTGCACTCCGGTCCGCGCCGCATCGTGCTCATCTCCGATCTGCAGGAAGGCAGCCGGCTCGAAGGGTTGCAGGGCCACGAATGGCCGCGCGGATTGGAAGTGGTCGTCGAACCGGTCAAAGCCAAACGCCCCTCCAACGCCGGACTGCAATGGGTGGCGGAGGCCGACGACTCCGCCCGAACGACCGCCACTCCCGTCCGGCTGCGCGTCAGCAATTCCGCCAACGCGCAACGCGAGCAGTTCAAGATTCAGTGGGACGGCGTGCCGGACGCCGCTTCGTTGGATGCCTACGTCCCACCGGGCCAAAGCCGCATTGTGCCCGCGCCAAAAATTCCGACCAACACCGTTGCCGGGCGAATCACCTTGACCGGGGATGACGATGCCTTCGACAACACGGCTTACGTGGTTCAACCCCAGGCCGAGCAGGTCAACGTGTTGTTTCTGGGTAACGAGGCGGAAACCGATTCGGCTCAATCGCTCTACTATTTGAAGCGCGCTTTTCAGGATACCCGTCGGCAGGCGGTGCGATTGACAACTCCCCTCACCCGGCCTTCGGCCACCCTCTCCCCATCCGATGGGGAGAGGGACGGGGTGAGGGGCGCTCTCGCCACAAGCCGTCTCGTCATCATCAGTAGCACAACAAGCGAAGAAGTTGCCGGTTCAGTCTATTCATATCTCACCAACGGCGGCACGGCTTTGCTGGTGATGAATGATGCTCAAGCAGCGAACACACTCGGGCAGTTGACCGGCACGCCTGAGGTCACCGCCACCGAGGCCGCCGTCGCGAACTACGCCATGTTCGGCCAGATGGATTTCACGCATCCTCTGTTCGCGCCGTTCGCGGACCCGCGCTTCGGCGACTTCACCAAGATTCGCTTCTGGAAACATCGCACGCTGGCAACGGGCAGATTGCTCGGCGTCCGCGTCATCGCGAGTTACGACGACAATGATCCCGCAATCCTCGAAATCCCCGTCGGGCGTGGACGGGTTTTCGTGTTCACCTCTTCGTGGCGACCGGCCGACAGCCAGTTGGCGTTGTCGTCCAAGTTCGTGCCGCTGCTCTATTCGCTGCTGGATCAGGCGGGTGGCAGCCGCCCACCGCCCGCGCAATTCCAGGTCGGCGACACGGTTGACCTTTCGGCCTTCATCGGTAGCCGCCGACGTGAGGAGGCGGACACAACCGGCGCACCCGGGAATCCGCCTCCTCACGTCGGCGGCTACGCGACGATCCGCCTGCCCGACGGCGCATCAGTTCAACTGGACTCGGGCAAGACGCGTTTCACGCAAACCGACCTGCCCGGCATTTATGAAATTTTGGGCCAACCGCCCGTGAGATTCGCTGTGAACCTCGCCGCTTCGGAGAGCAAGACCGCGCCGCTGGCCGGCGACGAACTCGAGCGACTGGGTTTGCCGATGAAAACTCCCGAAGTCGCGGCCGCGTTGACCGTCGCCAAACAGCAGACCCTTCACAACGCTGAACTGGAAGCGCGACAAAAGTTGTGGCGATGGTTGATTGTGGCGGCGCTGGCGGTATTGTTGATCGAAACCTGGCTGGCCGGCTGGATCACCCGTCGGTCCGCCGCGCCCCTTGAGGCTGTGCCATGATTGATCGCCTCCTGCAAATTCATCTCGAACCGGTCGCGCGCGATCAGCGGCGGCGGGAGCGGTTGCGCACCTGGACACTCGGCTGGCTGGCGGCGGCGGCGATCGGCCTGTTCCTCCTGCTCGTTCACCGTTCGACCGGCTGGATCTCGCCGTGGTTGTTCCTGCTGCTGCTGACGGCCACGCTCGGATGGACATTGATTGTCTGGCGGCGAAGCCAGCGCGCCCCGTTGGATTTTCAGAGCATCGCGCGCAGCATTGAAGCGGAGAATCCACAACTGCACGCGCGGTTGCTGACCGCCATCGAACAGAAGCCTGACGCCGCCACGCACGAGTTGAGCTATCTCCAGGACCGCGTCATTCGCGAGGCGCTGGCGGAGGATCGCCGCAGTCTGTGGCGTCAACGCGCCGCGAAGCAACTGTGGCTCGCGCAAGCCGGCAGTTTCGTCGCGTTGGGATTGTTGGCGATCGTCCTGCTCAAGTTGTATCAGGCCGCGCCACCGCGCGTGGCCTTCATCCCTGTGCGGCAACACGGCGTGACCGTGACGCCCGGCGACGCGACCCTCGAGCAAGGCAGCAGCCTGGTGGTGCTGGCGAAGTTCGCGGGCGAAGTGCCGGCGGAAGCCACGCTCATCGTCCGCCCCGCCAACGAACCCGAGCGACGCCTCCCGCTCACAAAAAATCTGGACGACCCGGTGTTCGGCACGAGCCTGCCCGCGGTTCAGGGCGAACTCACCTACCGTGTGGAATACGACGCCCGGCAGACGCGCGAGTTCCGCGTGACCACGTTCGAGTTTCCCCGCCTCGAACGCGCCGACGCCAGGGTCACGTACCCCGACTACACGGGGCTGCCCGAGAAAACAATTGCCGACACCCGCCGCGTCAGCGCCGTCGAAGGCAGCACACTGGAGTACACCTTTCACCTGAACAAGCCGGTGAAGACGGCGACGTTGGTTGAAGTCCGCAGCCGGAGCGGCGACGTCTCGTCGCCGAAGGTGGCTGCGACGCCCCCGTCGCAAATGACCGGCGCACCAGAAGGCGAGAAGGCGACGAGGGCGTCCCTGCCACTGATCGCCGACACGAATCGGCCCAATGTCTATGTCTCCCGCATCCAACTCGAAAAGAGCGTGAGCTACCAGCTTCGGCTCGTGGATGAGGCTGGACGGACGAACCGGCAGCCGCCGTTGTTCGTGCTCGACGTGCTGACCAACCACGCGCCGGAACTCAAGTTTGATTTCCCCAAAGGCGATCAGCGCGTTTCGGCGCTGGAGGAGATCACCTTCAAGGCCGAGGCCTCCGACGACTTCGGCCTCAAGGGTTACGGCTTCGCTTACAATCTCGCCGGGCACGAAACCCAGTTCGTGGAACTGGGCACCAATGCCGGGCCGCACGAGAAACGCGCCTTCGATCATCAAGTGGCGCTCGAAAGTCTCGGCGCGCAGCCGGATCAGTTGTTGAGTTACTACCTGTGGGCGGAGGATGTGGGCCCGGATGGCAAACCGCGCCGCACGACCAGTGATATGTTTTTTGCCGAGGTGCGCCCGTTTGAGGAAATCTTCCGCGAAGGCCAGACACCGGATCAGAATTCGCAGCAACAACAAGCGGGGCAATCCGGCCAGAACGCCGGCGAAAAACTGGCCGAACTGCAAAAGCAAATCCTCACGGCCACCTGGAATCTGCAACGACGCGAGCTGGGCGCCACGCCCAGCCCGCAATTCAAACCGGACGCCGGGACGGTGAAGGAGTCGCAGGAGCAGGCGCTGCAACAAGTGCGCAGCCAGCTGGAGCAATCGCCCGACCCGCGCGCGAAACCGTTGCTCGCAGCCGCGGAAAAGGCGATGGCGCAGGCCGCTGAACAACTTGCCCGGGCCGCGGACGACAATTCGCCCCGGGCGTTGCCGCCCGCGTTGTCGTCCGAGCAATCGGCGTATCAGGCGTTGCTGCGGCTCGCCACGCGCGAAATTCAAGTGGCGCAGGGTCAGCGCGGTCAGAGTGGCCAGAGCAGCCGCGGCCAGCGGGCGCAACGACAGTTGAATCAACTGGATTTGCGCCAGACACAGAATCGCTACGAGACGGAGCGCCAGGCCGCGCCGCCGCAGAATGAGCAGCAGCGCGAGCAGTTGCAGGCGTTCAATCGTTTGAAGGAGCTGGCGCAACGCCAGCAGGACGTGAATGAGCGGCTCAAGGAATTGCAGGCCGCCTTGCCGGAAGCGCGCACGGAAGCCGAACGCGAGGAATTGCGCGCGCGCCTCAAGCGCCTGCAGGAGGAACAACAACAAACCCTGGCCGACGTGGACGAATTGCGTCAGCGCATGGAACGACCGGAGAACCAGTCGCAGATGTCCGAGGTGCGGCAGCAGCTTGACCAGACGCGGCAGGAGGTCCAGCGCGCGTCCGACGCGATGCAGCGCGGCGAAGTGTCACAAGCTTTGTCCGCCGGCACGCGCGCCCAACGCGACTTGCAGCAGATGCGGGATGATTTCCGAAAACAAAGCTCGAGCCAGTTTGCCGAAGACATGCGCGAGTTGCGCACGCAGGCGCGCGACCTGGCCCAGCAGCAGGAGGCCATCGGCCAGAAACTTGACCAGTTGAACGACCCTGCGCAGCGCAAATCGCTCACCGATTCCGACGAGCGCAAGGAACTCGCCACCCAACTCGACCAGCAAAAGGAGCGCCTGGACGAACTCGTGAAACACGCCACTGCTGTCACGCAAAAGGCGGAACCGGTCGAGCCGTTGTTGTCGCGCCAGCTTTACGACACGTTGCGCAAGGCCACGCAGGAAGACGCGAAGAACCTGCAGGACACGAGCGACGATTTGCTGACCCAGGGCCGGCTGCGGCAAGGGGTCGAGCAGTATTTGCGTGAAAGCCGGCGCGAGGGCAAATCGGCAGTGGAAGTCAGCGCCGATCTCTTGCGGGAGGGGCTGTCCGCCGAGGCGAACAATCTCGAACAACGCGCCCGCCGCAGCATCAACGAGCTCAAGACCGGCGTCGAACACGCGGCAGAAAGTGTGCTGGGCGATGACACCGAAGCGCTTCGTCTGGCCCGCAATGAATTGGAGGTGTTGAGCCAACAACTGGAGCGGGAACTCGCGCAGGCCCAACGTGAATCGAATACGAACGGCGCCGGCAGCCGCCGGGGTGACGAGGCGGCTGGAGCGCCGGTCACCGACCCGGCTCGACCCGGAGAAGATCAAGAACTCGCCGGGTCAGGAGACCGGCGCTCCAATGTCAGCGATCAACCGACCTCCGGTTCGGCTACGAATTCGCCTCCTGCCGTCGGCGGCTACCAGCCGGGCCAGCGCGAAGGTCAGCAGTTGGCCCAGAACCAAGCTCAACCAAGTCGCGGGCAACAAGGAGAACCGCAAGCGGGCGAGAGTCAGCGAGGCAACCAGTCCGGGCAACAGGCGCAATCGGAGCAACTGGGCCAGAGCGGTCAGCCGGGCGAAGTAAGTCAACGAGACCAGGCACCGGAGCAACCAGGACAAGGTCGGAACGGCGGCCAGTTGGCCGCAGGGCAGTCACCACAGCAACGAGCTTCCGGTCAATCCGCGGGCGAGGGAAGAACAGCATCAGGCCGATCGGGTGACCGGCGCTCCGGCGGGCCGCGCGAGGGCGGCAGTTTTCTCGATCAATTTGGCGGCGATGACGGTGGCGGTGGTTTTGCCGGCGGACCGATCACCGGGGCAGATTATGCGCAATGGTCGGATCGGCTGCGCGACGTGGAGGAAATGCTCGACACGCCGGAACTCCGGGCCGAGGCCGCGCGGATCCGCGACCGGGCCCGGGCAATGCGCATTGACCTGAAACGACACGCGCAACAACCCAAGTGGGACTTGGTCAACTTGCAGATAGCCGGGCCACTCGTCGAGTTGCGCGCGCGCGTGGTCGAAGAACTCGCCCGGCGCGAATCCAAGGAGGCACTGGTGCCAATTGATCGCGACCCCGTGCCGAAGCGCTATTCGGAACTGGTGCGACGTTACTACGAGGAACTGGGCAAGAGCGAAGCGGCGCCGGCGAAGGACGCGGGAGGCGTGAAGTGAACCGATCCGAGTCTGGGGCACGCCCGCCCTCACCCCGACCCTCTCCCCCGGGAGAGGGCCGGGAGGAAAATGCTCCCAACTTTATTTCGTGCTTTGAACCTCAGAACCGTAGCCGCCGACGTGAGGAGGCGGAAAAAACCGTTGCCCCACGGCATCCGCCTCGTTACCTCGGCGGCTACGGCGGGAAGGTTCATGGAGAGGGCGAACTTTCAACCGGCTTTTCCGCCTCCTCACGTCGGCGGCTGCGATGATGCTTGCCGCCGTTGTCATCGCGGGCCGGAGTTGGGTGCTGCCGGCCATGGTCCTGCTGGCCGTCGCGCTGGCCTTGCTGGCCTGGACTTATCTTCGCGCGCCGGCGGACAAGCTGATCCGCACGACGTGCGCCTTCCTGAAATTGCTCGGACTGGCCGCGCTGCTCGCCTGTTTGCTCGAACCCCTCTGGACCACGAACCGCGCGCGCCCCGGCGCAAACTTTTTTGCCATCATCGCCGACAACAGCCAGGGGTTGAACATCAAGGATCGCGGTGAAACCACCACCCGCGGCGCGGCGCTCACCAATCTGCTCGCCGCGTCGTCCGGAGACTGGCAGGAAAAACTGGCGAAGAATTTCCAGGTGCGCCGCTACCTGTTCGACTCGCGCCTGCAAACCACCCGGGATTTCTCCGAGCTTGCCTTCGATGGCCGGGCTTCCGCCATCGGCGGCGCGTTGCGCACGATCAGTGAACGCTTTCGCGGCCAGCCGCTCGCGGGCGTGCTGTTGCTCACGGATGGCAACGCCACGGACCTACCGGACGGCAAGCTGGACGCGCACGGGTTGCCGCCGATTTATCCGGTCGTCATTGGCCGCGACGACACGATCAACGATCTTGCCATTCAAAAGGTTTCCGTGAGCCAGACGGCCTTTGAAGATCAACCGGTCACCGTGCAGGCCGAGGTGCTCGCGGGCGGCTACCGCGGCCGAATGATCACCGCGCAACTGCTCGATGAGGCCGGCCGGGTGGTTCAGGCGCTGAACCAGCGCGCCGCGCGGGAGGCGGACACGTTTCGCTTTCAATTGCGGCCGGAGCACGCCGGGCTTTCGTTTTATCAACTGCGGGTCTCGGCCCAGGACGCGCTCGCGCAGTTCGCGCACCCGGAGACTTCCGCCGAAGCCACCCTGGCCAACAACACGCGCAGTCTCACGGTGGATCGCGGCCGGGGACCATATCGGATTCTCTATGTGAGCGGACGACCCAACTGGGAGTTCAAATTCCTGAACCGCGCGCTGGCCGAGGACGAGCAGGTGGAACTCTTCGCGCTGATCCGAATTGCGAAGCGCGAGAAGGGATTTGGTCAGCTCGAGTTTCGCAGCCGGCCGGGGGAATCGGCCAACCCGCTGTTTCGTGGATTTGATCGGACGACCGAGGATACCGAGGGTTACGACGAGCCGGTGTTGAAATGGTTACTGCCCAGCGAGCGCGACACCAACCTGGTCACCCGCGGTTTTCCCAAAACGCCCGCGGCGCTGTTCCGGTATCAGGCGGTGATCCTCGACGATCTCGAGGCGGAATTTTTCACGCGCGATCAGTTGTCACTGTTGCAAAAGTTCGTGTCCGAGCGCGGCGGCGGTCTGCTCATGCTGGGGGGCGCGGAATCGTTTCGGGAAGGCAAATACGAACATACCCCCGTGGGCGAAATGCTGCCGGTCTATCTCGACGCTCCGAGCGCGGGGAAACCGGTCGCAAACCTGCATTTGACCCTGGGCCGCGAAGGCTGGCTGGAGCCGTGGGCGCGCCTGCGGAACAATGAAAATGACGAACGACGGCGCCTCGCCGAGATGCCCGCGTTGCAGGTGCTGAACCGCGTGCGCGGAGTGAAGCCGGGCGCAAGTGTCATCGCCGAGGCGCAGGATGCGAGCGGCACCAAGTATCCCGCGCTGGTGGCGCAACGCTTCGGCAACGGGCGCGTCGGCGCGCTGATGATCGGCGATCTATGGCGTTGGGGCTTGCACGATGAAGTCATGCGGCACGATCAGGACAAAGCGTGGCGGCAGATGATCCGCTGGCTGATCTCGGATGTGCCCGAGCGGATCAGCTTCACCACCGAGCCGAAACCGGACGATCCAAATCAGGCGCGGTCTTTACAGGTGCGGGCGCGCGACAAGGAATTCAAGCCACTGGATAATGCGACGGTGAAAATCACCGTGACGGAGATGAAGGAGCCCGAGAGCGGTCGCCAGGAGGCGGCGCGCTCCAGCACCAATGCCGCAACCGGTCCGATTACCCCGGCGGCTACCAATTTTGTCCGGCTAAACGCCGAGCCGGCGTTGACCGAGGCGGGCCTCTACGAGGCCGCGTATGTGCCGCGCGCGACGGGCGGTTATCGGGCCGAAGCGGTGGTGACCGATGCCGACGGTGTGGAAGTCGGCCGCGCGCAAACCGGTTGGTCGTCCGATCCGGCGGCGGAGGAATTCAAGTCGCTGAAACCGAACCGCGCGTTGCTGGAGAACATCGCGCGGCAGACGGGCGGGGAAATGGTTTTCGCCAACAACCTCGCGGCGTTCGTGGAGAAACTGCCGAACCGCAAGGCGCCCATCACCGAGAGCGTCACCACGCCGCTGTGGGACAAGCCGCTGGTGTTTCTGCTGGCGCTGGCGTGCTTCGCCGCCGAGTGGGGCTTGCGGCGGTGGAAAGGAATGGCGTGAGCGCAAGATTGCTCATCATGGCGCTGTGCGCCTGGGCCGGCCTTGCTCAAGGGAACGGGACTGAGGGGACGAAGGTAACGGATCGCGCGACGGTGATTGTAGCGGTGGGCGCGGCGGGTGAGGAGGGATTTGGGAAGGCGTTCGCCAAGTGGGCGGAGTTGTGGACGAAAGCGAGCGATCAGGCAAAGGCGAAGCATGTTGAAATCGGTCTCACCCCGACAGATGCGACCACAGACTTGTCCCGGTTGAAACAAGCGCTCGCCGATGAACCCACCAACTCGACCGCCGAACTCTGGCTCGTGCTCATCGGTCACGGCACGTTTGATGGCAAGGAGGCGAAGTTCAACCTGCGCGGCCCGGATCTGTCGGCGACGGAACTCGCCGGGTGGTTGAAACCGTTTCACCGTCCGGTCATCGTCATCAACTGCGCGTCCTCGAGCAGTCCGTTTCTCAACCAGCTCTCCGGGCCGGATCGCGTCATCGTCACGGCCACGCGGAGCGGCTACGAAGACAACTTCGCGCGGTTTGGAAAGTTTCTGGCCGAGACCATTGCCGACCCCGCCGCCGATCTGGACAAGGACGGCCAGACTTCGTTGCTGGAGGCTTTCCTCATGGCGTCGCGGCGGGTGAAGGAATTCTATGAAGCCGACGGCCGCCTGGTCACGGAGCACGCCTTGCTGGATGACAATGGCGATGGTCTGGGTACGCCCGCGGATTTCTTTCGTGGCGTCCGGGCCGTGAAAAAACCCGCCGACAGCGGCAGCGTGGACGGCGTGCGCGCAAACCAGATCGTCCTGGTTCGCAGCGCGCAGGAGCAACAGATGTCGCCGGAAATGCGCGTCCGCCGCGATGAACTCGAAGGCGCGGTCGCCCGGCTCCGCGAATTGAAGCCAACGCTTAAAGAAGACGATTACTATCTGCGGCTGGAAAAACTGATGCTGGAACTGGCGAAGGTGTACGCGACGCCCCCGGCAGGAAACCCGGCCCGTTGACGGCGCGCGCGGCTTTCGTCCAATCGCTTTCCGTCATTTGCCAGCGCGGCGGGCAGATTCCAGTTGTGGGTTCAGGTCCAATGCTTTTACCAGGAACGCGAGTTTGTCGCCGGTTTCGTCAATCAACTTGGACACCGGTTTGCCGGCGCCGTGACCGGCTTTGGATTCGATGCGGATCAGGATGGGCGCGGGGCCGGCCTGGGCGGCCTGCAGGGTGGCCGCGAATTTGAAACTGTGCGCGGGGACGACGCGATCATCGTGATCGGCGGTCGTGATCAAGGTGGGCGGGTATTTCGTGCCGGGCTTGATGCGGTGCAGCGGCGAATAGGCATAGAGCGCTTTGAACTCTTCCGCATTGTCAGCGGAACCGTAATCACTCGTCCACGCCCAGCCGATGGTGAATTTGTTGAAGCGCAACATGTCCATCACGCCGACGGCCGGCAGGCACGCGCCGAACAGGTCGGGGCGTTGCGTCTCGCACGCGCCCACGAGCAGACCGCCGTTGCTGCCGCCGGAGATCGCGAGTTTCGGGGAGGACGTGTAGTGGTGGTCAATCAACCATTGCGCCGCGGCGATGAAGTCGTCGAAGACGTTTTGCTTGTGCAACTTCATGCCGGCTTGGTGCCATTCCTCGCCGTATTCACCGCCGCCGCGAAGATTGGGCATGGCATAGACACCGCCCATTTCCATCCAAACCAGGTTGGCCACGTTAAAGCCGGGCGTCAGGCTGATGTCGAACCCGCCATAACCGTAAAGCAACGTGGGATTCTGGCCGTCGAGTTTCAACCCATTGCGGTGGGTGAGGAACATCGGCACGCGCGTCCCGTCCTTGCTCGTGTAAAAAATCTGCCGCGTTTCGTAGTCCGCAGGATTGAAATCCACCTTGGGCGCGCGGAAGACGGCGCTCACATTTCCGGCCAGGTCGTACCGGTAAATCGTGCCCGGCACGGTGAAACTCGTGAAGGAATAAAACGTCTCGGTGTCGTGTCGTTTTCCACGGAAGCCGCTGACCGATCCGATGCCGGGCAAGGCGACCTCGCGCAACGGCCGGCCGGCGAGCGAGAAGATTTTCACCTGGCTTTGGGCATCCTTGAGGTAATGACAGACGAAGGAATCGTTCAACGTGCTCACGCTGGTGAGTGTCTCGGTGGCGGTCGGGATGATTTCGCGCCAGTTCGCGCGCGCCGGTTTGGTCGTGTCCACGGCGATGACCCGGCCGCGCGGCGCGTCCAGATCGGTGCGGAACCAAAAGACCGGGCCGTCGTTGTCCACGAAATCATAGGCCGCGTCAAAGTCGTTCAGCAATTCGACCACAGCGGCGCCGGGTTGCGTCAGGTCCTGGTAGAACACCCGGGTTTTCGGTGACGTGCATTCCGTGACGGTGATGACCAGGTAATGGCCGTCGTCCGTTACCTGCCCGCCAAAACCCCAGTCCTTGTGATCGTCCCGGTGATAAATCAATTTGTCCTCAGACTGCGGCGTGCCGACGCGATGATAATAAAGCTTCTGGAAATAGTTCACCTTGGTCAGCTTCGCGGCCTCGGTGGGTTCGTCGTAGCGGCTGTAGAAAAATCCCTGGTTGTCCTTCGTCCACGAGGCGCCGGAAAATTTCACCCATTTCAAATCATCGCTCAAATCCTGGCCGGTCCGCACATCGCGCACCTTCCATTCCTCCCAATCCGAACCGGAGGCGGACAAACCATACGCCATGAGATTCCCGTCGTCGCTAATCGCCAGGCCAGCGAGCGCAATCGTTCCGTCGGCGGAGAGGTGGTTGGGATCGAGCAGCACCACCGGTTCGGCGTCGAGCGCAGGAAGCGTGTAGAGCACACTCTGGTTTTGCAATCCATCGTTCCGGGTGAAGAAGTAGCGGTGACCTTCCTTGAACGGCACGCCGTAGCGTTCGTAGTTCCAAAGCTGTTTCAACCGCTGCTTGATGGCGGCGCGTTGCGGAATCCGGGCGAGGTAGGCAAACGTCACCTGGTTCTCCGCCTGCACCCACGCTTTGGTCTCGGCGGAATTGTCGTCTTCCAACCAGCGGTAGGGATCCGCCACGCTGATGCCGTGGTACACATCCACCTGATGGGTTGTGCGGGTAGCCGGATAAACCAAGCGGCTGGAGGTCAACGCACAACCGGCCAGCAAGGCAACAATGCAGAAGGCAAGAAACAATTGGTTTGCTAAACTCATGCTGGCAGGATGCGGCGCGAGGCGCAGTGGGTCAAACCCGTTTGGACGTGCCAGCAAGAAAGTAGTCATTCCAGTACCCGGACAATTTCTTGACCCGGCGGGCCGGCCTGCTACAGTTCGCGGCGTGAATCGGAGCAACTGGCAATTTACCGGCCACACGGCTGCTTGGTATTATTTTACCAAGCCGGCGGGCCGGTGTTTGCCATTGCGTTGATCACTTCAACCACGGACACAAACACTCATCCGCCGCAGCGCCCCCTGCGGTTTTTTTTGTGCCGCAGTGGATCGCCGGCAAACCAGCAAATCCAATATGATCATCGTTCTCAAATCAGGCATCAGCCGGAAACAGGAATCCGCCGTGCTGCGGGAAATCCGCCAGCGCGGCTATCGTCCCCACGTGATGCGCGGCGTGGCTCGCACCGTCATCGGCGCCATCGGCGACGAACTCACACACGCCAACCTTGAAACGCTCGTGGCACAATTTCCGGCGGCGGTGGAAAGCGTCATGCCGGTGCAGAAGCGTTACAAGCTGGTCAGCCGCGAGGCGCATCCGGCCAATTCCACCGTCAAGGTCCGGGAACACATCCTCGGCGGAAAAAAGTTTCACGTCATGGCCGGGCCGTGTTCGGTGGAAAGTGAAAAGCAACTGCTCACCACCGCCGCCGCGGTGAAGACTGCCGGAGCGACCATCCTGCGTGGCGGCGCGTTCAAGCCGCGCACTTCGCCCTACGAATTTCAAGGACTGGGCGAAAAGGGTTTGAAGTTGCTGGCCAAGGCGCGCAAGGAAACCGGCCTGGCCGTCATCACGGAATTGTTATCCGAGAACCACGCCGACCTGGTGGCCGAATACACGGACATCATTCAGATCGGCGCGCGCAACGCGCAGAACTTCCAACTGCTCATCGCCGCCGCGCGCACGGGCCGGCCGGTCATGGTCAAGCGCGGCTTGTCCATGAAAGTCGAGGAATGGTTGTTGGCGGGCGAATACGTGCTGGCCAACGACAATCCCAATCTGATGTTCTGCGAGCGCGGCATCCGCACGTTTGAAACCTACACGCGCAACACGCTCGACCTGTCCACGATCCCGATCATTAAAAAGGAAGCCCATTCGCCAATCGTGATTGACCCCAGCCAGGGCGCGGGCCGGGCGGACCTGGTGGCCGCCCTGTGCAAAGGCGCCGTGGCCATGGGTGCGGACGCGCTGCTCATCGAAGTGCATCCGAATCCAGCGGAGGCCTGGAGCGATGGCGCGCAACAGGTGTCGCTCGCGTTGTTCGCGAATCTGATGCAGGAGCTTCGCCCATTCATCCACGCCGCCGGACGGGAATGAATTCCGCGCCGCCCCGCGCAACCTTGAGCCGCCCCCGGGGTTGACATAATCTCCCGCGGTCATGCCCGACAGTCTCGATCCCGACGCCGCCCTGATGCTTCGCGTGAAGCAGGGCGACACGACGGCTTTCACCGAGCTGGTCGAGAAATATCAACAGCCGGTGATGAACCTGGCCTATCGCACGTTGCGGGACGAAACCGAGGCCGAGGACCTGGCCCAGACGGTTTTCGTTCAGGCCTGGAAATCCGCCGCGCGCTACCAGCCCACGGCCAGATTCGCCACCTGGCTTTTCACCATCGCGCGGAATTTGTGCCTGAACGAAATCCGACGCCGCCGGCGACACCCGGCGGAGTCGCTGGATCAGGCCCGGGACGACGCCAACGCACAACCGTTGCTTCAGGTCGAGGAGAAGCGCATCGCTTCCGCGCCGCAGGAATTGCTGCGCGGGGAACTGGAACAAAAGGTGGACGAGGCGGTGGCCGGGCTGCCGGAAAACCAACGCACGGCCTTGTTACTTTGCCGACAGGAGGAATTGAGTTACGAGGAGATCGCCGACGTGTTGGGCTGCTCGCTGTCGGCAACGAAATCCCTCATTCATCGCGCCCGGGAAACCCTCAAATCAAGACTCAAACCGTATCTCCAAACCGGCGTTTGGGAGGAAAAGAAATGACCGCAACTTTCACCAAGACACGGTTTTTAATCCATCGGTGACATGATGAATCCCGACCCAGTTTACCAACGATTGCGCGAAACCGGCTGGCGACGCGCGTGGACCGAAGCCGAGCGGGCGGAATTGCAGGCATGGCTCGACGCCCATCCCGAAGCGCAGGCGGACGTAGCAGCGGACGTTGCCTTGAGTCAGGCGCTGGCGAAACTTCCAGACGCGCCGGTGCCGTCCAATTTTGCCGCCCGTGTGCGCCAGGCGGTGGAACGGGATTCGGCTCCCTCGGAGCGGCCCACCACGAGGATATTCGTGCCGTGGTGGCGGGGATTGGTTCCGCGGTTTGCCGTGGTGGCCGTCGTCATCAGCGCCGGGGTTCTCGTTTACGAACATCACGAAAACGCGCAGCAGGCCGAACTGGCGACTGCCGCTCGAAACCTGGTGACGGTGGTTGGAGCGACGCCGCTTGCCGATCCGACGGTCATGGAAGATTTCGACGCGATCCAGGGCCTGAGTCAGGCGGACGATGGCCTGCTGGCTTTGAGCGATGATTTGCTGGCCTTGAAAAAATGAACCGGTCAACGCTCAACGCCATTTTTTGGGGAGTCTTCGTGGCCGGGCTGGGATGGCTGGCAGGGCCGACCGGGGCGCAAACAAACCGGGTCGTCGCCTCGGTACCGCTGCCGTTGCTCCGCTCGCCGGTGGATTCCTTTCGCGCGTTGCTCGTCATGCCGCTGGCTGAGCGGCGGGAGTTCCTCGCCACCCGCGCCACCAATGTCCAGGCGCGCCTCGTCGCCAAGATCCGCGAATATCAATCGCTCACGCCGGAGGAGCGCGAGTTGCGGCTCAAGGCCACGGAACTCCGCTGGTATTTGCAGCCGTTGATGCGCAGTTCGCCGACAAATCGCGCCGCGCAACTGGCCTTGATTCCCGAAAACATGCGCGCGCTCGTGGCCGTGCGCATTGCTCAATGGGATCGGGTCGCCGCGCCCGTGCAGCAGATGTTCCTCACCAACGACCAGAGCGCCGGCTATTTCGCGCGGGTGACGTCGCCCACGAATTTTCCGCCCTTGCCCACCACCCAGATGCGGAAACAGTTGACGGCGCGGATCAATCAACTCTTTGAGTTGACGCCGGACGAAAAGGAAACTGTGCTGGCTACCTTGTCCGACGCGGAGCGGGAGCAGATGGAGAAGACCCTGGCGGCGTACGAAAAACTGACGCCCGATCAGCGGCGGCAGTGCCTGCTGTCATTCAAGAAATATGTCGGGATGAGCCTGGGCGAGCGGCAGGCGTTTTTGCAGAACGCCGAACGCTGGGCGCAGATGACGCCGGCGGAACGGCAGTCCTGGCGGGAAGTGGTCAGCGCCGCGCCACGCCTGCCACCGTTGCCCATCCGCCCGGTGCCGCAACCGCCGCTGCCCGTCACCTCGCACAAGCCCGGCGTGCCCGTCGTTACGAACGGCGGGTGATCGCGCTCCCCTCGCTGCTTTGGTGTGGGCCGAAGCCGCCTCCACCTCGCCCACCTTCGTCAGCGTTGAGATTGCTCCGCCCGCCGTCTTCACCCGTGCCCGCCGTGTCGGAGACCGATCCCGGAAAATTGCGCCCTTATTTGATGCCCGCCAGCCGTTCCTTCCACACACGATGTAATTCCACCGTTGCGCGGACGTCGCGCAAACAATACTCGGCGATCTCGCGGAACTTGCCCTCCGCCATCAGCGAATTCACGTCCATGCCGGTCACACCGTGCGCCTTGGGCGAATCAATCCCGAACGCCTTGCAGTAGAAATCGAGGTTGAACTTGCGCGCCGCACCTTCGCGCCCGCTCACTCCATAAAATGTAAATTGCTCCGCGAGATCGCAGTGCGGTTCGGTGGCAAAGCGATAGCCGAGCCAGTTGCGTTTCGAGATGGGAACATTGAGCACGGCCGAGCGCAGATAGAGAAACGGCACGTCGAAGCCGCGCCCGTTGAAGGTCACGATCTCGTCGTAATGTTTGGCCACATCCCAGAAGGCGGTGAGCAGCTCCACTTCATCGGCGCACGGCGTGAACTCCACCGGGCCGCCCTCGGCCGCATCGTCCTCGAAATCCGCGGCCAGAAAAAGCACCTGTCCGCGCAGCGATTCGGCGTTGAGCATGGCGATGCAAACGACCTGGGCGGTAAACGGCCAGAGATTGAACTGCCGCAGAATTTCTTCGCGGCGAACGGCGCGCGCGGCCTCGTCCGGGATTTTCTGCAGCTCGCGCAGCAGATATTCCTGCTGGGTTTCGTCAAAGCTTTCCAGCGGCAGGGCGGAGGTCTCGATGTCGAAAACAAGTTTGGCCATGGGAGAGGAGGGAGAAAAAAACCAGGATGGAGAACCCGTCAGGCAGACCAGGTTTTCCATCCCGGTTGTGCTAATGGACTACTTCTTTTTCTTACCAGCTTTTTTTGCCTTTTTCTTGGCTGCCATGTTTTTCACCTCCGATCGGTGTTGTGTGTGACGCTGCAATTTGTTTCGAGCGCACGCGCTCGAAGTTCGGAACAATCCGGTTGTAAGTGAAAACGTCATGCTCGTGCAACAACTTTCTTAACGAAATTTTTTCCCGCGAGCATGAACTCGAGCGACGTGATGTCGGAAAAAAGTTCTGCGCGGTGTCGGGTGTCGCGCTTCCGGCGCCGCAACATCGTCTTCGGAACGCGCGATTTGATTCCGCATCCAACTGCGACGGCGTGATTGCCATTCGGCCCTCACGTTGCGGTGACTTGCGCAACGGCACGGAACAAATGCGTCGTGGCGCGATGACGCCCAGACAAGTTGTTCAGCGAAAAACCGACGGCGCATCTCACTTCTCGCCGCGTTGCAATGACACCGGGCTTCAGTCCGGTGGGAATGAGTGGCACGAAACCAAGCCGTTTCAACGGCTTGGTGTGGTTGCCGGCGGGGAACGGTTGAAACCATTTTCTCCGCGCGCTCCAACCGACAGCGCATCGGAGAGCAAACTCGACTTTGCCGCGCTTTTCCTCTGAAATGTTGGCCATGTCTGCTCCGACGTCATTGATTCGTCCGCTGGTTCGCGCGCTGCATCCCTACGTGCCGGGCGAGCAACCGAAGATCAAGGGATTGATCAAGCTCAACACCAATGAGAATCCCTATCCACCCTCGCCGCGCGTATTGCGGGCGGTGAAAGCGGCGGTGGATGGACGGTTGCGTTTGTATCCGAACCCCGGCGCGGAGCGGTTGCGCGAAAAACTTGCCCGACTGCATCGCTGCCGCCCGGAGAACATCATCGTGGGCAATGGCTCGGATGAACTGCTGGCGCTGGCGGTAAGATGTTTTGTAACACCGTCCGCAGCCACGCGTCACGCGTCACGCGCCACGGTCCAGTACTTCACGCCGAGTTATTCGCTCTACCCGGTGCTGGCGGATATCCACGGCGCAGTAAAAAACCCGGTGTCGCTCCAGCCGGATTTCAGTCTGCCGGGTGTCGCGGCGTTGAAGCGGCACAAGGTTTGGAAACGTGACGCCGCGCTGACTCTCGTCACCACGCCCAATGCGCCGAGCGGACGCGGCTATGCGACCCGGGAGCTGGATGCGCTCTGTCGGGCGCAACGCGGGGTGGTGGTGCTGGATGAAGCCTACGTGGATTTCGCGGACGAGAATGCGCTGTCGCTCGCGCGGAAACATCCGCACGTGCTCGTGGCGCGCACGTTCTCGAAGGCGTATTCGCTGTGCTTCCAGCGCGTGGGCTATTTCGTGGGCCATCCCGCGCTCATCGCAGCCTTGCACAAGATTCGCGACAGCTACAATGTCAACGGACTCGGTCAGGTGGCTGCGGAAGCAACGCTGGATGACCTGGCTTACTATCGCGCCAACTTCCGCCAGATCGTCGGCACGCGGGAAAAATTGAGCTGGCAACTGACGCAGCTCGGGTGGCGCGTGCGGCCGAGTCAGACGAATTTTCTTTTCGCGCAGCCGCCGCGTTTTTCCGCCCGGGACTGGTTGCAACTGCTACGCGACCGCAAAATCCTGGTGCGCTGGTTCAACGCACCGGACGTGCGGAATTATCTGCGCATCACCATCGGCACCGCCGCCGAAGCGACAGCCCTGGTGCGGGCGGTTCGGGCGATTCTGAACGCGTAGCCGGAAACGTCGCGTCACAGAAGTGGGCACGGTGTTTGGGGGTGGGACGCCCCGGTTCGCACCGGCGTCCCGCGGGGTTTTCCTTGCGTCAGGGCATTTGAATTGCTGAACACGGAACGTGTACCAGGATTTCTATGGCCTAACCGAAGCTCCGTTCGACATTACGCCGAACCCGCGTTTCCTGTTTTACAGCGCGAAGCATCGGGAAGCCTACAACCACCTGCTGTACGGCATCCGGGAGCGGAAGGGGTTCGTGCAACTGACCGGCGAGGTTGGCGCGGGCAAGACGACGCTCTGCCGCGCGGCCCTGGAACAACTGAATCAACACTACACGACGGCGTTGATTTTGAACCCGATCATGAGCGCGGAGGAATTGATGCGCGCCATCGGCTTCGAATACGGCCTGCCGGTCAGCGGGCTCGACAAGCTCACCACGCTCGCCGTCATAAACAATTTCCTGCTCCATCAGGTTGAGCAGGGCCGAGATACGGTGCTGATCATTGACGAGGCGCAAGACCTGACGGACGAACTGCTCGAACAGGTGCGTCTGCTGTCCAATCTCGAAACCGACAATCGCAAGCTGCTGCAAATCGTATTGCTGGGTCAGCCCGAATTGCGGGACCGGCTGAACAACCCCAAGCTCCGCCAGCTTCGGCAGCGCATCACGGTGCGCTTTCATCTCCCGCCGTTGTCCAAGGAGGAATTGGGGAAATACATCCGGCATCGGCTCAAGACCTCCGGCGCGAACGGCCTGCCCTATTTCACCAAGCCGGCCTTGTGGCGGGTGCATCGTTACAGCCACGGCATCCCCCGCCTGATCAATGCGCTCTGCGACAAGGCGTTGTTGGCAGGGTTTGTGCAACAGACGGGGCGGATAAATTTCGGAATCGTCGGCCGGGCAATTCGTGAACTGGAAGGAAATCTATAGCATGAGCATGATCAACGACGCCTTGAAGCGCGCCCAGCAGGCGCAGGACGAACAACCGTCGGCCGCTCCGCCCCTGAAATTTCAACCCGTGGCACCAGGCCAGGAAGTCAGCCCACGTTCGCCGGTGGTGATTGCCGGAGTCGTGGTGGGCCTGGCAGTCATCGTTGGCGCGGGCGGATTGTTGCTCTGGCTGGTGGCGCACAGTGGGGCCACTCCCTTGGAGGTTGAAGCCCGACCCGTCAAGGCGCCGGCGCTGTTGGTGGATCCTCCGCCCGCTCCCCTCGCCGCAGCCCCGGAAACCGTCACCAACGCTGAACCCGTCGTCGTGCCGCCGCCGGCACCGGAACTGAAGCTCCAGGGAATTTTCTTCAATCCGCGCAGTCCTTCCGCCGTGGTGAACGGCCGGACGGTTTATGTCGGCAACAAGGTGAACGGCTTCGAAGTCCTCGCGATCACGCCGCAAGCGGTGACGCTGGCCACCGCGACGCAGACCAATGTGTTGAGCTTGTCTCCCTAGCGGATTGTCGGCACTCTGCGCGCCGCATGAGCCGCCTACTCGTTCCGCCCGCATGATCGCCACGTTCCGCAAGCACATGGCGGCTTCGGCCGAGTATGCGCGGTTTGCGCCCTTCTTCATTTTCTGCGTCATCACCTCGGCGGCCTTTTTCCTCGGGCACGACTGGATGTACTGGCTCTACGCGGTCAAGGTGCTGGTGGGGTTGTGGTTGATCCGGGAAATGTACGGCATCGTCACCGAGATGCGTTGGGCGTTCAGTTGGGAGGCCGTGCTCGTCGGGGTGTTGATCTTCGTCTTATGGGTGGGTTTGGATCCCTATTACCCGAAGAATCATCTGCTCTTCAAAGACACCGCGGACAGCATCTGGAATCCGTTCGCCCGTTTCGGCGCGGGCTCGGTGGTGGCGTGGGGGCTGATTGTCGTCCGCATCTTCGGCATGACCATCGTGGTCCCGCCGCTGGAGGAAGTCTTCTATCGTTCCATGGTCTATCGCTACATCGTCAAATACGATTTCACCAAGGTGGCGCTGAATCATTTCGACGGCGTCGCGCTGGTGCTCACGTCGGTGCTGTTTGGCGCGGCTCATTTCCAATGGTTGCCCGGTGTGCTGTGCGGGCTAGCGTATCAAGGGCTGGTCCTCCGCAAAGGCCGGCTCGGTGACGCCATGACCGCACACGCGATCACCAATTTCCTGCTCGGATGTTACGTGGTGTGGAAAGGCGGCGAGGCGTGGAAGTTTTTCTGAGCGTTTTTCTTTGGACCCGATTTTACACTTGGCCGCGCGCTTGATCGCTTTCACGAGGAGGGATTAAGCTCACGATCAAGATCCAAAACCAACCGGCGCATGTCCGCAGTCCCACCACCTCCACTCCCACCTTGCGTGCTCCACGAAGACGAGCACTTGCTGGTGGTCAACAAGCCGTCCGGCTGGAACACGCACGCGCCGTCGCCGTTTGCCGGGGAAGGCATCTACGACTGGCTCAAACACCGCGAGCCGCGTTGGGCGAATCTCGCCATCATCCATCGGCTCGACAAGGACACCAGCGGTGTGCTGGTCTTTGGCAAGACGCCACTCGCCAACCGTTCGCTCACCGAACAGTTTGCCCGGCGCACCATTCAAAAGAAATATCAACTGCTCACCGACCTCGCACCAACCCGATCTGGCTTCACCGCCAAGTCCAAAATTGTTCGGGCGGGCGAACGATATGTCAGCGGCACTCACGGTGATGAGGCGGAGACGCGATTCACGGTTTTGAACTCCATCGTCCGCGCTCCAAGTGCCGCGCTCGTGGAAGCGACTCCGTTGACCGGACGCACGCACCAGATCCGGGTTCATGCGGCAGAGCACGGCTTCCCGATTCTCGGCGACTCACTTTACGGCGGGTCATCGTTTCCGCGCGTCTGTCTGCACGCAACGGAACTGACCCTGAAACACCCGGCCACGGGCAAAAGTGTCAGCTTCTGTGCCCCCGTGGATTTCACCGCCAGTGCGCGCGCGGCCTTGCGTGCAGCGATCATTGACCCGGCCAGCACCAATGCCCTGCGCCTGATTCACGGCGCGAGCGATGGCTGGCCCGGCTGGTATGTCGAGCGTCTGGGCGATTTCCTGCTGACGCAAAGTGACTCGTCCTGGAGCAACTCGCGGCGGCCACCGCTCGAAGTTTTGGGCTCGCGCGTTTATCACAAACTGCTCTCGCGTCAGGTTCGTCATTCGACGCTCCGCGCCAGCTCACCGGAAGCGGTGGTCGGCGCGGCCGCGCCTGGACCCTTCGTCATTCGCGAAAACGGGGTGAAGTTTGAACTGAGCTTCAGCGAGGGATACTCGGTTGGCCTGTTTCTGGATCAACGCGACAATCGCCGGCGAATATTGACCCGCCACGTCGCCGCCGATTTCGAGCTTGGCGCCGCGAACGAGAATCGGACGGTGTTGAACACGTTTGCCTACTCTTGTGGCTTCTCCGTCTGCGCTGCGTTGGGAGGCGCGCAAACGACCAGCCTCGACCTCTCGAAGAAATATCTGGAATGGGGCCGACGCAACTTCGCCTGGAACGGATTGGACGCGGCACAGCACGATTTCATCTATGGCGACACGTTCGATTGGCTGAAGCGATTCGCCCGGAAGGGCCGGGCGTTTGACGTGGTCTTGCTCGATCCGCCCACGTTCTCGCAATCGAAAGCGAGCGGCGTTTTCCGGGCGGAGAAGGATTACGGCCGGCTGGTCGCCGCGGCGTTGCCCGTGCTGCGACCGGGCGGAGTCCTGTTCTGCTCCTCCAACGCGGCGGACTGGCCGCCGGAAAAATTCCTCACGACTATCCAGGCGGCCGTGCAAACGGCGCGGCGGAAGATCACCCAACAACATTACGTGCCGCAACCGCCGGACTTCCCGATCAGCCACGCCGAGCCGGCGTATTTGAAGACCGTGTGGCTCCGGATGACGTAGCCGCTTCAATCCCAGAACAGGATGTTCAGCATCTCGCGGTCGAGTTTGTGGCCGCAAAATTTTTCGTCATACCAAGCGAAACCTTCGGTGAGACTACTTCTTGTCAGAATTCATCGTGCGGGTGATGAGACTCGCGCGCGCAACTCGAGAACGTTGCAACCGCGCCAAGCAGAAGGCCACCAGCACAGCCATCGCGACAACAACTCCGGCCAGGATGAGAATCAATGGAAGTTTGCTTTCGTGCGGCTTGGGAATGACCGGTGATTCGTCTGGCGGAGCGGATGCCCGGTTTGTCTTCGCCACGGAAACGGTCGCCCCATTAGAAACAATGGGGGGCGAATTGGTGACCGTGGCGACCACCTCGTTCGCATGAGTCGCAGCTGGGGCAGCGACGTTCGTTACGACGGGTGGATTGGTTGGCGGCGGCGAATCGTGACCGATGACAATCAAGTCTGGTGCCGGTGGACTGGCGACGATCGGATTCGTGGTGTAGGTCGGAAAGACGACCGGTTCCGGCGGCGTGCTGACCGTGAATCCAGTGAAGGTTCCACGCACCGCACGCCAGATGGTGACGAACGGCATGGCTCGTTCTTGCTGTGTCGCGGCGTTGTGTTTGTAGGCGTCGGCTATTTGCGCGGCGAAGGGCATGCCAGCGGGCGCGGCGCCGCCAGCCGAGAGGAGCAACACGGTGATTCGGTCCGAACGCGCGGCGACGTTGGTGATCGCCACCACCACCGGTGCCCAACGGGACGGCTGGTCGTAAGTTTGTTGTTCGAGAAACTGAGTAATGGCCTGGGCAATGTCCTGCTGGTTCGTCGGCGACCAGTGTTGCAGAGGGAACTTGCCGGTGTGGAGTTCACGGTCATAGGTCCAAAGTCCGATGGTGCCGCCCGCGTGCAATTGTCCGTTCAAGCCATCCGCAAACAGACGGCCAACCGTTTGCAGGGCGTTCGTCACGCGCGGCTGCATGTCGGCCGAGGTTTCGACCACCAGCAGAAACCGGTCAGATGACGGCTCGTGGGTTCGCGTCGCTGCCGGATCCTGGGCGGGCGCGGCGTCCCAGAACGCCAACAAGCTCAGGCTCAGGCATACGGCAACTTTGGTTTGCTTCAGTGAAGTGGGAAATATCATCGGCGCTGATTGAAGCGGCGGCGCTCGGTTTGGTTGTATTCTTTCAAGTCGTCGGCAAACCCAGCCAGCGCGCCCTCAACCGTGGAAATGAAATTCAGGCAGGAGGAGGTCAGCCCGCCCAAACCCGTGACGGTGTCCCGTTCGGCGTGATCGTCCGTCACCACCAGCACCTCGCCGTAAGCCTGGAAACGATGCGTGGCTCGTTCGATCATGTCGTCGGCGGTCTGGCCGGCCTTGGAGAATAAAATTTCCACGCCGCCGGAGGATTCGTGTTTGGCGACCCCGGCCGGAGCGCCGCTGCCGTCGAAGAAGATGGTCAGCGGCAGGCCGGTGGCATCGTGATATTGGGTGAGGACATGCACCAGCTCGGCACGGGCCGCGGCAGAATGGCGCGCCCGGCCCGGCGCCAACTCCGGCCAGTTATGGAGCAGGCTGTAACCGTCAACCAGGATTCGCACGAGCGCCATGACGCAGCTTAGTCCGGCGGCCGGGTCAGGGAAACGCAAATTGACAGGAGCGGCGGGACATTGGATTTTGGGCCAGCGACGTGCGATTTCGATCATGCCTATTTACGAATACGAACTGTGCGACGGCCATTGTGTGGTATGCGGCGGAAAATTCACGCTCAACCGTCCGCTGTCCGCCAAGCCGCTCACGCATTGCCCGGCCTGCAAAAAGCCGGTGCGCAAGGTCATCTCCACCTTCAGTTCCCCCTCCAAACTCAAGCCGTTGTCAGTCACCGACGCGAAGAAGGCGGGGTTCACCGTGCTCAAGCGGCTGGGCAAAGGGGAATACGAACGGCAATAGCAGAAAATCGCGCTTTACATCCCCGGGCTGCGCGGTAATCTGCGGCAAGCAACTACACAATTTATGGTCAAAAACTTTTTAATCCTGGGTGCGCTCCTGGCGGTCGCCGTGGTGGCGGGCGGTTGTGCGGGCGCGCAAAACAAGCTCGGCCGCGGCGTGAATAATTCGCTGGAACCCATCCGCTTGGCGGACTGGCGGCGCAGTGTGCAGCAAACCATGATGTTTCCCTCGCCGAACGCCAATTTGCATACCGGCATGGTTCGAGGCTTTACCAAAACGATGGCTCGAACCGGAGTCGGCATCTACGAGATTCTCACGTTCCCGTTCCCGACCTATGATCCGATCTTTACCGATTATCTCTCCCCCACGCCGATCTATCCTGACGGCTTGAACCCCGGCCTGCCGGATCAGCCGATTTTCCACAATGATGAATCGCTGGGTTTCTCCGGAGGCACGGTCGGAGCGTTCATCCCGGGCGGCACGTTCCACGTCTTCGATCAATAACGGCCGGCTCACTTTTCCGCCACGCGCCAACTTCGGTTGGCGCGTTTTCTTTTCGTGTCATTTCGCCGCGTTTGTGCTTAATAACCGACGCCCATGACAACGCTGACCAAAGATTCGCCCTGCAAGGTCAATCTGCTCCTGAACATCCTGGGCCGCCGCCCCGATGGGTTTCATGATCTGGAATCCGTGTTTCAGCCGGTCAATCTCTGTGACCAATTGTCGTTCGCGCGTGTCGGAACAGAGCTGGAATTGACTTGCGATAATCCCGTTCTCCCGACCGACGCAACCAATCTCGTTCACCGCGCCGCCACGACTTTTCTCGAAGCCGCGCGGATCGCCGATGGCGTGCGCATCCATCTGAGCAAGCACATCCCGCTGGCGGCTGGACTGGGTGGCGGCAGCGGCAACGCGGCCACCACATTGCTCGGCTTGAATGAATTGTTCGGGTCGCCGCTCACAACCGAACAACTGCACCCCCTCGCAGCGACTTTGGGGTCGGACGTGAATTTCTTCCTTCAGAAGCAACCCGCGCTTGCGTCCGGTCGCGGCGAGCAGATCGAACCGCTGGCGGGTTTCCCCGCCTTGCGCGGCACGAGCCTCCTGCTCATCCATCCCGGCTTTGGCATCTCGACCCCCTGGGCCTATAAAAATCTCGCGCGCTTTCCCGCCGCGCTGAACGGCCGGCCCGGTCGCGCCCGCCAGTTGATTTCGTTGCTGCAATCAACCGATCTCACCGCCGCCGGCCGGGAATTCTACAATTCTCTCGAAGCGCCGGCGCTGGAGAAGTACCCCGTGCTGGCGCTCTACCAGAATTTTCTGCGCGCGCACGGTGCCGCAGTCACGCTCATGTCCGGCAGCGGCTCGACGACCTTTGCAATTTTTCGCGAGCAGTCGGAAGCCGAGACGGCCCGGGAGCAGTTTCGGCCACAGTTTGGCGACCGTTGCTGGACGGCCATCGTGCCGTTGTCGTCTGGAGGCGCTTGACCAATGCCCGGAGTCGCCCCAACCCTCGTTTGCTTTGCGCTGCCGGAGGAGGCCAGGGCGTTTCGGCGGCTGGCCGGAAATCGAGCGGGAGTGAATCTGCTCCTGACCGGCATCGGCCGCGTCAACGCCCGACGGACATTCCTCGCCCAACTCGAACAACTAACTCCGGCCCGGGTGTTCACTTGCGGGTTTGCCGGAGGGTTGAACCCCGCGCCAACGGTGGGCGATGTGCTTTTCACCACGTCTGATCCCGACCTGACCGCGAAGCTCCTGACCGCGAACGCAAGTCTTGGAAAATTTTTCTGCGCGCCCCGAATCGCAACGACGGCCCAGGAGAAATCCAACCTGCGTCAGGCGACCTCGGCGGACGCGGTGGAGATGGAATCGGAGGTGATCCAGGACCTTTGTCGCGAACGGAAGATTCCGTGTGCTACCGTGCGCGTGATCTCCGATGCGGCGAACGAAGATTTGCCGCTCGACTTCAACCAATTGAGCAAATCCGACTTGAGCCTGGATTACGGAAAACTGGCGTGGGCCATCGCCCGGTCGCCGGGAAAGCTCCCCGCGCTCCTGCGCTTGCAGAAAAACACCGGCCTCGCCGCCGAAAGGCTGGCGGCCGTGCTGGCGCAAGTCATCGGTCTGCGGTAGGCGACCCGACCCGGAACGCGGCGGCTGGCGTCAGGGCGTGCCATAGTTGGGCGTCACCGCGCCGGCAGCGAACCGGATCCAAGCCTGGAAGATCAACGCGAGCTTGTGCGGTTTGCTCAACCGGGTCGGCTCCGGTCCCAGCACCCTGAATTGCCGGGTTTCGAGCTTGCGCAGCAACCGCCAATAGACCGAGCCCATCAATTCGGCGGCCACCATGGCCCGGCGGTCCTCCGCCGGCAGCGTTTCGCGGGCGCGCCGGTAGTGATCGCGCGCGCGCGCGGCCACGCTGGCGGCGAGGCGGGCAAAGCGTTCCGAGTACTCGTGTCGCAAAATCTCCGCTTCGGCCACGTTGAACCGCGCGAGTTCCGCGCGAGGCAGATAAATGCGGCCGCGCTCGGCATCCGCGCGCACGTCGCGCAAAATATTGGTGAGTTGAAGCGCCTTGCCCAGTTGGACGGCGTACTCGCGGCACCCGGGATTGTGGTAGCCAAAAATCTCGATGCTCAGCAGACCGACCACGGACGCAACGCGATAACAGTAGCAATCGAGCGCCTCGTAGGTTTCGTAGCGCGTGGTTTCCAGGTCCATTTCGCACCCCTTGATCAACTCGTCGAAGAGTTCAAAGCGCAATTTGAAATCACGGATGACCGGTTGCAGCTCGCGATTGACGGGAAACTCCGGCGTGCCGCCGTTTCCGGCGCGCTGCACATCCGTCCGCCAGGCAGCCAGGCCGGCGCGACGTTTCTCAACGGACGCGGTTTCTTCGTCGGCCACATCGTCCACTTCGCGGCAGAAGGCGTAAAGCGCCGCCATGGCATCGCGTTTGGCCTTGGGCAACAGGACGAAGGCCAACGCAAGGTTGGAGGCGCTTTTACGGGTGATCGCCTGACTTTGCTGCATGGCGGTCAAGGCGGAGTGGCGCCCGGCGTGGACGGCGGTTGGTTGCGAATCGGCGGCAGCCCGCCGGTTTCGGCCAACGTCGGCCCTTGCCGACGGCGGGAACGCCGCTTCCGGCGCTTGCCGCTCGCGTCGTCCGTGCCGCTTTTGAACCAGGCCGCGAGACCGCGCCGGGAGGAACGCTGGCGACGCTGCCGCTGCGGATTCTTCAACGGCGGTTGCCGGAGCGTGATCAGCCAGAGCGTGACCAGCACTGTCACCAGAATGATGGCGCCGGCATAGACGAGATATTCCACCAGCGTGCGCGCCTCGAGCGCGACGCCGAACAGCGGCGGGCTGACGGAAAGTTTCATGACCCGGGAGCGTCTTTGGTCAGCGGCGCGGGCGTGTCGTCTTCGCCCGTGGTCAGGTTCAATCGCTGCATGCGATAACGCAGCGCGTGCCGGCTGATTTTCAATTTCTCCGCCGACTTGGTGAGGTTGAACCCGCTCTGTTCCAGCGTGGTGTTGATTAGATTGCGCTCAAAGTCGCCGACCAGTTCATCAATCGTCCGGTCGCCGGCCGCGACCGGGGTCTCGGTCTTGGTGAGCCGGGATTCCAGGTGAAAATCCGGCAGGTTGGCGGCCTGCACCTCGCTGGTGGTTTCCAGAATGAGGGCGCGCTCGATGACGTTGCGCAGTTCGCGCACGTTCCCCGGCCAGCGATGAGCCAGCAGCGCGTGTTGCGCGCCGCGGGAAATTCGCTTCACGCTCTTGTTCATGGCGCCGTTGAAGCTTTTGAGAAAATGCCCGGCCAGTTGCAGAATATCGTCGTCTCGTTCGCGCAACGGCGGCAGATGGAACTGCACCACATTGAGCCGATGAAACAAATCCTCCCGGAACTGGTCCGTCTCGATCGCCTGCACAATGTCCCGGTTGGTGGCCGCGACAATCCGGACGTTGACGCGCAATTCCTGCGTGCCGCCCACCCGGGTGAACGTGCCGTCTTCGAGAAAGCGGAGCAGCTTGGCCTGCAAGGGCCGGCTCATGTCGGCGATCTCATCGAGAAAGATGGTGCCCCCGTTGGCTTCCTCGACGCGGCCCAGTTTTTGTTTCAAGGCGCCGGTGAACGCGCCCCGCTCGTGGCCGAACAGTTCGCTTTCCAGCAGGGTTTCCGGAATGGCCGCACAGTTGATGCGGACGTACGGAGCCGTGCGGCGCTGACTCAAGCTGTGGATCGCGCCGGCCACGAGTTCCTTGCCGGTCCCGCTCTCGCCGAGAATGAGCGAGCGGGCATCGGTGGGGGCCACGGTTTGGATCAACTGTCGCAACTCCCGCATTTTGGGCGAATCACCGACGATCCGATCCAGTTGATAAGTCTCGTTGGCGTGGGCCAGCAGGCGGGCGTTGTCCTGGAGGAGTTGATGCCGTTCGGCGCAACGCGAGACGGCGTGCAGCAATTCCTCGGGCGCAAACGGCTTGGCCAGGTAATCCATCGCACCGGCTTTGATGGCCTCCACCGCCAGTTTGGGCGTCGCGAAGGCCGTGATCATCAACACGGGCAGCTCAGGCCAGCGGCTGCGAACCTTGTTCAAAAAGTCGTAGCCGCTCATCCCGCCCAGGCGCGCATCGGTGATGACCATGAAGACCGTTTCCTTGGCCAGCAAGGCGAGGCCGGCCTCCGCCGATTCGACGGCCAGCACGACGTAACGCTCATCTCCCAGCAGCGTTTGCAACGAGAGACGCATGTTTTTCTCGTCATCCACGACGAGCAATGGCGGCAACGGCACACTCATGAACTGGACGGCATCAAGGCCTTTGGCGGGAAGACTAGGGTGAATTTGGCCCCTTTTCCAAGCTCCGATTCCACTCGCACGCGCCCGCCATAAAGTTCGGCGTTATGCTTCACGACCGCCAGCCCCAGGCCGGAGCCGCGTTGTTTGGTGGTGTAATAGGCTTCAAACACCCGCTCCAGTTTGTCCGGCGGAATGCCGGGGCCGTCGTCTTGCACGGAGATTTCCACCGAGTCGTCGTGCAAACCCCGGGCCGTCACGCGGATGTTCCCTTGTTCCCCGACGGCGTCCCGGGCGTTCTGCAACAGATTGCTCACCGCCTCGTCCAAATGTTTTTGCTGCATCAACAGCGGCGGCAGGGCAGCGGCAAACTCCCGATGAATCCGCGGCTTCGCTGCCACCCGAACCGGGAAGACCTCCTCGATGGCGCGGTTGATTTCGTCTATGACATTGAGCTTTTGCACCCGACCCTCGCTTAATTGCGCGTAACCCATCACTTGCGTGATAATCCGGTCCGCCTTGGCCACCTCCTCGCGAATGATTTCGATCTGCTCCGCCGCCGCCGGTTGCTCTCGGGCGAAATTCTTTTGCAGCGAAAACGTGACGGTATTGATGATGGCCAGCGGGTTCTTGATTTGATGCGCCACCTCGGCCGCGAGCCGGCCCGCCGAACGAAGCTGTTCGGTGCGCACGGCATACTCCTTTTGTTCCGCCTCGGCGTAGTATTCCGCCGCCGCCAGCGCCTGAACGCCAAAACAACAGAACGTGAGCAACACCAACACCGTGACCCGCAGGACATACGGAGCCGCGCTCGTCTCCGGCAACTCCGGCGCGCTGGTCGGATCACTGATCACCTGCCGGGGGTAGAGGACGCGATCCAACTCCCGGGCCACCGTGGCCTTCAATTCCGGATTGGCGGTGTGCGTGGCGAGCAGGTTGGTCGCCGCGCGGCGCGTGTCGTCCGCCAATCCTTCCCACAGGACCCGGCGCAACGGCTCCGGCGCGGATTGCAGGTAGCTGATGACGGCCGGCAAATCCGTCAGATGGTCGGGTGTGATATGTGGCTTGCGGAGCGGAAAACTGCCGAGACTCGGTTCCGGTTGGGCCTGGGTCTCGATCCAACCCGCTCCCAGGAAGAATATCCCGAGCACCAGATTGAGCACGATTTGCGGGGTGGCCAGCGGGATGGACACCGCGTTGAGCACGATCAACGCGGGAAACACCCAATAGAGCGTGCTTTCAAAGCCGCCCGTCAACACCGTCAGACCGCCGACGAAAACGCCATCGGCGAGGCCCACCGCGAAAAAAAACCATTGCACCGAACCGGGCGGAGGCCGGCGAACCGCGTAAAACAACGTCGTCGCGCCCAGCACAAACAAGGCGTAACCAGTGAAGGATTTTTCAATGGTCTCAAACACCACCCCGTAGTTGTCCGCCACTTCCACCAGCCACGGCGAGGTGTAGAAATGGTAGAGGACAAGGCTGACCACGAGCAGCCGGGCCGGGAGAATGATGTTCCGCTGCAGCTTGACGATGCGCTGCGCGTATTCGGCCGGTTCGCGGCGCGGCGCCACCAGCACGGCGGGCAGCCGCTTCAACCACTGCCATTGACCCGTTCTCATAGACTCGCCACAGGCGCGGACCCGCGTTCAACGCAACAATTCCAGGGCGCGCGTCCCGATCCTTTCCACCGGCCAGAGCCGGCCGAGACCTTCGTAACCGCAGGACAACATCCCTTCCTCCGGCCCGATAAATTCCGCCCCGCGCGTCTTCAACGTGGCGACATTTTTTTGCGTGGCCGCATGCAACCACATCTTGCCATTCAACGCGGGAGCGATGAGCAGTTTTGCCGCGGGATTCAGCGCCAGCGCGATGCACGTCAGCGCGTCATCGGCGAGGCCCAGCGCCAGCTTGGCCAGCACGTTGGCCGTGGCCGGCGCCACCAGGAGCAGATGCGCTTCGTCCGCCAGCCGGATGTGCGCGGGCTTCCAGTCTTCCTCCTCGTCGTAGAGATCGGTGATGACCGGATGGCGCGAGAGCGTCTTGAACGGCAGCGGGGTGATGAAGCGTTGCGCATCGGCCGTCATCACCACGTGGACGTTGGCCTCGTGTTTGGTCAACCAGCTCGCCAGGTCCGCCGCCTTGTGCGCGGCAATCGAGCCGGTCACGCCGAGTATGATGTTCTTGCTCATGCTCAAATCCTCGTTGCCTGTGCCAGGACGTAATCTCTTCCCGATTCGAGGCGAATCAAGCGTCAGAATACGTTTGGACCAAAGTCCGTTAAAACTCGGGCGCTACGGACCTTTCCGTCCGCATCTTTTCCGCCTCCACAATCGCCTGCATGGCCGCCAGGTCTTCCGCGACACTGCGGCTGATGAGCAGGTAATCAAAATTTTTCCACTGCGCAATTTCCTGGCGCGCCACGCCGAGCCGCTTTTGAATAACCGGTGGCGTGTCCGTGCCGCGTTTGCGCAGACGTTCCTCCAGCACCTTCAGGGTCGGCGGCGTCAGAAACACCGTCACCAGGGCGCGCCCAAGCTCCCCGTCCTCCTCGGCGCACTTGCGAACCGTGGCCGCGCCCTGCACGTCCACGTTCAGCAGGACATCCCGGCCGGCCCGCAATTTGCCCAGCACCTCGGACCGGAGCGTTCCGTAGCTGTTGCCGAACACCGTCGCGTGTTCGAGAAAATTGCCTGCCTGCAACCGTTTGAGAAACGACCCGGCGTCCAGGAAATAATAATCCACGCCATCCTTTTCCCCGTCGCGCGGCGCACGGGTGGTGCAGGTGATGGCCCGCGTCATCTCCGGTCGCGCCGCCAGCAATTGATTGCACAAGGTCGTCTTGCCGCCACCCGACGGGGCGGAGATAACCACCAGCAAGGGGTTGGTCACCGGCGATGTTGGTTTCGGGTCGTTGCTCACTTGAGTCGGATCGCTATTCCACGTTCATCGCTTGCTCGCGGAACTTCTCCAGTTCCGCCTTCATCGTCACGACTTCGCTCGAGATCAACGCGTCGTTCGCCTTGGCGCCGATGGTGTTGATCTCGCGGTTCATTTCCTGGGCGAGAAAATCCAGGGTGCGCCCGACCGGCACCCGCGCCCGCGCGCAATCGGCGAATTGTTGAAAATGACTTTGCAAGCGCGTCAGCTCTTCCGAGATGTCCGACCGATCGGCGAACAGGACCACTTCTTTCAAGAGCCGTTCGTCGTCCGCCGCCGGCGCCGGCAATCCAGCGGCCTTGATCCGCTCGATGAGTTGCAGCCGATAACGCTCGGCCGATTTCGGCGCTTGCTTGCCCACGCGCTCGACGCACTTGCGCATCACACCCACCCGGGTGGCGAGGTCTTTGGCCAGGTGCGCGCCCTCGCGTTCGCGCATGGTGATGAGCGCGGCCAGGGCGGCCCGCAACGCCTTGTCCACTGCGGGCCACAGGTCCTCCGTTTCCGCCAGTTCTTCGTCCGTTTGGAAAACTCCGGGCGCGCGGACAAGCTGATCCAGCGTCACCGGTCCGGTCAGTTTGAGTTCCTTGGCGAGTTTGGTGAGTTCGTGCGCGTAGGCTTTGGCCAGCGCCACGTTCAGGTGCATCCGCGCCGAGGATTTATCATCGCCGGAGTGAACACTCACCCGGCCCGTGACCCGACCGCGGGAAACCTCGCGGAGGATGGCTTCGCGGACGCGCGGCTCGAGCATTTCGAGTTCGCGCGGGAGGTTGACCGAAATCTCGGCCTGCTTGCGGTTCACCGAACTGAGTTCGACGGTGACATTGAACCCGTCGCGGGCACACTCGCCCCGCCCATAACCCGTCATGGACTTCATGTCCGTTGAATATGCGGAAACTCCCGCGCGCAAGCCATGAAATTTTCCAGACCCGATGGTCGCGGCCGATTCCGGATTCTCGCAACCGCGCATTGCCGCACCCCGGCCAAAAATGGCATACCTCGGGCATGAAACACCTCACCGAACATCTCTGGTTCGAAACTCCGCACCGCCGGGATTACCTCAACATCACGGACTCTGTCGTCCAGCTCGTTCGCCGGAGCGGTGTCCAGGAGGGGCTGTGCCTCGTCAACGCCATGCACATCACCGCCAGCGTTTACATCAACGACGCCGAGGACGGCCTGCTACACGACTACGATGCCTGGTTGGAGAAACTCGCGCCGCACGCGCCGACCTCGCAATACCAGCATAATCGCACGGGCGAAGACAACGCCGATGCGCACCTGAAACGACAGATTATGGGTCGCGAAGTCGTTGTCGCCATCACCAAAGGCCAGCTTGATCTCGGCTCGTGGGAACAAATCTTTTACGGCGAGTTCGACGGTCGCCGCCGCAAGCGTGTGCTTGTGAAAATTATCGGGGAGTAAGAGCGTTGGACTTCGGGCCGGCGCGCGTCGTTGAGACCGAGCTTAACACGCCGCCCAGGCAAACCGCGCTCGCATCAATCAATCCTCGGAGAAAAGATATTCCAGCTCGTTCTTCGTCAGACTGCGGGCAAAACCCTCCTCGCCGAGCACATCCGCGATGGTCTTGGCCTTGCTCTGCTGCAATTCCCAGATTTTTTCCTCGACCGTGCCCGGAGCGATGAGCCGGTAGGCATTGACGGTTTGCGTCTGGCCGATGCGGTGCGAGCGGTCAATGGCCTGCGCCTCCACGGCGGGATTCCACCAGGGATCATACAGCACCACGTAGCTGGCGTTGGTGAGATTCAAGCCCGTGCCGGCCGCGCGCAAGCTCAGGAGGAACACCCCGGGCTTGGTGTCGGCCTGGAAGGCGTTGACGACTTCCTGGCGATCCTTGGTCTGGCCGGTCAGCAGGTGGGTGTTGATATTCCGCGTGCGACATTCCTTCTCCAGGAGCTGCAGCATCTGGACGAATTGGCTGAAGACCAGAACTTTCTGGCCGTCGGCGACGAGGGTATCGAGCAGTTCAAACAGGGTTTCGGTCTTGCCGCTGGGGGAATCGTTGCCGACCAGTTGCGGATGGCAGCAGACCTGGCGCAGGCGCGTGAGCGCGGCAAGGACGTGCATTTTGCTCTTGTTGAGGCCCTGCTCGGCGACAGCCTGCATGATCTGATCGCGGCTGCGGCGAAGCTCGGCCAGGTAAAGTTTGCGCTGCTCCTCGCCAAGCGGGCAATCGCGCCGCTCCTCGATGCGGTCGGGCAAATCTTTCGCCACGTGCTTTTTCATGCGGCGCAATAACAGCGGGCGCAGCCGGGCCGAGAGCTGGCGGCGCGCGATGCGTTGGGCGTTCGCCACGTCGTCGCCACCTTTCGGTTCATACGTCTCGAGGAAATGCTCCTGCGTGCCGAGATAGCCGGGCTGGATGAAGTCCACAATGCTCCAGAGATCCAGCAGGCGGTTCTCCAGCGGCGTGCCGGTGAGCGCGAGGCGTTGTTCGCATTTGAGCTGTTTGACCGATTGCGTGACCTGCGCGCCGGGATTCTTGATGAACTGCGCCTCGTCCAGAATCACCGCGCGGAAGGCGAACTTGTTCAGCTCTTCCAGGTCGCGCCGCAACAAGGCGTAGTTGGTGACGATGATGTCGTGCTCGGGGATTTGTTTGCGCAGATTATGCCGCGCCGCGCCGCTTTCGAGCACGAGGACTTTCAAGCCGGGCACAAAGCGCTCGGCCTCGCGCCGCCAGTTATGCAGCACGGACGCCGGACAGATGACGAGCGAGGGTTTGGGATTCTTCTTGTTGCGCTCCTTGAGCCACGCCAGCCAGGTGAGTGTTTGCAGGGTTTTGCCCAGGCCCATGTCGTCGGCCAGAATGCCGCCGAGCCGGATCTGCACCAGGTGCGCGAGAAAATCGAAGCCGTCCTTTTGATACGGCCGCAACTCGGCCTGGAGACTGGTGGGCAGGGGAACAAATGGCACGCCTTTGAAATCGCGCACGCGCTCGCGCAGCGCCTTGGCCTCCGGGGTGTCGGCAAAGCGGGTGAACTCGTCGTCGCTCAGGTGAGCCACGTTTTCCAAGCCGACCTTCTGCGGCACGGCCAGCAGGCCCGCCACCCCCAGATCCGCCATCGCCTCATGCGCGCCCTGCACGGCCTCGGTGTCCAGTTCCACCCAGCCGGAGTTCGGCAATTTGATGAAGCGTCCGCCCGCGCTGGCCAGCCGTTCGAGATCCGCCTTGCTCAGCTTCATTCCTTCCGCCTCCCATTCGGCGGAGACGGCCAGCCAGTCAATGCCACTGCCTTTGACGATCAGTTTCGGTTTCAGCCGCCGCGGGTGCAGGAAGAGGCGATGAAAGGCGGGGTTGCCGAGAAATTCAACCCCCTCCGGTCGTTGTTGCCAGGCGTGCGCGAGCGTGCCGAGACAATTCTCGTTGGCGTCGCCCACCCAGAGTCCGGGCTCCGGGGTGAACCAGTCAAGCTGCCGCAACCAGTGCATGGCGGGCTCGAGCCGCGGGTCATCGAGAATCTCCGGCTTGTCCGTCGGACGTTTCTTGTTGTCGTTGGGTTTCCATTCCTGTCCCGTCCAGTACCACACGCTGCCGTCGCGCAGACTTTTCGCGAGCAACCGCAGCCGGACGGTGTCTTCGAGCAACTCGAAGACGAGCTGCGGCAGGGCCTTGTGCGCGACGCAGAGCTGATCCCAGTCCACGCCATGATTCGTCTGGGTGCGCCGCAAGTGCATGAGCAGCCGATGGCTCAACCGGCGCACGGGCACGACCGGCTTTTCCGTCCAATGCTCGATGACCGACGCGGGCGGCGCGTTGCGCAGGAGATAAAACGTGTTCCCGGCCAGGACGAGCGGCGGTTGTTGGTTGAAGAACTTCAAATCGGTGAGCGAAATTCGTTCGCCGTTCGGCAGCGTCAGGCGGTGAGTGAAGGAGAGTTCCTGCTCGCCGTTTTCAAGATGCGGATCGAGCGAGGCCAGTTCGCCGTGAAATTGCAGCGGCTGCTGGGCTGGCGCGTGTTCGAGTCGGGCGGTGTGCCCCCAGCGCGCGAGCCAGTGGATCAGTTCCGCGTCCGTGAGAGTAAGCGTCCCGTTGCCATCCTGTCGGTGGCGATGCGTCTCCGTGAGCCAGGCGATGAAATCCCAGTCGGCGGGCGTGAACAGCTCCTGCTCGTGCGCGGCGCGCGTGGCGAGATCAACCAAATCGCACAACGTCCGGAGCTTTTCGCCGGTGCGCGGACGGAACAAATGGAATTGAACTCCCAGGCGAAAGCGCGCGGGCTGGTCTTCATCGGCCTCGGGCCGGCAAAGCACGCGCAAGGTGGCGCGGGGCGTATCGAGGTGCGGTGGTTGGGCCGGGAACAACCAGTTCTCCAATTCCAGCACCAGTTTTTGTTCATGCTCGGCGGCCTCGGCACGGGCGAAACGATCCATGTTGGCGTGGGCGGCCAGCTCCGGCGGCAGCGAGCGTTTGGCGCGTAGGAATAGAAAGGTGAGTTCCTCCAGTCGCGCATTGCCCTGCAGCGCCAGCATGCGCGGCCACCAATCGGTGGCGGGAAAATCTCTACGCGAGAGCGAGAGCTTTTCAAAATAGTCCTCGAGCAGCAGCCACGAGCGTTGGGAATCCGGGCAGGAGCCAAAACTACGCAGGAGGTCTTCGCGTTCGCTGACGGCGCTCTTGGAATCCGACAATTCACGGCGCAAGTCGGCGAATGCGCCGTACGTTTGCGACAAGACCTTGTTATGCGCGTCGTATTTGGACGTATTGCCGCCGTGGCGGGACGCACCGTTGCCGTTTTTTACTGAGACTCTGGCCATCTGTGATTTTAACCCGTGTGTTGGTGTATCATCTCGCCATGGAACGGGGTCGCCGGTCAATCAGAAACAAAAAAATTTGTGCTGGTTGGGCGATAATTTTATTGCTGCACTCCGTCCCAACGAACTGATGAACTCGAAAATCCCATTAGACCGGCCGGTGGACATGCACGTGCATGTCGTCGGCAACGGCACGGGCGGCACCGGTTGTTGGGTGCGCCTGAGCCGTTGGCGGCGTCCGCTCGCCGCGTTGATGCTCCGGCAAATTGGCCTGCCAGGCGACGCCCTGCGGGGCGATCTGGAGCGGCTCTATTGCGAGCGGTTGCTTGAACAGGTGCGCGGCTCGTCCTTGGGCGCGGTCGTGATCCTGGCCCAGGACGAAGTGCGCGATCCGCAGGGCCGGGTGCTGGAGGGTGTCGGCTCGTTTTACGTCCCGAATGATTATGTGCTCAAGCTCGCGCGGGAGCATCCGGAATTCTTGCCGGCGGTTTCCATTCATCCCGCGCGGCCGGACGCCCTGGAAGAACTCGAGCGCTGCCTCGCCGCCGGCGCGGTGATGATGAAATGCCTGCCAAACTGCCAGAACATTGACTGCAGCGACCGGCGGTTCACCAAATTCTGGGAGCGCATGGCCGAAGCGAAACTGCCGTTGCTGGCCCATACGGGCGGCGAGCATACGTTGCCGGTGGTCCGTCGCGATTTTTCCGACCCGCGCGTGCTGACGCGACCTCTGGAGTGTGGCGTCACGGTCATTGCCGCCCACAGCGGCACCAAAAGCGGTTTGTTCGATCCGGAATACTTCGAGGTCTTTGCGGCCATGATCGAGCGCTTTCCCAATCTGCACGGCGACACCAGCGCCTTCAACGTGCCGATGCGGGGACGGCATGTGGCCGAATGTCTGCGCGAGCCGCTGGTGTCACGAATGGTTCAGGGTAGCGACTATCCGGTGCCGGTGAACGGACACTTTGCCTGGGCGGGCGGGTTTGTGTCGTGGCAGGATTTTCGCCGTTGCCAAAAACTCGGCAACATTCTGGAGCGGGATTACCAACTCAAGCTGGCGATGGGCTTTCCGCCCGCCAGTTTTACCCGCATCAATGGCTTGTTGCGACGGTGACGGTTTTCGTGGGTGCGCCGGGAACGGCAGTCGCACCCGCCACGGCGCGCAGCCGCCGGCAGTACGCGTTCAGGTACAAAAAAAAACCGGACCAATCAGTCAGGGGGTGACCGAGAGGCCCGGGGAATTTTCGAATGGTACTTCAGTAGGTTTCCGGAGAACTCCGACCTGCACTTGTACCGAGTTGCACGTCGGAAATTTTAAATTCAAATCAAAGAGCGTGGCCTAAGCCAAATAATCCTGTCGCTAACTGGCCATAGTTAATCACGCGGCCGCATCCGTGTCAAACATTCTGTCAAAATAAATTCTGTGCGCGAGTTGACTCAAAATAAATGACACCGGGCGGAGGGAGGCACAGGAGGGAAAAAGGATTCGTTGCCGCACGGGGAAATGACACCCAAACCTGTGAGGATGAAAATGCCAACTCAACGGGATCAAACCGAACAACTTCAACGTCCGCGCCAACGCCACGTCCGCCGTAGCAAGGAAGGCAAAGACCGGATGCTCGACAAGTTTTGCGAGCAGCACGGCTACCACTGCAAGCACGCCATCAAACTCCTGGGCGACGTGTTGCCCAAGGTCTCGAGCCAGTCACCGCCCGGACCCGAGCCCAGGTATCAAGCCGAGCGCCGTTTGGGTGGCACGCTCCCCCGCACGCTCCTGTGCAAACAGACCCCCATCGGCGCGACGCCCCGGTTTCCTCGAAGTGGACAGCGTCGGCCATTGCGGCGGCAGCCTGGCCGGCGACTTGATCTGGAGTATGACCGACACCTGTCTGGGCAACGGATGGGCGGCCGGACGCGGGCCGACCCCTGCGCCGAACGACCAAGGCTGGAAAGAATCAGTGACTCCACCCGCCTCCGGCTGAATCTCAAGTGCGAAACCCACGATCATTCCTTTGCCGTCCATTCCCTTGCCTTCAGTGTTGGAGGTTTTCGGATTCCGGCTTCGCGCGCGGTGCCCGTTCCCGGTCATAGCCGCTTCCCTGTGGGCCTCTGAACGGCTACACTCTCCGCCATCGTGACGATGCCCTTACGCATCCTGAGTCTGCTGCTGTGCCTGCTCATCGTCGGGCCGATGAGCCTGCCGGCGCACGCCTTTGCGCGGCCAGAAAATCGCGTCGGGAAAATTTTTTCGGACTCCTCAAAATCCGCTGCAGCTGACCTCGATCAAACCCTTGAGCCACGCCGGGAAAGTCGCGGTTGCGACTACGATTTTGCATCGGGTGTGTGCAAATACCTCTATGCACATGGCAACCCCATCAACGGGATTGATCCGAGCGGACACGACCTCATAAGTACAATCGGCGATTTGGGCATCCGC
>CAZLOH010000026.1:62497-73723 GCA_964561105.1 uncultured Bifidobacterium sp. | reverse complement strand
GGTTTTGGTGCGGTTCATGGCCCCGATGCGCGTCCATTGTTGGAGGTCGAAGCTTACCATGAACCTTCCCACCGTAGCCGCCGAGGTAACGAGGCGGATGCCGTTGAACAGCGGTCTTTTCCGCCTCCTCACGTCGGCGGCTACGGTTCTGGGATTCAAAGCACAAGACTTATTCGGGAGCATTCTCACCCTGACCCTCTCCCCCAGGAGAGGGAACAGCGATCACGCGCCTTGGCGATCGGAACGCTCGCTGGAGTACTGCCAGCACGGCCTGATCCTGCCTTCAGCGCGGCTCGACATTCAGTGCGCTGGACATCGGGCCGGGTTTGGATTGAAATGCGGACTATGACGAAGTTGACCTTCCCGTTCACGGAAGAAAAGATTCGCGCGCTGTACGTCGGCGACGAGGTATTGATTTCCGGCATCGTTCACACCGGGCGCGATGCGGTTCACAAGTATTTGCATGAGGGCGGCGAACTGCCGGAAGGGGTCAGCTTGCGCGACGGCATTATTTATCATTGCGGTCCGGTGATGATGCGGCAAGCGGATGGCAGTTACAAATGCACCGCCGCCGGGCCGACCACCTCGATCCGCGAGGAGCCGTACCAAGGACAGATCATCCGCGATTTTGGCGTGCGGGGAGTCATCGGCAAAGGCGGCATGGGCGAGCGGACCCTGGCGGCGTGCAAGGAGTATGGTTGCGTGTATCTCCACGCCATCGGCGGGGCGGCGCAGGTGCTGGCCGATTGCATCAAGCAGGTGCGCCACGTTTATTTCCAGGAGAAGTTTGGGTCGCCGGAAGCGATCTGGGAGCTGGAGGTGGCGGATTTTCCTGCCGTGGTGACGATAGATGCGCACGGCAATTCGCTGCACCGGGACGTGCTGGCGCACAGTCAGGCCGAACTGGCCAAACGACTGTAAAACATTGCTTCCGGCGAAAACCGAGCGGGAAATTTTTATCTAGCTTCCGACAGGTCCATGGCGTCTCCAGTGAATGCTTGGTTCGTCATTCAAACTCGGTCACAAACAGCGGCCCCAATGGTTCACGTAACGACAGCAACTTCATCCTCCAAGTCAGGGCGGCGCCGCCCAACGGGGCGTCACTCTGACAGTTCGGCGTTGTGGGCAAGGGCGCTCGGCCCTATGCGTGATGCTGGTTCAACCGCCGCGTGAGCCGTGTTGCGCTTGAAGCATTACTCGTTCGTGGATTATGCGACGCAGGGATACGTCCTGTTCGTGGGGTTGATCATTCTCGTGTTTCACGGGGCGCGCCTGAGCAACTGGCCGTGGCTGCTCCTGATCCAAGTCGTGATTTTGGTTTTGGTGCATGGGTTGATCCAACTGGCGGCCCGCCGGCCCGCAAACCGGCCCATCGGCTTTCTGCGCGAGTTCTACCCCGTGCCGCTCTACATCTGGTTTTATCGCGAAACGGAATTGTTGAACCAAATGACGAGCGTGGGTTACCTGGACGTTTATTTTCTTCGCGCCGAAAAAGGCTTGTTCGGCTGGCAGCCCGGGCTGGAACTCATGCTGCGATTTCCGGCGCGATGGCTCGCGGAAGTGATGTATGCCGCGTACTGCTCTTTCTATTTCATGATCGCGGGCATCGGGCTGGCCTTGCTGCTCCGCGACCGCCGACAGTTCCGGCACTTCATCGCGGTCGTTTCGTTCGTGTTGTACGTCTGCTATGCGATCTACATCTTTCTACCAGTGGTGGGGCCGCGGATTGTTGATCTCCACCTGGCTGGCGTCGTTCTCCCGCCCGAGGTCCTGCCGGACGGGAGCCTGGCGGTGCCAGAGTCGGTTCGCGGCGCGATCTGGTATCAGATCATGGCTTGGGTTTACGAACACTTCGAATCGGCGGGGGCGGCCTTCCCGAGCAGCCACGTGGCGGTGGCGCTCGGCACGCTGTATTTCTCGTTCCGGTATCTTCGGAGGATTCGGTACCTGCACCTGCTTGCGGTCATCCTGTTGTGCATTTCGACGGTCTATGGTCGGTATCACTATGTGGTGGACGTGATCGGCGGGATGGTGACGGCGGCGTTGCTTTTGCCGCTAGGCAACTGGCTGTATTTCAAATTTGGAAATCAACCCCCCGCACCGCCAGCGGCGAGCCGGACTATTCAAACCTCGCGTTCGTAAATCCGGTAAGTCTTGTAAACCTGGCCGCCGAATGGTTTCAGCAACCGACGCATCATGAGGTTGTCCTCCAGAATCCATGACGCTTCGGCGGTTTTGAAACCCAGCCGCAGCCCCGTCAACAGGCCCTCGGCCAGCATCACCGCTTCGATGCCGCGATGGCGATATTTCGCTTTGACCCCCAGCGTGATGACGCGACAACCGGTTGGAACTTTCCGGCCCAAGGCGTACGGGAGCAGGCCGAGAACTTTGGGCGTGTTCAGGCGGCCGCGCAACGGTTTGAGCGCCTCGTTGAAATCCGGCAACGTGAGCATGAACCCCACTGGTTCGCCGGCGGCTTCGGCGATCCACACCAGTCCCTCCACGAGCAGCGGCTTGAGACGGTCGGCCATAAAATCAATTTCCGCGTCGGTCATGGGAATGAAACCCCAGTTGTCCTGCCAGGCCGCGTTGTAGATCTCCTTGATTTTGACGAGGTCGGTGGCCAGCGTTTTCCGGCGCACGGGCGTGAAGCGAAATTGGGGATGGCGCTGGCGCGTCTTGCCGGCGATGCGTTCGAGCCGTTCGCGCGGAATGCCCGCCACCTTGATCTGATAGGCCACCAGGTCCTTGGCTTTGACAAAACCTTCGGTGGTGAGCAGGTCCGCATAATAGCGCGGATTGTAGGTCATCATCAGCATGGGCGAGGAATCAAAGCCATCCACCAACAACCCGCACTCGTCATTGGTGGTGGGATTCATCGGCCCCAACAGCCGGCACATTCCTTTCTGGCGCGCCCAATCCCGCACCGTAGCCAGGAGCTGCCGGCTGGTTTGGGGATGGTTTTCGCACTCAAAAAAGCCGAAGAACGCCGTCTGCTCCGCATGGGCCTGGTTGTGATGCCGATCCAGGATCCCGGCAATGCGGCCGACGTCCCGGCCGTTGCGGCGCGCGATCCAGAGTTGCATCTCGGCGTGCGCGAACAGCGGGTTCGCGTTGGTGAACACTTTTTTCAAGTCCAACAACAGCGGGGCGACCCAATGCGGGTCCGCGCCGTAAATGGCGTAACTGACTTTCAGAAAGCGGGTGATGTCGCGCGGCGTCCGCGCGCAGGAAACGATCTCCAGGGATTGGCTCATATCAAGCCGCGCATCGCGCGGCTGGACCGGTCGAGAAAATTCATGACGCGGATTCTCGGGAAGAGCGTGCGTCGAGTCAATCCACTGCGAGTGGTGTGGCCGGCGATGGCAGTCGAGACGCGGTGCTCGTGTCGTTTGAGCGCCAGGTTTGCGGCCGGCGCAACGGTTGTCCCACGTATCGTTCCGGCTACGCCGCAGTGGGGGCGGCGCGTTTTAGAAAATCCGCGTAGGCCAGGCGGAGGCCGGATTCCAGTTCCACTTGCGGTTTCCAGCCCAGCGCGAACAGGCGCGAACAATCCAGCAGCTTGCGCGGAGTGCCATCCGGTTTGGTGGTGTCCCAAACGATCTTCCCTTCAAAGCCCACGATGCGTTGGATGGTTTCCGCGAGTTCGCGGATGGTGACATCCTGGCCGCAACCGATGTTGATGAATTGTTCGTCGCTGTATTGTTCCAGGAGGAAGGCGCAGGCGCGGGCGAGGTCGTCGGCCAGGAGAAATTCGCGGCGGGGATTGCCCGTGCCCCAGCAGGTGACGGTGTCGTGCCCGGCCACTTTGGCTTCGTGAAACTTCCGGAGCAGGGCGGGGATGACGTGGGAGCCGTTCAGGTCGTAGTTGTCGTTCGCGCCATACAGATTGGTCGGCATCGCGCAGATGAAGTCGCAGCCGTATTGACGACGATACGCCTGGCACATCTTGATGCCGGCAATTTTCGCGATGGCATACCACTGATTGGTTTCTTCGAGCGGACCGGTCAACAGGCAGTCCTCGGACATCGGTTGCGGCGCGAGGCGGGGATAGATGCAGGAGCTGCCGAGGAACAACAGTTTGCGGACGCCGGCTTTCCAGGCCCCGTGGATGAGGTGGTTCTGAATTTGCAGGTTTTCATAGATGAACTCGGCCGGGCGGGAATCGTTGGCGAGAATGCCCCCGACGCGGGCGGCGGCGACCACGACGTATTCGGGCCTGGTCCCGGCATAAAACGCGTCCACGGCGGCGGCGTCCAGCAGTTCGAGTTCGCCGTGGGTGCGGCCGATCAGTTGGGTGAAGCCGCGTTGCTGGAGTTCGCGCCAGATGGCGCTGCCAACCAGGCCGCGATGGCCGGCGATGTAGATGCGAGAATGTTGCTTCATTGTCCCGGGAAGCATACTAAGCTGGGCACGACGATTGCGACAAGCACGCACCGATGGCCGCCAAACCAGGTCCCAGTTTGAACCAGATTGATACGCCGCGTCCCGATCCTGAGCACGACCGCGCTCCCGTGGGCTGGAGTCGGTGGCTGCTGACTTCGTCGGCGGTGACGAGCCGGTTGGTCGTCATCTTTGGCGTGCTGGCCGTGGTCAAAGTGATTCTGATCGTCGGTTTGCGGAAGCATCTCGAAGAGATTCACTGGCGCTACAGCACTTTGCCTCTGACCTGGCTGAACACGTTCGCGTTCTATGCCGTGGGGGCGGTGATGGTTTACTCGCTGATCCAGTTGGGGCGGCAATGTCAGCCCGCCGGCGTGCGGGCCGTGCGGGCCGCCAATGCGATGATCGTGGGTCTGGGCGGTCTGCTGATCTTCCTGTTGTTCCATGAAGGAGACAAAAATTATTTGTATCCGGTCATGACGGGGGTGCTGAAGTTCAGCGATCTCTGGGCCTACTTGAGTTTGAATCTGTTTTTTCGTCCGCCCTACCTGGCCGTATGGATTCTTGGCTACGTGTCAATTTACTACGTTCTGGTTCGGCTCAAACGGGAGCGACAGATTTTTACCGTAACGGCGATTCTGGCGGGATTGTATTGGGTGCTTTGCTGGCAGGAACTGCGCGGGCGGGAGAGTGATTTGTGGGTCATTCTACTGTTTGGGGTGCTGGCGTTGTTCCAGTTGCACGGAGGTCGCCGGATGTTTCATCCGGGCTGGCTGCTGCTGCCACTGAGTTGGGCGGTGTTCATTTGGGGGTTGTTTCGGTTGGTGGACCCGGATGTGGGGGATTTTCCGCCTTATTTTCTGTTGTTGGCGGGCTGTCTCGTGGTGCTGTTCGTGATTGCCACGTTGGTAGCGTGGCGGAAGGGAATTCTGCATCCCTGGGCGGGTGTGGCGGTATTTTACTTCATCGCGGTCCTGTTGTTGTCCAGTTCGTTTTATCCAATGGCGGAGAATTTGAACAATCTCATGGGTTACGCTGCCAAGTTTCCGCACTACTTCCTCGGGGAACTGTTTTTGGCGGGGCTGCTGGCAGTCGCTGCGATCTCGTATGAGCGGTTTCGGCCCGGCCGTTCGCTGTGGTGGTTGGATGTGGCGGGATTGATTCTGATTCTGCTGGCGTTGGTGGACTTGCGGTTAACCCAGTTGACGGGGGTGCGCCTGGGTTGGGACATCCTGGCGTTTGGCAATGATCCCAAAATGATGTGGCGGCTGGCCCGGCCCTACCTGCCCGCGCTCGGCGGGGTCATGATCGTGGTGGCGTTGGTTTATGGCGTGATGGCGCGCCTGATGGCGCGCTGGCAGCAACGCGGAAACTCACCGGGCGCGGTGGCCGAGCGACAGCTCCGCGGCTGGTGTCTCGTGGGGTGCTTTGCATTGCTGGCCGTGTTGGGGCTAGTGATTACGAAACCGGACAATGCCGAGGGGCAGGGGGTACTTCGCCTGGTGCAGTCCAGTCCATTGTGGAAACGCGCCGTCAACCACACGCCCAGCCCGAAGGAGTTTCGCCAGATGGCCGCGCGGTTGGGGATGCCGGAGTGGGGGCGGACGGCGAAGGTGGCGACAGCAACTCATCCGCGCGAGCTGAACGTGCTGCTGATCTTTCAAGAGTCCACCTACAACGAGCATCTCTCCCTGTTTAGCGGCGACATTGACACCCAGCCGCTCCTGTCCCGCTACCAGGATCGCATGGAGCTGTTCCCGAACTTTTTTTCCAGTTTTGCCGGCTCCATTCAGGCGCGCTTTGCCACGTTTACCGGGCTGTATCCAGTGGCGGATTTCAGTCAGTTCACGCTCAATCACGTGCCGGTGAAGAGCATTTTTGAAATCCTCGACGATCACGGTTACGAATGTTCCCTCTTCTATTCTTCCTATCTCGACTACACGGGCTTCCGGAATTTCCTGCACGGCCGGCAGCTTGCGGCCACCTATGATGCGGACACGATGCCGGGTGCGCAAAGCGCCGAACGCGTCTCGTGGGGGTTGCCGGAGGAATCCACCGCCCAAGCGATTCGGCAGCAGTTGAAATCCTACGCCGGTTCGGGGCGGCGTTTCTTCCTGACCTACATTCCGGCGGCCCCGCATCAACCGTTCGACAAAATCCCGAAAGAGTTTCGCAAATTCAAATTGGGTCAGATGGGGGATTTTTCGCCCCAATATCTGAACGAGCTGCTGTACATGGATTCGATCATTGCGTCGCTGCTGGATGAACTAAAGGCAACGGGCTTGCTGGCGAAGACGCTGGTGGTGATCACCGCGGATCACGGCGAGATGCTGGGGCAGAATGGCGGCCCCATCGGGCACGGCTGGCGGCTCACGCCGCGGCTGACCAACGTCCCGCTCATCCTCATGGATCCCGAACATCCGGAGTATCGCATCAACCCGGTCGTGGGTTCGCAGGTGGATTTGCTGCCCACGTTGCTGGATGTCCTGGGCTTGCCGGTGCCGGTGGGGGAGTTGTATCAGGGCCAATCACTTTACGCGCTGCCCGCAACCGCGGACCGGCGGATTTATTTGAATTCTTACGAGCAATTTGCCGTGATCCAGGGCCAGGAAATGCAGTTTGGCAGCCGGCTGGAGGCGTCTGCCCCGTTGTCGGATACGGTGCAACGCATTTCTGATCGCGGGGCGGTGACGGTGTTCAGGGAGACCAACGACCCCGCCGTCGGCCCGATGGACATTCCGGCGTTCGACGATTTCCAATCGAGTTTGCTGCGCAACTATTCGTTCTACCGCGATGCCTTCCGGTCGGTCGGTTCCACCAACGCGCTGCGGACCTCGCGGTAGGATGGGTGCCGCGGTGCTTCAGATTTCGCGCCTTGAACCTCTGAGTCGTAGCCGACGACGTGAGGAGGCGGAAAAGGCGGCTGCTCGACGGTGTCCGCCTTGTTACCTCGGCGGCTACGGTGGGAAGATTCATGTGAGGCGAATGTGCTCCTCCGCCTTGAGCGACAGGTGGCGCTGACGGTACTCCCACAAATGTTCCGATCGCTGAGGCGCGCGGTCACTGTTCCCTCTCCTGGGGGAGAGGGTCAGGGTGAGAATGCTCCGAACGCAAGATCGCGCTCTGAACCCTTGAACCTGGGCTTGAGGTCTGGGAGCGCTGGCGTCCCGCCGGCGAGTTCCTTCGTCGCGGGCTCGGTTGAGCCGGCGAGACGCCGGCGCTCCCGGGGTTACTGAGGAGGGCGGATGTTTCGCCATTCCATTCCCCAAACTATACCCGCTGAAATCGCCAGGGAGCCTAATTTCGCGCCTTGAACCCGGAGCCGTAGCCACTGACGTGAGGAGGCGGAAAAGGCGGCTGCTCCACAGCGTCCGCCTCGTTACCTCGGCGGCTACGGCGGAAAGATTCATGCGCGGCGAGTGTGCTCCTCCACCTTGAGTGACAGGCCGCGCTGGCAGTATTCCAACGGGCGTTCCGATTGGTGAAGCACTCGCTCGCGATTCCCTCTCCTGGGGAAGAGGGTCAGGGTGAGGGCGGGCGTCTGAACATTGCATTCCGTGAACGAGGCGTGCCGAAATCGTCTGTGAACCGATTTTTTAAGTTTGAGGACCGGCGCGACGCCGGTCCTACGCACTGTCCATGTCCACCCGGCGGCTGGACAGTCGTGCCACAAACAGGACAGGACTACGGAGCCAAGCCCCGGGGAAACTACGGAAACGCGTAGGCAATGAAACATTGGCCGCCCCGGGCATTGACCGTTGTGTTGAATCGAGAAGCCGCTAAAATTATCTATGCGGTCACCGGCGGACAATCAGTGAACCAGTATTGCATTAATCATAACCCGTCCGCCGGTCCGGTTCACGCCGCTCCAGAGAGAAGAAAGGTCAGTCAAACTATGAGAATCAAACAACATCGCCCGGACGGCTTCACCTTGGTGGAGATCATGATCGTGGTGGCCATCATCGGCCTGCTGGCGGCCATTGCCATTCCCAACTTCGTGAAGGCCCGAAAGACCGCGCAGGGAAACGCTTGCATCAACAATTTGCGGCAGATTGATGCGGCCATCCAGCAGTTCGCGCTCGAAAAAAATCTCAAGGATGATGCGGACATCACCTCCACCGATGTGGCCGCATACATGCGGAACAACGAGATGCCCGTGTGCCCGACGGGCAATACGCCCTACGTGGTGGGTCCCACCATCGACAAGCAGGTCGTCTGTGAGAACGCGGTGGAAGGCCTGCCCGGACATCGTTTGGGTCGTGCCGGTCAGCCGTAAGTCTCGTCGTTGTCCCTCCGTTTCCAGGCCCGGATTCAATCCGGGCCTTTTTACTGGGCTTTTGCGGTTATTTGTGGGCTGATTCGCGCAATGAACTGGAGCGAAGTTGGCCTTTCCCATGAACTTGGGAGCGCCGGCGTCTCGCCGGCTCGTTGGCTCTGGCAACGAAGGAACCCGCCGGCGAGACGCCGGCGCTCCCAGAGAGCGCGAACCTGCGTTCGGGAAATTTTCTCCGTGCGCACCGCCCTGTGAATGTTCCATTGGTAGCCGCCGAGGGAACGAGGCGGACGCCGTTGAGCCGCAGTCTTTTCCGCCTCCTCACGTCGGCGGCTACTTGGAATGATTGTTGGAGCGCGACCCGCGTGGAGTTTCCTCAAGGCGTGGATGGCCCCGCCTTTCCCCGAGGGAGAGGGCAGAGGTGTGATTTCCTTGAGCAAAGACCCGCACATTGAGCTTTGAATCTGGGAGGGACGCCTTCCACCGCGGCCCCAGCTTGTGATGTGAGAAGGAGTTTGGGACGCGGGTGGAACGCGTCCCTACCAAAATTGGCGGAGAATTTTTTGCTCCCATTCCTTTGGGCGGCGCGGGTTGGCATTGCCGTTGCTAAACATGGCTTGCGGTTGCGACAGGCAATAAGTGAGCACCAACCGTAATTGTCTAACCCGCCTGTCGCTGTGCTCACGCCGCAACAACAGAAACAAGGAAAAAATAGTATGAAGATCAATACCTCCCGTAAGGCGGGCTTCACCCTCGTTGAAATCATGATCGTGGTGGCCATCATCGGCCTCCTCGCTGCGATCGCGATTCCCAACTTCGTGCGCGCCCGCACGACCTCGCAAATGAACGCCTGCATTAACAACCTGCGCCAGATTGATGGTGCCAAACAGCAATGGGCGCTGGAAACCAAGCAAGTGAGCTCGGCGGTCCCGACTTCGGCTAATGTCGGCGACTATCTTGGTCGCGCTGGTACGACGGCGGGAGTAGTTTGCCCCTCCGGTGGCTCGGCTGCCAGCTTCTCCAGCAGCTACACGATCAATGCTGTTAGCACGGCGCCTGCGTGTCGGATCTTGGCCAGTACCCACAAACTTCCATAACCAGGAAAGCTAGTCTAACTCGAAGGCCCGAAGCGTTGCTTCGGGCCTTTTTGCATTTTCGTGACCCGTCGCCCAACGCGTGCGTGCTTGCGCCAATGGTGACGCTTTGGGAGTCAAGCCGTCGTGAGGGTGTGGCACCGCGTCTGCTTATTTGTCACTTGCGGTTGCAGCAGGCAATAAGTGAACAACCCTGGCAATCATAAATAATCCTGCCTGCTGCTGGGTTCACGCCGCGCCAAAGAAAGCATACAGTATGAAGACTCACAGACTCCGGCAGCGGGGGTTCACCCTCGTGGAAATCATGATCGTGGTGGCCATCATCGGACTATTGGCTTCGATCGCCGTTCCCAACTATGTCAAGGCCCGCGCCGTGTCCCAAGCGAACGCGTGCATCAACAACCTGCGCCAGATTGACGGGGCCAAACAGGAATGGGCGCTGGAAACCAAGCAGCCTACCTCGGCCACGCCGTCCGAGGCGCAAGTGGGGGCCTTTCTCGGTCGCTCTGCGTCCACGGCCGGCATCTCCTGCCCGGCGAGCGGCAGCGCCGGGACGTTTGCCAGCAGCTACACGATCGGCCAGATCAATACCGCGCCGTTGTGCAAGATCGTGCCAACGGGTCCGAATGCACACAACCTACCCTGATTGGGTAATTGTCTGAGTTTGCAGCGCCGGCCCGGATTTCCCACTCCGGGCCGTTTTTTATTTCTTCATCGCAGTGGTATCTCCGAACTTCGTTGCGTTCGGCGAAGATTTTTCCGGCGCGCGGCTGTGTGCGCAGCACCAGCCGCAGCACGCCCGAGTAACCGTCAATGCTGCGGCTGAGTCTCCGACCACAGCCGCGCTCCTTGAGTTGCGACTCCGTCGCGCTGCGACTTCGTGCCGAACACGCGGCAAATATGGAATGAGAAGGCGACACAAGGTTGAGGGCGTGGGAATCCGGTCCCGCAAATGGAGCGCCGGTCTCCGACCCGGCGTGGCGCGGTTGACGGTTGCGTTCGTGCCGGATCGGAGATCGGCGCTCCGGTCCAGGAGGAATTTCCACGATCCTCGAATCGCGCAGAGCAACCATGAACCGACGCCGGGCCGGGAGACCCGGCCTACAGCTTGTAGGCCCGGTGCCCTCACCGGGCGATTCATGGAATGAGAAGGCTTCACAAGGTTGAGGGCGTGTGAACCTGGACCCGCAAATGGAGCGCCGGTCTCCGACCCGGCGTGGCGCGGTTGACGGTTGCGTTCGTGCCGGATCGGAGATCGGCGCTCCGGTCGAGGAAGAGTTTCTACGATCCTCGAATCGCGCAGGGCAACCATGAACCGACGCCGGGTCGGGAGATCCGGCCTACAACGTGTAGGCCCGGTGCCCTCACCGGGCGATTCATGAAATGTGAAGGCTTCACAAGGTTGAGGGCGTGGGAACGCTGTCCCGCAAATGGAGCGCCGGTCTCCGACCCGGCGTGGCGCGGTTGACGGTTGCG
>CAZLOH010000026.1:0-62397 GCA_964561105.1 uncultured Bifidobacterium sp. | reverse complement strand
CCGGTCTCCGACCCGGCGTGGCGCGGTTGACGGTTGCGTTCGTGCCGGATCGGAGGTCGGCGCTCCGGCTCAGGGAGAGTTTCCACGAACCTCGAATCGCGCAGAGCAACCATGAACCGACGCCGGGTCGGGAGACCCGGCCTACAACGCGTAGGCCCGGTGCCCTCACCGGGCGATTCATGGAATGTGAAGGCGCCACAATAGACAAACAGTTGCACCGATGCCGACTGCTTGTGGCTTAAATCTAGCCGCCCGAGCTGGACATTTTGAAGATTGAGACAGGCACGACGCCTGTCCTACGGTGAATCCGGCGCGCGCATCCGGTTGGCAGGTATTTTGCGTTAAGTTCGCTTGTGCATTCCCGTGTTGCACTGTTTTCCCCCGCAGCGGTCAGCGTGAATCAACCATTGACCCGGGCGGATGATTTCGATACTTGCAAGGTTTGAGCGAATGAGCGGGGCGGACTGTCACTGAAGAGATGGAAGCGATACTGAAAACGGAAAAGCTGCGGGTGGAATTCCCGAGCCGTGAATCAAGCGCCGGGGTGAAGGTCGCTCTGAACGGTCTCGATCTGGAGGTCGGCGCGGGCGAGGTGTTCGGCTTTCTCGGCCCGAACGGGGCGGGCAAAACCACGACCATGAACGTGCTCCTGGGTTTCGTCAACGCCACCAGTGGCCAGGCGAAGTTGTTCGACGTGGATGTGCGGGAGCCGATCGCGCGGCAACGCATCGGCTATCTGCCGGAGCTGACCTACTACTACAAGTTTCTCACGGCGGAGGAGTTGTTGCGCTTTTACGCGCGCATCTTCGACATTCCGCGCGAGGAGACGGAGCGGCGGATTGACCAGTTGATGAAGCTGGTGGAGCTGGAACACGCGCGGCGTCGGCCCATCAAGACTTACTCCAAAGGCATGCAACAGCGCGTCGGCCTGGCGCAGGCGCTGATCAACAATCCGGACTTGCTGATCCTGGACGAGCCGACGAGCGGTCTGGATCCCCTGGGGCGCATGAAGGTGCGCGAGATCATTCAACGCCTGAAGAACGAGGGCAAGACGGTGTTCTTTTCCTCGCACGAACTCGGAGAGGCGGAAACGATTTGCGACCGGGTGGCGATTATATGTCTGGGTGAACTCAAGGCCGTGGGCAAGGTGACCGAGCTGGTGGCCCAATATCAATGCGACCTGGAGAACTTGTTTCTCAAGCTCATCGGGTATCAACCGCAAGGAGCAGCATGAAGACGGTCTGGGCCATTGGCGGAATCGTGGTGAAGGAGCTGTATCGGCGGAAGGATTTCTATGTGCTCTTTGTGCTCACGGCGCTGATCACGCTGCTGCTCGGCACGGTGAATTTTTTCAACGAGCCGAAGATCGTCCGTTACATCAAGGAAATCTGCCTGCTGCTAATTTGGGTTTCGTCGCTGGTAATCGCGATTGGCACGGCGGCGCGACAAATACCGGCCGAACGCGAGAACCGCACGATCTTTCCCTTGCTGGCCAAACCGGTGACGCGCGGCCAGGTCCTCCTGGGGAAATTTGTCGGCTGCTGGCTGGCGTGCGGCGTGGCGTTGCTGGTGTTTTATTTGTTCTTCGGCGTGGTCAGCGAGTCACGTGGACATGACGATGCGCCGGCGACAACAACGGCGGCGGCCTCGGCCACAGCCACCGGTGTCACCGCCACCCCGGCCCAAGCGGCCGCCGCGGACGAGCATCACGAAGACCACGACGAACACGAAGACACCGAGCACCACTGGGTCATCACGAATTACGTGCAGGCGTTCTGGTTGCACTGGATGATGCTGGGCGTGGTGACGGCGATGGTGCTGCTCGGTTCGGTGGTTTTCTCCGCGCCATCGGTGAGCGCGACCATCAGCTTTATCGGAGTCGTGGGGATTCTGTTGCTGGGCGAGCACCTCAACCAGGTGGCCTTGCAGCAGCCCGAGCCGATGCAGGCCATCATCTACACGGGCTATTTTCTGATTCCCCATCTGGAGTGGTTCGACATTCGCGACCGGATCATCTACGACCATCCGCCGATTGCCGTGGTGGATTGCGGGCTGGCCTCGCTCTATGCCGCCGCCTACGTGGCGTTGTTCCTCTTTCTGGCCTGGCTGGTCTTCCGGCGAAAAACCCTGACGTTGTGAGGCCATGAAGCGCGCTTCACCTTACCTTGTGCTCGGGTTGTTGCTGGTGGTCTGTTTCTCCCTGGCGACGACCATTCAGCCCCGGACGCCGTCGTGGAGTGACCGCGCCAAATCCGGCAACGTGCTGAAGCTCTTGTTCGGCGATGGCCGGCGCATGTTCGCCAATCACTTCTTCGTGCAGGCGGACGTATCGTTTCATCGCGGCTATTATCCGTCCATTTTTGACCAGCGCACGCCGCCCAAGGAAAGCCCGATGGCCACCAGGCATGACGAACACGCGGAGCACGGGGAAGACGAGCACGAAAAGGAAATGAGTTTTCTCGGGCAACCCCGGGATTGGGTCGAGCGGTTTGGCCGGCATTTCCGGGTTACAAAGCATACGCACCTCGGGCAGGGCCAGGCGCGGGAGATATTGCCGTGGTTGAAGCTGTCCGCCGAACTCGATCCCGAACGGGTGGAGACTTACACCGTCACGGCCTACTGGCTGGTCGGTTTGGGCAAGGAAAAAGAGGCGGAGGAATTCCTGCGCGAGGGATTGCGCTACAATCCCGACAGCTACGAGATTTTGTTTGCCCTCGGGAAAATCTACCAAAGGAACCTGCACGACAATGATCGCGCGCTGAATGTGTGGAATGTGGCCCTCAAGAAATGGCATAAACTGGAAGATGGGAAGCAGAAGCCCAATCTTCTCTTGCTGGATGAAATCTCGGTGAACCTGGCGCAAGTGGAAGAGGGGGCGGGCAACTATCCGCGCGCGCTGGAGTTGCTGGAACTGGCCAAGACGGCTTCGCCCAGTCCCGCCGCGCTGCAGGAGCGGATTGATGAGTTGCGCGCAAAGATGGTGGCTGCATCGCCCAAGGCGGGAAAATAAAGTGCGAAGGCGCCGGGCCGGCCGCCCCCGAACGTGGCCTCCACGGATGGGAATTGATCCGGAACGAAGCATTTAACCCGAAGATTTCACAAACTTGCGGGCGACTGCTGGTCGCCTCTCAGTAACACCCCGCTTCAGCGGGGTGTCCCGGACGGCAGCGGAGTCGAAACCGTTTCAACGGTTTCAACAGATTGCGGAAAACCGTTCAAACGGTTTTTCACTCGGTTAGTCCGCCACACCGCGCTAAAGCGCGGTGTTAAGGAGAAGGTTTGTGAAATTTCCAGGCCAACACTGCCCGCGCCAGCGGGACATTGGGCGGTTTGAGCCAGGCGCGACGCCGGTCCTACGGAAGCGGAATTGGGCCGCCCGAGCGATTGGGCTTTATCTTCAAATTGGCAGTCTGCTTTAATGGACGAAGTGAAACGTCGCCAGGCAACCATTAAACGGAACACCACCGAGACCCGCATCAACATCCGGCTGAATCTCGATGGGCATGGCCGGGCGTCCGTCAAAACCGGGATTCCCTTTTTCGACCACATGCTCACGCTCTTTGCCAAGCACGGGGTGTTGGATTTGGACCTCCGCTGCGTCGGCGATCTCGAGGTGGATGCGCATCACACGGTCGAAGACTGCGGCATCGCGTTGGGCGAGGCATTCCGGCAGGCCTTGGGCGACAAGAAGGGCATCCGTCGCTACGGCACGGGCTTTCATCCGAAGAACCCCTTTACCGGCGAGGCGCACGTGCCGATGGACGAATGTCTGGCCCGTTGCGTGGTGGATTTCAGCGGGCGACCGTACCTGGTCTGGCGCGGGCTGGACCATCAGGCCTACAAGAAACTTGCCCGATCCGAGCGGGAACAGGATTCGTCCAGCGCCTTTCGCTTTGGTCTGGCGCGCGAATTCTTTCAAGGATTTACCAATGCCGCCCGCTGCAATCTTCATCTGGAACTGCTTTATGGCGACGAACCGCATCACATTGTGGAAGCCCTCTTCAAGGCGTTTGCCAAGGCGGTGGACGCCGCGGCGCAACGGGATCCCCGGCTGGCCGGGCGGTTGCCGAGCACGAAGGGAAAGCTCTAACCGCCCTGAATAACGCGCGAACCCGACCCGTCGAAGCGATGGCCGAAAAAGATTATTCCTCCGCCTTGGATCCGGCCCTGGTCGCGGCCGCGCAGAAGGGAGACATGCAGGCGTTTGAGGAATTGGTGGCCCGGCATCGGGACAAGATTTTTGCCCGGGCTTATACCATGATGCGGAATGAGGACGAGGCCGTTGATCTTTCTCAGGAAGCCTGGATCAAGGGCTGGCAACGCCTGGTGCAGTTTCAGGGCGATTCCAGTTTCCCCACCTGGATGACCCGGATTGTGATCAACCTCTGCTTGGATCAACTGCGCAAGAAGAAACGGCAGCGCGCTGAATCCATCGAGGAGATGAACGAGGAATCCGGCGGCGTCGAGCGGCACATGCCGGTGGTGACGGTGAACCCGACCGAGGGACTGGAGCGGGCCGAGTTGCGGGAGCGGATTGACCAGGCGATGAGCCAGCTTTCGGAGGCGCATCGCACGGTGCTGGTGCTCCATGAGTTCGAGCACATGGAATACAAGCGGATCGCCAAGACCCTGAAATGCTCGATTGGCACGGTGATGTCGCGTTTGTTTTACGCCCGGCGGCGGATGGCATCGTTGTTGCAAGATTTGAAAAAGCCGGAGCGGGAGAGTGGAACATGAAACAAGAGTTACAATTAAAATTGCAGGCCCACCTGGATGGCGAATTGCCGGACGGGGAGGCGCAGGCCGTGAAAGACTTGATCGCGCACGACGTCGAAGCGCGAGATCTACTCGGCGAGTTGACCCAGACGCGCGACGTCCTCGCCGGTCACGAGGTGGACCTCAAGGTGCCAGCTACGCGAGAATTCTACTGGTCGCAGATTCGACGCGGGATTGAACGTCAGGAAAAAACTTCCGCCGTCCCGGCGTCGGAGAGTTCGAGCCTGACGATTTGGTGGCGTCGCCTGCTCCCCGCCAGCGGACTGGTGGCGGTTCTGTTGGCCGTGGCGCTTGCCGGTTATCAATTTCATTCAGCGGGCAACGGCCGGTTGGAACATACGCAGACGACGTTCTCGGATGCCGGCGCGTTCACGTATCGCGACTACGCCTCCGGCACGACGCTGGTCTGGTTGGATTATCCGGCGGAAAACGAGTTCACCACTTTGGACGGAAATGATACTCTCGGACACGATTAAATGAGACTTACGCACAATCCTTTGTTCCCGTTTTCCGCGCTGTTGTCCACGTTCATGGTGCTGGCGGTGAGCGCCGCGGATGCCCGGGCGGACGAAGCTCATTTCGAATCCCAACTGATCTGGGCCACGAATGACAAGCAGAGCCCGGATCCGAAACTCAAGCCGGTGGACGCCGACGTGCGCAAGAAGCTCGATGAAATCCCGCTGAAATGGGAAAATTATTTCGAGGTCAATCGCAAACGATTCATCGTCGTGACCGGCGACACCAATTCCGTAACCCTGAGCAAGAAGTGCACGATCGAAGTGCGGCTCGTCGGCAAGGACAAGGTGGAGGTATCCATGCACGGGCAAAAGGATCACGTCTGCTATACCCGCACGCAACCGCTGCCCAAGGGTGAAATTCTCGTGCTCGGCGGCAACGCGCCCAACAAGACTGCCTGGTTCGTGACCGTGAAGCGCATTGATTAGGTGTATTTTTCACGCGCGGCTTGGAATGTTGACACGCCGCCGCGTGGGGGCACGCGGCCTCCAAGCCTCGCGGTCCTGAAAGCTGGGTTCCCCAACCCGGCGTTACGAGTGTGAAGTGTTCGGGTTAGTCGTCACGCCACCGGTTCACTTCGCAAAGCCCGCCTCTTTCAACCAGAATTCGCAGTCCCGCACCCACGGGTGTCGGAGTGTCGCGTCCCGGCTGCGCGTGCCCAGTCCCAACCCGTGCGCCCCGTGCAGGTAGATGTGCAGAGCGAACGGCACGCCCGCGCGGCGGCAGGCTTCCGCAAATTGCAGGCTGTTCTCCACCGGCACGACCTTGTCCTCCTCCGTGTGCCAGATGAAACACGGCGGCGTATTGGACGTCACCTGGAGTTCGTTGGAAAGATTGGTCACCAGTTCCGGGGAAGGATTCTGACCGAGCAGATTCGCCTTGGAGCCGGCATGGGTGAACTTGCCCATCGTGATGACGGCGTAACAAAGTATTCCCATGTCCGGCCGGGAGCTGGCCCGTTCGATCACATCCGGCGAGCCCGGATCGCCCGCGTCGAAATGTGTCAGCAACGTGGAAGCCAGGTGGCCGCCGGCCGATGACCCGATGATGCCGATGCGTTTGGGGTCGAGCTGCCATTCCGCCGCGCGCGCACGCACGGTGCGCAGCGCACGGGCGGCGTCCTGCAACATCACCGGGTGGCGGTAGCCGGCGGACCCGAGCCGGTACTTGAGGACGAAGGCGGTGATGCCCAGTTCATTGAACCAGCGCGCGTAGGCCGACCCTTCGTGATCCGCCAACATGCCATAGCCGCCGCCGGGGCAGATCACCATCGCCGCGCCCGTGGCTTTCTCCGGAGCTGGTTGGAACACGGTCAGCGTGGGAATATCCTTGGCCTCGTGCCCCAGCGCGCCCGGAGCGCCGTTGGCCCAGAGCGGGAACGTGACGTTGGTTTGTGCGCGGGCGGTGGTGAGAGTGGCGAACAGGCAGAGCAGGGCGATCAGTGGCTTCATGGACGACCAGTATGGAAAACTCACGCAAGCAATTCAATCCCTGCCCGGAGGCAAAACACGGCGACGTTAATTTCGCCTTCGAACAATCTCCAAGCGGCCCAAGCCCGGACGAAAGTGCGTTTCATTTTTGACGCTGCGGTTGGATTGCCCTACGGTGGGCGCCAGGAAATTGTGTCCAACGTCCTCACCATGACCAGCGACCAGGCCGCGGCGTCGGCCCGTCACGTCCGGGAAAGTCTCCCGGCGGACGGTTTGTTTGCCGGGCTGGAATGGCGGGTTTCGCCCGCGCCGTTTGCGCTCGGTCCGGCACGGGTCAAAGAGATTGAATCGCTGGGTCGGGTGCTGCTCCAGTTTTACCGGGCGGTAAATCTGCTCTATCGCAAGAGCGCCGAAGGTAAAATGCCGGAGTGGGTGGCTCGTTGGCTCGATCTCGGCAAACCGGCTGAACTCGTCGCCCGGCAACGATCGTTGGCCTTCAAGAATGACGTGCCGCGCGTGATCCGACCGGACCTCCTGCTCACCGAGCAGGGCTTGAGCGTGACCGAACTGGATTCCGTCCCCGGCGGTATTGGTCTGACTGCGTGGTTGAATCAGGTTTACTCCCGTGTTCCGCGTGCCGCCGAACCCGCCGCGCCCGTCATCGGCGGCCCGGAGGGAATGTTGCGCGGGTTCGCGAGCATCTTTGGCGACGCGCCACACGTTCATGTCATTGTGTCCGAGGAGGCCGCCACCTACCGTCCGGAGATGCAATGGCTGGCGGAACAACTCGGCCCGCGCTTTACCGTGCGCGATGCCGGCTTTACCGCGTTTGCGGACGGAGATGCCGCGTATCGCTTCTTCGAATTGTTTGATCTGCCCAACGTCGCCAACGCGTCGCAACTGTTCGCGCTCGCCGGGCAAAAAAGAATCCGCCTCACACCGCCACCCAAGCCGGTGTTCGAGGAGAAAATGCTGTTTGCCCTCCTCTGGAATCGCAACCTGCACGGCTTCTGGCGACAGGAACTCGGCGAAGGTTTTTTCACCCGGCTCAAAAAGCTCGTGCCGTACACCTGGGTGATTGATCCGTCGCCGCTCCCGCCGCAGGGCGCGATCCCGGAGTTGAACCTGACGGACTGGCAGCAGCTCAAGGCGCTGTCGCATCAGGAACGCGAGCTGATCGTGAAAGTTTCCGGTTTCTCGGAACACGCCTGGGGCGCGCGCGGAGTTTTCCTCGGCAGCGACCTCTCCCAGGAGGCCTGGGGGAAGGCGGTGGATGATGCGCTCGCACACTTCGCGCAGTCGCCGCGCGTCTTGCAACGCTTTCACAAGCCCACACTGGTTGCGACGCAATGGTTCGACTTTGCGAGCCGGGAGGTCGTGCCGATGAATGGTCGGGCGCGGTTGTGCCCGTATTATTTTGTGGCCGGCGAAGGTGATGCCGCCCGTCCGCAGCTCGGCGGCATCCTCGCCACCATCGTGCCGGCCGACAAGAAAATCGTCCACGGCATGAGTGAGGCCGTGATGGCTCCCTGTTCCGCATGAGCGCGCCACCGCTGATTGAGTTCACGCTGCTGGCCTACGGGTCGCTGTTCGTCATTGTGGACCCGATTGCCACCGTGCCGGTCTTTCTCGCCATGACTCCGCGCGACACGCCCGAACACCGCATCCATACCGCCCGGCTCGCCACGATCGTCATGGCGGCGGTGCTCCTGGTGTTTGCCGTCGCCGGGAATTTCATTTTCAAAATGCTGGGGATCACCATGCCCGCTTTTCAAATTGCCGCGAGCATCGTCCTGCTGATCGTGGCGCTGGACATGTTGCGGGCGCAACGTTCGCGCGTGATCGAGACGAGCGAGGAAACCAGCGCCGGCACGGAGAAATCGGATGTGGCCATCACGCCGCTGGCGGTGCCGATGCTGGCCGGCCCGGGCTCCATTTCCACGGTCATCGTCATGCAATCGCGCGCGACCGATCTCGCCCAGCACGCGGCGCTCTTCGGCTGCATTGGCGCGGTTTCGTTGACGACCTACTGGATCTTTCATGTGTCGGCCAATGGCGCAAAATGGCTGAATCCCATCGCCATGAAAGTCACCACGCGCATCATGGGCCTGCTGCTCGCGGCGGTGGCCGTGCAGTTCATGATCAACGGCGTGAAGGCGGTGCGGGCCGGGTGGTTGCAACCTTGAAGATGAAATCGCGAAGCAAACTCCAGACGCCAAACCCCGGACTCCAAATAACGTCCCAGCCGCAAACTTCAACGGCCGGTCGGGTGGGTTTGGCCACCGATGGGCGATTATCGTCGTTTTCGGAATCAGGACTCAGCACCGTCACGCGCCGGTACACTGGGTTGAAGATTGTCCGCTCGTGCTTCCTTGGTGTTTGTTGTTTGTTGTTGGGTGTTTCCTTCAATCCCACCTGCTCCGCGCAAACCGCCGCCGCCGCCTCTCCGTTCCGGGCGTCCAAACTGGCCGCCATGGATGCGGCGATCAACGAGGCCATTGCCGAAGGCAAATGTCCCGGTGGCGTCCTTTGGTTGGAACACAACGGCGTGAGCTACCACAAAGCGTACGGCCACCGTGCGGTGGTGCCGACGGAAGAACCCATGACCGAGGATACCATCTTCGACGCCGCTTCGTTGACCAAAGTCGTGGCTTGCACGCCGGCCATCATGCTGCTGGTGGAACGGGGCCAACTCAGTCTGGACGATCATGTGGTGAAATACATTCCCGAGTTCACGGGTGATGGCAAAGAGCAGGTCACAATCCGCCAGTTGATCACGCATGTTTCCGGGTTGCGGCCAGACATCAGTCTGAAACCGGATTGGTCCGGGACGGCGGCAGCAATCCAACTGGCGTGCGAGGAAAAGCTCGCCAATCCGCCGGGCGAAAAGTTGGTGTACAGCGACACGGGCCCGATTCTGCTGGGCGAAATCGTCCGGCGCATCACCGGGCAGCCGTTGGATCAGTTTGTTCGATCTGAAATTTATGTCCCGCTCGGCATGACCGACACGGGGTTTAATCCGCCGAAAGCGAAGCTGGATCGGATTGCGCCGACGGAAGTGGAAAACGGAGTGCCGGTGCGCGGGGTGGTGCATGATCCGCGCGCGCGGCGGATGGGAGGCGTGGCGGGGCACGCCGGTTTGTTTTTCACCGCCAGCGATCTGGCGCGCTATGCCCGGATGCTGCTCAACGGCGGCGAGCTTAACGGCGTGCGCATCTTCAAACCGGAGACCGTGAAGTTGATGACCAGCGTTCAGACACCGCCGAACATCCCAGGCCGACGTGGTATCGGCTGGGACATTGACACCGGTTTCAGCGGGCCGCGCGGAGAATTGTTTCCGCTGGGCTCGTACGGCCACACCGGCTGGACGGGCACTTCGATCTGGATTGATCCGTTCTCCCAAACATTCGTCATCTTCCTTTCCAATCGCAATCATCCCACGGAGAAGGGGAGCGTCACCGCGCTGCGACGGAAGTTGGGCACGCTGGCGGCCGAAGCGATCACCGATTTCGATTTCGGGAATGTGCCCGACGCGTTGCCGCCGCGTGAGCAACCGAACCTCGGTGGGGCGAGCGTCCCCGCGAGCCGGCTCGTCAGCAGTCCCGCCCCACCCAAACCCAGCCGGGCGCAACCGACCCGTCCCACCCTCAACGGCATTGACGTGTTGGAGGAAGAGAATTTTGCGCCGCTGGCAGGCAAACGCATTGGTCTCGTCACCAACCACACCGGCCAGGACCGGCATCGTCACGCAACGATTGATTTGCTCCAGCACGCCCCGGGCGTCACGCTCGTGGCGTTGTTCGGGCCGGAACACGGCATCCGCGGAGAAGTGGACGAGAAGGTGGGCGACAGCACCGACGCCATCTCCGGTCTGCCGGTTTACAGCCTGTTCGGCGAACGACGAAAGCCGACGCCGGAACAGTTGCACGGTTTGGATGCGCTCGTGTTCGATATTCAAGACGTCGGCTGCCGGTTCTATACCTATACGTCCACGATGGGGCTGTGCCTGGAAGCGGCGGCGGAGGCAGGCATCGAGTTCATTGTGCTGGACCGGGTCAACCCGATTGATGGGGTGACGATGGACGGACCCGTGTTGACCGGGCCGACCAGCTTCGTCGGATTTCACCCGGTGCCGCTGCGCTACGCCATGACGATGGGCGAACTCGCGCGCATGTTTAACGCGGAACGCAAGACCAACGCCAAGCTCGCCGTCATCGAACTGGAGAACTGGCGGCGCACGGATTACTTCGACGACACCGGCCTGCCGTGGACGAATCCTTCACCGAACATGCGCAACTTGAAGCAGGCGATTCTCTATCCTGGCGTCGGCCTGCTCGAAAGCGCCCTGTCGGTGGGTCGGGGGACGGACACGCCGTTCGAGGTCGTGGGCGCGCCCTACATTGACGACGTGAAACTGGCGGAAGAGTTGAATCGCGCGGCGCTGCCGGGGGTTTCCTTTGTGCCGATTCGTTTCACGCCGACGTATAGCATCCACACGGGCCACGAGTGCGGCGGCGTTTACATCATGCTCAACGACCGCCACACCTGCCATGTGGTGGACGTGGGCCTGCTCATCGCCAAGACCGTTCACCGGCTTTATCCGCAGGAGTTCAACCCCGACAAAATGAAGCACCTTCTGCTCGACGCCGCCACGCTGGCCGCCGTGCGGGCGGACAAACCGCTCGACGAAATTCGCGCAACCTGGCGGATGAACCTCGTGGATTTCGCGCAACGCCGCGAACGCTACTTGATTTACAAGTGAGGCCCGGGCGTAGCTCGCCCGACCCGGTGGCTGGAACGACGCCACTGTTTCCGATATTGCGATTGAGAACCACCATCCGCCGGTTCAAACTTGAGCCATGATGGAACAGTCGCAACCGACTCCACCGCCGTTTCCCGCGAATTTTCGGCCGCCGCCCGAACCTCCGGGTGAGAGCAAGTGGAAGAAACTCCTGGCGCCGCTGGGCGTGGTGGGGCTGCTGTTGCTCAAGTTCGGCGCGAAGGTGAAGTTCATCCTACTGCCGGCGCTCAAGTTTTTCCCCGTCATTCTCAAGACCGGCGGAACGATGATCCTCTCCATCGGCGCTTATGCGATGCTTTGGGGCGTCTGGTTTGCCGTCGGGTTTGTGGTGCTCATCTTTGTTCACGAGTTCGGTCACTTGCTGGCGGCGCGCAAATGTGGACTCAAAGTGGGCGCGCCGGTTTTCATTCCCTTCATGGGTGCGGTCATCGCGCTCAAGGAAGCGCCGCGCAATGCCTGGATCGAAGCGCAGGTGGGCATCGGTGGGCCGCTGCTCGGCACGGTGGGCGCGGCGGTCTGCGAACTGATCCACCTGGCCACCGGCAACCAGATGTTCCGGGCGCTGGCCTACACCGGATTTTTCCTCAACCTGTTCAATCTCGCACCCGTGGGTTTTCTGGATGGCGGCCGCATCGTCACCGCGCTGTCGCCGTGGCTCTGGCTGGTGGGATTTGCCATCGTGCTCGGTCTGACCATCACGCATCCAAACTTCATTCTGATCCTGATCCTCGTCTTTTCCCTGCCGCGGTTGTTCTCGCTCTTCCGGGCCCGGAGCGATGAGGAGCGGCGCTATTTTGAGGTCACTCCCGGGCAGCGGGCGACGATGGCGGTCATGTACTTTGGTTTGATCGCCCTCCTGGTCTTCGGAATGAAGCTTAGCCTCATTCCGCGCGAGATGTTGCCGGGACAATGAATTTCAAAACTTCGCGGCGGGAAGTGACTTTTAGAATTTGGAGTCTGGAGACTGGTGTCCCACCCGCTCCTGTTCCGGGGTGGCGAAATCCCCGGCCGGGCTTATTCAATGCCCAGCAATTCGACTTCAAAGACGAGCGTGCTGTTCGGCGGGATTTTCGGGCTGGGACTGTTTTCGCCGTAGGCCAGGTTCGGTGGAATCACAAACTTGAACTTGTCGCCCACCTTCATGAGTTGCAGGCCCTCGGTCCAACCGGGGATGACGCGATTAAGCGGAAAGCTGATTGGCTGGCCGCGCTCCACGGAACTGTCGAACACCGTGCCATCGAGCAGGGTGCCGTGGTAATGCACCTTCACCGTGTCGGTGGCTTTGGGTGAAACCGAACCCGTACCGTGTTTCAACACCTGATACTTGAGTCCGCTGGCCGTGGTGATCATGTCGTTGGATTGAGCACCCGCTGGGTTCGCGGGCGTGGCGGTCGCGTGGGTGGCTGCGGAGGGTTCGTTGTGGGTTGGGGCAGTCTGGTTGCAACCCATCAAGCACAGGCTGGCCGCGATGGTCAGGGGAAATTGTAGTTTCAGCATAATTTAATTGGCGGCCATTGTTGGCCGCGCACCGGCAGTCTCGGCAAACCGCCCTCCGGGGTCAAGCGTCCCGCTTGCGGCGGCCTTTGAACAACTCCAACTGCGGCTCGCGGAAGAAATCGTAGTTCTTCAGGATGCGAATGGTCTGGAGCAAATCGGACTTCTGATAATTGTGATTCGCTTCGGTGTGGGCGACCAGGTCGGCGAGCATGGTGCGAAACGGGATGACTGCGTCCACGCCCTTGGCGCGCAGCAGGGCGATGCTTTTCTCACGTTCGGCGGCGGTGTGCGGGAGGGAAGGCACAACCAGGATTTTCAACGGCGCGCCGTTCTCGCCAAACACCTTTGCGGCCTGCTGGAACACCTTCGTGCCGACGAAGCGAAAAATGTTCGGCGTGCTCTCCAGGCGCGCCGAACTGAACGTCTCGGTATGCCAGCCTTTCACGACCACGATGGCGCGTTCGAGGTGTTGCAGATCATCGGAGGCCAGCACGAACGGCGGTTCGGTCTCGCGGCGGGTGGCGAGCGGGTTGAGCACAAAAAAATCTATGTCGTCCGATTGCCGCCGGGTATGGGCGACGTATTTGCGATGCTGCCGGACGAGGAACTCATGGAGTTCGAAGTATTCGCGGACAATGGTTTCGCTTACCGCGCTCATCGGAGGCGGGGTGCCGGTTGAAGGTTACAGGTTGCAAGTTGGCGCAGGGCGGGTATCAACCTGCAACTTTCAACCTTCAACTTGCAGCTCAGCCTACGCATCTGCGGTTAAAACTTTCTCCATCGCAGCCGCCGGGACGCGTTGACCCCAGACCACTTTCCCAATCCGCCGGGCGAGCACGAATTTGACTTCGCCGCCGCTGACTTTCTTGTCGAGCTTGGTGGAAGCGAGCAGCCGGTCCCGCTGACCGTTGGTGAGTTTGACGCTGGTGGGCAGGCCCGTGCGCTCGAACAACTGGGTGATGCGTCCAACGTCCCGGGCCGGCAGGCCGGTCACTTCAGCGGACAATCGGGCCGCCGCCACCTGGCCGATGGCGATGGCTTCGCCATGCAGATGTTTGCCGTACCCGGAAATGGCCTCCAGCGCGTGGCCCAGCGTGTGGCCGAAATTCAGGATGGCTCGCAGGCCGCTCTCGGTTTCGTCCTGACCCACCACCGCCGCCTTGATTTCACAACAGCGCGCGATGATCGCGGCCAGGGTCTTCGGTTCCCGCCGCAACAGTTTGGGCAGGTCGCGTTCGATCCGGCGGAACAGTGCGTCGTCGTAGATGATGCCATACTTGATGACTTCGGCCAGGCCGGCGCGATACTCGCGCGTGGGCAACGTGGCCAGGGTGTCCAGGTCGCAGATCACCAGTCGGGGTTGGTGAAAAGCGCCAACCAGGTTTTTCCCGACCTTCAAATTGACGCCCACCTTGCCACCCACCGAACTGTCCACCTGGGCCAGCAGCGTGGTGGGCACTTGCACGAAAGGAATGCCCCGGAGAAAAGTGGCGGCGACAAATCCCGCCAGGTCGCCCACCACCCCGCCCCCGAGCGCAACGATGAAGGATTTGCGTTCCAGCCGATGCGACGCGAGCCGGTCGTAACAGGTCTGCACCGACTTGAGGCTCTTGGCCGTCTCGCCGGCGGGCACGATGACCAGTGAAGGATCAAATCCGGCCTGGAGCAGGGAATTGTAAACAGGTTTGGCGTATTCGCGTCCGACGTTGGTGTCGGTGATGATGGCGCAGCGGCGGCCGAGTTGGAGGCGGGCGCACTCGCGGCCAAGGCGCGCAATCAGACGCGGGCCCACCTTGATGGTGTAACTGCGGAAACCCAGGGGAACTTTGACGATACGCACGACGGGAATCATAATCAGCCGCGTGATGGTGTCAAAGGTTTGGCGAAGCTCGAACGGCCATTCATCGGGTGCAAAGGCGCATTTGCTTGAACTGCCCTCGAACTTGAAACTACCTTGACCGGCATGAATCCAGTCGCATTGATCACCGGAGCCTCGCGTGGCATCGGCCGGGGTATCGCGCTGGAACTGGCCAGGTTGGGCTACGATTTGGTCGTCAATTACGCGGGAAATGTGGCGGCGGCAAAACGAACGGCGGAAGATTGTGTCGCGACCGCCAAAGGCGCAAGCAAGGCGATGCGCGTAGCAATTTGCCAGGCGGACATCAGCCAGAGCGCGGATCGGGAAAGGTTGGTTGCGTTCACGCGCGCTGAATTTGGGCGGCTGGATTTGCTGGTCAACAACGCGGGCGTTGCCCCGGAGGTGCGGACGGACATTCTGGAGGCGACGGAAGCGAGCTTTGACCGGTTGCTGGCCATCAATGTCAAAGGCCCCTACTTCCTGACGCAACTGGCGGCGAAGTGGATGATCGAACAATGTAGCCGGCGAGGTAGCGAGGCGGACGCACCCGGGAAGACTCCGCCTCCTCACGTCGGCGGCTACCAGCCCAAGATTGTCACGGTCAGCTCCATCTCGGCCTACACGGCTTCGACGAATCGCGGCGACTATTGCGTGAGCAAGGCGGCGCTCGCGATGCTGACGCCGCTCTTTGCCGCGCGGCTCGCGGAGTTCGGCATCAACGCCTATGAAATTCGCCCGGGCATCATCGCCACCGACATGACCGGCCCGGTGAAAGAAAAGTATGATCGGCTCATCGCCGAAGGGTTGACGCCGATTCAACGCTGGGGCACGCCGGAGGACGTTGGGCGTGCCGTGGCCGCCATTGCCCGCGATGCCTTTCCGTTCAGCACCGGCGAAGTCATCAACGTGGACGGTGGGTTTCATTTGCGGAGACTGTGAGGACGGAGAGTTGAATCCGTGAGTGGTCAAATTGTTAAACGAGTAACTTGCGCCAATATTTCTCCGGAATCGTTGCCAAACTGATGTAACCGATTTAACGCATTTAACCTTGTAACCAAACCATGCCCATCAAGATTGATCTCAAACTCACCCCCACGAAGCTCGTGCCGCAGATTGAGCGTGTGTTCGCGTTGTCCGGGCAGAAAATCCTGAGCCTCGAAAAATCCTGGCAACCGGAGCAGGGGACGCCGGTGTTCACAGTGAAGGGCAAATACACGACGCGCGGCTGGACGGAGTGGACGCAGGGGTTCCAATACGGCTCGGCGTTGTTGCAATTTGACGCGATGGGCGACGAGCGGTTTCTGGAGATCGGCCGACGCGGCACGGTGGCGCGCATGGCATCGCATGTTTCGCACATCGGCGTCCATGACCACGGATTCAACAACATCTCCACCTACGGCAACCTCTGGCGGTTGATGCGCGAGGGGAAGATTCCCCAGAATGACGAGGAACAGAATTTTTACGAGCTCGCACTCAAAGTCAGCGGCGCGGTGCAAGCGGCGCGGTGGACGAAGCTCGCCGATGGCACGGGGTTCATCCACAGCTTCAACGGGCCGCATTCACTGTTCGTGGATACGATTCGCTCCTGTCGCGCGCTGGCGGTGGCCCATCAACTCGGGCACGTCTTGATGGGCGAGCAGGACGCGAAGATTTCATTGCTGCAACGCATTGTCGAACACGCGTTGAACACGGCGCGCTACAACATCTACTACGGCGAAGGTCGCGATATTTATGATGTGCGTGGGCGCACGGCGCACGAGGCGGTGTTCAACACCGCGAGTGGCGTGTTCCGCTGTCCGAACTCACAGCAGGGCTACTCGCCGTTCAGCACCTGGACGCGCGGGCTGGCCTGGGCGATCTGTGGGTTCGCGGAGCAGTTGGAATACGTTCGCTCAGTTCCATGGGGAAAGTTTGAGGAGGCGACAAGTAAAGGCCGATGGCTAAATGATTACCGGTTGCTGATCGAACAGTGGCCAAACAAGAAGCTGCCTGTTTTTGAGCCGACACTTCGTAGGTTGGCGAAGGGACCGGCAGAAGAAGCCCTGAAATCATTTCTTAACGCGGCTTTGGCCACGGCTGATTTCTACCTGGAGAATTCGTGTGCTGACGGCGTGCCGTTGTGGGATACGGGTGCGCCGAACTTGCATCGCTTGCCCGCGGACTATCTCAACAAAGCATCCGATCCTTACAACAAGTTTGAGCCGGTGGACAGTTCGGCGGCGGCGATTGCGGCGCAGGGTTTGATTCGCTTGGGAAATTATTTGAATGCGACCGGCGACAAGAAACCCGGCGCTCGCTATCGGCAGGCGGGTTTATCCGTGGCGCGCACGTTGTTCAGCGAGTCGTATCTTTCGACCGACCCGAAGCATCAAGGCTTGTTGCTGCACTCGGTTTATCATCGTCCGAACGGCTGGGATTACATCGCCCCGGGCCAGCGCGTGCCGAATGGCGAAAGCTCCATGTGGGGCGATTACCATTTGCGCGAGCTGGCGTTGCTCATCCTACGCGAAGCACGAGGTGAGCATTATCTGACGTTCTTCGATTCGACCAAATGAAACCTGAGGCAATCTTGGACTGCGCCGGCAAAGCGCAGCGACGACGGCGCTTTCGTTTGAAACAAGATTTCGATGCGGCCTGCCAAAGCGGTGTCGCGCTTCGCTTGCCACCGCAGTCCAAAATCGCGGGCTGGCCCGCAGTAGCTTTGTTTTCGGTCGCCACAACCTTCACACAGGCCGATTGTAGAACGTAGAACGGACGCAGTAAGAAGAGTTTCATCGCCGAGCGGCGTTGGGAGAAAATTGTAAACGCCTGAAGCCTGGTGATTTCGTCATCATCCAGATACAAATTGGCTATGTCTGAATCGTTCAAACTGACCCGAATTCCGACGCTGAAGACCGTCGCTGATTTCCGTGCGCATGTCGCATCGCTGAAACTGGATTTGCCATGCGAGGATTCAATCGCCACCGGCAGCGCGTCGCCGTTGGCGCAGGCGATTGACAGTGTGGCAATCAACGGCAAACGCATCAGCAATCGTTGGGCGATCCATCCGATGGAAGGTTGGGACGGCACCACGACCGGCGGCGTGACGGAAGAAATGTTGCGACGCTGGCAACGGTTCGGCGAGAGCGGGGCAAAGTTGATTTACGGCGGTGAAGCGATGGCCGTGCGTCCCGACGGTCGCGCGAACCCGAATCAAATCATCATCACGGAGGAAAACCAGGCGGGCATTGCATCGTTGCGCGAGACGCTGGTGAAGGCGCATCAAGAGCGCTCCGGCAAGACGGACGATCTGGTGATCGGATTTCAGCTCACGCACTCGGGACGGTTCTGCAAACCGAATGACAAGAAACGCCTGGAGCCGCGTGTGGCGTTCCGGCATCCGATTCTGGACCGCAAGTTCAACGTGACGAGTGATGCGCAGATGTTCACCGATTCGGAGATCGAGGAGTTGATCCAGTGCTACATCCGAGCCGCGAAGATTGCGTGGGATGTGGGCGCGGACTTCGTGGACATCAAACATTGCCACGGCTATCTGCTGCATGAGTTTCTGGGCGCGCACACGCGGCCCGGCAAGTTTGGCGGCAGCTTCGAGAATCGCACGCGCATTTTGCGCGAGATCATCGCGGGCATTCGCGCGAGCGGAAACAAGATCGAGATTGGCGTGCGGTTGAGCGCGTTTGACTTCGTCCCGTTCAAGCCCGACCCGGCGTTGTCGCAGCCGGGCAAACTCGGGCCAGGCATCCCGGAGGATTACTCGCATTGCCTGCCGTATCGTTTCGGCTTCGGTGTGAATCCGAATAATCCGGTGGATTACGATCTGACGGAGACGTTCCAGTTCGTCGAACTGTGCGCGCAACTTGGTGTGAAGATTCTGAACCTGAGCGCGGGTTCGCCGTATTACAATCCGCACATCCAACGGCCCGCCGCGTATCCGCCGAGCGATGGGTATCAGCCCGCGCACGACCCGTTGATTGATGTGGCGCGACAGATGAATGTGGTGCGGCAGGTGAAGGAGAAGTTGAATGAGTTAAATCGGCTAAATCAGTTAAATGAGTCGCAACGTGCGAACTCGGCCACCGATTTAACCAATCACGCATTTAACCCAATCACTCCCCCGATTCTCATCGGCACCGCTTACAGCTACTTGCAGGAATATCTGCCGCACGTGGCGCAGTACGTCGTGCGCAACGGCTGGACGGACATGGTGGGTTTGGGGCGCATGGTGTTGAGTTACCCGAACATTCTCGCCGAAGCGGTGGAGCGGGGGAGCATCACGCCGAAGCAGATTTGCCGGACGTTCAGCGATTGCACCACCGCGCCGCGCAACGGGATGATTTCCGGCTGCTATCCCCTGGACAAATACTACTCGGCCAAGCCGGAGTTCCAACAGTTGAAGGAAGTGAAGAAGATGGTTGGGGTGTGAAATTGCCTGAAAGCGGGGTTGCAAACGACGGTGGTCAGAGTTTAATTCCAGCATGTCAAAGCTAGAGCAAGTTGAAGTACAGGTGAAGCAACTTTCGGTTGTTGAACAGCGGGCGTTGCGCGACTGGCTGGAGAACCTGCTCGAAGACCGGCTGGAATTGAAAGATGAATTCAAGGCGGAGATTGAAGCCGGAATCCAGGATGTCGCCGAGGGCCGTTATCGCACCCGCCAGCCATGAATTCTACCGGGGGCGCGGCGACACAGATTTACTCACCTCAGTTTGACCGCCGATTTTTCACCCTGCCCGGTGGCATCCAGCAAATCATCCAACGCAAAATTGACGAACTCGGCCAGAATTTGCGGAATTTTCCACACCATCGGATGCAAGGCGTGGCGGCATTTCGGATGCGGGTGGGCGACCACCGGGTCATTTACCAGTTTAGTGTCGAACGGAACGAACTGGTTTTGATCGCGGTTGGAAACCGACGTGACATCTACAAATCACTCGCGAACTGAAGTGGCCGCGCAATCCTGGCGGTCGAACTATTTGGTTCAGTGGCGACCGGGCTATCGTTTAATCTGATAGGGCTTGCAAGTTTATCAATTTCCATCGTCAGACCGTTCGTTGTTATAGTCGCGTCGTGGATAAGGCATGCCACCGAGCTTTGAGGTTTGATGGAGCGTGACTGAGGTTGGCGGCGACGATGGATTGTGATCATGAATGATTCTGACAAGTGGAGACTCAACGAGTTGAAGCTGCGCCAACTGACGCTCGAACGCCAGCTCAACTCTCTGTCGGCGGACATTCAACGGTTGGAAATTCGGATTTCGCAGCCGGAGACAACACCGCTGGCGACGCCGCCTCCCATTGTGCCTCCCGTGCTTCCGGTTGACACAACGCCGGTGGGTCGGGCCAGGCCCGTGTCAGTGCTGCCTTCGCTGCCGACCGCCGGGCAGGAGGTTGCCGCAACAACTGCTCCCACCACGCCGGACTCGGATGAGTTGCCAGTGGCCGCCGAATCTGTGGCGAGCCTCATGGCCGATCAATCTCAGCCTCAACCAGGCAGATCGAAGCCGACACCCCCGCCGCCGCCATTGCCACCGTCGGTGCGCGAGCAACCGAAAACTTCGTTCGAGATGCGACTGGGCACTTACTGGCTGGTGCGGATCGGTGCGGTGATGATTCTCACCGGCTTGGTGTTCTTCGGGAATCTGGCGTATCAAAAGATGGGGGCGGCGGGGAAGGTGTCGTTACTTTATCTGGCCAGCGGATTGTTGTTGGGCGCGGGCGCGTGGTGGCAGCGCAAGTCGGTGAAAGAGTCGTTGAAGAGCTACGCGCAGGTGTTGTTTGCGGGCGGACTGGCGGCGGTTTATTTCACGACCTACGCGGCGTATCATTTGCCATCCTTGCGCGTGATCGGCAGCGCCTTTCTTGATGGGGTGCTGTTGTTGGGCTGGGCGGCATTCATGGCGTGGATCGCTGACCGGCGGAAGTCGGAGATCCTGGCGCTGTTTGCGGTTGGTCTGGCGTACTACACCTCGATCATCACGCCGGTCACCGGGTTTACGCTTTACTCGAATCTCGTGCTGGCCGTGGCCACGCTGTTTTTCCTGGGGCGGAATCGCTGGGCCGGACTGACCTGGGCCGGTCTCGTCGCGACGTATGCCTCGTATGCGTGGTGGCGGTTTTATCACGGGGTCGAGGGTTGGCACTGGGCAACGCCGGGGGAAGGACTTTGGCTCGGAGCATCGTTTCTGTTCTGTTACTGGGTGATCTTCACCGTAGCGGTATTCCTGTCCAAGCACCAAGCCATCGCGGGCGAGCGGCGGGCGGCGTTTCTCACATTTAACAACGGCGCGCTATTCGCACTGTTTGTGCTGACGATGATCCAGGTGAACACGGGCAAATTCTGGCAGTTCTCGCTGGGCTACGGTGTGGTGTTGCTGGGGTTGGCGGAATTGTCCCGGCATTTGCTCCGCTCGGAACCCATCACCAAGAACACTTACCTCACGCAAGGTCTGGTGCTGGTCACGGTGGGGCTGGTCTCCAAATATACCGGCTTGCAACTCGCGATGGTGCTCGCTGCGGAGAGCGTCATCCTGTTTGTCCTCGGCACGCTGCGTCGGAACATCTTTTTGCAAACCGGCGCTTACGTTGCGGGGGCGATGGCCATGGCCTGGGGGATTGACAATCTGGAACGGAACAACCCGCAGCAACTCTGGTTGGGCGTGACGCTGGGCGTAATGATGGCGGTGAACGCGTTTTGGTCGCACTGGAAACTGTTGTGGGCGGACAAGCGCGAGCTGCGTCCGGTCACCGCGTATTTCACGGTGCTGGCGCTGGTGATGTGGGTGGCCACGACGTGGTTCAACACGTCCACCGCCAACTTCCCATTGGCGCTGGCGATTGAAGCAGTGGTGTTGACGGCATCGGTCTATGTCGTGCGGGTGCGGGAGTTCGCACTACTCGGGCAAGGGTTGCTGGTCATGGGATTGGTGGCGTGGCTCATGCGGTTTGTTGATCACTCCAGCCTTGCGCCCTGGTGGAATCCGTTGGCGATGATCGGGCTGACGCTGGCGCTGAGTCATTGGTGGCAGCGACAGAAGGCAGTATCCGTGCAGTCTGCGGCGAGTATAACCTTGCAAATCCTCTATGCGCTGGCGGTGGTGGCAGTGGCGTTGGTCTGGCTGGAACCCAGAAACTCTCCGGCGACCTGGCTGGCGACCACGAGTCTGCTGGCATTGGGCCTGACCGGCTATGGGGTGGCGATGCGGTCGTGGCCGTTGGCGGCGTGCGCGCAATTGTTCCTGCTGGTGAGTTGCGGGGCGTTTGTGTTGCGTTTGGTGGGCGACCGGGTGGGCTGGTTTTATCCCCTTGCACCGGTGGCAGTCCTGAGCGCGCTTTCATTCGCCACCTGGCAATGGTTTAAGCAAAAACCGGAGGGCAATCAGCGAGTGCGGAGTTCCCTGTTGCAATTGGCGACGGGGTATCGCTGGGTGGCGATCTTGATGTTCATTGGCTGGGTCAACCAATACATCAACGCACGCGAGCGCGTTTGGGTGCTGGCATTGCTGGGGCTGGGCGCATTTCTGGTTGCGGGCTGGCGACGCAACCGGGAAGGGATGTTGTGCAGTGCCGCCTTTACCGCGACTGGATTGGCGATCCTGTGGCTGGTGCTGCCCCGGGCCGACTGGATTTATTTGCCAACCCTGCTCGCGGTGCTGGCGCTCCTGGCGCAACAGCAACTGGTGCGCCGTTTCGTCGAGCGTTATGAACTGCCCGAAGGCGTTCACGGCGCAATCATCGCGGTCGGGGGATTGACGTTGTGGCGGATGCTGTCCGAATGGGTGCTACGCGGTCCGGGCGGATTCTATTTGACTGCGAGTTGGTCGGCGCTGGCGTTTCTGTTATTTGGCGCTGGGGTGGCGTTACGTGAGAAGATGTATCGCTGGGTCGGGCTGGGGATCCTGGCGGCGTCGCTCGGCCGAGTGGTCATCTTTGATGTGTGGCGTTTGGAGATGCTCTATCGCGTGTTGAGTTTCATGGCCCTGGGCATTGTATTGGTGGTGTTGGGTTTCATCTACAACAAGTATCAGGACAAGCTGAAGCAATGGCTCTGAAGCCGAGGCAAACCAGGCGGCGACAAAATCCTGCAGGGCAGGGTGGCTGCATCCACAGATTCGGCTTTTCTCCACGACACTGTGGTTTTAACTCCGTGGCAGATACCGGTGGAGGAGTCGCCGCCGTTTTGACGACTTGACCGTGCCGACCAAGCCGTTGAAACGGCCAAGCAAAATCTCTCTCGCTTCTGAATCACCGGGCTGAAGCTACGGTGCTGATGTGAGGACCCGGAAACAAAAATGTAGATTAGCCGCGCCGGCGCGATCCATTTGGAAACATGAATTGACCTGACCACCTTCACCCGCTTAACTGCCGGCATGAATTTGCGATTTTCCGCCCTCCTGATCGCAGCGATGGTGGCAGGCGGTTGCACGACGAATAAGCAGAAGCCGGCGCCAAAATTTTCCGCGGTTCCGTCCGCTTCCAATCCAGCGGTCGAGGAGGGGGGCAAACTGATTGTGACCCCGCTGAACGGAGTGACCGGCAAGGTGGTAACCTTCAACTCAGTCGGGCGCTTTGTGGTTCTGGATTTTCCCGTGGGCCATCTGCCGGCGACGGAGCAAACTTTTTTTGTCTATCGGCAGGGGTTGAAAGTGGGCGAGGTGAAAATCACCGGGCCGGAGCGCGACACCAACACCGTGGCCGACCTGGTTTCGGGCGAAGCGCAACGCGGCGATGAAGTGCGCGACCGCTGACCGCTCGGACATTCCTACTCGGCCTCCGCGCTGCCCTTGGGGCCGACCGCCTTCACCGTCGTGGGCAACGCGCTCTTCTGATAGGGCGAGTGCAGGTTGAAATAAATTCCGCACAACGGGCGCGGTCCGTCTCCCTGGCTCAGAATGATGGTGACCTGTTTGTCGAGCGCCAGGCCGTGGCGCATGCCGGGGCTGCGGTTCGCGTAGGCATTGATGGCTTTGGCCATCAGCGACGTCAGTGACGCCTCGAATTCCTCGGGAGATTTTTCCAGGCAGACGATGTACTTGTCGTAGCCTCGGATCGCCGCCGCAATTTCTTTCTTGAACGTCTCGCTGGTCACGGTGACCAGCATAAGTCCACTGCGGAAAAAATGAAGGAAAAAGCTCAGGTCGCGGGTGGAGACTTCGCTCCGCGCCGGACACCGAACAAGGCGGTGCCCAGCCGGATGATGGTAGCCCCTTCCTCGATGGCCACCTCGAAGTCGCCGCTCATGCCCATGCTCAAGTGCGGCAGAGGCGCGCCCAACACTTGCTCGCAGCGCGCCTTGAGTTCGCGCAGGCGCGCGAAGTGTGGCCGGGAACGTTCCGGATCGGGTGACCACGGCGGCACCGCCATCAAGCCGTGAATTTCCAGCCGCGCCAGGCAGTTCAACTCCTTCAACTCGGCGAGCAGCCGCTCGGGCCGGTATCCGAACTTGCTTGCCTCCCCGGCCACGTTCACCTCCAGCAACACCGGCAGGGTCTTCGCCGCCAGCTCCGCGCGCTTGTTCAATTCCTGCGCGAGCGCGAGACTGTCCACGCTCTCGATCATCTCGAACAACCCGACCGCCTCGCGACATTTGTTGCTCTGGAGATGGCCGATGAAATGCCAGCGGGTTTTGCCGGGACACAACGGAATCTTGGCCTTCGCTTCCTGAATCTTGTTTTCGCCAAAGAGCACCAGCCCCGCTTCCACGGCGGCTTTGACCGCCTCGGGTGGCTGCGACTTGGTAACGGCGAGCAGCCGCAGCGAATTCGGTTCCCGGTCGGCGCGCTCGCAAGCGGCCTTGATGCGCTGGCGAATGGCTTCGAGATGGGCGGCAAAATCCACGACTGGATTTAGCCACAGATGGTAGGCGGAGGGAACACTGAATTTTGCGACGTAAAGCGAGTGGCGCATCTCAATTTATTGCCGCGAGATGAGGGTCGGAGGAGCGGTGAAGCACTCTCACGCTCTGCCAAACCGGACCGACGCTTCTCCCGCATCCGGCTTTCCGGTTCGTGGCCGCTCGCTGGGCTGGCTAAGGCGCTCCGATGGGCGAGAGAGGATTCAGCGGGTTCAACGGCTTGGTCGCGTACGCTTGTGATTTAAGGTCGGCAGGATGCGGGTCACGTGAGGTCGGTTTGCGCTTTCAGTCGGAGGGCGGGACGTTCTACCCTCGCGGACGAATGGACATGTTCGCAACCATCAACTGGCACGACGGTTTCAGCGGCGGCAGATTCTTCTGGGTCGAGTGGCACTTCTGGAAGCTGATTGGCTGGACCGGCAACGTCGTTTTCTTCTCGCGCTTCATCGTGCAATGGTTGGCCACGGAGAAACGACAGCGAGTGGTCGTGCCTTCGGCGTTTTGGTGGTTGAGCTTGGTGGGAACCTTGTTGCTTTTGAGCTATGCGCTGTTCTACAAGCACGACTCGGTGTTCATCTTCGCCTACGCCTTCTCGTGGATTCCCTACATTCGCAACCTGATCATTCATCGGCGACACAAGCACGCGCACCTGACGTGTCCGGCGTGTGAGGTGCGCTGTCCGCCGCAGTCGAATTTTTGTTTCGCGTGCGGCGCGCCGTTGGCCGAGGGCGAAACGGGCTGACCTATTTCTTGGGCGCGGCGGGGGCGGGAGACTTGGAGACCGTGGTCGGCGCGGAGTCGGCACGAATGCCGTATTTGTTGAGGATCGCGGCGAAATCAGGATGCGCCTTGCCAAACTCGACCAGTTGTCCGACGAACTTGTTCGCGATCGGGTCCTGGACTTTGTTGGCTTCCACCACTTTGGCGGCTTGCGGGCGAATCGCTTCGAGCGCCTGTCCGTTCCGATGCGCTTCCAGCCAGAAGAACGCGCACACGGCGGTGGCCACCACCAACAGGGCGACCCGGAGCGTATGAGTTTGCCAGCTTAGTTCGGCGTACTGCGCCTTGAGTTGCGCCAGTTCGGAGGCGTCGTTGCCGGGCGGGGTCATCGGCGAAACAGAAGGGGTGTCGTCCATAAATTATTTCCGTCCGGTCGGCTGGCTGGCGGCCGCGGCGGGTTGTGCCTTGATGTGGTTGGCTTCGAGGATTGGATTGATGGCCGGGTTGTGTTTGCTGTATTCGAGACATTCCGCGACCAGATTGTTCAGCACCGCCTGCTTGTTCTGATACGCCAGCACGGTGGCCTGCAGCGAACGGACTTCGCGGGTCTTGAAGTAATACTGCATCGCGAAAATGGCCAGCAGCACCACCACCGCGGCCAGCGCCCAGTTCAATATCGTTGTTGTTCCGTTGCTTCTCATATCAGAGTCTCGTGAGTCTAACCACCGGCGGTGTGATGTCCATTTTGTTTTTCCCGTTGCGAATTCGCGTGCGCGCCGAAGCTATTTCAGTTTCAACACCGGCGTGCCTCCGGGCGCACCACCCAGTTGCCGGTGCCAGACATAGCGCGCCATCAGCACGCGCAACACCGCCGCCAGTGGAATGGCCAACAGCCCGCCCAGAATTCCACCCAGCAATGTCGTGCCCGCCATCAGGGCGATAATGATGGTCATCGGATGCAGCCCCACGCGATCACCCATGATCTTGGGTTGAATGACCGTGCCTTCGAGCGATTGCACGACGGCGAACACGGCCAGCACCAGCGCCGGGTGTTGCCAATCGCCAAAGGCCACCACCGCGATGATCAAGGCCGACACACAGGTCGTGATCGCGCCGAGGAACGGAATGATCGTCAGAAAAGTGGCCATGACTCCGATCAACAACGCGTAGGGCAGGCCGATCAGCACGAAGCCGATCGTGTAGAGAATGCCGTCACAGATGGCCACCAAGACCTGTCCGCGAAAGAAGGCCACCAGATATTCGTTGATCGAGTTGATGATGAAAGCCATTTCGTCTTTGAGCTTGGAATCCTGCACCGGCAGATAATCGCGCCAGCGGGTGACGATGCCGTGCTTTTCCAGCAGCAGATAGAACGCATAGATTGGCACCAGGGCCAGCCCCGCGATAATGCCAAACACCGAGCCGACGAACCCGAGCACTTGGGAAAGCCACCCGCCGAATTTCGGCAGCAGCCGGGCCGCGAAATCGGCGACCGATTGGAATCCAGACGGTTCGCCCAGAACGGGAGGCAGCGGCAGGGCGGGAGGCGCATTGGTTCCCGCCAGAACGAGTGCGTTCGTCTGCGTCACACGATTCGTGACGGTGGTGTTCGCGCTTTCACTGAACGCGCGCAAGACGGGCACGAGTTGTTTGGGCAGCCATTTGGGAGGGCGTTCGGCCAGTTCTCCGGATCGCGCCGGGAGTTTGGTGGTGAACTCGCTGGACTTGGCCGCCAGATCGCGCGCCTGAATGACGAGTTGCGGCACGACGCTCGCAAACAATCCGACTACAATCACCAAAGCCAGGAAGAACACCACGATGATGGCCCGCAACCGCGGAGCTTTTTTGCGGACGAGAAATTCCACGACGGGATCGAGCAGGCACGCCAGCACGGCGGCCACGGCCAGCGGCCAGATGACCGGCGCAAAGACGTTCAACACTTTGCCCAGCCCCCAGACGAGCACCACGATCAACGCCACAATAGTTGCCAATGCCAGCCCCGTGATGGCCAGCCAGATCAGGTGTGCCTGTTTTTTGGTTGGTGGCGGAAGGTTCATTTGTTCGCATGCCGAGTTTTCCGGCTTTCCGCCGGCCACACAATCGAAATTTCATCGCGTCAAAACTTCCGGGCGCGTCTCGGTTGATCGCAGTCGGGAGCGCACGCGCCGTCGTGTGCAGCGGTGAACGCCCGCGTCCGCCGCGCCCGAGGCAGGCCCAGCCTGGCAGGCCGAATCAGTTTACCAATCAAGTGAATCCGTGTCGGGTTTGCGAGAAAAACGGAAACGCTTCAACCTTGCCCCAGCTTCCTGGACTTCTCAGTCGCGGCGCGCACGGCGCTCATGACCGTGGCGCGGAGTTTGCCTTTCTCCAACTCGTGCACGCCCTCGATGGTTGTGCCACCCGGACTCGTGACCATGTCCTTAAGCGCACCGGGATGCTGGCCGGTTTCCAAAACCATCCGTGCGCCACCGAGCACGGTTTGCGCCGCCAGCCGGGTGGCCACGTCGCGCGGCAAACCCGCGGCCACGCCGCCATCGCTGAGCGCCTCGATGAATTGATACACGTAGGCCGGACCACTGCCGCTCAATCCGGTGACCGCGTCGAGCAGGGCTTCCTTCACCGGCAGCGCGATCCCAACGGCGGCGAACAATTTTTGCGCGAGGTCGGCATCCGCGCTCGTTGCGCCCTTGCTCAACGCGTAGGCGCTGGCGGATTCTCCCACGAGGGCGGGGGTGTTGGGCATCACGCGAATGATTCGGGCTTCCGGTGACAGCCCAGCTTCCAGTTTGGCGAGGGGAACACCGGCCGCGATGGAGATCAGCAGGTGGTTGCGAGTGAAATGCCCCCGCAATTCCGCGAGCACCGCGCCGACCTGGTCCGGTTTGACCGCGAGAAAAATGACTTTGGCCGACCGGACCACTTCCGCATTGGAAGCTGCCAGCTTGGCGCCGGTTTCGTGGCCGAACGCGTTCCGCGCGGCGGCAACGGGATCACTGGCGATGATTTGTGCGGGCGCGACCAGCCGGGCACGGACAAAGCCGCGCGCCAGCGCCGTAGCCATTTTGCCCGCCCCGAGAAAACCGATGGTGAGTTTTGCCGACATGCGCGGTTTGTAGCAGGTCAGTGCGCCAGGCGGAAGTCAAAACGGGGTGCTGCGGCGCATCTCCGTTTGTTGCAAAGTGTGTCAACGTCGAGCGGTGGAACTCCTCGCGCTGCGGAACTTCCCACCCGCCCGATTCCGTCCGCTCTGCGCGGACGGGTTGGCCGCAGCGCGACCCGCGCCACCGGCAAGAGATTCAGGAGCGTGCTTTTGGGCCAAAATAAACCATTGCCACCCGGATTTTCCCTGCTACTCTCAGCGTCCCTTTCGCCGGGTGACCGGCGGGGGAAAACGGCCTTCAATTCCGTGCTCGTGTGGGTGCGGGCGGCCACAACAACATCAAAATCAATCCCGTGTTCCGCGGGATGCCCCAAGTTCGGGGTCGCAACCAAAGGAAACATGTTAAGCATCGGTATTAAAGAATTGTTGGAAGCCGGCGTCCACTTCGGACACCAGACGCGCCGTTGGAATCCCAAGATGAAGCCGTTCATCTTCGACGCGCGGAACGGCATTCACATCATTGACCTCAGCAAATCGCTCGCGCAACTCGAAGCCGCGTGCGAGTTCCTCGCCAAGACCGTGACCAAGGGTGGCAAGGTGTTGTTCGTCGGCACCAAGAAGCAGGCGCAACAGGCCGTGAAAGAAACCGCCAAGGATTGCGGCCAGTTGTATGTCACCGAACGCTGGCTCGGCGGCACGCTCACCAATTTTCAGACCGTCAAACGCTCCATCGCCCGGCTCAAGGAGATCGAGAAGATGGAAGCCGACGGCTCGATCAACCATTATGTCAAGCAGGAGCAATCGGTCCTCCGCCGCGAGGCCGCCCGGCTGGTCAAGTATTTCGACGGTCTGCGCGGTCTCACCGGAAATCCTGGTGCGGTGTTTGTCGTGGACGTGAAGCGCGAACACAATGCCGTGGCCGAAGCCCGCAAACTCGGCATCCCGGTCGTCGCCATCACCGACACCAACGCCGATCCAGAACTGGTGGATTACCCGATCGCCGGCAACGACGACGCGATCCGCTCGGTGCGCATGATTCTGGCCACCATCGGTCAGGTCATCACCCGCGCCCAGGCGGAATACGAGGCCAAGACCGTGCGGCGAAAAACCGAGGAACAAACCGACACCATCACCACGGTGGTGGCTCCGGCCTCGACCTCGCCCATCCCCGCGCCGATTGCCGAAACACCCGCGCCGGCCGCACCGGCCCAGGTTTGATTCAACTTTGGGTCAACCAGGTTGACCTCTCACTGCTCAACGAGAAATTTTCAATTATTGTATGGCTGAAATAACTGCTGCCAAGGTAGGCAAACTTCGCGAAATGACCGGCGCCGGCATGATGGATTGCAAACGGGCGCTCACCGAAGCCGGAGGCGACATGGACAAGGCCGTGGACATTTTGCGCAAGTCCGGCGCGGCGAGCGCCGCGAAGAAGGCCCTGCGCGAAGCTCGTGAAGGGGTCATTGCGCAATACATTTCGCCCGGGGGCAAGGCGGGCGTGTTGGTGGAAGTGAACTGCGAGACGGACTTCGTCGCGCGCAATGAATCCTTCCTCGCGTTCTGCGACGACATCGCCAAGAAAATCGCCACCGACCCGAACGCCCAACTCGAAGCGGATCGCGAGGCGGCGGTCGGCAAGATCGGCGAGAACATCCGGATCGCGCGCAACGCCCGCATGGAAGTCCAGGGCAACGGGCTGATCGCCGCTTACATTCACACGGGGGCGAAAGTCGGCGTGCTCGTCGAAGTGGGCGCCGGCAAGGCGGAAACCACGAGCAAGGAGGAGTTCAAACAACTGGTCAAGGACATCACGCTGCAAATTGCGGCGGGCCATCCGCACGCTGTTTCTCGTGAAACGGTCCCGCCCGAGGTCGTCGCCAAGGAACGCGAGATTGCGGCGCAGTCGGATCGTCTCAAAGGCAAGCCGGCGCAGGCGATGGAGAAAATTCTCCAGGGCATGGTGGAAAAGTTTTACCAGACCTACTGCCTCGTGGACCAGGGGTTCGTGAAGAAAAACTCTGAAGTCAGCGTGAAGGAACACGTCGGCACCGTGGCGAAACAACTCGGAGACGAGATCACCATCCGTCGCTTCGTCCGTTTCCAGGTCGGTGAGAGCACGACCTGAACGGATTCAAATTTCAAAATGCAAGAGGCGTCCGCCCGGACGCCTTTTTTCTTGGTTTCCTGACGATTTCGGTCGCTATCGTTTGCAGAACGAAGTGGCGAATCATCCGCCCTTCCCATGAACCCGGGAGCGCCGGCGTCTCGCCGGCGTATTAGTACCTCTCTGCCAAACAACGAACATGTTTTCGACGATAAATCAGGCGTCGAGGGCGGGCAGAATGACGCGCTCGCTCAGTTGTAGCCCTGCGATGATGAGACTTTCGCCGCGGGCGGTCGGGTAGTATTTGCGGGTGCCCGCCACCGGCTTGATCAACTGGAGCACACGGAAGCGCCGCAGCGTGCGTCCAATCCGCGCGGGCTTCCAGTCCGGCAGATGCGCCTGCAGCGTGCGGTTGCGCACGCCCTGGATCTGGTGCTCTCCCCGTTGCAACGCCCGCAGGAACTGGAGGTCGTCCGCGCGAAAGAAGTTCACGCCCCGCACCGACCGGTCCTTTTCGTCCCGCCGCGAGGCGGTGACCTCCCCCAGCGCGTGCCGCTCCCGCGTCCGGTCCCGCCACTGGCTGATGTAGGCCAGGTAACGCCGGTTGCACGCGCTCATCGCCGTCGCCACGGCCCCAAGGCTGTAGAAGGTCTTGCGCATCGGGGCCCACTTCGTTGCTCCGCGGCTTCCCGCGCCAGTCTGGCTTTGGCCAGAACCGGTGCTTCGGCGCGGCTCCACCTTGCGGCGGTGTTTGAACGTAGTCACGTCACTGGTGGTGCATTCAATGCGCAAGACACTCCCAGCCTTATCATACATTTTCAGGGATGTCGCCCCCAGAGTGTGCTTGAGGCGCGTGCCCTGAACGAGGGTTTGCAGCCGGCTGCCGAGCTCGGTCTTGCCGTTGGCGCGCGGTTTCTTCCCCATGAAGCGGTAAATGTCCGCGCAGCCCACTTCGATGGCCGCCGTGCGCACGATCTCGCGGTAGAGTTCGGGCAGCACATGGTCGTTCTTGAAGACGATGTCGGTGCTCCACTCGGCCTGGTACACGCTCCAGTGCAGGCTCGGCCCAAAGCGTCCATGCACCGCCACCCAGCGCGCCGCCATCTGATCCAGCATCCGGTGCAGCCGCTGCGGCTCAAACTTCTTGAGCAGCGCCTGCGCGGCCGCAAAGTCGCTGACGTGGGTGAAGCAGTTGTCGGCCTTTTTGAAACCGAGGCCCGCCTGCTTCATCTGCCGCTCCAGCCAGTCGTGCCCGTTGCAGCAGAACTGGAGGCGAAAGGGCGACCACGTCGGGATGCGCAGATGGCACAGGCCAAATTCCGCGTCGAGGAAGTAAACGTAGAAGTGCTGGCATTTGCCCGGACTCCACTGGAGCTGGAGGAAGCCGGTCTTTTGGTTCTTGCCCACCTTGAAGCAACGGCAGCGCTCGATGGCCCCGAGAATGCAGACCACGCCCTCGCGCCGTCCGCGCCTGGCAAGGATCTCCTCCACGAGGGCCTCCTTGCGCTCGCCGTAATTGACCTGCCGAATTTCAATGTCCTCGGCGCGCGCCAGCATGCGCACGTGATCGGCCACTTCCAGCCGGAGTTGATTGGCGTAGCTTTTGTTGAACTCCATGAAACTGATGCCGCGCCCGTGCAAATGCTGCTCCATAGCCCCCGTCCAACCGATGGCCTTGTAGGTGCCAAAGAGCACCACCCGGTCAAAACATTCGATCACACCTTTGATGTCCTTGGCATGTCGCTCCACCAGCGTCTGGATTTTCATGTCCTCTCTCTACCCCAAGCACGAACATTCTTCATCTGCCTTTTGGTTCCGGCTAAGCCGGGTTGGGGATCGCAACGAAGGAACTCGCCGGCGGGCCGCCAGCGCTCCCAGACCCCAAGCCCCGGTTCAAAGGCAGTGGGGCAGGGGTGAGGGCGAGCACTCCACTATCCCAAGAGAATTGCACCAGCCCACACCTGCTGAAACATTTTCAAAGCACTTTTTCATTGGAGCGCCGGTCTCCGACCCGGCACGTTTGGCAAGTTCAGAGCCTGCCTATTTCGCACGCAGCTTGGGATGCTGAAACCCTGCCGCGTTGGGGCGCGCGGCCTACAAGCCTCGTTCGCCCGGCGCTGAAAGCCAAGTTCCCCAACCCGACGTTACCAGTGTGAAATGTCCGGGTTGGTTGCGACGAACCGGAAATCGGTGCGCCGATTTATTGGAAGGCCTGTTCCAGTTCCTTCATGCGGGGCCAGACGGGTGAGGCGGGACCGAGACGTTCCTTCACGCGGGCAAAAATCTTCCGGGCGGCCGCCGGATCATCCCGCCGGATCGCGATGCAAAGATCCAGTTCAATCCACGCCTTGCGCGGATCGGCGATCAGGGTTTCGTTCGCCTTGAACCAGGCGCGGAAAGCCGCCGGTCCTTGCGTCTTGGCCGTGCGCAAGGGCGCTTCCAATTGATAGGGCAGCCCGGGCAGGCTTTCGCCCGAGACACTCACCACGGGCGCTTCCTGCTTTCCGCTATCGTGCTGGGCCTCGATTTCGACCCAATGTTCGTAAACCTTGTAGCCGACGAATCCCACCACGACGATGATGAACACCCAGATGATCTTGGTCATGATTCCTCGATGCGTTGGATGCGCGCGCCCAGCTTGCGCAGTTTCACGTCCATCTGTTCGTAGCCTCGATCCAGGTGATAGACGCGGTTGACCTGCGTGGTGCCTTTGGCGGCCAGCCCGGCAAGCACCAGCGCGGCCGACGCGCGTAAATCACTCGCCATCACCGGCGCGCCGCTCAACGGTCGTCCGCCTTTGACAATGGCGCTCGGGCCTTCAATCTCAATGTCCGCGCCGAGGCGTGCCAGTTCGCTTACGTGCATGAAGCGCGATTCAAAAATTCGCTCGGTGATGATGCTGATGCCGGGCGTGAGCGTCATCAAGGCCATCATCTGCGCCTGCACATCGGTGGGGAAACCGGCGTAGGGCAACGTCGTCACATCCGCCGCCTTGAGCTTGCCATTGCGTCGCGCCACCAGGTCCGCCCCGCGCCGTTCCACGATCACGCCGCTTTCGTTCAACTTGTCGAGGATCGCGTGCATGTGCTCGGCGCGCGCGCCTTTGAGGGTGATCTCACCATTGGTGGCGCCGGCGGCGATGGCGAAGGTGGCCGCTTCGATGCGGTCGGCGATGACCTCATGTTCCGCGCCGTGCAGTTCCTTGACGCCGGTGATTGTCACCGTTGGGCTGCCCGCGCCCTGAATGGTTGCACCCATTGCGGTGAGAAACCGCGCCAGGTCCACGACTTCGGGTTCGCACGCGGCGCTTTCGATGATCGTCACGCCTTCCGCCAGCACCGCTGCCATCATGGCGTTGGCCGTGCCCAGCACGGTTGAACCCGCGCGTCCGCCCAGAAACATCGGCCCGCCAACCAGTCGGCGGGCCGCCGCCTCCACGTAACCGCTCTCGATCCGGATCTTCGCCCCCAGCGAGGCAAATGCCTTGAGATGCAGATTGATCGGCCGCGCCCCGATGACACAGCCGCCGGGCAGGGAAACCGTCGCCTTGCGCAAGCGCCCCAGCAGCGGACCCATGATGCAGATCGAGCCGCGCATCTTGCGCACGAGGTCGTAGTCCGCCTGGCCTTTGATTTTTTTGGCCTGAATGTGAATCGTGTCGCCCGCCAGCTTCACTTTGGCGCCGAGCCATTCGAGAATCTGCGCCATGAAGCGGACGTCGCTCAGATTGGGCACGCGGCGGATGATGCACGGTTCGGCCGTGAGGAGTGTGGCCGCCATGATGGGCAGGACGGCGTTCTTCGCGCCGCCAATTTCGACCTCGCCGTGCAAGGGCACGCCGCCTTTGATGAGAAAACTGTCCATGCGCTGAAACTGGGTTGACCGGGCCAATGATCTGGTTGTCGGGCGCGGGTAGCCCATCGGCCGCGCGCCGGAAAAACTCTGAGGGCGAGTGTAGTTCGCGATCAAGGCCGCGACAATCCGCAATTGCGCATTTGTGAGCTGAGCGAGTTCGGCTGCGGCAAGCGGCGAGATACACGGGCGTTGAACTGAGCTGGGTGCTCACGAGGGCGGTTGTCATCGGCGAGGGGTTTCAAGTTTCAAGTTGGAAGTTTCAAGGTGCGGACTGCTGTCATGGGTCAGAATGATGTGGTTCGCCATTGGCAGGAATGGTGTTGTCTTGTTTCGACCTGCCGTGCCCGTCCTCACGCAAACAGGTTATTGAGAAAATGCGCGACTGACCCTCCGAGAAATGACCCGCCCCGGCGCGTGACCCAACCGAAGCAAAGTCCTAACAGGTAGATCGACAACGCCCCGCCGACGGGGCGGCTTAGATTGGCGCCGAGCGAGCCCATCATGAACCACCCGGGAAGGTGCAGCACGAGAAAACACGCCGCACTGATTAGGTTTGCCCGCGCGAAGCCAAAGGCCGGAATCAGGTTGCCCAGGAGCGCGCCGCGGATCAGGAACTCCTCGAAAAACGGCGATATGACCAGCGCGTTCATTGTTCCGAAGTCGAATCCTTTCGGTAGCAGGGCGGCGCCACGCTGCACTTTCGGAATGATGCCCGTGAGCGCGATGGCCAAGCCCACCGCACCGCCCCAGAACAGCCAGCGGTGCCACGCGGCGAGATTCGCCACGTCGGCCAGCCGACGACCGGAACTCCACACAAACCAACAAGCCGGGAGAATCCAGAGAAGCAGCTTGGCCGCGAGCCAGAACATCGCACTGGCTGTTCCGCCGGCGAGCGACGGGAAATGGATCCCGAGCTCGCTCTTGCACAACCACGCTGATGACCAAGCCAGCATCAACACCGTAAAACCCATCAGCGTTCTGGCGGCCAAACGCTTCTCGGTCGAAGGAGTGGTCACGATAGAATCGCCGCTTTGCATTCGCAACCATTACGCGCCCGTTCCGAGTTCATTTCGTGGTCAGAATGTGGCGAACGTCCCGGCTCACCGACGCCGGGCCAACGATGTTCGACTGTCAACAGAGTCGCGATCCCGGCGTTCGGTGCAGCCGGTTTGTTCGGCGATCTCACCATATCCAGACAGCCGGTAGAATAGTCAATACGGCGAAGATCAGCACCAGAACAATGAGAGCAAAGAATCCCACGCTCCTGTGTGTCTGGCCTGCCTTTCTCTCGCGGGCGTTGAAGAACAGCGCCAGCCCGGTCAAGACCGCGATGAGGGAGAGTGCTGACATCCAATACCAATCGGGCATGGACATCGGCAGGAACATCGTCGCAAGCAGCACCACTGCACCTGCGACTCCGTATGCACCTGACCTGCGAATCGTCATGGTCGTGCTATCGCCGAACAAGGTTATTAGCCAGGAAGAATTTTCTTGTTATCGGATAATAGGCGGGTAACAAGGAAATCGTCCCGATGAACCGTTGTGTTCATGGGCTGATCGTATGAGATCACAATCTGATGATCAATCCCCGAAATGACTGGACCAGATGCGCGGGGTGTTACGGCTGCACCGCTACGCCGTCCGCACGGAAAAGGCGTATTGCGACTGGGTGCGGCGTTACGTCAAATTTCATGGGATGAAGTCGCGGGCGGACCTGGCCGGGGGCAAAGCGAAGGTGGAAGCGTTTTTGATCGATCTGGCCGTGCGCGGGAATATGTCGCCTTCGACCCAAAACCAGGCTTTGCAGGCGCTATTGTTTCTCTATGAACGGGTGTTGGAACAGCGGTTGGAAGGGGTGGATGCGGTGCGGGCCGAGCGTCCACCGCGGGTGCCGGAGGTATTGTCGCCGGAGGAAGCGCGGCGGGTGATGGCCTTGTTGAGCGGGTCGCCGCAGTTGGTGGTAAAGTTGATTTACGGGAGCGGGTTGCGGTTGCTGGAGGTGTTGCGGCTGCGAGTGAAGGATCTTGATTTCAAAAGGTTGTCGGTGGCGGTGCGCGGAGGAAAAGGCGGGAAAGATCGTGTCACCACTTTGGCAGTGAGTCTGGCCGAACCATTTCCGTCGTCGCCGTGAACGGTTTCGGATTTCGGAATCCGGGCTTCTTTCGGGATTCGGGGATTCGGATTTCGGATTGATTTCGGCTCTTGTGAGTTTGGGCTTGGGATTGAGTGGAGGAATAGAACGCGTTCCTCCCGGGAGCGCTGGCGTCCCGCCGGCGGGGCGGCAACGGCCAGGCAACTTGCCGTCGAGACGACGGCGCTCCCAGGGGCGGCTCGCGGGGACGCTCGCCCCACCGGAAGGGGAGTTTCAAGTTGCAGGTTGAAAGTTTCAAGTTGCCGAGGCGGTCGGTGGAGTGTGGGGGGCGTGAAATCCGAAGGACGAAGACCGAAATCCGAAAGAAGTCCGAAGGACGAGCCTTGATCGGCAGCGTGGCCGAACCATTTTCGTCGTCGCCGTGAGCGGTTTCGGATTTCGGAACTCGGGCTTCTTTCGGGATTCGGGGATTCGGATTTCGGATTTATCGCGTGGAGAATGGGACACGGGTGGAACGTGTTCCTCCCGGGAGCCGGCGACGTGGCAACAACCAGGTTACTTGCCGTCGAGACGACGGCGCTCCCAGTGCGGCTCGCGAGGACGCTCGCCCCACCGAGGCGCGCATTCCGAAGGACGAAATCCGAAGACCGAAAGAAATCCGAAGACCGATGGCCGAAGACCGAAGAGGCGAGCTTTGATCGGTAGCGTGGCCGAACCATTTCCGTCGTCGCCGTGAACGGTTTCGGATTTCGGAGTTCGGGCTTCCTTCGGGTTTCGGGGATTCGGATTTCGGATTGATTCCGGCTTTTGTGCGTTTGGGCTTGGGATTGAGTGGAGGAATGGAACGCGGTGAGGGTGACGTCACGATCCGCCTCGTCACCTCGGCGGCTACCGGCTACCGGCTATGAGCCGAGTCGGAGACCGGCGTTCCGGGCGCGCTCGCGATGCGTTCAGGACGAGTCGAGCGGCGTAAGCGCCGGGGGCATCCGAAGCGGCCTGCCACTACTTGCCGGGCGTCGCATCCAGCGGCATCGGTTTCAGGGTGAGCGGATCGCGCAACGGCAGTTCGTTCACGTTTCCCAGGCCCAGTTCATTGAGTTTGACCGGATGCGCCGGGTAGCCTTTGAGGATGTCCTCCTTCTGCCCCACCACCAACATCACGAGCCGTTGGGGATCGAGATACTTCTTTGCCACGCGCTGCACATCCGCCCGGGTGACGGCGCTGAGGCGAGTCACCACCTGCTGCCAGTAGTCCGGTTGCGTGGCGTAACGGCCCGTGAACTCGTCGCCGGCCAGCACGCCGGCCACCTGGGATTTCGACGCGAAGCTGCGCGGCAACCGGTCAATGAATCCCTTCTTGGAGTTCTCCAGTTCCTCGGCGCTCACCGGTTCGGCGGCGATGCGTTTCATTTCCTCGATCACGATGGACGCGGCATAGGCCACGGTGCGGGATTTGGACTGGAAACCCGCCGTGAAGGCGTAGGGGAAATAGACGCCGCCGGGAAAACTGGAATACGCCGAATACGCCAGGCCCTCGTCCGAACGCACGCGGTTCACAATGCGGGACGTGAAGCCCCCGCCACCGAGAATGTCGTTCATGATGATGATGGGAAAATAATCCGGATCATCGCGCATGATCCCGGGGAGCATCATGGCGACGCGCCCCTGGTTGACGTCCTTGTTCACCAGATAAACCCCGGCGGCGGCCATGGTGATGTTGGTGGGAATCACGGGCGGCGGTTGATCGGTCCACGGCCAGTCGGCGAACAGTCCATCCAGTTTCTTCACCATGGTGTCGCGGTCAAAATCACCGCTGACGGCCAGAACAAAGTTCGACGGAAAAAACCAGCGCCGATGAAACGCGAGCAGATCATCGCGGGTGATGGATTTGACCGAAGCTTCCGTGGCGTAGCGGTTGTCCCAGAAATGTTCGCCGTAGGCCAGGAAGCCGGAATCCATCTGTTCAATGGTGGACGAACTGTCGTTGCGCTGCTTCATGGACTGGAGCAACTGCTGCTTTTGCAGATCAATCCGGTCCTGCTGGAAACGCGGCTTGGTGAGCACTTCGCGGAGGATCGTCAGCCCCTCGTCGAGGTCCTTGGACAGCAGATTCAAGCTCACGGAGCCTTGCGCGCCCGAAATGCTGGAGCCCAGTCGCGCCGCGAGGAAGGCCAGGCGTTCCTCCAATTCCTGGGCGGTGCGGGATTCCGTGCCCGCGCTCGTGAGGAGCGAGCCGCACAGGTCGGTCAAGCCTTCCTTGCCGACCGGTTCAACCCAGTCTCCCGTGTGAATGAGAATGGAGAGATTGACGAGTGGCAGTTCGTGATCCGGAACGACATAGGCCACCGCTCCACTTTTCAACGGCACCCGGTACGTCCCGGCCTTGGGCGGATGGAAGGTCAGTGGCGGATAGGACAGTTTTTCTGGACGCGAGGGAATGCCTTTGGCCGACGGGGCGGCGGCCGTGGAGGTCTTGCCGCTGCTGTTCGCTTGGCGCAACTGACACGCCGTGAACAAGCCGGCACACACGGTCAGCACAAGGCAGAACTGGAGGGATGGGCGCTTCATGATTTGCTGGGTTTGGCGGTGTCGGTCTTGCGGGTGTAAATGGCCACGGAGCGGTTGTCCGGGGTGAAGTATTCGCGGGCCACGCGCTGCACATCGGCGGCGGTCACGGCCTGGAGTTTGGGGCCGGCATCATTGATCTCGCGCCAGTTGCCCTCACCTTCGTTGTTGATGAGGTGCATCAGAATGTTCATGTTGGAATTCAACCGGCGGTATTCGGCGGCGGCGACGTTGTTCTTCACCTTCTGCAATTCCTCGGCGGGCACTTCCTCGTGTTGAATTTTTTCGATCTCCGTGTAAATGCCGCGCTCGACTTCCCCGGGCGTGCGCCCGTCCTTGGCTTCGCCGCCCGCATTGAAATAGCCCGCCCATTTCTGCGAGGTCTGGTTCGCCCAGACATCGGTGGCTACTTCGTTGGTCAACACCAGCCCTTTGTATAACCGGCCCGTGCGTGTCGCGAGCAGGTTGCCGAGAATCTCCAGCGCGTAGGAATCCTTGTGCCCAAACGGCACCGTGTGCCAGAGGATGTCCACCTGCGGATTGGTCTCCGCCTCGGCGTTCATGCGCTTCTCGGCCACCTGTTTGACCTCGAGCGTGACGACGTCCGGCGCATCCTTCTTTCCGCGCGGGATCCGGCCAAAGTATTTCTCGCACCACGCGGCGGCGTGCTTGGAATTGAAATCGCCAACCAGGATCAGCGTGATGTTCTGCGGCGCATAGTAAGTCGCGTAAAAGGCGTCGGCCTCCGCCTTCGAGATGGACGGAATGTCCGAGGGCCACCCGACGACCGGCCAGGAATACGGGCTGGACTCCCAGAACATGGCATTGAACTCCTCGGCAAACTTGCCCAATGGAGTGGAGTCGGTGCGCATCCGGCGCTCCTCGAAGACCACATCGCGCTCGGAATAAAACTCGCGGAAGACCGGGTGCAACAGCCGTTCGGACTCCATCCACATCCAGAGTTCCAGCTTGTTCGCCGGCACCTGGATGAAATATCCGGTCATATCCTCGGTGGTAAAGGCGTTCATGCCCGAGCCGCCGTTCGACCGGTAAATCTTGTCGAATTCATTCTTCACCAGGATCTGGCGCTGCTCGGCGACCAGTTGGTTGAACTCAATCTCCAGTTCCTTGTAACGCGCCGTCTTGTTCTCCGGCTTGGTCAGATCGTCAATCTGACCGGCGCGCAGTTCCGCGCGCATCTTCGCGTCCTCGGTTCGCATCTGGTCGCGGATTTTTTCCTGCGCGGCAATGATCTCGAGATCGCGCTGGTAATTGGTGGTGCCGATGGTGGGCGTGCCCTTGAACATCATGTGCTCGAACAGATGCGCAATGCCGGTGATGCCCGGCCGCTCGTTGGAACTGCCAACGTGCGCCACCCAGCCGCCCGCCACGGAAGGATCATCATGCCGCTCGACCAGCAGCAGTTTCATCCCGTTGGAGAGGGTCTGCTCGACGACGGGCACTTTTTGGGCGAATAATGACGGCGTCGTGCAACAGAGCGCGGCGCACAACAGCGGAAGAATTTTCAGGGGGCGCATAGGCGATTCGGGCATCGGTTTGTCATGCAAATCGGACAAACCCTAATCGGGCCACGTTCAAGCGTCAGTTAAAAAATGTCGGCAGTTCGAGAACTCGACCGTAGGGGCAACTTGAAGGATGCCGGTGTGGGATGGAATTTCTCGCACTGCGAGAACGCCGCCCGCGTAACAGCGGGCGGCGTGAATGAGCCGGAACGCGCGGCTTTGCCTTGTTCGCCGCGAGCGATTGTCAAAAAAGAACTCGCACCGGGCCTGCCAGCCAGTTACACGGAACGATGAATCACGTCACCAGGCGGATCCGCGCATCGCCGCTGGGACGAACCGGAGTTTTTTATGAGCAATTTTCAAATTCGGTTCGGCATTTTTCTGATCTGCCTTGCGGGTCTGGTGTCGCCGGGCTTTGCACAAGGCTGGACGTTGGTCTGGTCGGACGAGTTCACCCAACCCGACGGATCTTCGCCTGATCCTTCCAAGTGGACACTGGAAACCGGCGGCGGTGGCTGGGGCAACCACGAACTCCAATACTACACGGCCCGAACGAACAATGCCCGGATCGAAGGCGGCCAACTGGTCATTGAAGCGCGGCAGGAATCTTATCACGGGTCCAACTATACCTCCGCGCGCCTCAAGACCCAGAACAAGGCTGCGTGGACGTGCGGACGCATGGAAGCGCGCATCAAGATTCCGCGCGGCCAGGGACTCTGGCCCGCGTTCTGGATGCTCGGCACAAACATCAGTTCCGTCGGCTGGCCGAAGTGCGGCGAGATTGACATCATGGAGAACATTGGATCGGAACCTGCCACGGTGCATGGAACGATTCACGGGCCGGGTTATTCCGGCAGCCAGGCGATCAGTGGTCGCCACCGCCTGGCGGATGGCGTGGCGTGCGCGGATGATTTTCACGTGTACGCGATCGAGTGGGAAACCAATCGCATCCGTTGGTTCATGGACGACCAACCCTACTTCACGGTGACGCCAGCCGATCTCGGCGGCAAGCGCTGGGTTTACACCCAACCACAATTTCTCCTGCTCAACGTGGCCGTTGGTGGCCATTGGCCGCGCAGCCCGGATCGTTCAACCATCTTTCCCCAACGGATGATGGTGGACTATGTGCGCGTCTATGCCCGGACGACCACCACCAATGAGCCATCGGGCGGTGGCAATTGAGGCTGTTGGTAGTTCCACTTCCGAATACGCCAACACTTCGGCAATGATTTCGAGAGCAGTTGCCGAAGCGCTGGGATAGCTCGCCGAATGGATTTGCGAAGCGCGGATTGGGCGCGACGCCAAAGCGAACCGCCGGTGGGACGGCTGCCCGTCCGACCGGCGGTGGTGGCCAATCAGGAGTTTCCCCGGCCTATTCGGTGCCCAGCTCGCCGTATTCCGGCACCACACGGAAGTATCGCTGCGGATGATCGCCCGCTTCTTCCACGATGCTGACGCCGTCCTCGTCCGCGTAATCGGACGCTTCCACTTCCCAATCCACCAGGTTGGTGGAGGATTCGAGCCGGAAGGGCATGCCCGGGAACACTGGCAGCCGCAGGTGCAAGCCATCGGCGAGCAACTGAGGTGTGCGGCAGGGCTGGTCATTGTCCAGAATCACCGCGCCGGCGCGGGCCGGCCGGCCGATCTCGTAGGTGATCGGTCCGAACGGTGGCGGGATCAAACCCAGCCGCACGGTCTCGATGCGCTCGGGCAGCGTGTCGTCCAGCGGCGTGATCACGAGACGCGCACCGTGTTGGCCGGCCGGGATCGTGAGCGCGCTCGGGATGGTGACATAATCCACTCCGTTGGAGGCCGTGCCGTAAATGTTGTAAAACACGGTGAGCGGGCCGTTCGTGGCTCCCGCGCGCAGAATGAGGAAACTGGCGGTGTTGTCCGTGCCTTCCCGCGCCAGGGCATCCGGGGCCGTGATGCGCACCAGCGGCACCGTGTTCGGCTGACGCACTTGGATTTCGATGGCATCGGAGCGCGTGCTGTCGCCGGTGTTGTCCGTTGCGACGGCCGACAATTTGTGCAGACCCGGCGGAACATTGGACCAGATGAGACTGAAGGGACGGCACAGCGAATTGGCCGTGAGGACATCGGTGTTCAAACCGGTCAGATGCACCGGATTTGAATCGAGAATCGCTACCGGGTTGCGCACGATGCCGAGGCTGGTGTTGCCGTCAAAAAACTCCACGCTCGTCACCCAGCCGTCCGCATCGCTGGCAGCCGCAACCAAGCGCAAGTCCACCGGTGCGCAAAACACCGAGCCGTTCGCCGGACTGACCAGCGCCACGGTGGGCGGCCGGTTCGGCTGCTCCCAGTCGCGAATGCAAGCGATGTCGCACCCCGGCTGACCGACCAGATAGCAGTCGGGCGTGGTGGTGTTGCCCAGGATGCAGGGCGGTTGGATCAACGCCAGGATGACCGTCTCCGTCCCTTCTTTGAGGCCGTCACTGTTCGGCACGACCGTGATCAGCGCCGACGCCGCGTTGGCGGGGAGGGTGACTTCGCCCGGCAATTCCACGTAATCCACGCCGTTTGATGCCGTGCCGCTCACACGGTAAAGCACCGTCAGCGCTTCAGCCAGTTTCCCCGTGCGCGAAACCTCGAAGGTGGCCACGTTCACCACCGGGCTGGCCGACAGTGGATTCGGCTCGGCGGCGACCGGGTCTATGGCCTTGATGGTCACGACCGGAACGAGCGGCAACGCGGCCACTTTGATGGTCACCGGATCAGTGAGCGAGGTGGCGCCGGAATCGTCCGTGGCCTGGGCCTGCAACTCGTATTCGCCCGCTGGCACGTTGGACCAGATCATCGAAAAGCGCTGCGGCTGGCCCGGAGGCGGCGCGATGATGAAATTGATCTGTTGTTCGCCGATCTTCACGTGGTTCGCGAAGAACTCCATCCGGCCGACCCACCCATCCGGATCGCGGGCGGCGACATCAATCTCGATGTCGGAGCCGGGACGGAACACGTCGCCGTTCGCCGGATGAATGATCTCGGCTTTCGGAGAATAGTTCAGGTCGTTGTCAAAGATCAGCGCCGAGGCTTGGTCGGGATCCCCCACGGTGTAGCAGCCCGGTGGCGGCGGATAAATGGCCGGACACATGATGGCCTCGAGGGACGCCACGACGGTCTCCGTGCCTTCCACCAGGTTGTCGTCAATCGGCACGACGACGATCTGGGCACGGGACTGGCCGCTCGGGATGGTGACCTGGCCGGACAACTTTTCGTAGTCCACGCCGTTGCTGGCCGTGCCGTCCAAGCGGTAGAAAACCGTCAGCTCGTCGCTGGTGCTACCACCGCGTTCGACCGTGAACGTGGCGGTGTTTGGACGGAGCGGCGGGTCGGGGTCAAGATTGAAGGGTTGGACCACGCCGATGGGCCAGGGATCCGGCCAGCACCCCTCGCTCGCACACGGATCCGTGGCGGTGATGGTGACGACCGGCGGGCCGGCAGGCGGGGACACCTTGATGTGGATCGCCGGGGAGGTGGCCGTGGCGCCGCGAATGTCGGTCGCCAAGGCCGTGAGTTCATGCTTGCCGGGAGGCACGTTGGCCCAAGGCAGGCGGAAGAACTGATCGGGCCAGACTCCGCCCGGATCACCCGCGCTCAACCGATTGGTCACGACACCCAGGCTGAGGTTGCCGTCGAAAAACTCCACCGTGCGCACCCAGCCGTCGGGATCCTTGGCGACGGCGACGAGCTGAAGATTCGCCGGTGCTTCAAACGTGTCGCCATCTTCGGGCTGGACGATTGCGATGCGCGGAGGCTGATTTGTGGGCGGAATGTCGTTGTCCCGAATGACAACGCCGGCGAGGTCGTTGCTGCCGATGCGATACCACCAGGTCGAGGCGGGGGTGGTCGGCGTGAGGAATGGCGGAGCGACCAGTTTGAGCACGACCGTCTCCGGACCTTCGACGAGCAAGTCATCAAGCGGGTTGATCATCACTTCCGCCGACGTCTTTCCGGCGGGAATCTCCACGTGATTCGGGATGGTTTGGTAATCCACGCCGTTGTCCGCGCTGCCGCCGATGTGATACCACACGACGAGCGGGGTGGCGGCATCGCCGGTGCGCGTGATGGCAAACGTCGCCGAGTCAAACAACGCCACCAGGCCCGGTTCGGTCGCCACCGGATCCGTCGCGGTGATATTCACCACGGGCGGATAAACCCGCGGCACAACCTTGATTTCAACCGGACAGGACTGCGTGGTTTCGCCCGTGTTGTCCGTCGCCACGGCCGTCAACACGTAACCACCCGGTGGCACGTTGGACCAGACCAGCGAAAATCTCGGCGCACAAATTGCCGAGCTGACGGGGTGGTTCGTCACAATTCCCAGGCGGTTCGTGCCTTCAAAAAATTCGACCGTGGTCACGTAGCCGTCGAAGTCGCGCGCCAGAGCCGTGAGACGGAGGTCGGCCGGGGACAGGAACACATCGCCGTCCTCCGGTTGCACGAGCCGTACCAGCGGCGGGCGGTTTGGTGGCGAATCCTTGTCGCGGATGACCGCGCGCGCCGTGTGGCTGCGGCCGATGTCATAGCAATCCGCCGCGGCCGGGAAATCGTCGCTGTCAGCCGGCGTCACCAAACTCAAGATCACGCTCTCCGCGCCTTCGACCAGGTCGTCATCCAGCGGCGCGATGAGTACCTCGGCGCGTCGTTCCCCGGCGGGAATTACGACACTGTGCGAAATCTCCCGATAGTCCACGCCGTTGTCTGCCGAGCCGCCGATGCGATAGAACACGCGCAGGGCATCCGTTGTCGGCCCCCGGCGGCGGATGCTGAACGTGGCCGTGTCCAGCCGATCGGTGGCGGAGTCGGGTTCGCTGGCGACAGGATCCGTTGCCCGAATGGTGACGACGGTGCGCGGCGGAGTCGAGAGCACTTCGATGCTCACCGTAGCGGACTTGGTGGCGTCGCCGTCGTTATCGGTCGCTACGGCCGTCAAGATGTGGTGGCCGGTGGGGGCATTGCTCCAGACGAAGCGAAACAGCTCGCCCGGGAACAGGCCAGGATCGGATCCGGTGGCGGTCGTGAGGTCGGGCAACGGGAACAAGTCGGAATCAAGTCCGAAGATGGGATCCTCCGCCGAGTCCCAAACCGCAGCCGGCGTGAGCCACGGCCGGTTGGTGACCACCCCGAGACTGACGCCATCCGCGAAGAACTCCACGGTGCGTACGCGTCCGTCGCGATCATCCGCGCGCGCGACCAATGGAATATCATCGCCCGCATCAAACAGCGCACCGTCGGGCGGACGCACGAGGGCGACAGCGGGTGGTTGATTGGTTGGCTCGCGATCATTGTCGGCAATGCCGGCAGCGGCGACGCCCGGCCAGACGACGAGGTACGGCGGGGGCACGACGGGCGGTTGGGTCAGCGCGATCACGACCGACTCCGCGCCTTCGACGAGGAAATCATCGTGCGGTGTCACGACCACCGGCGCGTAGTACGCGCCGGCGGGAATGGTGACCTGACCGGACAGGGTGTCGTAATCCTCGCCATTCACCGCTTCACCGCCGAGGGTGTATTGCACGGTGAGCGGCGCGTTGGCCGGACCGATGCGCACCACGAGAAACGTGGCGGGATCCGAACCTTCCTCCGCCGCATACGGATCGAGCGTCACCACCGCGACCGAGGGTGGCCACGGTGGATTGTCCGCGAAAGTTTTTGTTCCCAGTCCAAGAACGCCGAGCAGGAGATAAGCGGCGATGCGCCGCCAGGATGAAGTTGTCATAAGCATACAGTTTGGGTTTGTGCCGCCGTTACCTTCGCTGGACTCGTGCCACGGAGATGGAACTGCGAGAACACTCGTGAAATCAAGGGATTCATCAAAGAGTGGAAATTCGCTGACCCGTGCGAATGGTGGAAATCACCCAGCCGAAAACTGCGAGCGAGTGGAGTCACCCAGGTCGAAGGCTGCAACTTGCGAGCGAGCCAGTGTTTCCCGAACGAAGTTCGTAACTGGAACACTTGCGTCGCAGCCAACGGCGTGAGGAGCCGGAACGCGCGCAAAGTTGGAGACCGTTGCGGCTTCCGTGCGGCGATGTTGGCGCCGGCAGGATCCGGTCTGCGGATCGGAATCTTCATCGGTCATTTCTCCGTTTGAGTCGTGCGGTAGAACTCGCTCGGTGGCAGGTTCGTGCCGATCACAGTTTCGACATAGTAAAGCGTACCCGCCCCGTCGTAAATCTCCAGCGGTGTTCCGGCGGGCCAGGGGAGTTGAAACAGGTTGGTGCTTCGATCCAGAGTGAATTGCTGATCGGTGTGGCCGCCAAAGAGAAATATGTTGTAAGCCGGCGCCAGGCCATTGGTTTGGACACGGTCATAATCCAGCAACGTGATGGGCGTAAGGTCGGGCACGATCTGACTGCGCAAAGCCACGCCCTCGACGCCGACCAGGACGAGTTGCGTGGAATCCGTGGCAGCAGCGTAGAGCGCCTTGCCGGTGATCGTGCCGCGCGCGGTCCATTCAATCAAATTGGTGCTCGTCAGCACCGTGCCCTTCACGCCGATGGCAAACCAAGTGTCGCCGACAAACGCGGCGTCATTGAGCCACCAACTCGTCCCGCTGGCGCGACTCGTCCAATTGGTGCTGTCGCTGCTGGTCAGGAGCGTTCCGTTCTGGCCGACGACCACGAGCGTTCCATTCAGCCAGCGGGCCCGGTAAAGCCAGTTGGTCGTGTTCACATTTTGTCGCGACCACGCGAAACCGTCCGGGCTGGTCAGAATCGTGCCGTGGTCGCCCGTCGCCACCAATCCGCCCGGCCACTCAGTAATGCTGCTCAAGGTATTCGTGGTGCCGGACACGCGCGCAGTCCAATTGGTTCCGTCCGCGCTGGTGAGGAGGGCGCCCTGGGTGCCGGTGATGAGGTAAAGCGAGTTGCTCCAGGTGCCAACACCTTGCAGCGTGCTGCTGGTGGGCACATTGGGCACTTCATACCACAACACCCCCAGCGTGCTGACCGTCTGCGTCACCACCTGGGAATCGTTGGTCACCACAAGGTTCGTGAGGATGTTCGGGCTGAAGATGATTTTCCCATGGTCACCGGCGGCGAGCAGGAGGTTGGTGTTGCCGCCGATGCCCAGGAACGTGGTGTTGGTGACCGAGCGCGGCACCAGCTCCAGCGTCCAGTCCACGCCGTTGCCGCTGGTCAGAATCGTCCCGAGGTCCCCCGCCGCGCAGTAAAAGCCCGGCAAGCGGGTCACATCCCAGAGCCATTGGCGGATGCTGTCGTAAGGCGTGAGCCAGAAGTAGGGATTGCCGGAAATCTGATAGCCTTCCGCGAGCATGCCGGATTGTCCGGCCACAATAAATAAGTTCGGCAGACCGATGGCCGAATAATAAAGCCACGGGGGCGGACCGTTGGATTGGGCGAGTTCGTTCGACCAGACGCCGCCGTCTTGCAGGCGCACTTCCTGGTCGCCGGCCAGCAAACGATCCACGCCGCCGGTCGTCGCAAAATACAGGGCGTTCGTTGCACCCGGAGACTCCGCGAACCACGCGGCGCCTCCATTGGTGCTGGCGAGCGTCACGCCGCCGTCGCCGACGACGGTGAATTTGCCCAAGGCGAACCCGACGCGATTGAGGTCCTGAGTGGTGAACGAAACGCGCGACGTCCAGTTGGTGCCGTTCGGGCTGGACAGAATCAAGCCTCCTTCGCCGACCGCGACAAAATTTCCCGCCCCGGCCGCCACGCCGCGCAGCCAGGTCGTGGTGCCGCTATACTGTCGTTTCCAGGAAACGCCGTTCGGGCTGGAGTAAATGGCGCCGTTGTCGCCGACGGCCACCAGCAGCGTGGGCGCGCTCGCCACCGCCACCAGCCAGTCGCTTGTCGGGCCGTCAGCCAGGCTGCCGGCCTGGAACGCCGTCACATCGTCCGCGTAGAGGACCGCACCGGCCTCGCCGACGATGACGATGCGCGAGCCGAAAAAGGTGACGCCTTGCAGCGCATTGGTCAGGTGAGAATCGCGCGGCAACCACAGGTCCAGATCATCGCTCGTGAAGATTTGTCCGCGTTCGGCCACTTGCACGGCCAGATCCAGCGCCGGCGAATAGGCCAGGTCCACGATGTTGCCGCCGTGCGGCGTGGGGTTGGACCAACGCCAGCGCAAAGGAAAATCCACCGCGCGAAGCGGCAGAGCCAGCGCCGAGAGCAGCAAAGTGCCCAGCACTAAAATCCAGGCGATCGAGTAGCGCTGGATTCCAATCCTCAAACCGTCACGTTCGCTTGGCAATGGGGACTGGAAGACAAGGTCGCGCTTGACGCCCGGGGTTTCGGGCGTGACTGCGGGAGCTTGGGTTATCAGCGCGTTCAAAACGGGTACAGCCAATCGGTTCGGACAACTCTATCACAGACGCGCCGTTGCTGCTTTTGGTTTCGGCGGGCTGACCGGTAGCGGCAGCCGGAGTGCGAACACGCATCCTTCCGCCGTGCTGCGGGCCAGATGCAATTCCGCGCCGAGATGGTGGGCGAGCTGCTGGCACAACGCGAGGCCGATGCCGCTGCCGCCTTCCTTGGTGGAACGACACGGCATGAACAAGGGTGTGTCAGCCGGAAACCCCGCGCCCGCATCGCTCACTTCAAACTCCATGCCCGCCTCGGTGCGCGCGAGGGACAGGCTGACGCTGCGGCCGCCGGGCGTGGCCTGCACCGCGTTCTCGCACAGGTTGATCAGGATCAGCCCCACCAGATTGGCCGTGCGATTGGGCAATGCGCCCTCCGCGCGGACCGCGGAGGAAAAGCCGACGCCCGAATCGCGCGCCAACGGTTGCACCCGGTTGCGCACCAACTGCTCCAATTCGGTGAGCGTGACTTCGTAACTCGTGGTGGTTTGATCTTCGCGCAGCACACCCACGACCTGGTTGATCATCGTCTGCATCCGGCGCGTGGAAGCGACGGCTTGTTCCCATTCGATCGCCTCCGGATGTTCGGCCGCTCCGCCGCGCGCGGTGACAAAACTTTGCAATCCCGCCAGCGGATTTTTCAATCCATGCAACAAATGCGCGGTCACGGCGCCGAGGGCGGAAGTCTTGGCGGCCAGCACCAGTTCCTGATTCGCGCGGGCCAGACTGTCGGTGCGTTCCGCCAGTTGCCGATGGACGCGGGCGAGCCGGCGAAACACCCAGAACAGCGTCAAGCCCAGCACGGCCGCGCCGGCGCCAAAGGCTGTCAACGCCTGTTGCCACAAACGGCGATCCAGTTGGGCGTATTCGGCGGCGATGCTCTGACCGGCCACCAGGAATTGAGCAATGCCCGCGAGCGGTTTGCCTGCGGCGTGCAGTGGCACATTGACCTCCAGCAGGGGAATTGCATTGGTCAGCGCCACCGACTCGTCCGGGTAGAACAGTCGCCACATCTCGATGCGCGGATGAAAACGACTGACCGGACGATCCCGTCGCAACGCGGGTAAATAGGCCGAGGACAGAGTTTGCTCGACCAGATTTTGGGGGAAACATTCCACAAAGTAGCCGTCCGCGTCGAACAGGCGCACGCCCAGCACACCCCGAATCTCAGCGCATTTGAGCACAATCCCGAGTGGGTCGGCCGGGTCGCCCACGGGACCGGCGAGGCCGCGTTGAATGTCTTCGGCGTACAAGGTTTGCGCCACGGCCTGAAGGACTTCACCATCGCGACCGGCGATCTGGCGGCGAATTCCGTCCCGCACCTGGAACGTAGTTAGCGCCACCGCAGCGGCGAGAATCGTCAGCGCCAGCGCGGTCACGCCCCACGGCAGTCGGCGCGATTGGAGCCACTGGCTTGCGCGTGGACGAACGATTTCCGAGGGCGTGTTGTGAGTCAGAACTCCCATTGGAGCGAGGTGCTGATGGTGTTGACGGTGTAAGTTTCCAGCGGATTGTTCGAGCCGACCACCTCGAACTCGTAGTTGGTGATCCAACTGAGTTTTTCGGTCAGTTGCCGTTCTATGTTCACAACGCAACCCCATTCGGTGCGGTTGCGTTTGTCGGGATCCGTCGGGCTGACGGTTTGCGTGAGATACTGGTAGAACGCGAACCGGCCGCTGGCGGTCACCGTCCAGCCGTGACTCTGCCAGCCCAACTCGGCGGAGGCGAACACCTGGTTGAAATCCGAGTAGCCGTCGCCGTTTTCGGTGTTCCAACGGCTGCCGCCCGACAGCGTCGTGTTCCAGTGCCGGGCGGTATCCCAGAATTCACGCCAGCCGAGACGCACCTCCTGGCGGAAGAGCTGACGCTGGGTGCCGGGGATGGGTGCGCCGGTGGCGGTCAACTCCGGATCCGTGCTGTACGCGCGCCAGAGGGCGTCGTAAGTCAGCGTGACGCGGGAACCATTTCGGTCGCCCAAGCCCAGCGTCAATCGAGGGCCTGCTTCGCCATAGTCGTCCAGCGTGTCGGCGAAAAACTGATGAGTCAGCGGGACTTCCAACTCCAACCAACTGCGGGCGGACAACTGTTGGCGCAGGCCGGGGCGCAGCGCCAGGGTGATGCCGCGCACGGGCACGGATTCGCGGTTGGTCTCGGTGACCGACAGGTCGAGCACCTGGTTTTGATAAAAGCAAACTCCGGCGAGCGTGCCGGAGGTTTTGGCGGAGAAGTTCCGTTCGAGCTGCGCCTGGCTGAACAACGTGTAGCTTTGATAGGGCGTGCCGTCGCCGAAGAAGAGGCGCGCTTCGCCATTGGCGAAAAAATTGAAGTTGAATTCCGAGGGCGCGAGCCGCAGCAGCAGCAACTCGCCCCCGACCCGGAAAAATGGCCGCCCGAGCGGGTCGGCGTGGGCGAGGTAAATGTTGTCGCAGTAGCCCAGGCCGCTGCTGGCCGTGAAGAGGGTTTCCCAAGGGGAAGAATGCAGTGCCTCCGCGATCAGCGCATCAACTTCCGCGTCCGTCTGCGCTCGCGCTCCAACCATCCCTGAAAGTCCGATCAGGGTTGCGGCCATAATTCGACTCCAAAACACGAATCTGATTTTCCGACCGGCCCCGGTCGCGTTCCACTCGCGGGGCAACCATCGCGTGCCTCAATCGCTGCCGCGCCGGCGGCGGATTTCCTGCTGGGCTTGGAGCGCCTGCTGTTGCGCGGCGTTCCGGGCGCTATCAATCACCTCGCGATAGTCGGGAAGTTTCTCCATCAGCTCCTGCTGACGCTGGCGGAATTCCTTGCGCATCTCCCGGGCCTGCTCGAGCCATTGGCTGCGCAGTTGTTTGATTTGCTCGCGAATCGCGGCGCGCTCCTTGTCATTGGCGCCGGCCAGCTTTTTCTTGAGTTGTTCCTGTTGCACCAGGTAGGCGCGCGCCTCGGTGCGGAAATGTTGCACCCGGTCTTCGACCACCGCCGGCAGTTGCTGCCGCTCGGCCCGCGCCGGCCGCAGACTGGTGGCCGGGGTTGTATCCGTCACGGTAAGTTTCTCCGGCGATACCACCTGTCCCTCGCGCTTGACTCCGCTGCTCGTGCTGATGTTGGTCTGCCCCCAGGCCGCCACCTGGCTCAACGTCAGGAGCACCCCGAGCAGCCCGGCTGATTTTTTCCAATTCATGTCAATTCGCGCGGACGATTTTGGCCGATGTGATTCGCCTATTGTATAGCCTAGAAACTTTTTCGCCGCAATTCCAAAGGCAGTCTTCGTGCCACCGACCGTGGGCGCCGGGCCAACCTTGCTTCCGAACGCTTTGCGCTCGTCATCCGAAGCACGAATGGAGCTGGCCTGGGTGATTCGGCCAATTCCGGTCGGCCAGCCGCATCTGGCTGGGGGTTATTTCCCACCCGATGGATCGTCTTTTTGGCCGGTCAGTCGGTAGCGGAGATAATCCCGCGTCACCCCAAGCCGTCGGGCGGCGGCGGACACGTTTTGATTGGTCTGCGCCAGGGCTTGATCAATCAACCGGCGAATGGCCTGCTCCAGATCGAAGCCGTGTTCGGGAAATTGATAGGCGGGATTAAGCCAGCCATCCGGTCCGTCCAGACTGGCCGGCGAACTCGCGGATTGGAGATTCGCGAAGTCCAGTTCCTCGCTTTCTTCAAAGACAATCGCCCGCTCCAACTCATGCGCCAGTTCGCGGACGTTGCCGGGCCAGGGATATGCCCGAAGTCGCTGCCGCCCGGCGGCGCTGATGATGCGTGCCGGCAAGCGGTGGCGTTGACACAGGCGTTGCGCCAGCAGTTCGGCCAGTTTCAAAATCTCTTCACCGCGCGCGCGCAACGGTGGAATCTGGATGCGATACAGGTCCAGTCGGTGAAACAGGTCCTCGCGAAACCGGCCGTCGGCCACGAGTTGTTTCAAATCGCGATTGGTCGCGGCAATGATGCGGGCGTCCACCGGCAATTCACGCGTGCCGCCGAGTCGGCGAATGCGATGGTCTTCGATGGTCTTGAGAACCTTCGCTTGCAAGGCAGGTGAGAGGCTGGGCAACTCATCGAGGAACAGCGTCCCGCCATTGGCCGCTTCGAACAAACCCATCCGGGCCGAGCGCGCGTCGGTGAACGCGCCGCGCTCGTGGCCGAATAATTCCGACTCGGCCAGCGTTTCCGGCAACGCCGAGCAATTGACCTCCACCAACGGCTGGTCCGCTCGCGAACCGCGCCGGTGCAGCCAGCGGGCGATGCTGGTCTTGCCCGTGCCGGTTTCACCTTCGATCAGGATGGGCGGCAGCCGATCTTGCACGCGCCGGTCGGCGGCCAGGATTTTTTCCAGCCGCGCCTTCAGCCCCGCCAGCGCCGGACCAAAAAACAATTCCTCGCTGCGCTCAGTTTCCCGCCGGTGCTCATCCACCCGGGCGGATTGGCGCGCGCGCCGGGCGCGCGCAATTGCCAGGGAAAGCTCCTCCACCTCGAACGGCTTCACGAGATAATCCAGCGCGCCCCGACGCATGGCTTCCACGGCCCCCGTCACACCGCCTTCGGCCGTCATCACAATCACACCGGTGTTGGCTGAAAACGATTTGGCTTCCAGCAAGGCGGTGCCGCGCCCATCCGGGAGATTCACATCGAGGAGCGCAACGTCGAAGCTCAAGTTTTCCAGGGAGGATCGGGCCGCTGCCAGCGAGCCGACGTCCGCCACGTCGGCGCCTTGGGCGACCAGGTGGGCGACGATTCGTTTGCGCAGGAGCGATTCGTCTTCGATCACCAGAATGTTGAGGTCGGCCAGGAGTTTCGTTGGCATGGGCTAGTTATGCCGCAGTGAGTGGCGTTGGGCGACTGCAAATTGCTTTCAGCCCCGAAGGTGCGAGCCGTGGCGACGGTGCTGGCCGGTTCGCGGAAGGGGGCGGGCTTTATCGGCTCATTTCGTAGGCCTGCATGACCGTGGCGTATTTTGTGATCATGTTGGGAATCTCCCAGTTGGGCAGTTTGCCGGCACGGAGGTAGCGCAAATAGTTTTCCGTGACCTGCGCGAAGTGCGCCTCGTGGCCGTTGCGATAATGCTCGGGGATCGTTACGCGCCAACTCGTGCCTTCGGCTTCCACTCCGATTCCCGGATACTGCCGGGCCACTCTTTCCACCGCGGTTCTGATGCGGTCGGAGAAGGCAGACTCGGCTTTGCTGGTCGTCGGCTCGATGTAAAGCTGCGGCCGGAAGTTTTGCTCGGCACCCTGGCGGATGACGAGGTTGGCCTTGGTCCCGCGCATGATGGAGTGGTGCGTGTCGCCCGCACCTGGTGGAGCTTCAAAGTCCCAGCGCACGGACACCTTCGCGTTGATGCCGCGCAACCGGTAGGTGAACTCGCCATTCCCATAGACCTGCAGCACGCCATCCTTCACGTCGCCTCGCAAGAAATCCGGGTAGGTGTCCGCGCCCGTTTCCTGTTTGAACTGCGCCAGCGTCAGCGGGGTGGCCCAGTGCCGGGCGCTCAACATGGTGACATCCGCCGGACTCAACGCCTGCTCCGGGAAGGCCTCCCACTGGATCAAATCCACCAGATGGGTGGCGACGTCCACGATCCCTTCCCCTTCCTGTTTCACGTCAAAGAACCACGCCGGTCGTTTGAGCGGCACGCCGGCGACCAGCTTGGAGAAGTAATGAACACTCTCCTTGGTGATGGCGGGTTCGGACGGCGAGCCTTTGACCAATTTGCCGAACAGCGCCGGCTGCCGCGACAGTTCACGTTGCAGAATGGTCGTGATCTCGAACCGCTCGGTCATGATGTCGTAGAGCAACACCTGGTGGGCGGCGGCCGCTCGAAACGCCTGCGTCAGTTCCTTGAAGTCCGCTGGATTGATGGCCATGGGCTTGTCGGCCAGCACGTTCAATCCAGCTTGCACCGAACGCAGGATGTAATCGGTCTTCTTCGCGTTGTTGCCGGCAAGAATCACCACGTTGCCGGCTTTTTCGGCCAGCATTTTCGGAAAGAAATCCGGCCCGGTGTAAACCTTCTCCACCCAGCGGGTGGGATCGTTCGTGCGGGTGTTGAACCGCTCAATGCGCTGCAAGTGTTCGGCCAGATCGTCCCCGGCAGGGGCATAGACATGCACCAACGGATCAACATCCGCGTACATGAACTTCTGCACCAGCGAGGCGTGGAAGTGGCCGGGGTCAACGGTGATCAATTTGAACCGGGCCGGGGCCGGGTTGGTTTGCGCCACTGCCAGCGGGATGCTCAGCAGCCCGCAGTACAACAGCCCGGCCAGTCGGAGGCGGTTTGGATTCATGCCTGGGACAACCGCACGGCGCCGTAAGGCGCGCGTTCGGGGCGGGACAGCATCTTGTTCGCTTCGTCGTCGTTGAAGAATCGTTCGGTCTTCACGTCCCAGGTCAGCGGGCGGGCCAGTTTCATGGCGATCCAACTGACGATGCATGCGGCGTTGGCGCGTTCAGCGATGGGGGCGGGCACGAGCGGCGTCTGGCGCGACTTCACGCACTCCAGCCAGTTTTTGTGATGCTCGCTGCTGTGCGGGAAATGCACGGTCACGCCATTGGGATCGAGCAGCTTTGGGTTGCTCGCATCCAGTGGTTTCAGGGTGGTGGCTTTCGAGGTCGGATCGCTTGCGGTGGCGGCCTGCGCATCGCGGGAAACAAAAATCCAGCCCTCGTCACCGATGAAGCGGATGCCGTTCGGAAATTTATCCGTCACGGTCATCTTCACGTTGCCCGGGTACAGCAGTTCGATGTGGTATGCGCCGTGGACGTTCCAGATTTTATTCTTCGGAAAGACGCCGCGGCCTTCCACCTTGGACGGGCCGCTGAGTTCACAGTTCATCCCCCAGTGCGCGGTGTCGAAATGGTGCGCGCCCCAACCCGTGATCATGCCCAGACAGAAGGATTCGTTCCGCAGCCAGCCGGGCCGCGAGTTGACGTCGGGCTGGCCATTCTTCTCCCGTCGCTGCGAGTGTACGCGTTGCTCGGTGTAATAAACCAGCGGAGTCGGACCGAGCCACATTTCGTAATTCAGATTCGCCGGCACCGGTTGCTCCGGGTCATCCGGCTTCGTGGGATCGGTGGGCAGGCCGATTTCGACATGGGTGAGCTGCCCGACGCGACCGCTGCGGACGAACTCGCACGCCTTGCGAAATTGTTCATTTGGTCCCCAGGAGCGTTGCTGGCTGCCGAGTTGAAAAATCCGGTCGGAATTCACCGAAACCTCGCGGAGCAATACGCCTTCCTCATGGGTCATCGTCATCGGCTTCTGCAGATAAACATCCTTGCCGGCCTTGATGGCCGCGATGGCCAGTTGCGCGTGCCAGTGATCGGGAGTGCTGATCGTCACGGCATCAATATCCTTGCGGGCCAGCAGTTCGCGGTAGTCGCCATAGACATCCACCGCGGGCGCGTGTTCGAGTTTTTTCCGGTAAAGCTGTTCGATGCGTGCTTTGCCGCTGGCGGCGCGCCGGGAATCGAGATCGCAAACGGCGACCGACACAGCCAGCCCGGAGTTGGCCACGCCCACCATGTCGTGCGCCTGGGCAATGCGCCCGCAACCGATATGGCCGACGCGAACGCGATTGCTGGGGGCGTCGGCTCCAAGCAATCGTGCGGGAATAATCAATGGTGCGGTGACGGCGGCGGTGGCCACTGCGGTGGTGCGGAGAAAATCACGACGTGAAAGCGAGGCGGTAGTTTTCTTGGTCATGTTCATATTGACGTTATGCCTCCGGGAAACGTTCATGCCAAGCGCAAAGCCAGTTGCCGAAGGTTGCCCATGCCGTGGACGTACTCTGTGCAGTTTGTTGTCTGTGGTTGGGTGCGGCTGGCAACCGCCGGCTGGCGTGGAAGATTTTTCCCGGCATGAATTCACCGCTTGCTGGTTGCTTGACCGGTCTCCGCTTCTGCGTCAGGCTTCATGGCATGAGTCCGATTCTCTCCTGCCGATCCGTTAGTTGCGCCTTACTCGTGGTCTTGATTGGAGCGCAAACGACTCGCGCTGATTGGCAACGCGATGATACGACGATTGCCTGGCGCGCGGGAACCAATGTGGTATGGCGGTTTAGTTATGACCCGAAGAAGGGGAAGACGTTTTTTGACCCAGTCAGCGTGCATGGCATCGCTTTCACCAATTTCAAACCCGAGGATCATCCCTGGCACTACGGCCTCTGGTTCTCGTGGAAGTACATCAACCACGTGAACTATTGGGAAGAGAATCGTAAAACTGGCAAGGCCGAGGGTGCGACGCGCTGGTCGCCGCCCCAGATTGAGACCGAAGCCGACGGCAGCGCGGTCATCAAGCTGGTGGTGCGTTACACGCATCCGTCAGGCCGGGTGGACCTGCTGGAACACCGCACCTTGGACGTTTCCGCGCCAGCGACTGACGGCAGCTACACGATTGACTGGCACGCGACTTTTAAGGCCGGACCGGAAGGCGCGAAGTTGGATCGCACACCGATGCCCGGAGAACCGAAGGGCGCGATCAACGGTGGCTACGCCGGGCTGGGCTTGCGCATGGCGGGACCGCCGCTAAAGTTTTCAGTGCTGTGCAGCACCGGCGCTGTGGATCACTTTGTCAGCGACCGGGCCCGACCATTTGCCGGGGCGCTCGCGTGCAACTTCTCCGACGACGGCCAGGATGTTGGCGGCATCGCCATTTTTAATGATCCGGCGAATGTGGGCGACAATGCCTGGTACGTCGTGAACTCGGGCCAGATGCGTTTCGCGTGTCCGGCGCTCCTCGCTCCCCGGGTGATTACGCTGAAGCCGGATGAGGAAATGAAATTGCATTATCGGATCGAGATCCGGCCGAAAGCTTGGACGGTTGACGCGTTGCGGGAGTAATCGCAAATCGAGGGATCAACCGACACTCTTCCATCGGCTGTATTGCCCGGCGAAGCGACAACCGGAGCCTTCGGGCCGAGGCCAGGCGCTCCGCTATCACGACCGACCAGTCGTTGTCGGTTGAAGCCTCTTCAACTGGTGGATGGCGGCGGCTGCCCGCGCTCGTGGTTCACCAGTTGCAACCCGGCGCGCAGGTAGCCCAGCGCGAACGCCATGCCAGCGTGCCAGGGCGCGGCGCAACTCAACTGCGGCGCATGATCGGGAATGATCACGCCTCGGAAATTGTTGCGGCGGAGAATCCGCAAAACCTGGAGCACGTCCACCTCGCCCTCGTCAATGAACGTCTCGCGGTAGTGCGGCACCTGGCCGCGCACATTGCGAAGGTGGACGTAGCCCAATTTTTGTTGGCGGCTGTAGGTGTCCACCACGTCGTAAATGTTGCCCGTCGTCATCTCGGCCAGCGTGCCAACGCAGAACTCCAGCGCATTGCGTGGGCTGGGTTTTAGCTCAATCAACTTCTGGTAAAGCTCCGGCTGGTAAACCAGGCGAGGTTGCGCGCGGATGGACGGCATCGGCGGATCATCCGGGTGCGCTGCCAGCGTGACGCTGGCTTCCTCAGCCACCGGAATCACGGCGTCGAGAAAATCTTGGAGCCGCTGCCAAAGCTGTTCCGGGGTCGCGGACGGCACGACACCGGGCGCGGCCTGGCGATCATACACCATGTTCCAAACCATGCCGTTGGGCAGCGGCTGGTCGAAGGGGCCATCCATGCCGACGGCTTCGGCGTGGCCGCGCGCGAATGGACCTTTGATTCGCCCGGCGACGCCGGCAATGGAAAAGTTGTAACCGAACACGGGAATGCCCGCGCGCCCGACGTTGCGGATGATGGCCTTGAGGTTCTCGAGTTGTTGCGCCTTCCGCGGCCCGTCGAGCAACACGTCGTACCAGTGGGCCGGATCGAAATTCTCAATCGCTTCCAGTTCGAGTCCCGCCGCGTTGATGTCTCGGCGGATGGCCGCCAGTTCCTCATAGCTCCACAACTTGTCCGCGTCACCTGCCAATCCCCAGCCCGAATCGTCCCCCACGGGTTGATCGCCCGGCTGGTTGCTGCGCGAGGAGCGGAAATAATCCACCAGATGCACGACCAGATGCGTGCAGCCACATTGCCGGGCAAAGGCGTAATGCGCCGCATCAAGTTGGTGGCGGTAAAGTCCCAGTCCGAGTTTCATGGGCCGTGGTTTGTGCGGCGGAGACTATCATAAGCCCCGAGCGGGTCAATCGCGGTGGCCGAAGGATTGATTTGAGGAAGGAGTGAACGCCGAGCAAGAAACCCTGGCTCGGATCATCGTGACCCAACTCGGCATTGTCCATTGCGCGCGGATTATTTCGACATGGACATTTTCGCCAAAGCCGCTAGACCAATGTCGGGCGTTGGTGGAGCGGCAACACATGCAAAACTGGCTGGCATATCTTTGGGTGGCGTCCGGCGGCGCGCTTGGCAGCGTGGGCCGCTATTGGATTTCAGGCGTCGTGGCCACGCGCGCGGGGGAGACGTTTCCGTGGGGCACACTCGTGGTCAATGTCACCGGCTCGTTTGTGATCGGCTTGGCGGCCGCCCTCGCCAGCGCGGAGGGACGGATGGATTCCGCCACGCGCGTTTTCGCATCCCAGTTTTTCCTGGCGGGCGTCTGTGGCGGTTACACCACGTTTTCCTCGTTCAGCCTGCAGACCTTGAACCTGCTGCGCGCGGGCGAATGGCTGTACGCAGGAGGCAATGTGCTCCTGTCTGTCGTCCTTTGCCTGCTGGGCGTCTGGCTGGGTTACCTACTCGGCGCGGCGCTCAGCGCCACGAAAGGCGGTTGATATGCAAATTCCCCACGACGCCACCCTCCTGCGCATCTTCATCGGTGAGAGCGACCGTTGGGAACATCAACCGCTCTACGAAGCCATCGTGCTCAAGGCGCGCGCGGCGCATCTGGCCGGAGCGACCGTGCTGCGCGGCCCAATGGGCTTCGGCAAATCCAGCCGACTGCACACGGCGAAAATCCTGCGGCTCTCGATGGACTTGCCCATCGTCATCGAACTTGTGGACAGCGAGGAAAAGATCAATGCCTTCCTGCCCACACTCGAACCCATGATCGGCGGTGGATTGGTAACGCTGGAAAAAGTGAAGGTTCTTCACTACCGCTCGGGAAATGGTGACGTCGGGGAAACCGCTAACACGCTTATGAATGAACTCAACGAACAACTGGCCGCCGTCTTGAAAAAATCCGACGAGCGCGAGAAGGTCCTGGCCGCGGCGCTCGCACTGGTGCTCGCGAAACTTGCCTCCGAAACCGGCACGATCCATTCGCTTGACGCGAAAACTCAACTGCTCCACCTCACCGCGCAGGTTGGCCTGCCACCGTTCATGCTCGAGATCGTGAAAACGATTCCGGTGGGGAAGGGGATCGCCGGGGAAACCGTCGTGCGCGGCGGTCCGGTCACGATGTGCAATTTGCAAACCGATACCAGCGGCGTGGCCAAACCGGCTGCCAAGCAGACCGGCGTGGGCGGCGCACTCTGCGTGCCCATCCGACGCGCCGATGCAATTGTCGGCACGATCGGTATCGGGACCAAACGACAACACGAATACACCCCCGAGGAGACGCGTACGTTGGAAGCAGCCGGACGTTTGCTGGGCGAATTCCTCGGTTGACCGCGCGGATGCGGCGAACAAAAAACGCGCGGATTTTTTCGTCCGCGCGCTTTGCTTGAATCTATCGGCTGGATCCTTCGCTCAATAATTCTTCGCGACTTCCGTCCAGTTCACCACGTTCCAGAAAGCCTTGAGATACTCGCCGCGTTTGTTCTGGTACTTGAGATAGTAGGCATGTTCCCACACGTCCACGCCGAGGATGGGTTTGCCTTCGCAACCGGCGACGGATTTGCCCATCAGCGGATTGTCCTGGTTGGGGGTGGAAACAATTTCGAGTTTGCCGTTGTGGGAAACCAGCCAGGCCCAGCCACTGCCAAACCGCGTCAGACCCGCGTTTTCAAACTTCGCCTTGAAATCGTCGAAGCTGCCGAAGCTGGCCTTGATGTCGTCGGCCAGTTTGCCGGTCGGCGCGCCGCCCGCTTTCGGGCCGAGGATTTTCCAGAAGAACGAATGATTCCAATGGCCACCGCCGTTGTTGCGCACCGGACCACGAATGGCGTCCGGCACGGAAGCGAGATCGGTGAGAATCTGTTCCAGCGTCTTGGCTTCGAGCGCGGCATGGCCGGCGATGGCTTTGTTCAGATTGTCCACGTAGGCTTTGTGATGCCGGTCGTGGTGGATTTCCATGGTCGTCGCGTCAATGTTCGGTTCGAGCGCGGCTTTGTCGTAGGGGAGTGCAGGTAGTTCGTGTGCCATAATTTTATTTTGCGTGTTAATGGTTCAGTTACGTCCATTGCAACTTAGCAAAGGAGGCCGGATTGCCAAGCGTCGAAAATCTACCGGCTCAGTTCGACGAAGTTTTTCAACACTTGCAACCCCACGGCCTGGCTCTTCTCGGGGTGAAATTGGGTGGCGAAGATATTGTCCCGCCAGACGGACGACGCGAACGTGCCGCCGTAGTCCGTGCGCGTGGCCACCACGCGGGCATCGGTGGGTTGGGGAAAAAAGCTATGGACGAAATAAACGTAGCTGCCGTTCGCCACGCCGCGGTAAAGCGGGCAGTCGGGGCGGGTGAGTTCGATTTGATTCCAGCCCATCTGTGGAATCTTGAGCCCGGGTTGTTCGGTGAAACGGATTACACGACCGCCGAACACGCCCAGGCCGGCGGCGCAACTGTTGAACTCCTCGCTTCGTTCGAACAACGCCTGATAGCCGACGCAGATGCCGAGGAACGGTTTGCCGGTCTGGATGAATTCCCGCGTGGCTTCGAGCAACTCCTGCCGACGCAGCGCGTTCAGGCAATCGTCGAACGCGCCCACGCCCGGCAGCACCACGGCGCGCGCCGGGCGCATTCCGTCCGGGCGCTGCACGATGCGCACGTCCGCGCCGACCCTGAGCAACGCCTTGTGGACGCTGCGCAAGTTGCCGGAACCGTAATCGAGCAAAGCAATCATTGCACGGGAGTCTAGCTTCACCCGCGCCGTGACGAAATACTGATTTGTTTTAAGCGTCGTTCGCTTTTTAGCTGCCAAATCGTCCGGATCCGCTTTAATGCGCGCATGAAATCAATTTCACATACAAGCTCCGGACATCGTTGCGCGGCGTTGGCGGCAGCTTTGGTGACGGCGTTCGCCGGACAGCCGGTCTTCGCCGCCGATCAACCGGGCCTGATGAAATCCGAATTCATTTACGAGACTGCGCCGTTTCCGTCGTGTCACGCCTCAACCCTTGCGGAAACGAAATCGGGGCTGGTGGTGGCCTGGTTTGGCGGCACGGAGGAGCGCGATCCGGATGTGTGCATTTACGAGTCGCGCCTGGTGGACGGCAAGTGGACGGTGCCGGTGGCGGTGGGGTTGACCCGGTTTGATGGACACCTTGGGGGCGCGGCGCATGGGTGTTTTAG
>CAZLOH010000025.1:0-74829 GCA_964561105.1 uncultured Bifidobacterium sp. | reverse complement strand
CTAAAACACCCATGCGCCGCGCCCCCAAGGTGTCCATCAAACCGGGTCAACCCCAGGGTCGCCTCCTGAGCACCTTCACCCCAGCCGCTATTTGTCAAGGCAGCGTTTGTCAGCTGCCCAATACCGAATGCGATTCCTCCCGCAATGGCGCCTGTCAAAGCACCCATGCCAACATTACCGCCGGTTATTTCGGCGCTTACGGCACCACCGGCTGCGCCGCCTGAAACTCCGCCAGCCAATCCGCCCCAGAACCCACCCAAAGCGCTTCCCGCCAGTCCGCCCAGGCCACCGAAAAGTCCACCGATTGCCCCAGTCAGAATTCCCAACCCAATGTTGCCACCCGTAGCGGCAGCTGTGGCGCCTCCAATCGCTGCTCCTATGATAATGCCAATGATGAGTGCTGTGACAAATTCATGTCCAGTTGGATCAACATGGTTCAATGGATTGTTACCGCAATAACTGTAACGATTCAGAGTCTGAGAATCAGAAGCCGATTGGACGACCGTATCCGGCTGAACAAACCTTCCCAGTTGCGGGTCGTAATAGCGCGCGTCATAGCTGGGCAGTCGCATCCATGACCGAAAGCGAACTGGGCGTGCTGAGTTGCAACACACTCGCGAAACCACGCTCTTGAGTTGACCGGGACAGCGCTCCGAGGCGGGCAAGGCGTTTGGGTGTTCAGTTCAAAGACGTGCTGACCCGCCTGCCGAACATGACCAACAAACAAATCCCGGAAGTGACTCCCGAAGCGTGGGGCAAAAAGCAGCGCACAGTTCAACGGCAAGCCGCGTCATAAAGGTCGTAGCATAACCCCTACGACCTTTACGACCTCAGATCGTTCATCCGTCAAGAGGTCCTCCGCGTGACGCTTACGGCTCTTCAGATGAAGGGCTTAACCACGGCTTGAGCCGGATGAAGGGAAACTTTCAAGTCCGGTTCTGAGGGGAGGGCGCGACGGCAACGCCGCGCCCTTACCCGACTATCCCGCGTTTGCCAAAGACAAGCCACGTAGAAGAAATTGAAGTAGTTATTTGACAAATTCCCACCGCAATCCGGATTTGACATCTTTAGCAATTAGCTTTTCTCCATCCCAACTGTAATCGAGTGCAGGATAGCCGTAGAGCAATTCAGCTGATCTTGATATCCTGAGGATTACTTCCCCATGAGCCCACAGAGCGTAATTGAACGTCAGTCCGCAGCCGTCTTTATCTCGGTCATCAACGCCTTCAATATGGACGCGTATTTGCTCGCTGCGCACATCGATGAAATCTTTTCTGGAGGATGGCTCGTGATATATTCCAAGTGGAATCTTGGTATCAACAGTCGAACAACCTGAAAAGGCAGCTATGTATCCCAACAGGAGTATTGTCCGTGCTAACTTCTGCGCAATCCCACAAGAGCCATGCACTAAACTATTGATTTCTAAGGAGACTTTGAATCTGGACAGCGAATTAGGCGGGACATTCCGCCGGATAGTGTACGGATGGGTGAAAAAGCTCTTGTTTTCAATCGTTTTCATTCGTTTCCTATGGGACAATTGTGTGCTGATTTCAATTGAGTGGCATTGCCGACTTAAGGGTATTGCCCCCATGCGTCAATCGGATTCCCTGAAGGGGTCGGTTCTTGGTTTCGACCAATCGGCATCAATGGGGCCGGGATTGGCAGTGAAATGAGGCGGGAGTAGAACTGCCATCAGCCGGAATGAAATTGACCGCGAAATACTCCAACCACGCGAAAAGCTGGACCGGGACAGTTTCACTTTCAGTTACAGGCTTTGTTCGCGGGGTTCGTGTCGCGCTCGCAAGCAACCTGACTGCGGTCGTGAGTGACGAACGTCACCGCAAGGTTCCGCCCGCTCCACGCGGGCGGAGTTCTCGCAGCGCGAGAACTGCTACCGCAAACAGGCGAACTTTCCAGCACCACACGCAATCACCAACGGGTAGCACGGCTCGCGCTGCGAGCCGTCGCGTCGCGCAGAGCGACGCGCCACGAACTGCGTGAAACCGTGCGCCCCCGGTCACCCGCTTCCGCCAGCTCTGCGCGGGCGGAGTTCTCGCAGCGCGAGAACTGCTACCTCAGATGGCGAACTTTCCAGCGGCACACGCAATCACCAACGGGTAGCACGGCTCGCGCTGCGAGCCGTCGCGTCGCGCAGAGCAACGCGCCACGAACTGCGTGAAACCGTGCGCCCCCGGTCACCCGCTTCCGCCCGCTCTGTGCGGGCGGAGTTCTCGCAGCGCGAGAACTTCTACCTCAGATGGCGAACTTTCCAGCCGCACACGCAATCGCCAACGTGGTAGAACGGCTCGCGCTGCGAGCCGTCGCGTCGCGCAGAGCGACGCGCCACGAACAGCGTGAAGCCGTGCGCCCTCGGTCATCCGTTTCCGCCCGCTCCACGCGGGCAGGCTGGTCGCAGCGCGACCAGCACCACCGCAGGAACATTTCAGCGCGAGAATTACTACCGCAAACAGGCGATCTTTCCAGCCGCACACGCAATCGCCAACGTGGTAGCACGGCTCATGAAGGGGTCGCCAATCTGCGGGCGCGGTTCAGGCGGGCGCGGGCACACGGCGCTTGAAAGGGCGCTTGAAAGCTTGCCAAACGGCCATCGGCCCGGCATTCTCGCCGACGCTTATGAAGAATGTAGTTGGAGTCATCATCCTGGCAGTGATTTGCGTCGGCTTGACGGTCGTGCTGTTGAGCACGAAGAAGCAGGCGGGCGAGGAGAAGCGCAAAGACACGGACAAAATCCTCTCCCTCTCGAACGAATGGGCGGAAACCAGCAGCCAACTGAACGAGCAACGGCAGGTCAACATCATGCTCACCAACGACCTGGCCACCACCCGCTCGAACTTTGAGAACTTGAGCAACAAGCTGACCGACGTCACGACGACCCTCGACAAAACTGCCGCCTCGCTCAAGGCCAGCCAGACCGCCGTGGCGGAGCGCGACCAACGCATCGCCGCATTGGAAACCGAGAATCGCGAACTGGACGAAAAGGCCATTGACCTGAGCGCCGCGCTCACGAACCTCACTACGCAGATTGAAGACACCCAGCACAAACTCGCCGCGTCCGAAGGCGACAAGGCGTTTTTGGAAAAAGAACTCAAGCGGCTCATGGCGGAAAAGGCTGAACTGGAACGCCAGTTCAACGATCTCGCGGTGCTGCGCGCGCAGGTTTCCAAACTGAGAGATGAATTGTCCGTGGCCCGCCGGTTGGAATGGATCCGCAAGGGCCTGTTCACCACCGACGCGCAAAAAGGCGCCACCCGGCTGCTGCAACTCAACAGCCCGCCGGCACCCACGGTGAAAAGCAACGCCTACGATCTCAATGTGGAGATCAATGCCGACGGCTCCGTGAAAGTCATCCCGCCCCTGACCAACGCCCCGGCCGCGCCCAAATAATGTCCCCGCCCGGCTCGCTCGTTGATTCGCATGGCCGGGTGTTGCGCGATTTGCGGGTCAGCCTGACCGACCGCTGCAATTTCCGCTGCCTCTATTGCCTGCCGGAAACGGAGGCGGCGCAGAATTTCTACCGGGGTCACTGGGCGCATCTGCCCGACTCCACGCCCATCGTGCAACAGTGGGTGCCGCGGACGAAGCTCCTGAGTTTTGAAGAGATCGAGCGGGTTGTGCGCATTGCCGTTGGACTCGGAATCCAAAAAATCCGGCTCACCGGCGGGGAGCCGCTGCTGCGGCAGGAGGTCGAGCAATTGGTCGCCCGGATCGCAACCATCTCCGGCATCGAAGACCTGGCCATGACGACGAATGGCTTTCTGTTCGCGGAAAAAGCGCGGGCCTTGCGCGCAGCTGGCTTGCAACGAGTGAGTTTCAGTCTGGATTCCCTGGATCGCGCCAACTTCAAAAAGATCACCGGTCGGGACGGTCTGGCCGCAGTAATGGAAAGCATCCGGCTCGCGCAGGAACTGGGATTCAACCCGGTGAAAGTCAATGCGGTAATCATTCGCGACATCAACGATCACGAGTTGGAGTCGCTGGCGGAATTCGCGCGGGAGCGCAACCTCAGCCTGCGGTTCATCGAATTCATGCCGCTCGATTCGGCGCACGCCTGGCAGAAGGAAATGGTGGTGACAGGCGCGGAGATTCTTCGCCGTTTGCAGGCGCGCTTTGAATTGCGGGCGGTGAATTCCGATAATCCATCGGCCACGGCCAAACGCTGGGCCTTCGCCCAGGGCCGGGGAGAAATCGGGATCATCGCGCCGGTGAGCGAGCCTTTTTGCGGTCACTGCAATCGCATCCGGCTCACGGCCGATGGAAAAGTCCGCACCTGCCTGTTCAGTGTCACGGAGCATGATCTGCGTTCCGAACTCCGCCGCGGGGCCAGTGATGCAGAGCTGGCGGATTGGTGGCGTCGCGTGGTCTGGCAAAAAGAGGCCCGCCACCACATCGGCGAGCCGGAATTTGTGGCTCCGCCACGCTCGATGAGTTGCATCGGCGGCTAATCTACCTCGCCATCCGGGATGTTGCGCCCGCTTGACGTGGTCGCGCCGGGTGCGTATTAAAATCAGTCGCTTATGCCAACCTACGAATACGTTTGCGCCAAGTGCGGCCACGAGTTTGAACAGGTCCAGCCCATCACCGCCGCGGCGTTGACCACCTGTCCCAAGGAAAAATGCGCGCGGAAGAAGTGGGGGCGGGGCAAGGTGAAACGCAAACTCAGCGCGGGCGCGGGCCTGCTCTTCAAAGGCGCCGGCTTCTACATCACGGATTATCGGAGCGAAGGCTACAAACAGGCGGCGAAGAAGGAATCGGAAGCGGCTAAACCCGCCGCCAGCGGCACGAGCGACAACAAGTCGTCCGCGCCCGCCAAACCGGCGGCGAAAGCCGAAACCAAACCGGCCAAATCCAAATCGGCTGACTGAGCCGCTGCGGCGCGTGACCCCGGACCTGAAAACCATCACTGCCCTCGGCTGCCTGCTGGTGGTGAGCCAGGGGTGGTCGGCCCCGGTCGGGGCGTCGTTGCGGCCGGCCGTACAGAGTGCTTCCGGACAATTTGCGATTTTCGACCAGCGGACGGCGGTGACGCGACCATTGCCGGATGCTTTGGGTAATCCGCGCTTCGTGGACCTCGAACCGGCGTTCCTCACCGTTTCGTGCGAACGCATCAAGGGCGCGCTTTACACCAAACTTGGTCTGCCCAACGAGTGGCGCGGTAAAATTCAGGTGACCATCCGGCCGGTTCGGCCTGGCACGGACGGCGTCGCGATCGGAGTGGATCGGATGCGCGGCAACTGGCAATACCAGGTGAGCCTGCCGCAACGAGTGGAACGCACCTTGTTCGTACGCACATTGGTGCAGGTGGTTTTGCTCGAGGTGGCCAATCGGTCCGCCGTGGAACACTCGGCCGAGGTCCCGTTCTGGCTGGTGGAAGGGTTGACGCAACAACTGCTCGCGTCGCAGGCGGCCGAACTGATTTTGGCCCCGCCCGTTCTCTCCCTGCGCGGGGTGACCATCCGCCCGACGAACATCGAGCAAAAAGAGAACGAGCAACTGGCCCAGGCCCGGCAGGCGTTGCGCAACCGGTCCCCGTTGACGATCGAGGAATTGAGCTGGCCCAAGACCATGGACTCAGATCGCGCCGCAGCGGAGGCGTACTCCGGCAGTGCGCAATTGTTCGTCGAGCAACTCCTGCGCTTGCCGAATGGGCCGGAAGCTTTGCGCCGGATGTTGGCGGGGCTGGGCGCCGCGTATAACTGGCAGACCGCCTTCCTCCGCGCCTATCACGAGCAGTTTCCCAATCAACTTGCGCTTGAGAAATGGTGGGCGTTGCAGGTGGTTTATTTCGTTGGACGCGATCCCACCCAGCGCTGGACGGCTGCCGAGAGCTGGAGCAAACTCGACCAGGCGCTCCGTCTGCCGGTGGACATCCGCCGCTCGCTCGGCGACCTGCCGGCGCGGGCGGACGTGACGTTGCAGGCGGTCATCCGACAATGGAACCTGGCGCAGCAGACTACCATCCTCGAGGCCAAGGTTCGGGAACTGGATTTAACCCGGCGACGCATTGCGCCGGAGTTCATGGCGCTGACGGAGGAGTATCGGCAGGCGCTGACCAAGTATCTCGCGCAACGCCGGGAGGGCTGGGTGAAAGCAAATCTCTGGTTCTCGGGCACGACTCCCCAAAAAGCCACGACGCAGGTGCTGCGGCAGCTTGATGCCCTGGACGCGAAACGGTTTGCGCTGCGTCCGAAATCCAGCGAGAATTTATCCGCGTTTCCGGCTGAAAACCCGAAGCTGTCTCGTTAGCTCCGAACCCGCCGAAAAGCTTGCCGGCGGTCAACTTGACACCATCGGGTTCACTTCTATAGTACGCTCCGCGAACAATGCACAGCGATACCGAGCCCCCAGCTTCGATCCCAGATGAGCCGCCCACGCGCGCGCGTCTGAACTCACTCAAGGAATTTCAATCCGCCGGCCGCGGCAGTTGGCACGACGTGTCGGATGCCGATTGGAACGACTGGCACTGGCAGCTTAAACATCGCATCACTACGCTGGAACAATTGCAGCGGCGGATGCCAACGCTCACGCCGGAGGAATACGCCGGCACGAAGCTCGCCAATCACAAGCTCGCGCTCGCCATCACACCCTATTTCTTCAACCTGATTGATCCGGCCGACAAACATTGCCCCATCCGCCGGCAGGTCATTCCGCGGATTGAGGAAACCCGCACGGCGGCCTGGGAGATGTCCGACCCGTGCGGCGAGGACTCACATTCGCCCGTGCCCGGACTGGTCCATCGCTACCCGGATCGCGTGCTGTTTCTCGTTACCGACCGCTGCGCGGCCTACTGCCGCTATTGCACGCGCTCCCGCCTGGTGAGCAACGCCACCGGATACGATTTTCATCCCGAGTTCGACCGACAGATCGCCTACATCGAGCAGCACTCGGAAATCCGCGATGTTTTGTTGAGCGGCGGAGATCCGCTATTGTTCAGCGATGACAAAATAAAATACCTGCTGACGCGCCTGCGCGCGATCCCGCACGTTGAGTTCCTCCGGATCGGCACGCGGATTCCCATCTTCCTGCCTCAGCGCATCACCCCGGCGTTGTGCGCGATGCTGAAACAGTTTCATCCGCTGTTCATCAGCATCCACTCGAACCATCCCCGCGAATTGAGCACGGAGGTGCGGACCGCACTCGAGCGGTTGGCCGACGCCGGCATCCCCTTGGGCAACCAATCCGTGCTGCTTAAACACGTCAATGACGATCCGGTGATCATGCAAGCCCAGATGCAGAAACTGCTCATGTGCCGCGTGAAGCCGTATTACCTTTATCAGTGCGACCTGATCGCCGGCTCGGCGCACTTGCGCGCGAGTGTGCGGCGCGGGTTGGAGATCATGGAACAATTGCGCGGCCACACCACCGGCTATGCCGTGCCCACCTACGTCATTGACGCGCCCGGCGGCGGCGGCAAAGTTCCGGTCAGTCCGGAATACGTGTTGAGCCGCAATGCCGACCGCGTGGTAATCCGCAACTACGAAGGAAAGATTTTTGAATACCCCGAAGCGGCCGACGGTTCACCCCGCGTGAGTCCGCCGCAAGAAATCGAAGAGCCGGAACTGGTTTGAGGCCGGCGCTTCGTGGTTGCCCGGACCGGCCGGGGACCATCCGGTCCGTGAAGATTTTCATTTTCATCCGTCGCAAAGACCGCAGAATGCCGGCCCGTCATCGCTATGATGCTTAATGAAACACAACAACAGACCGTCACGGCTTGGGTCGCGGGCGGGCTGAAACTCGCGGAAATTCAGACCCGGCTCGCCTCCGAACTGGGACTGCGACTCACCTACATGGAAGTCCGTCTGCTGGTGGATGATCTCAAGTTGAAGCTCAAGGATCCGGATCCGCCGAAACCAGCAGCGCCCCAGCCGCCGCCATCCGTAATTACGCCCCCGACTCCCGACGCTGCGGTTGCGCCTGGTGCGTCAACCGCCGGCACGGTTTCCTTGAGTGTGGATCAGTTGGCGCGACCGGGCGCGCTCGTTAGTGGTAAAGTCACCTTCAGCGACGGGATGAACGCGGATTGGTATTTGGACCAGACAGGGCGACTGGGCTTGGTGCCGCAACAGACCGGATACAAACCCTCCGCGTCCGACATACAACAATTCCAGATGGCGTTGGAACGCGAGATGACCAGGTCGGGCTTTTGACAAATGACTCCGAGCGCCTGCGAACTCCGCCTGACCTTCCGTTGGAGTTTGAGGACTCGAGTTTCCTTCCCGCTTGATTCAAATCTCGTTTTGAAGCACCCGTTAAACTCTAAGTCCCCCGTCGGCAGGCACACCAACGCAGCGAACGAGGTCGGAGCGGGGTGATGCCGTGCCGGCGGAGGACTTGGTTTTAATGGGTTACCGGCACCTCAAACATTGGTTGGGGGGCCGGGCCATTGTGCCGTCCGAAGTGGACGAGCAATTCAGATGTCCCCGGCGGAATAGTAGCGGCTTAACTGGGATTCTGGAATTCCACGGGGCGACGACGGGAACGCGGTGAGTTGTCGAAGTGAAATCCCTTTTCGTCTTCGTAACCGAAGGGCGCCCGGTTGGCAGCGATGACTTCAGTGAAAAAGACGGCGGCCATTAGCGCCAGCAACACGAAGAAAGTGGTCATCATGCCTGCCTGAAAAGCAAACAGAGTACCAGCCCGGCTCGAGTCAGACTTGAGCCCATCGGCTTGATGGCGCGGCCTAAGGCATGGCCTCGCGGAACGAACTCCCAAACTAAACCTCACCCACCAGCGACCACTCGCAGCACTTGCTGATTCTGCTGGAGTTGCCCCCGACAAACCATGATTGGGGGTTTGGAGTTTCCAGTCGGAGTGTCTTTGGCAACAGTTTTGTCGTGATCGAACTCGAGCTAAACTCCCTCTGCCGGCCCATCGGCCACCCGTGTCCCGAATTTGCCGGGGCTGCCTGAAGACAAGACAGGCGTGGACGAAACGCCGCGAACTACCGGATACTGCGCGGATTCATCCCGGCCGTTGACGATGAAGGCGGCGCTATTTCTTGAGCAGATTGCCCGCGGCGGCGGCATTGGTGGCCGCTTTGTTCGTGGCACCAAGCAACTTGTCAATCTGCGTCTTGAGGCCATCGGCGATGACTTGCTGTTCCGCCGAGAGTTTCTCCCCGGCCAGCTCTTTCCATTTGTTGTATGCCTCCGTTAGTTTGCCGTCCTGCACATACTGCTTGGCCTCGTTGATAATGCCCTGCGCTTTGGCATTGACCGGGGCGGCGACTTCCTTCGCCTTGTCAGTGATGTCTTGGGCCGCCTTTTGGCCGGCCTCCTTCATGTCCTGAACCAGCTTGTTGCCGGCAGTTTTCGCGGCCTCCACGGTGTGCTGGACCGCATTGCCGGTTTCGGTGGCCGCCGTCTTTGCGTGGTCCTCGAGGCTCGCGTTCTCCTTCTGACCGCAGCCGGCCAGAGCGATGACCAGCGCAGTGCCGGCCAGTGTGAACCATACTTTGTTGGTTTTCATAATTTTTGTTTTCCCGTAATTGAGTCGGTTCGACCCGACCGCCCGTTTGGTTGACGGGTGGTTAACGACGATTCCCGGCACGGATGTTCATCCTACTCCGAACCACTACTGCAGCCGGAAGCCACCATGAAATACCACCTCGGCCACGACCACGATGAAAAAGACCGCGCTAACGAGAGCATTAAGCCGGAAGAACGCCGTGTTGATCCAGTTCAGACTGCGGCGATGCGCGATCCAATGCTCCAGCACCAAGGCGACCACGATAATGATCCAGCCGATCAAGTATGCGATGCGAAACCGGCACAGCAAGCCGAACGCGAAGAGCAGGCCGCACATGATCAGGTGCGCGAGAAACGCCGCGTGCAGCGCGTTCGCCGGCCCCCAGGCCACCACGAGCGAATGGAGTCCATGTTGCTTGTCGAACTCGTAATCTTGCAACGCATAAATGATATCGAAGCCGACCAGCCAGAGGATCACCGCGCTCGAGAGCACCAACATCTGCAACACTTCCCAGCGGGAGATGTCCACGCCTTTCACCGCCAGCCACGCGCCCACCGGTGCCAGCGCCAGCGCCACGCCGAGAAAGACGTGCGTGTAATCCGTAAACCGTTTCGTGAGCGAATAGAAACAGATGACGACCAGCGCCACTGGCGAGAGCCAGAAACACAGCGGATTGAGAAAATAACTGGCGGTGATCAAACCCGCGCCCGACAGCGCCCACAGGCAGATGGCGCTGACGAGCGAAATATGTCCGGCCGGCAAATGCCGCGTCGCCGTGCGCGGATTCAGCGCGTCAAACTTGCGATCCACAATCCGGTTGAACGCCATTGCGCAGGTCCGCGCACACACCATGGCCAGGAGGATCAAGCCGAACACCCGCCCGCCCGGCCAGCCTTGATGCTCGCGCGCGGCCACCGCCATCGCGGCCAGAGCGAAGGGCAGCGCAAAAATCGTGTGCGAGAAGCGAACAAAGCCGCCCCACTTTTGAATGATTGAAATCATTCCTTCGCTTGCGTCCAGCGCGGGGCCAGCTGGTTCGGTACGCCGAGGTGATCCAAAACCCGGGCTACGACGGTGTCGGCCAGGTCAGCGATGGTTTTCGCCCCGGAATAAAAGCTGGGATTGGCGGGAATCAAAGTCGCGCCCGCAAGCAGCAATAGCTCAAAGTTCTTCACGTGAATCAGATTCAGTGGCGTTTCACGCGGCACCAGAATCAACTGCTTTTTTTCCTTCAGCACCACATCCGCGGCGCGGAGCAACACATCTTCACTGTAACCGTGCGCGATGCGCCCCAGCGTTCCCATTGTGCAGGGAATCACCACCATCGCGTCCGGCGGATTCGAGCCGCTGGCGAACGGGGCGTTCATGCTCCTCAACCCATGCGACTTCACGCCCGCCGGCAGGCGCAGGCCGCCGGGCAATTCGCCGGCCACGACCTGCTGCGCGTAGTGGCTGAGGACGACATGGATGTCGTGCGTGGCCGGATCCAGGTTGTTGAGGAGGCGTTGCGCGTAAAGGGCGCCGCTGGCTCCGGTGATGGCGACAAGTATTTTCAACGGTTCAATTCGTTCCCGTGAGTATGTCGGGGGCGAGCCGTCCAAACAAGTTTGCGCTCGCGGACCACGGTTTCTGTTCGCAGCCCCCGAAGCTGACGGGCTGGTCTGGCAGCCGTTCTCGCGTCCGAAACCCGGCGCTGCGTTCAACGGGATCATGCCAGGTGATTCGCGCCTCCGGCCTTGCCTCGCAGACAATCTCCATGCGGCGGGAGATCCGCAGTCCGAAAACTTCCACCGCATACAACGGAATTCCAAACAACCGTCAGGTTGGTTACACCCGGTGGATTGGTGCAGCCCAAGCGGACTTCAACACCTCTCTCCCGATCCAAACAAAAAAGGAGCGCCGTTTGCACGACGCTCCTTCACCCCACCCATACACCGTTTCGGCGTAAATCAATCTGCGGTTATTCCGCCAGCACGAGCAACTCGCTGCTGCGCTCGCGGATTGACGATTGACGTTCCGCGGTATGCCGCGCGGCTTGCGCCATTTCGGCGAAGAGCGAGGGCAGCAACAACAGCGGATATGGCAGAAGCCAGACCAGAGCCACAGCGTCAGTGGCGGCGCGGCGCAGCAGGATGTTGGCCTCCAGATTCGTCGTGCGCGCCAGTTCACGGGCGAGCAAGCGTTCCTTGAGCCGGTCCAGTTCATCGCTTCCCGCACTGTGCCAGGCGCGATTATGAGTGGCCGGGCCAACCGGCAGGGCAAACCGGGTGTTCGGCCCGAATTCGGCCGGCACGCGATGGTTCGTCGTTTTCATCTTTGTCCTTTCTCTGAAAGTTTCGGTCAGTTTCCGTTCAAACAAAAACCCCGCGACTGACTGGCAATCGCGGGGTTTCAAAAAGTTGTATGGCTGCTTTATGAACTCCTGGCCGCGATGCCAAAACACAGGGAGCGATGCTGCCAATCGGATCCGCATCCTCGCATCGGCGTCATCGTTTGCATGTAAATGGTCGCGATCTTCATATTTCCGTCGGGCGACAGAAAACACCATTCCCCGAGGTTTGTCAAAATCCTTTTTGGCTCGAATGACAGTCGAGTCAACTCAAGCTATACGACACCAAGGAGATGGAGGAAGGCCGGACTACGTCAACGACACGATTGGAGTGCCGACGCCCACGGGCGCGAGATTCCGCCGCTTGGGTGGCGCCACTCCGATGCTTGGAATGCGGACACCCGCTGCGTGAGAGCACGCCACTGCCCTCCGCCCGCTCCGTGCGGGCGGAAGTTTCGCAACGCGAGAGCTTCCACCCCAGCGAGGAGGGGGGAAGTCTTCCAGTTACACACGCGGCGTGAAACGGGAAAAACATTTCCTTTACGGCGGGCGGCATTTTTCAAACAGTTACCGGCGGTTGACCCGATAATCAGTGTGCGCACCCTTTACAACATCCTGTTCATTGTGCTGTTTGTCCTGTCGTCGCCCTATTATTTTTGGCGGTTGTGGCGGCGGGGAAACTGGACCAAGGGCTTCGGCGAACGGTTTGGCCAGTACGACACCAAGCTCAAGCAAGCGTTGACGAACCGGCACGCCCTCTGGTTGCACGCAGTCAGTGTGGGCGAGGTCAATCTCTGCACCCGGCTGATCCGCGCGCTCGAACCCCGCGTGCCCAATGCCAAGATCGTGGTTTCGACCACCACCACCACCGGCATGGGCGAGTTGAAGAAGAAACTGCCGCCGCACGTCAGTAAAATTTATTACCCGATTGATCGCCGTCAGTACGTCGCCCGAGCGCAGTCGCTGATCAGCCCCGAAGCGATCATTCTGGTCGAGGCGGAAATCTGGCCCAACTTCATCTGGCGGGCGAAGCAGCATCGGATTCCCCTGTTCCTGGTCAACGCGCGGTTGTCCGAGCGATCAGCGCGGGGCTACAAACGGTTTGGCTTTCTGTTCCGGCCGCTGTTTGCCGCGTTCACGGGAGTGGGCGCACAAAGCGAAACCGACGCGGCGCGCTGGCGCGAGCTCGGTTGCCGACCCGAGGCGGTGCAGGTGGTGGGCAACCTGAAGTTCGACGCGGCCACATTGGACGGTCCTCGAACGCTGGACGTGCCGGCGATGCTGGCGCAATTGGGCGTGCCGGCCGACGCCCCGATCCTGGTCTGCGGCAGCACGCACGCCGGAGAGGAGATCATTTTGGCGGAAATGGTGCGGCGGTTGCGCCAGCGCTTCCCGGGTCTGTTCCTGATCCTGGTGCCGCGGCACTTCGAGCGGAGTCGCGAAATTGTGCGTGAACTGGAGGCCCGTCACATCAAGCTGGTCCGGCGCAGCGACCTCAATGAGCATACCAAATTTACCCCGGACAAATTACCCTGCCTCCTGGTCAACTCCACCGGCGAGCTGCGCTATTTCTACGAGGCGGCCACGGTGGTCTTCATCGGCAAAAGTCTGACCGCGAAAGGCGGACAGAATCCGATCGAACCCTGCGCGCTCGGGAAACCCGTGGTCTGCGGGCCGAATATGCAGAATTTTACCGATGTCGTGGAGATTTTCCGCCGGTACGAAGCCCTGGTGCAGGTGCGGGACGTGAGCGAACTGGAACGGACGATCCGAGACCTACTGCTCACTCCCGCCCTTCGAGAAAAGCTCGGTCGAAACGCATTGCAGGCGGTCCGTGAGAATCGCGGAGCCGTGGATCGGACGGTGGAGATGATCATCCACGGCATCAAGGATAGCGGGGTGTACGTGGCCCCGTTGCCCAAACGTCAGCCGTAGCGAACGCCGACAATTACCCAAGAATTCTCCGGCCTTCGTCGAGGAAGATGCCTTTGAAGTTCATCTCGAGGGCCTGTGGATTGGTGGCCTTGGCAAGGGCATCCTTCTCGCTCACCACGCCCTGCTTGACCAGATTGAACAGCGCCTGATTGAAATTGAGCATACCGTCGTCCGTGCCGGTTTCGATGGCGGCAGGAAGTTTGTCGAGCCGGTTCTCTTCGATCAGTTTTTTCACCGTGGCAGTGTTGATCATGATTTCCATTGCCGGCGTCATCTGGCCGGCAATGGTTGGGACCATGCGCTGACAGATCACGGCCTGCAATGTGCCGGCCAGTTGTCGGCGAATCTGCTCGCGTTCGTCGGCATCGAAGAAATCCAGGATGCGGCTGATGGACTGCGAGGCGTTGGTGGTGTGCAGCGTGGATAACACCAGGTGGCCGGTGTCGGCTGCGCTCATCGCCGCAGTGAAGCTGATATTGTCGCGCATTTCCCCGATCATGATGATGTCCGGGTCCTGGCGCAGGACATGTTTGAGCGCGTGATGAAACGACACCGTGTCCAGCCCCACCTCACGCTGTTCGATGACGGACTGGTTGTCCTCGAAGACGTATTCAATCGGATCCTCCAGCGTGACGATGTGCCGTTTGTGGTTGGCGTTGATGTGTTCAATCATCGCGGCGAGCGTGGTGGATTTGCCGCTACCCGTCGAGCCGGCCACCAGCACGATGCCGCGCGGCGATTCGGCAATGGTCCGGACTTGTTCCAACAATCCCAATTCCTGGAAACTCGGGACGTTGGTCTTGACGTAGCGCATGGCCAGGCACCATTGGCCGCGTTGTTGAAACAGATTGGTGCGGAAACGGCCGATGTCCGGGACAAAATAGGAGAAGTCCACCTCGCGTTCCTCCTCCAACCGCTTGCGCAAGTGCGCCGGGGTGATCGCCTCCACCACCTTGTTCATCCACTCCAGCGTCGGGTGGGGACATTCAATGGCGATGAGTTCACGGTGAATGCGGAAAATCACCGGCGTGCCGATTTTGAGATGCACGTCGGAAGCCTGCCCATCCACGGCGGTCTTCAAAACTTTATAGAAGAGATCCATGTGCCGAGACTACCAGAGCCGGGTGCGGGAGTCCAAAGCGGAAAAGTAAACCCGGGAAAAGCATCAGGCCGGGCCAGATTTGACCCGGCCGCAAATTCAGACCGCGCTCGGGGCTTACCGGGCCTGGGACAGGACCATGGAAGTCAGTTGCGTCTCCGCCTGCTTGGACATGCTGGTGAACACCATGGAAATGTGATAACCCGCGTGTTTGTTGCCCGAGCAGTCCACGACCACCCCCGTGCAATTAACGGTGGCACCGTCAACGGGTGATTGGATGGTGACTGTCATTTCGACCCAGCGCGCAAATGGTTTTTCGCTGCGAAATTCAATTCCGCCCCGATGGATGGATACGGCCTCGGGAGAAAGCGTCATCGTCGCCTGCCGCGCTCCGACGGTGATCTGTTGCCCCAACGCCCCGACACTTCCGATTTTTCTCGCACTCATAGTTTCACGAACCTCAGCACGCTAACATAGAATTTTTCAGCGTCAAACTTACATTATTCACAACCGACGTTATCGCCGCTTTGAATGATTTTTGTTCATTGCGCTTCTGTTCCGAGATACACCCTTCCCGCCACTCCGTAGTTGTTCGCAGCTAACCCGACTTTCGCACGTTTTGGTGGTTTGCAGATTTTTTCTGGCGCAAGTGATTCAGGGACAGGTCACGCTTGGCGCAAACTGCCCGTGTGCCGACCCATCCCGCTTGCCGGACGCACCCCCGCTCAGGGTAAACTCCCGACATGTTTCGCAAACGGCGCGCCTGCACCAAAGACGGCAAGACGCACACTTACTACTCCGTCTGCGAAAGCCTGCGCGTCAGTCGCGAACATCAATGAAGAACACGAACGCGTTCTTGAAGAAAGTCCGAACAATCCTGCGGGAAAACAAAACTGCGCGTCAGGAGAACCTGCTGTGGCACCTCAACCGAGTGATCCTCGGCTGGGTTAACTACCGCCGGCACATCGTGGCAACGCGGACGTTCCGCAAAGTGGACTTGGCAATCTGGCACAGTCTCTGGCGATGGGCCAAACGCAGACATCGCGGCAAATCCGCAGACTGAGTGCTCCGGCGGTACTGGCATCCAGTGGGCGGACGAAAGTGGTGGTTTGCGACAGACACGGGCGAGCGAACGCCGGAGGGAAAGGTGCGGTGGTTGAAACTGGTGTTTGCCAACAAGACCATCATACGAGGGCATCTGAAGATTAAAGCAGAGGCCAATCCCTTCGACCCGCTCTGACGCCCGTACTTTGAAGACCGTGCATTCTTCAAAAAGTTCGGCTGCACTTGCACGGAGCAGGCATACACCGTCGTGTATCATCGGCCCTGCCTGAGCAGGGTTTTGGAACGGCTTGGGCCGGATGAGCGGAAACCATCAAGTCCGGTTCTTAGGGGAGGAGATGGCGACAACGCCATCTCCTTACCCGACGAATGACGGCGCTCCCGGCGGCGCCAATGGCCGGCCGGAACACCTCGCGACAATGCACGGGGCAGGAGTCCAGCGTCCCGATCGCCACCAGATTGTGACCGATGATGCGGCGGCGGGTGTTCCCCACCAGCACGACGAATGCCTCCTTGGCCGGGTCAAACCAGGTGGCTTGCGAGATGTTGTTGTGCCAATAGTCGGCGATGATTTGCGGGGCGTCCGCCTGCGCGCTCATCGGCTGACAGTCGCGGACATGCAGGACTTTGAACCTAAATCCCGCGTTGAGGTTCAAGCGGGGGCGGGTTGGAGGGGGGTTCGTCGGGGCTTTCGGTGGTTTGGCGCGCGAGGCGGCCCAAGAGCTGGCCGGTCGCCTCCAACTGCGGCGCAGTTGACACCAACCACGTCCGCAGCCGCTCGTAGCAGGCCTTCAAGGTGTGCCACCACTCCGCTGTCACCGCCAGTTTCACCACCCGCTGCCGCCCGCTTGCCACCACCTGCGCCGCCAGGAACAAAAAGTCCCGCCGCGAGGTCACCGCTTCGCGGTGATGGCCGGGCGTCAATCCCATCAGCCGCGTGAACAGGCTCCACAGGTTGTAGGTCAGCAGCACCAGCCGCGCGGCCAGTTCCGTCACCACCGCCCGCCGACTGCAATACCCACGGAAGCCCCACTGGTTCTTCAACTCGTCGAACACGTTCTCCGTGTCGGCCCGCTGCGCATACAGCAGCGCAATCTGTTCGGGCGTGGCCGCGTCTTTTCCCAAGTTGGTCACATACACGGCCACGTCGTCTTCGGGCGTGTCCCAGAACTCGTCTTGCGGTGTGGGATTCACCGGCTTGAGCGTGCGCACAATGACCACGCGCCGTTCGCGGCTCCAGCCGTGCAGTTTCACCGTGGTCTCGGCGATCTGCTGGCAGCCCAGCGTGGGCGCGCCTTCCCAATACGGCCACGGCACTTTGGCGATGACCCGGCGCACGTTGGTGGTGAGCCGCAGTTTGAACAGGTATTGCGGGCGCGGCTCCCCGGCCTGTTCGTGCCAGGCCAGGACGGCTTCCTGGCCGAAGCCCATGTCGCCGCGATTGAGCCAGAGGCGTTCGCGGATCGTCGGATGGCGCCAGAGTTTTTCCATCGCGGGCTGCCAGTTGGTTGGCAGTTACTGACTACGACCACTGCCCCGCGTGCTTCACCTACATTCATCCAGACTTGCACCAACCACGGAGCGTGGTGACGCCGAAATCGGAACATTCCACAAGCGACGAACTTTGGCGTGATTGCCGGGTGTGGATGAAACTCTCGTGGAGCGCAAGCTGTTCTCTGGAAAGTTCACAAGACGCGGACGAACCACGGCGAGTGTGCGGTGGTTTCTGAAGTGATTCCGAACTTTGGAGGCATCGGCGGTTGGCGGAAAAAGTGGAGCGAGCGAAGGGATTTGAACCCTCGACATTCACGTTGGCAACGTGATGCTCTACCAACTGAGCTACGCTCGCATCCCGGAAAGAGCACGGTCAGGCTACGAAATCCGCCCGGGATTGCAAGTCCTCTTTTGGGCCGCATTTGCCCAAACGCGCTATTGCGACCGCCCGAACTTCCGCTCCAGTTCCCGATAATTCATCTCGATGAGTGTGGGGCGTCCGTGCGGGCAGGTGTACGGCATCGCGCAACGACGCAGGTCTTCAATCAGATTTTCCAACTCGCGCCCGGCCAGCGGATCGTTGGCCTTGACGGCATGACGACACACGGTCTTGGTCACGACCTGTTCGCCCAGGCGCGCGGAATTGACGTCCTGTCCGGCGGACTTCAATTCATCCACAAGGTCCAGAGCGAACCGGCGCGCGTCGCCCACTTTCACAAACGGCGGCAGCGCATCCAGCAGAAAGGTTCGCTCGCCGAACTCACTCAAGCCCACGCCCAACCGCGTCAACTCGGCGAGTTGCCCCCGCAGGAAAACCGCGTCGCGCGGAGAAAGCTCCAGGGTTTCCGGGAGCAGCAGTTTCTGCGACGGCGCTTGTTCTTTGCGCTCCAATCGCTCCAGCATTTGCTCGAACAACACCCGCTCGTGCGCGGCGTGTTGATCCATCAATACCAGTCCACGATCCGATTCCAGCACGGCGTACAGCCGGCCGATCACGCCGACCAGTCGTAAGGGAACATTTAACAGCGGCGTGGGGTCTGGGGTCTGGGGACTGAGGTCTGAAACCAGAGTGCGCCCGGTGGTGGACGGCGATTGCGGGCCGGCGACCGGGATTGCGAGGCTGCGACTCGAAGTGGCTGCGGAAGGGGCGGACGAAAATTCCATTCGGAGCGCGGGCGTTTCGGTTGGCGGTGATGACCGTTCCGGGTTCGGCTTCAACGGCAGCGGAAATTCCGGCAACGCCGGGGTGTCGAATTCCGGCGCGGGATGGTTCTCCAAGGCGCGGCCAGGCGGCGTCATCTGTCCGGCCAGGTTGACGCCGGCACTGGACGGGAGGCTGGAGACTTTCGGCGCGGCCGAGTGAAACGAATGTAACGCCTCTCGCACCGCCGCCGCCACGTGCCGGCGCACTTCTCCTTCGCGATGAAATTTCACCTCGCGTTTGCTCGGATGGATGTTCACGTCCACCGCCGCCGGATCAATTTCCAGGAACAGACAGCACACGGGATAACGCCCCTTCATCAGCGCCGTGTGATAACCTTCGAGCAAGGCGAAATTCAGGCCGCGATTCTCCACCGGACGACGGTTCACGAACACGTATTGATCCGCCCGGGTCGCGCGGGAAACGCCGGGCGCACCGATCAAACCCCAGACGTTCAGCCGGGAGTCTGGTGTTTCGAGTCCGGCATCGGCGGCGGCCTCGCCTGCCGGTCGCGCCGTCTCGAACGATTCGGATTCCTCCGTCGGCAAATCAGCCGGGAGCGCCACGGAGAGATTTACCTCCACCAGCTTTGCATCCCCCATCAACGCGCGCAGCCGTTCCCGCACGGCCGGCAGTTGTTCGCCGCTCTCGGCGCCGGCTTTTTGCGCGGGCAATTGCCACACCGTCCGGCCGTCCCGGAGAAACGTGAACGCCACCGCCGGATGCGCCAGCGCTGCGAGCGTAAGGTAATGCTGGATGTGCGCCGCCTCGGTTTCCTCCGTGCGCATGAATTTTCGCCGTGCGGGCAGGTTGAAGAACAACTGCCGCACCTCCACACTGGTCCCCGGCGCGCTGCCGGCCGCCTTGACCTCGGCCATCTTGCCACCGTTGACGATGATCTGGGTGCCTTCGGGTGAAGCGTTCTCGCGCTCGCGCGTGGTGAGCGTGAAGCGACTCACACTGGCGATGCTCGGCAGCGCCTCGCCCCGGAATCCCATCGTCGCGATCGCCGCCAGATCTTCCGCGCGGCGAATCTTGCTCGTCGCATGGCGTTCGAGACAGAGCAACGCGTCGTCGCGGTTCATGCCCGTGCCGTCGTCCGTCACGCGCACGAGACTGCGGCCGCCCGCCTGGATTTCCACCGTGATGCGCGTGGCCTGGGCGTCGAGCGAGTTCTCGACGAGTTCCTTCACGATGCTGGCGGGACGCTCAATCACCTCGCCGGCGGCGATTTGATTGGCGACCTGTTCGGGCAGCAGTCGAATACGATTCACGGTGGCTGGAACCTGTTGGGCCGTGCGCGCCACGTCAAGAATTGTTCTCGGCGCGCGATCGTGCGTGCTCGGCGGAATCAATCACAACCGGCAGCGTCGCCGGTTACCCGGTGTTTTGCGATGACTCAGTGCGGTCTGTCCTGCCAACTCACCGGTCCCGATGCCGACGGGTTACTCGCTCCACTCGACCAGCGGAACGTGCCCTTGAGCCGCTTCAACTCCATCCGCGCTCGAAGTGCGGAATCCGTGGGCACCGTTAAATCAAATTTGCTTGGAACAACCGCGAGATGACCAATAATCGGTTCACGTAAATCACCACACCTGCAATCATGAACTTGTTCCTTGCCCTTGCCGCCCTCGTCGCCGGCGCGGCCGCTTCGTTTCAGGCCGCCGCCAATGCCGGTCTCTCCGCCCGGACTGGTCTTGGTCCGGCCCTGGTCATCAATACGACCATCGTGCTCCTCTGCACGTTCGTTTTCTTTTTCGCCACCCGCTCGACTGCGCCCTTCTTCCCGGCCGGCACACCCTGGTCGCTTTACGTCGGCGGCTTCTGCGGATTCACCATCATCCTCGCGGCGGCGTTTGTCTTCCCGCGGATTGGCGCAGGCCCGGCGGCGGCCCTCATGGTTCTGGGGCAGGGCGCTGCGGCGCTGGCCATTGACCATTTTGGAATCATGGGTCTTTCCCGCGAGCCGGTATCGCTGTCGCGGGTCGGTGGATTTTTACTCATCGTTGCCGGCGTGGCGCTGATCAAACGCTGATGCCGTCAGCCAGCCGATTGGAGGGCGAGAGAATGAGTTGATTTTTCAACGGCTCGCGCACCGGGGCAAGCCGTTGCAACGGCTGACTCCATGGGACCGACCCGCGAACATCGGCTGAAGCCACGGTGTTAATGAGCAGCGGTCGAAAGCCAGACACGGTTTGGCTCTGTCAGGCTGACGGCAAGCCTCGATCCAGCCGCTCACTTTACCGTCGCGCTCCCTCCAATTTGCACAAATCAAAACTTGTCCGCCGATTCCTCCCGACGTAAATGACTCCCATGAGCCAAGCCTTCCAGTTGAACTTTGATCCACGGGTCTCCCGCTAATCAATACTGTCAGGCGGCTCAATCATTTTCGCAGTCAACTATCAAACGGAAACCAAACACATGAAGAAATACAAAGTCATCAGAATCATTGGTGTGATGTTGCTGGTTGTTGGCGCGGCACTCATCATCCTTCAGATTATGGAAGGGGGGAAAGTCAGTCATTCAAACGATCGGCGCGGGTGGGGCGTACATTGGCCTGGGCAGCGTCTTGTTTGGCTTGTCACTTAGGTTGGAAAACAAAGAGAAGGTTTCAGGCGATCAGTTCGACCAGCCCAAATGATGGGCGGATATGACGGGAGCAGTTACTCCCAAGCCGCCAAATCGCCGAAGGATCGGAACGGATTAAGGCACGGAGAGGGCGTTGCTTGCAAAGAGAGAGATTGCGTCGTCTGCCTCCGTAGCTCGCGAAGGCGGGAACATCTTTTCCATCCGGCTTGCTTTGTGGGAAAGCCAGGGACACCAACGCAGAGGAGAATTGAGCGCGCGGCTCGTTGTTTCCATCCAACCGTTCGGGAGCTTTTCCCAAAAGGTGAATTGAACCGGCTCGGGGGATCACGGTCCGCGGCTTCCGCTTACGGTTGGCTCTCAGCCGCCAGCGGCAGCGCAAACGAGAACACCGCCCCACCCTGCGGCACATTCACCGCCCAGATGCGGCCACCGTGGTCTGCGATGGTTTTCTTGCAACTGGAAAGGCCAAGCCCCGTGCCGTGCGATTTGCCGTGCGTGGCGAAGGGTTGAAACAGTTTGTCCGCCATCTCGGGCGCAATGCCCGGTCCGCTGTCGGCCAGCTCGGTGATCACTTCGCCGTCCGACTGATGAAAGCGGAGGGTGATGACGCCGGCGCCCGCGAGCGCCTCGGCGGCGTTGGTGGCGAGATTGATCAACACCCGCCGCAGCCGCCTGGCGTCCAGGTGCAGCGTGATCGCGGGGGGCGGATTGGCGAGTTCGAGCCGGATGGATTTCAGTTCCAGGTCGGGTTGCAGTTCGGCCACGAACTGTTCGATGAACGCGGCGTAATTCACCGGGGTCAGGACGCAACGCTGACCGGCCTGCGTGAACTGCAGCAGGTCGGAGATTAGATCATTGATGCGGTCAACCTGTTTCTGGATGCGTGCCTGGGCCTCGGCGCGCGCGGCCGGCGGCGCATCCGGTTGAGCATACAAGTGAGCCGTGAGTCCGATGATGTTCAACGGGTTCTTCAGGTCATGCACAATGGAGCGCGCGAACCGGCCCAGCACCGCGAGGCGCTCGGCCTGCACCACTTCGCGGAGGTGGTGCTGGTTGAATTCCCGCAGGCGATGGCTCACCAGTCTCATGAAAGCCAGGGACAGGGTCGGCGTCCGTTCGATCAGGTCCGCCAGGCCGGCGCGCGGCAGGAATTGAACCGTCGTTGCCTGCGTCGCCACCGCGCACGCCGAGCGCGCGAGTTGTTCGATCACCGCCATTTCACCAAAGACTCCGCCCGCGCCGATCTCCGAAAAAACCCGGCGTTCGCCCGTCCCGAGTTGCCCGGAGATTTCGACCAAACCGGAGGTGACAACGTAAAGCCCATCACCCGGATCGCCCTCGCGAAAGATTTCCTGGCCGGCGGCAAAGGTCCGCTCCTCCGCCATCTGGCGCAGGGCGGCCAGCTTCTCCGGGTCGAGGTGGCGGAATAATTCAGCGTCTTCCAACAAACTCATGCCGACACTCTAGGCCAAATTAACTCCGGGGAAAAGCAAGTCATCGCTGACGGCTGCGCGGATTGGGCGGTTTCCTCCTATTTTTTGCGCGCTGCCTGTAACTTTTTCCCTCCGCCGGGATAGTATCAGCATGGGCGACGTTACGCTGAGATTTCAGGAAGCCCGCGATCCAGACGCGGCGGTCGGGGATCGCTTTGCGCCGTCCGGTCCGGTAACCTCGGCACTCGCAACGGAAACGGCGAACATGAAACCGCGGGCGATCACTTTTCACGAACTGTACGTCCGCTACGCTCACGACGTCCATCGCTTCGCCCTCTGGCTGTCCGACAATCCCGAGGAGGCCCGGGACATCACTGCGGAAACTTTCGTGCGCGCTTTTACCGGAGATCAGGAGCCCCGGCTGGAATCGGTCCGGGCCTACCTGTTCACGATTGCGCGGAATCTCCACCGCAAGCAATGGCGTCGCCGCGCCCGCCTCGAGCCGCTGGCCGAAGATCTCCCCGACCCCGCCACTCCGCCCGACGAAGCGGCCGCTCGTCGGGATGAGTTCGAGCAGGCGCTGGCCGTCGTGCAAACGCTCCCGGAGTTGGACCGCACCGTCCTGCTGCTGCGAGCGGGGGACGAAATGTCCTACGAAGACATCGCCGCCGTGACCGGTCTGTCGGTGGCCGCCGCCAAGGTGCGGGTGTTCCGCGTGCGCGCCCGGCTCACCGCTTTACTAAAACCCACAACCAAGGATGCACCATGAATGTTACCAAGGAAGTCATCAACGACCTTTACCCACTCTACCTCGAACAGGAATGTAGCGCCGACACGCGCGCGCTGGTGGAGGAATACCTGCAGCGCCACCCGCAACACGCCCGCGAACTCAGCCAGATCAACGCCGCGCCGCTGCTGCGGACTCCGCCCTCGACGAGTGAACTGGACGAAACGCAGTCGCTCCGCCTGGCCCGCCGAGCGGTGCGCCGTCGTTCCTGGCTGATGGCGTTCGCCATTTTCTTCTCCTTGACGCCGTTTTCCTTCGTCACCGCGAAGGGATGGTCCTGGTGGATGTTGCGCGATGCGCCCCGGAGCGCCCTGGTTTACGCCGTCCTCGCGGTGGGGTTCTGGATCAGTTACGCCGTGCAACGCCGACGGGCCCGCAGCCTTTGAACGGAAGGGCCAGCCGCACCGGCCCGTTCAGTTGCCGCTGCTGCTCGCTGGCTCGCACGCTTGCAACCGCCGGGACAAGAAAATTTGTTCCGATCTGATTTCGGCCAGTTGCAGTGCCTTGCGAAAATGACCGGCGGCGGCGCTTTGATGGTTCAGGCGCAGTTCGAACTCACCCAGCACCGCGTGCAGCAGATAATACGATTCCAGCGATTGCAGGTTGCGGATCGCGCCCACCGCCTCGATGCCCGCCTGCGGCCCGCGCACTTCGGCCAGCGCCACCGCGCGGTTCAACGCCACCACCGGCGAATCGTCGAAGTCCACCAGTCCATCATACATGTCGAGAATCTGCCGCCAGTCGGTCGCGGCGTAATCCTTCGCCGCGCAATGCACCGCCGCGATGCCCGCCTGCAAATGATACTCGCTGATCTCGTTGCCCGCGGCGGACTGTGCGATGTGCAACATGCCGCGCGCAATCATCGGCTGATTCCACTTGGACCGGTCCTGGTCCTGGAGTCGGAGCAGGTTGCCGTCGCGGTCCACCCGCGACGGAAGGCGCGCCGCGTTCAGGAGCATCAACGCCAGCAAGGCGTGGGTCTTCGGACGATGACCCGCCGGATGTTCGGCCAGCAGGCTCGCCAGGCGGATGGCTTCCTGGCACAGGTCTTCACGCACCAGCGAGTCGCCGCTCGACGCCTTGTAGCCTTCGTTGAACAGCAGGTAAAGCGATTGCAACACGGCATCAAGGCGGCGCGCGAGTTCGTCGCCTTCGGGAATTTCAAAGCGAACCCCCGCCTCGCGAATGCGCTGCTTGGCGCGCGTCAACCGTTTCGCGATGGCCGCCTCGGTGGTGAGAAAGGCCTTGGCGATTTCCGGCGGGCTGAATCCGCAAAGCGTCCTCAGCGCCAGCGCTACCTGGTCTTCGCGCGCGACGAGCGGATGGCAGCACACGAACATCAGGCGCAGCCGGTCGTCCTTGATTTCGTTCTCGAACGCCGGCGAGTTGCCCCCGTCCGCTTCGCCGGGCCACTGCTCGATGTGCGTGATGATCTGCGGCTGCTTGTCCTGAAAATTCTTTTCGCGGCGGATGGTATCGAGCGCGAGATTCTTGGCTGCCTGGGTTAGCCACGCGGCGGGGTTCTTCGGCACGCCGTAGTAAGGCCAGGTTTGCAGCGCCCGCACCATCGCCTCCTGCACCACATCCTCGGCCAGTTGCAACCGCTCGATGCCAAAGATGCCGGTCAGCACGGCGACGAGCTTTCCCGCTTCATGGCGAAACAGGTGATCGGTCAGACCGCTGATGTCAACGGCTGGCGCGGTGCGGTCGGTTTCGATCGGTTGACTCACCGGCTCAAGCCTTGGTCGTCACCGACTTCGCAATGGCTTCCAGATGGTCCAAACCCTCCACGCGTTCGCGGTTCTGTTCCCCCACCGGCCGGACTTCCACGACGCAGCCGTCGTAGTCCAGCCCCGGGCACTGTTGCGCAATCCGCACCGCCTCCGCCTCGTCGGCCACGCGCAGATGGAAGTAACCGGCGATGGTTTCCTTCGATTCGGCGAACGGGCCATCGGCGACGGCGCGCCCTTTTTTGCCGGAAACCAGCTTGCCCGAATCCAACAGCGGCAGTCCGCCCAGGCATTTGCCCTCCGCCGCGAGTTGCTGATACCAGGCATACCACGCGGTCACGACGCGTTTGAGTTCTTCCGGCGGGACGCCGTTTTCCCAGGTGTTGCCGCGGAAGAACAGCAAGTAATCCTGCTTGTAAGTGTTCGCATTCATGGTTGGTTGCTCGGTTAAGTCGTGGGACCAGCCTTTGACATAAATTGTGGTGTGGCTGAGTTACTTCGCCGGTGTTTCGGCGATCGCCTTCAATGCTGCCAGACCTTTTTCAAATTCTCCGCCGATCATCTTGTCCATGTTCATGAACAGGCACATCGCCTTGGCGATGAAATTGTTTTCGCCGCTCATGGACCACGCGACCTCGGTCTGGTTCCCCTGCGGTTTGAACGTGATCTCGGCGTCGCTCACGCCGGCCATGGGTTTGAAAAACTCCAGTTTGAGCTGGATGGATTCATTCGGCTTGCTGCCCGTGATGGTCATCTTGCCTTCGCCGACATTGCTGTTCCCGACCCAGGAATAACTCGCGCCCACGCCGGCTTCCGGCCCCGCGTAGGTCAGCTTCATGTTGGGATCGAGTTTCTCCCAGGAGTTCCACGCCGCCCATTTCTTGAGGTCGTTCACGTGCGGGAAGATGACCTCCGGCGCCGCGGCGATGGTGAGGGAACGGGTGACCCGATACGTGCCGGGTTGCATCGCGACGACGGTCAGAAAAATGACGATCACGATAACGAGTCCGATGAGGATTTTCTTGAGCATAGGTTTTCTTTTCAGGGTTTGGGGTTGGTTGAGCGGGGGATCAATGGGTTCATGCGATCAAAGCCAATACCGGGGACGGTCAGCTTTTCGCCACTTCGGCGACGGCTTTGATGCCGGCCAGTCCTTTTTCAAAATCTCTGACCACCATCGTGTCGCAATCCACGAACATGCCAAACACTTTGGACATCAGATTGTTTTTGCCCGTCATGGTCCAGGTGACCAAGGTCTGGCTGCCTTGCGACCGGAATGTGAACTCGGTGGTGTTGGTGGCCTTGAACGGACGAAGAAACTCCAGGTGGATGCGAATCAACTCAGGCGGCTGACTGTCGGTGATGGTCATCCGGCCGGCGCCGACTTTGTTGTTGCCGTCCCAGGCGAAGCCCGCGTCCTTGCCGGCCGCCGCGCCGGAAAAGGAATTTTTGCAGGCCGGGTCGAGCTTGGCCCACGGCGACCACGCCTCCCAGTGGTGAAAATCGTTCACCTGCGCGAAGATCGTTGCCGGTGACGCGGACATGGTAGCGGAACGGACGACTTTGAATTCATCCGGCCGACCCAGCAGCAGAACGAGGAACACGAGGGCGATGATGACGAGTGCGAGCAGAATCGGAATCATGATTCTCCTTGGGATTGAGTTTAGTTCAAGAGGCTGGCGAAGTTCCTCCGCCCGACCCAGAACAGATAGAGCGAGAGCGCGAGGGCGATCAGCACCATGGGGTTCATCAATGCCGGAACGCCGCCACGGACGAGGAGGTTGAACGCCACGATGTTCACGATCACCGGACCCAGCAGCAACAGGCCAAAGTTGCGCAGGCGCGGAATCATCACCAGCAGGCCGCCGACCAGCTCGAAGATCTTCACGAATTTCAGGTAGCCGGTCGGACCGAACGCGGCATAGAAGTGGGCGATGGGGGAACCTTCCGGCGGTGGCGGGGCTTGGACGAGATTGAACAGCACCATGACGGCGGCCATCACAAATAACAGGCCGAGCACAATGCCGGCGATGATCGGTGGGTATTTTTTCATAGTGGTTTCACTTTGATTTCAATTTTTGTCAGCATGACCAGCAAATTGTTTTCACATCCGCCCTCACCCCGAGGGAGGGTCAGGGTGAGAATACTCCCAACCTAATTCCGCGCTTTGAACCCCAGAACCGTAGCCGCCGACGTGAGGAGGCGGAAAAGACTCCTCCTCAACGGTGTCCGCCTCGTTACCTCGGCGGCTACGGCGGGATAGTTCAAGTTGAGGGCGAGCGTTGACCAAAACTCAACCCCCCGCCATCGCGCCGACCACGAGGAACGGTTCCTTGCCACTCGCGATCTCCTCGGGCAACAGCTTATCCGTCGGCTCCAGCGACCAGTCGTCCTTGCACACGAAGAACCGGATGAACGGTCGCCGTTTCAACGTGTCGTGACCACGAATCGTGCCGCGCAACGCCGGATACTTGGCTTCAATCGCATCGAGCAGGCCGCCCACCGAGACCGGGCCGCTCATTTCCACCTGCACTTCACCCTCCACGCGGGCGAGGTTCTTCAAATGAAATGGCAGCACCACGCGGATCATGGTTTCCAGTTTCCGTCTGCGGTTTCGATGGGGGAGCGCGGCTGCGTGCATCGCGCCAGCGGCGGCGGGTGGGGCGAGGCTACTGACGAGCCGGCTCGCGGGTACGCTCGCCCCACCGTCTGATAACCCCGGCGACTGGCCTTGCAGGCACACCCGCGTTCCGCGGATGCATGTCCAGCGATTTTCATGCGCGGTTCACTTCAGCGTCTGCACTTCCACCGACAACACCGCCGGCAGATGCGCGGCAATCGTGGTCCAGTTGTCGCCGCCATCCGGCGAACAATACACCTGTCCGCCAGTCGTGCCGAAATAGATGCCGCTCTGGTCGAGTGTATCCACCGCCATCGCGTCGCGAAAAACGTTCACGTAACAATCCTTCTGCGGCAGCCCCTTCGTGAGCGCCTCCCACTCGTTGCCGCCGGTCCTGCTGCGATACACGCGCAACTTTCCGTCCGGCGGGTAGTGCAACGAATCGCTCGTGATGGGGACCACGTAAATCGTCTCCGGCTCGTTGAAGTTCACGTCAATCGGGAAGCCAAAATCCGTCGGGAGATTGCCACTGACCTCGTTCCATTGTTCGCCCGCGTTGTCGCTGCGCAACACGTCCCAGTGCTTTTGCATGAACAACGTGTTCGGCCGCGACGGATGCAAAGCGATCCGATGCACGCAATGGCCGACTTCGGCGTTCGGATCGGGCAACTCGAATTGTGACTTGAGCCCTTTGGTGATGGGCTTCCAGGTCAGGCCGCCGTCGTCCGTGCGGAAACAACCGCCCGCCGAGATGGCCACGAAGATTCGCTTCTCATTTTTCGGATCGAGCAGAATCGTATGTACCGCCATGCCGCCCGCGCCGGGTTGCCAGAGATTGCCCTTCGCCTGGCGCAAACCGGCCAGTTCCTTCCATGTCTTGCCGCCGTCGGTCGTTTTGAAAATCGCCGCGTCCTCCACGCCGGCGTAAGCCGTGTCGGGATCCGTCAGTGACGGCTCGACGTGCCACACCCGCTTGAACTCCCACGGATGCTGCGTGCCGTCGTACCACAGGTGCGTGCCGGCTTCGCCCTCGTACACGAACTTGTTGCTCTCGCCTTTCGGAAATCCTTCCGGACCTTTCAAATCCTCCGGACTGCTGCCGGGCGTGTTCCAGGTTTTGCCACCGTCATCCGAGCACTGAATGATCTGCCCAAACCACCCGCTGGATTGCGACGCGTAAATGCGATTCGGGTCCGCCGCCGAGCCTTTCAGGTGATACATCTCCCACCCCGCGAAATGCGGGCCGCTGATGTCCCAATTCCGGCGTTGTCCATCCGCCGTGAGGATGAACGCGCCCTTCTTCGTGCCGACCAACACTCGAACTTTACTCATGGTTTCAGCTTTCTGGGTTTGGATTGGCTCAATTTCAATACTACGACGAACGAACCTGAGTATTTGGGACAACGCAATGGAAATAAGTTTGAGACGCGCCAAAGTCCTACCCGAAACCCCGCCAAAGCTCAACGAACAATCTTCCTCTCCACTCTCGGGTAAGCTTAACCGCAGAGGTGCAAATACTCTCCTTCTCCACCCTTGAAATCACGAGTCACAGGGCTGCAAGCCCGCCAGGTGATAGCCCGGGCAGAAGGCCCGGGTTACGTTCCAACATACATTCATCCGCCCTGTAAGGGCGGTACCAAACATCCCGCTCAATCCCACGCGTATCGTTCATCCAACGGTTTTCCGTTCTTCTCACAATACCGACGAAACTCGCTTCGGAAATCCTCCAGCTTGTGATGCTCAGCCTGATTTCGGATGTATTCCCGCACCGCTTCAACATGCATCGGGCTCACGCTGAATTCGCCATAACCGCTTTGCCACGCGAAATCGGAATACCAAGGATCAAGAGTCTTGATCCACGTTGATGACGCAGATTTGACCTGTTCGACCATCTTGGCCGGTGGGTGATTCTTGGATTGCGCAAACAGGATGTGAATGTGGTCACGAACCGAATTGATCTCGATTAGCGCCGAGTCGTGATGCTTGAGAATGCCGGCGATATAGGCGTGAAGCTGGCCACGCTCTTCGTCGCGTAACAGTTGACGGCGTCCTTTCGTGCTGAACACGAGATGAACAACGATGTTGGCGAGAGACTGGGACATGGCCGAACGATTTTGTGTGGCGTGCTGGCGTATCGCAAGAATGTTTCGCCCTTACAGGGCTTGAACATTTTTGGGGAACGACCAACCCGGGCCTTCAGCCCGGGCTGTCCCATTTCAGGCTTGCAGCCTGATGAGTTTAATTCGCCGCCAGCAGCTTCCGAATCCACTCGCTCCGCGCCCAATTCCGAACTGACAATGTGGCGGTGACGGCTGCGCAAAAACCTGCGGTCGGAGGGTTGGCCGATGAAGATCTCATTTCAATTCCTTCGGTGCCAGCGCACGCAGCACGTCTTTGCCGATCCAGCGCGCCGTCGAGTTTTCAGAAACGACAAGTCGCCGGGCCAAGGCGGCGACCGCCTTCTCCAGTTGTTTGCTTCGCCCGCCCACGCCGCGCAATCCCCAACTCACGCCTTTCTTCACAAAGTTCCGTTCATCCGTGGCAGCGGCCTCAGCCAGTGGCAGCAACTTCATGAAGGCGTCATCTTCCGCATCGTCGGAGTGTGTCGCCAGACACGCGAGCAGCGCGAACGCGGCGCGTTTTTGGAATTCACTCTTCTTGACCGCCCATGTGACGACCCGGCCAAAGGCGTGTGGCGACTGGTCGAACAATTTGAAGCAAACGGTGTCGCAGATGGCCCAGTTGTCGAAGTCGCGACACCAACGATCCATGAGCGCGGGCGTGAGCTGAGCGGGATCAGCCACCAACGCCGCCACGGTGCGCGCCTCATAGTTGCCCGTCTTCCAGAGCGCGAGCGCCAGCGCGTGATTGCGGCCGAGCGGTTTCGCCACCGCCTGCATGTCGCGCATGCGGACGCCGTAAGCGTCCTTCGTCACGATGCCGTAACGCGACGACATATCTTCGCGGAAGCGCGAACTGCTCAGGCGCTTCAACGCGGCGAGCACGGATGATACTTCCGCCTTCGACAAACTGCGGTGGGCGCTGGCTGGCTTGGCTTTCGTTTTAACGGGCATGGGTGGTTGCTTCAATGACTGGCTCTGCGCGAACAACACGCGGAGTTGGAGATAAACTTTATTTCGTACGTAGGTCGGCGGCTACGGTGCAGTTTGCGGCTCCGTCGTGCTGCGAGCATACGGACCTTTTATTGCAATTCTTCAATCGCCCGCGCCACGCGGTCGCGCTGCTGTTCGATGGGAACGCCGTCGCTTGCGAATTGCGTCAGGCTCTGGCTGATGTTCTCCGGCACTTCCAGCAAGCGGGCGAGGCGTTGATAAGTTTCAGCTGGGAGCACGGCGCGCCGTTCCGCCAGTCGCCGACGCAGGATGCTCAGATATTCATAATCCTCAAGACCGTCGCGCAACTGCTCCCAGCGGATGGAATCCACCGGCCCATCCAGGATAGGCGTGGAAGGGTTGCCATCCGCCGCCGCCGGGGGCGGATAGATGAAACGCCCGTCGCCGTTGCCCCAAGGCCGCCGGTCGCCGTCCGGTGTACTGTAGCCGGACGTCCAGCTCATCGGATCGGTGTAAGGATTTTGCGGGTGTTTTGCATCCGGATAGGCGGCGCTGCTCGTCCAGTAAGTGGTTTCCCACACGAGGACGCCCTCGATGTTGCGCTGAAAGGTTTGCCAGAGCCAGATGCGCATTTCCGGCGCGGGATGGTCAACGAACAGTCCGGCATACGGCGCTTTGGGGCCGGTGCAAACATACCACCAGAACTTCTCGCCGTACTGGCGACGAGCCTCAGCGCGAACATGGTCGTAGTTGTCGCTGATGCTGCACCAGATGTCCGGTCCGCCGATCAGGGTAGGCTCCACCTGCTCGGTCAGCATCCGGGCGATCCGTGGCGCCGAGCGTTTGAGCTTGGCGAAGCCATTCATGACGAACGGATACTGGTCAGTGCTGGGTTCGTCGAACCAGTAGATGAACGCGCGGTCCAGCCAACCGCGCGCGGCCAGGTGCGCTTCCAACTGCCGGCAGTAAGAGTCGAACAGCGCGGGATATTCCGGCGTGTCTTCGCCAAAGCCCAACAAGTTCGGCGGCGAGATGGCGTGGAACGTGCCACCGCCGATGCCGGGGATGTGGACCTGGAACGCGTTGAAGTGGTAGCGGTCCAGCGCGGCCATGCCGCGATCCCATGCGGTGAAATCGAGTTGCACCCGGAGTTGAGCCAGGGGCACGACTGGCTCGGTGCGCGGCCGGCGCTCGAAATCGCCACCGGGGGCGAGTTCTTCGCCCGTGCCCGCGTCGGTGAGGGAGATGTCATCGAGCCACACCAGCCCAAGCTCCTCGCCGCGATCGGTCCAAGTGGTGGCACGGGCGTTGAAGCGGACGTATTCAGCGCCCGGGGGGAAGTGGGTGATCAGTTCATCCAGTTGCTGCCAGCGGCCGTCGCCGCGCAGGGTGAGGTCATTGTTGCGTCCGGGCAGCCACTGCTTCCGCGCATCGAAGTGATTCAATGTCACCAGGAATCGGTGACCGGGGACGGGCGTGCGATACCAGCATTTCAGCCGCAGATCCTTGGCGGGAATCTTGATCAACGGATCATAGCTGACCGTGACGTTCTCGTTGACCTTGTCATCGTTAATCAGCAGCGCGCCCTGGCCGGAATGGGTTTCATTGCTGACGATGCACAGCCCCGTCCATTTGTCCCAGACGGTCTTGGGTGGATGTATGTCCGGCCACTTCTCCTGGATGCGATCCAGCGGGGCCGGGTTGTAAGGCGAGATGTGGTGCGCGGCGAGATCGGCCCAGTATTTTTCGAGCACCGCCCGCTTCTGTTCCTCGGTCTGGAGTCCGTGATAGCGAAACACGTTGCCCGGCGAGAAACCGAACGCCGTGGTGCAGGTCATCCGATCCGGCAGGGCGAAGTCATACACGCGCAACTCGAGTGGAACGACCGCCTTCAGGTCCTTGGCGGTCACCGTGACCGTGCCCCGGTACAAGCCGGCCGCCGCATTGGTGGGAACAAAAACGCGCAACCAGAACGCGTGGTTGAAGTCCGGTTTCAATTCCAGCGGTCCGGTGATGGGCAGCAGCGGATCCGGCCAAAGTCCCGGCGTCGAGGCACGGTCGGTGGCCTGGGTAATGTCGAGATACTTCACCTGAAGCAGGTCAATCTGGCTGGCGGGTATGGTCGCGCCGTTGGGTCCGACCAGGGCCGCACCATGCAGGTGGAAATCTTCGATTTGCCGGCTCGACCGCACCACGAGTTGGACCGCCTCGCGCTCGTTGCGCGCACAGTTCAATCGGATGGCCGAATCGGGCGTCGTCGGTGCCGGTTGGTCAGGGCGGATTTTGGCCGCGCTCGACAACGCCCACCATAGTGTGACTCCGGGGGCCGGGGCGGGAAGGAGCAGATTTGACTTCGTCGCTGGCTCGCTTCGCCCACAAACCGCGTAGAACATCCCGACACATGCAAGCAAGGTTCGCAGCAGGTTTTTCATGATGACGCGCTCGTCTTTCGACACCGACAGCATAGTGGGCGCGCGATCGAAGCAAAGACATTTGCCCATTTCGCCACGAGCAATACTGGTCGGAGCAAGGTGTCGTTTTGCCGTTCGCAAGGGAGAGCCGATTGTCCATCTGCTGCCTGACTCCGATCGTGGCGCAGCCAATCACCGAATACAGCGGAAGTTGGCCGACACCCGCCATTTCAGTTGAGCCTGACAACGGGCCGTACCTGGCCGACCCAGTGCGGCTATTGCGGATGCGCCATCAGTCGGTAAAAGCCAGTGGCGCTGTCGGTGGGCGCGGTGATTTGGATGACTCGATTGGTGGCGACGGCCTGGTAAGTGAGCGAGTTGGTCCAGCTACCGGCGCTGAGCTGCGGCCGGCTTTCGATCACATAGTTGCGGTTGGAGATGGCGGAGAACGAAAGCATGACCGCGTTCTGACCGGGTAGGGAGACAACATCGAGCCGCAAAGTGCTGGTCGCGTCCGTTGGGTTCGTGCCCGCCCAAAATTCCTGGACGTTCGTCAGACCGTCTCCGTCCGTGTCAATCGTTGCGTCGTTCGGGTCGTTGAAATCGAGTCCATAGGTTTGTTCCCAGGTATCCGGGAGCAGGTCGCCGTCGGAGTCCACCAGGAAGGAGCCTACGGGGAAAATTGCGCCCATCGTACTTCCGTTCGTGCCCGCGCCAATGGCCGCCGAAGTCGCGGCGAGCCGGTAATCGTGGAGTGACGCGTCCCGAAAAAGCGGATTCACGTTGAGATTGCTCGTGCCCGGATAAATTCCGGTCCCGGCGACGTCGCAGTAATCCACGGCGATGGTCGAGTTGTTGAGGGAGACGATGGAATTGCTATTGCCCCAAAGAATGTTGTTCCACGCCACCGCCTGACCGCCGCCCTGGCCGATGGTTTTTTCGTAGAGTCGCACGCCATCGGTTGCATCGGCAATCGTGTTGTTCACCAGGGCCGCCGCCGCGGAGTCCTTGATGGCCACGCCCGCGTTCACGCCGTAAATCAAACAGCCACGGACGACGATGTTGCTCGAAGCCTCGCTGATGGACACGCCGTTGTCGTAGGGGAATTGGGACAGCAGGCAATTTTCCACCACGACGCCATCGGAACCCGTGCCGAGGTCCACGGCGTCCGCGTTCGTCACCGCTCCCCGGCGCAACGTGCAACGGCGGATGGCCGAACCCGGCGCCGCGTAAGCGAAATCAATTCCGTCGCCGGTGATGTCTTCAAACAAACTGTCCTCGATGACGGTCACGCCGTGACGGAACATCGTTTCGAAGTAATTCTGAAAATGACAGGCCCGCACGAACAGCGCGGCGGCCTGGTCGCTGAACAGGATCGGTTGGTTGAAATAGTCGTGGAAGGTGGAGGAGGCGAATTCCCCGTTCGCGCCATCGCGGACAATGGTTTGTCCATGCGAAATATCCGCGTGTTGCACCGTAAGGCTGGCGTTGCTGCCGATGGCCTCCAGCCGACCCCAATCATTCGTGCCATCGGCCGACTGAAACAAAACCGGCAGTGCCGCACTGCCGGTGAGGGCAATCGCTCCGCCGGCCGTTGCCACAATGGAACGAGTGGCCGGGAGTTGAACCACCACTCCCGCCGCGATGGTCAATGTCACATTCGTCGGCACGGTTACGTCACTGTTCACGCGGTAAGGGCTTCCGGCGAGATCCCAGGTCGTGTCGCTCGTGAGAACGCCACCGACCGGAGTGCCGGGCAGCGTCGGCGAATAAGCAAACGCGCCGACATCAGCCCGCGTGCCATCGGGATCCAGGGGCGTCGCCGGATCGCCCGTATCAATGCACGGCGACGCGGCCTGCAGGTGAAAGTTTGTGTCGGCGTCCACGAACAGCGGGTCGCCGGTAAAGTTGCCCTCGCCCGGCCATGACTCGGAAAGGTTGCAGTAGCCGATGTTAAAATTGGTTGGGCCGAAATCCGTGTAAACCGCATCCACGGATTGGATGATGGAGTTGGTGACGAGGAACAGGATGTTGCCCGCCGAGGCGTTGCTCTTGTAAGTGGCGGCGATGCCACGGGTGAGGCCCGTGATGGTGCAGTTGCGGATGTTCACGCGCGCCGGTGGCCCGTCGGATTTGGAGGAGAGGCCGACGAAGCAGTTGGCGATGACGGTGCGACGCACGGTCACGGTGCCTTCGAAGGCGCTGATGCCTTTCGCATCCTCATTCGGATTGGTCCAGTCACGAATGAGGCAGTTCTCCACGGTCACGTCGGACCCCAGCGTATCCAGGCCGTCGTCGTCGCCGCCCGCGAGCACGCAGCCGGACAGCAAAGCAATCTGCCCGGCGCTTTGGGTGTGAATGTAGATGCCGTCCGCGTCATCCGGCCCACGCAGCTCCATGAACCAGGTGTTGGTGCAGGTGATGGCGGACCCGGCGACCTCCGGCCCCATGCGCGCGCGCGCCAGCAGGCAGTCGTTGAAGAGCAGCGTGGAGCCGCTCGCATACATGACCTTGCCGGGCGTGCCGTCCGGGTCGGCGTAATCCGTGAGACTGCAATGTTCGAACGTGATTTGCGAATTGCTCGAACGGATCACGGGGCCGGTGCCGGTGTGTCCTTCGCCCGGAGCGCGACCGGCCCGGGTGATGATTGTGTAGCGGTAGAGCGAGGGTTGGGCGGAACTGTGCCGGATTTGTCCCCAGCGTTGCGCCGCGTTCGCACAGGTGATCGTCACCGGCTCGCTCTCCGACCCGAGCGATTGCATGGTGCCATTCACGAAAAGATCCGGCGCCGTCGTGCCACTGGAAACTCCGTTCACCAGCACGAGGGTGCCGGGCTGGATCGTCAAGGTGCCGCCGGCGGGCACGGTCACATCGCCCGTGACGTTCACGACGCCGGACCAAGTCACGTTCGAGACCGGCAACGTGCCGCTCACGGTGGTGGGAACGACGGAACTCAAATCCGTCAGCGAGCGTGTGGCCTGTAAATTTCCCAGGGACACCGTGAGGTTGAAATTTCCACCGCCACTGAACGTGACGAGCGCACTGCCCAGGCCATTTTTCAGCGGCACGAGATTCGTGGACAGACTGACCCCGGGCGCGTCCACCGTGAGCACGGCCGCCGCATCCCACAGCTCGCGGTTATTGTCGCCGTCCGCTGTCAGCGCTTCCACGCGCACCAACGTCGGAATTGACGGCAGGTAACCCGGTGGGACCAGCAACCGCAATGAATCGGCGTGAAGCGTGCTGGCAGTCGCGCAGGTGAACAGGATGGCGAATAAACGATAAGGTTGGCGAAGTGCTTTCATGGATTGGGCAATGCAGGGGCGGTGAGCCGGTAGAAGCGACGATTGCCAACGGCCACACCCGGGTCGTGAATCTCAACCAGTCGTGAAGTGGGGCCGGGCGAAACGTCCACCAGCTTTTGCCACGGACCCGTGGGCAAGTCGTCACTGTAAAGCACGCTGTAATCGCGTCCGGGGTTGGCGCGGAAACCGAGGGTCACACCGGTCTCGTTCGCGGTCACGGATTCAATGTGGAAGTAATCGCCACCGTTCTGCGGATTGCTGCCGGCCAAAAACTCCTGGCGATTGTTCTGGCCGTCATTGTCAGGATCCCCATTTGCGCCCTGCGCGCCGGTGGCATCGGTCGGGCTTAATCCATTCTCAGTTTCCCAATAATCCGGGAGGCCATCGCCATCGCGGTCGGCCAGCGGCAACCCGGGCGAAGGCGCGCCCGCAAACCAAAACCGCGGTTCGTTGCCGAAGCCCCGGGCGAACGCGCGTTGCAGCGAGTTGCCCGTGTCGAGACCGTTGGTGGGCCACGGTGCGGTGGGAAGATAATGAACGTGTTCGACCTGCACGTAGGGAACGAAACCCGCGTCCGGCTGGGGCGGCGTTTGAGGCGGGTCGGGCCTGAGCAGTTCCACATCCTCGCCCTGATTGTCCAACGCGCCGATCCATGGTCCGTACATGGGGACGTTCGGCGGCAGTTGATAGACGGCGCGCAGCCAGTTGGATTGCGCGGGATCGCCCATCGGATCGAAACTCACGATCAATGCTGTTTCACCCGCCGGCAATGTGACGTCCGCCGGAAACACGAAATCTACGCCGCCCGCAATCTTCCAGGAGTTCGTCGGGGCCGCCGGGTCAAAGAGCGGCACCGGATCGGCCGTGATGTTCAGCAGTTCCAAAAACTCCGCGGCGTTGGCGTTGCCCAGATAGTTGGTGTTCGGACGATAATTGATTTCGCTGAACACGACCGGACCGACCAGTGGATAGGGATTGGGCGCGCCCGTGCCCGTGCGGAACTCGCTTACGGTGGCTGGCTGATCCACGCCGAAGGAGCGATGGCTCATCGCCACGAACTCTTCGCCGACGCTGGTGACGAAGCGGCCGAAGGAAACGCCGTTGCGGGCGGCGCCGAAACTGGCCCGGGCGCGATAGCCGGTCAGGTTGCCGCCGACGTCGGTTGCCGACAGATGCGCCTCGTCGCCGTGCGCGGAGTTGAAAGTGAAGGGCGTCAGCACGCCCGGTGCGGCGACGGTGTCGAACTGGTTTTGGTAGAACACGTGAAATCCGCCGGCGGCGATGACCGTATTCGCCGGCACCAGAAATTTCGTCGGATTCTCCCCCGTGTTGCTGAGATACCAGCCACCGATGTCCACGGCACTGGTGCCGAGGTTGTAAATTTCCACCGCGTCCTCCAGCGGCGGATCGGTGTGGCTGAGGAGTTCGTTGATGACGATGTTGCTCAGCAGCAGAAAATTCGGTCCGCCCGGTGACGCAGTCTCAGGAAAGGCCGCGACGGTGGCTGCGCCGTCCGGGAACAAACCTTCGGAGACTCCCTCCGACTGCGCTCCAAAGGAAACACCGTGAATCTGCGCGCCATTCGCATAGTAAAGCCCGAGGTAATCGCCGGACGCACTGAGCCGGAACGCGACGTGATCCGCGCCGCTGCCCGGAGCGTCATCCGCGATGAGCTGCACATAACCGCGCGGGCCGAGGAACGAGCGCGGCGGGAAAGGCGATTTGTTGCGCTCGGACGGATTGTCCGTGAGCGCCAGGCCGCCGAGGTCAACCGGAAGCGGGGCCGGATTGCAAAGCTCAAACCAATCCGGACCGGAAGCCGGGTCGGCCATCCATTCGTTGATCCGGAGCGCGGAGGGGTTGCCCAGGCCGGCGGCAACATTTTGCGCCAGCCGCGAGGGGAGGGTGAGCGTCCAGTTGCCGTTTCCGTTCGGGACCCGCCCGATGGAAAAATCGGGAGCCTGCACTCCCAGCGTGACCGAATCCAAGATCGCGCCACCGTTCGCCGGACTTTGGAACAGATAGACGGCATCGCCGCTTGCGCTCAAACCGAAACCGGTATTGGTGGCGGACGGCGGCAGCGTGTCATCGAACTCGATGACCAGATAACCGCCCGGCGCCATCAGGGTGCCGGCGGGAAAGACCCATTTGCGCGGCAGGCTGGGGTTGTCGGTGAGGCTGAAATCGCCCAGGTCAAAACTGTTGGTGCCCGGGTTGTAAAGTTCCACCCAGTCGGGAGTCCGACCGGCGGCGTTGGTGAAGGATTGGTTGGCGGCGAGGATTTCGTTCAACACGATCACCGGTGCCGGCGGTGTGGTGACCACGGCATCCAGTCGCGCGCCAAACACGATATCCGCACTGCTGGCGCTTGATTGATGAACTTCCACCGCGAGCACGTTCTCGCCCGGGATGAGGTTCGCGCCTGGCACGGTGATCGGTCCTTCCAGCACCGCGTTGCCCACCGTGCGCGAAGCCGGGGTCGAATAAGCGGGCGGAGACCCGGGCACGGACAGGTTGTAAAGCAACTGACCGTTCAGGTAGAACACCGCGCCGTCGTCCACGAAGGGCGACAATTGCAACACGACGTTCGCGGGATTGTTGGTGCAGGTGAAGCGGGCGCGGAAATAATAAGTCATGCGACCCAGCGCCAATTCGGTGTTGGTGGGGCCGGGCAACGCATCGCTGTCGTGGTAGAGCAGCGCGGGGCCTGCGGCCCAACTGCTGTCGTCATAGCCGGGCGCGGTCCAGTTCACCGCGGTCAGGTCGCTGGTTTCGTTGTAGCGCCAGACGTTCGTGAGGGCCACCAATGTCACCGTTTGAGCGGTCGAACCGGGACCGGGATTGGGCGCGCCGGGGGAAGGTTGCACGAAGGAAGCGAAGTTATCGCTGCCGTCGGGCGAGCGACCTTGGGAGACGTCGGTGCGTTGCGGCCCGTAGGCGATGGAGTCAACCGACTCCAACCGGGGCGTCAGCAGCGCGATCATTCCCTGTTCGGAGTCCAGGCTGAAATTCAAATGCTCCGCGCCTTGTTCGGGGTCGTTGTCCGGTTGGAACACGCGAAAGCTTTGTCCACCGATGAACGTCAGTGGCGCCACCGGGTGCTGCCGGGGTTGTCCAATCGGGTTGTCGGTGAGATAGAGGCCACCCAGTGCTGCCGGCAGCGGATTGGGATTGTAGAGCTCGATGAAGTCGGTTGGAAACAAGGCAAATTCACTCGCGAGCCATTCGTTGATGCGGACGTCCATCACCTCTCCGAGCGCCTGCGGAATGTTGTTTGCGCCCAGGGTGGGTTGGGTAAGGACGAAGTCGCCACCGCTGACGCGTCCGATGGAGAGGTCGGCCAGTTGGGGGCCGAACTCAACCGCATCCAGAAGCGCGCCACCCGTGCTGACCTTGTCAAAAAGATAAACCCCTTCACCATCCTGGCTGAGCGAAAACCCGGTGTGGATGCCAGGTGTGCCGTCGCTATCGTTGGCGTACACCACCAGATAACTGCCCGCCGCAAGCGAAGTGCCATTCGGAAAAGTGTACTTGTTGGGTGAGGCGGCGTTGTCGGTCAGGCGCAAGCCAGACAAGTCCACCGCGACCGCGCCTTCGTTGTACAGCTCGATGGCATCGGGAAACGTGCCCGCGTGGTTGAAGGCGGCCACGTTCGCCGCCAACACCTCGTTGAGACGCACGGACGGCCAGTTCGTGTTGATCACCCAGGGTCGTGAGACGGTGGCGTCGGCGTCGCTCGGCCACACGTTGTTCGCGCCGGCGCCGATGACCCAGACCACGTTCGAACTCCCGTGCGGCAAACCGGAAAGCGTGATGGGCGTGGCCACCGGTGTGGGTGAGCCAAACGCGCCGTTGTTCAGTTTGTAGCGGTATTGCGTCACCCCCGTCCCGCCAACGGTGAGAGTGGCCGTGCGTAATGGCGTCGGGGAGCGTGGTTCGCCCGAAAGCGTGGCCACCGGGGCAACGGGATTCGCGGCCAGGAAGGGAGCAATGACGGATTGCACGTAGGCGCGGCGGCCGTTCATCCAGTTTTTAATGCGGGTGACGACGTTGGCGGGTGTGAAGTCGCCGAGTGTCTGGTCCACGGTGGCGTTGAATTCAGCGGCCGAGAACGTGGTCTTCAGCAGGCGGTCAAGCGTGCGATAATAAATCGGCTCGAAATCCGGTGAGTGCATGAAACGGTCGAACGCGGGCATATCCGCCGCCCCGAAGAGCGTGGCGTCGGTGCTGCCGGCCGCGCTTCCTTCACCCAGAATCGTGTCGAGATCATACGCCATCAGAATGAAGCGCGGATCGTTCACTCCGGCGTACAGGTAATAGTCGTCGTTGTCGCCGGTGTTGGGCGAGGTTTCGCGGTTGTCGAACAAGGCCATGACGGCCAGATAATCCAGCCATTGCTCCGGATTGGCCACGCCGCGCACGGTTTCGGGTGTAAACAAGTCGTTGGTCCCCATGACGCGCAACATGGCCATCAGGTCGGACCAGTCATTTTCGCTGGCGTTGGTTTCCTTGAACCACGTGTTCGTGTAGCTGGACGCGTTCGTGCCGCGATAGTTGAAATCGGACGGCGCGATGTCGCGAATGGCCCGATAGACATTGCCGGAGCTGTCGTCGGGAAACCAATGATCCGCCCAATCGCTGTCAATCGCTTCGTTGGCGGCGTACATTCCGCCGTACGTTTGGGGGCCGTTGTTGCCGAGGTTCACATTGTTGACGCGCAGTTGCACCGGCCGCGAATCCGCGCCGACGACGCCGGCTTGCAAACTCAGCACCGAACCCAGCACTTGAACGTGACTGTATTGCCCGTTGATGTTCAGCGCGGACACGCCTTTCCACATCCGATCCGAAACAAAATTCACGCGATAGTTGTTGGGTTTGCGACTCCGGCTGCCGTGCCCGCGATTGCGAATTCCCAGCGTGTAGCGGACTTCCGTGCCCGTGGCGTCCGAGCTGATGAAGGTTCCGTTCATCTGCGCGTCGCTGCCCGGATAAGAAACCGTGCCGATTTGCGCCAGCTCCGCCCGCTCGGCCTCCGTCATCACCATTTTGTACAGCGGATACGTGCCCGAGTAGGTCGAATCGTCCACCTGGTACAGCGCGTTGCAAACCTGCCCGAGCAAACTGCCGTCGGAGTCCTGCGCCGGTGCCGGCCAGGTGCGGGTCAGACCGTCCCCATCCGTGGCCGCCACATAAAATTCCACCACCGCGTTGTTCGCCTGGGCGGGAATGGTTGCGGCAAAAACTCCATCGCCCGCGGCCCCATCCTCGTGCAATCCGTCATCCCACATCGGCACGCTGGTGAAATTGGTGGCGCCACCGTCCACGCGCCAGTGCAACGATGCGGTGATGTTCGAGCCGCGTTCGTCCAGAAGGCGAGCCGTGACCAGGATCGGCTCGTCGGAACGCGGCACTGGCGGCAGATGCTGCAATTCCAAAATCACCGGCGCGATGTTCGTCTGGGCCACCGAATTGGGCGCGCCCGGCGTGCCTTCGGCCGTCAGGCTGGCCCCCCAGTTTGCGCCGTACTGATTGGAGAAGCCCGCATTGATCAGTTCGAGCGATTTGCCGCCGCCGTCGTGTTCGGCATACCAGACCCAGCCGCGATGGCTGTGATCCAGCGGCCCGCGCCGGCGCACGGCCCAATCGCCTTCGTCCGCATACTCCACGCTGTTCATGAGGTTGCCGTCCGCGTCCTCCAGCTCCAGCTTGTCGCTACGATTGCTGAGGCGTCCGGCCCAGCCGCCGACCACGTTGGTCACGCCGGGATATTTGTTGGTGAAGACATTCAGGTCCGCGGCGACCACGAGCCGGCCGCCAGGGGCCAGGTTGACTTCGGGAAAGGTGAAACGCACGCCCTGGGTGAATTGCCAGCCCACCAGGTTCACGTTCGTTGTTCCCGTGTTGTACAGCTCGATGAATTCCTCACGGATATCCTCCGACGAGGGGTGATACATGATCTCGCTGATCAGCACCGCAGCCGGGCAATTTGCGCTGCCGAACAAGGCCGCGATGAGGACGCCACTCCCGAGCGCCCGAACAAGGGAACACTTCATACGATTACGTCAACGTCAGTCGGAAACACAACCAACCATGGTTTGGGCCTTTATGTAGCAGATCAAACCACATAAAACAAGGCGACATCTGTAACGGGATGCGGAGCAATCAGCGCGAGCGACTCTGGAAAGTTCCCCTGTTTGAGGCGGAGATTCCCGTGCCGAGCGAACTCCGCTGCGCACGGAACGAGCGGCGGCAGTGACGGGGCGCGATGTAGTGAACTAGCTCAAACCTCAAGGCGTGGCATCGCGCGCCTATAAATTTTTGAACCGGCGGGCTGACGGAAATCCATTCTCATTATTGACCTCGTCCGTCAATGGGTGATGCTTTACTCAGCTTGAAAAAATATGACACACAACAAACCTTCCAGCTTGTGCTGCCTCATTCTTGCCGGCCTGTGCGGAGTGGCGATGGCAGCCGACGAGCACAATCTACTGGTCAACGGTGGTATGGAACGCCCCTTTGCCGGCGGGCTGGCCACGAATTGGGTCAACAACTGTTACGGCAAGAATGAGGTCAGCTTCGGCGAGGAAACCAACGACGTCCACGAGGGTCATTCGGCGCAGCGGGTGACCTGCACGAAGTTTGTGAACGGCGGCGTGCAGTTTCACGGGAGCAACCTCGCGGTGGAACGCGGCCAGCCCTACACCGTGCGATTGTGGATGAAGGGCGACGTGTCGTCGCCGGTTTACGTTGGCATCCGCAAGCACAGCGAGCCATACACAGGCTATTTGATCCACAATGTGCGCGTGCGGAATCATTGGCAGCCCTATATCCTCACGGGCACCGCCAGCGCGGACGATCCGAAATGCAGCCTCTACCTCATGTACACCGGCGCCGGCACGCTGCTGGTGGACGACGTGGCAGTGCTATCGGGCGTCCACGAAGAGATCGCAGAGTCGGACACACCACCCGCGAAGGGTAATCGCATCTTCAACAGCGGTTTCGAGGCCGGGCCGGAGGGCTGGACGCCCACGGACGGTTTCCTCCTTGATTCAACCACCGTCCATTCCGGACGGGAGAGTGCCAGGCTGGGCTCGGTTGATCTGCCGGGGGTGACGTTGCCGTTGAACCGGCCGTTGGCGCCCGATACCCGACCCCGCACGTCACCGCCGGGCATCGAATGTCGGCCCTTTCCCGTCCGGGCCGGAATGCGCTACACGATGAGCGCGTGGATCAAGGCCGCCGCACCCGACACGCGCGTCACGCTCCGCTTCTTCGAATGGGCGGACAACGGCGGCGACCAGTCCACCGCACGCAACGAACGCAGCGCCACCGTGAAGGTCACGACCGGATGGGCTCGCTATCGTTTTGACGGCATCGTCCTGCCCAACATGTGGGAGAATTACGTCGCTCGTATCGTGCCCACCGGGACGGTCTGGCTGGACGATGTGCAGATGGAGGAAGGCGCGCTCAGCGACTACCACCCCGCCCATGCCGCCGAGGTCGGAGCGGAAATGCCTCGGCGCTGGGGTCACGTGGGCGAGTCGTTTTCGGTAACGGCCCACGTGGCCGCCGCCGAATCGCTCCCAAACGTGACGCTCAAATTCACCCTCGAAGACCTGTGGTCGCGACCGTTGCAAACCATCACCCGCCCGGCAAAGACCGACACACCGGAACAGGTCGCGTTTTCACCCGAACAGCCAGGCATGTATCGAGTCAAGGTGCAGGCGGGCGATGAGCCGGCGACCGGCGAAGTCTGGTTCGGCGTGTTCCCACTACGCGACCGGGCGTTACGTCCGGCGTCACCGTTCGGCACGCACGTGACGGACACATTGCCCGAGCCAAGCAACACGTTGCTGGCGTCCGAGGCGATGGGTGCGCGATGGGTGCGCCTGCACGATTTCGGTGACTTCTGCCACTGGCACGTGGTGGAGCCACAAAAAGGGACCTTCGTGTGGCACGATGCCGAGATTAACGACCTGCGAAAGCGGGGCTTCATGATTCTCGCCAACCTCGGCCATCCGCCGGTTTGGGCCGGCCGACCGCATCCCGAGACGCAGGATCACGGAACGTGGACCAGCGCACCGCCACGTGACGTGGCCGAATGGGAAAACTACGTTTTCAAAACCGTCGAGCACTTTCACGACCGTATTCGGGTTTGGGAAATCTGGAATGAACCGGTTTGGTCAGGATTCTTCAGCGGGACGCCGGAGGAATACGCCGGTTTGTTGAAGGTTGCCTATCGCGCGGTCAAACGGGCCGACCCCGGGGCGGTGGTCATCGGCGGTTGCTTCTCCTCGCAGAAGCCCGAGTGGACGCGGCGCGTGCTGGCCCAAGACGCCCTGAGTTCCATGGATGCGCTTTCCTACCACGTTTATTGGAGCCCTCCCGGGACGGAAGCCGCAGTGCCGGACGAGCCGACACCTCTCGAACAGGAGGTGGAGCGCTACAAAGACCTGATGCGCCAGTATGGAAAGCTCAAACCCATCTACATGACCGAAGGCGGACTGCGCTGTCCGCCGTTCGCGTCGTGGTTGCCCAAGGAAGGATTCAGTCGCGGCGCGGCGTTCGGCTCGGATGCTGATGCGGACCGCCCGCTGACGGGGCTGGATGCTGCGTGTGGGTTGGTGCGCGGCATGGTGCAGATGATCTCAGCCGGCGTGACCAACATCTGCTACTACTACACCGGCGGCGACCGCGGCGCGCTGCCGTGGTTCTCCACCATGGCCAACGGCTACTACGTCCTGATGGACTACGACGGTCGTCCCAAGCCCACCATGATGGCCTACAGTGCGCTGGAACAGCAGCTCGACGGCGCCATCCCCTTCGGCGTGCGCCGTCACAATGGCCTGACCGTCCACCTTTTCACCAAGGGAAACGGTTCGGTCGCCGTCATCTGGAGTGCCCAACCGCAGACGCTGGCGCTGCCGGACGCGACCGAGTTGGATCTGATGGGAAACCGGCTGAAGCAACCCCTGCTGTCACCTGGCGAACCGATCTACGTGGTTGCCCCGCGACTTGCGCCCGACCAGTTCGACCAGAAACTACGCGACGCGCACAAGCTGTGAAGCAGCCGGGATTTGGCAACACTCAGTTGTGAGGTAATTCTCTCCGGCGGGCGGCAATGCTTTGGGCGAATTTCAGCTCGTGCCGCCGAAGCCGGGGAGATAAGCGTCGTCGGGTGTGGCTCATAATATTGATCTTCGTGGAGGATGGTTGCCGCAGTCGGGCAGGTATTCCGCGCCTTAGCAGCAAGTTTGGTTTCGTCTCCGAATGCGCCTTGAAAATTTCCAGAATTTTTCTGAGCCGTTTTACCTGACAATTTCGCACTGGCCATTGAAGCACCGTAACGAGACGCCCACTGGGGTTGTCCGGCGGGCAGAACTGAACATTCCCTATGAAATTACAACCGCACGTCAATCAATGGCTGGCCCGCCTCCTGGCCAGCGCGCTTTGGGTCGGTGGATGGCAGGTCGTCCAGGCGCAAGGCACAGCATTTACCTACCAGGGACGGCTCACGGACGCCGGCAATCCCGCCAATGGAAACTTTGATCTCACGTTCTCCATTCACGACGATCCCAGCGCCGGCAACCAGGTGGGCGACAGCCTGACCAATTCGCCCGTCGTCGTCAGCAACGGTCTGTTCACGGTGACGCTGGATTTCGGGGTCGGGGTGTTCGACGGCGGCGCGCGCTGGCTGGAAATCGGGGTGGCGACCGGTGGCAACGGGGACTTTACCCTGTTGACGCCGCGGCAGGCGCTCACGCCCACGCCCTATGCCATCCATGCCGGCAGCGCCGCCAGCGCAACGCCCGGCGCGGTGGTGACGAGCCTCAATTCCTTGAAGGATGACGTCACGCTCGCCGCCGGGGCGAACGTGACCATCACCCCGAGCGGCAACACGCTGACGATTGAGTCCGCGAACGGCGGCGGCAGCAGCATCTGGTCGCAGATCAACAACAACGCTTACTACAACCTGGGCAACGTCGGGATTGGTACCAGCACGCCCGGATCGAAACTCACCGTCTCCGCCATCGGCTACGGCATTGAACAAACGGACGGCACGCGGCGACTCAGCACCTATCTCAGCGCCACCGGCGGCTGGTTGGGCACCCGCAGCGCGGACCCGCTGAATTTCTTTGTCAACGACGGTGGTGCGTCCATGACGGTGACGACGGGCGGAAGAGTCGGCATCGGCACCACGACGCCCGCCGCCAAACTGACCGTTCAGACCACGGGCGCCTTGAGTGCTTATGGCCTCGAGCACACCGATGGTACCGTCCGGTTGAGCACCTATTTGGATTCGGCTTACGGCGCGTGGTTGGGAACGCGCAGCGCGCATGGATTGAATTTCTTTGTGAACGACGGGCTGCCTTGCTTGTCGGTGGAAACCAGCGGCAACATCGTCATGACGCCGAACGGCGGCACGGGTGGTTACGGCAGCACCACGGTCGGCAATCCCAATGGCGAGAGCGGCATCACCATCAAAGGCTACGGCGGCAGTCCTAATCGCGCCGATCTCCGTTTCGACGGTTCCAGCGTCAAACTCGTGGCCGGTCCCGGGGCCGGACCGCCATCTTCGTTCAGCGGCGTCGCTGTCACCACCGACGGCAATGTCGGCATCGGCACCGATGCGCCCGCCGCCAAACTTGATGTCATCGGCGCCATCCGCACCTGCGTCATCACCATCACCGGCGGTTGCGATCTCGCGGAACCGTTTCCGATGAAAGAACCGGAAATCGAGAAAGGCTCGGTGGTGGTGATTGACGACGAGCATCCGGGACGATTGAAACTCAGCGCCCAGGCTTACGACCGGCGGGTCGCCGGAATCGTCAGCGGCGCGAACGGCGTGAATACCGGCATTGCGTTACAGCAGGCGGGGCTGCTGGACCAGGGTGAGAATGTGGCGTTGAGCGGGCGCGTGTATGTTCAAGCCGACGCTTCGATGGGCCCCATCCGTCCCGGTGATTTGCTCACCACCTCCGGAACGGTGGGCCACGCGATGAAGGTTACTGACCATGACCGCGCACAAGGCGCGATCCTCGGTAAAGCCATGAGCGGCCTGTCCGAAGGCCGGGGTTTGGTGCTCGTGTTGGTGACACTCCAATAACCAGTGCGGAGGATTGCCATGAAAAGAGTCCTGCTCTTTGCAATGCTGACAGTGGCCACCGCGTCTGCGGCGGATCGGGAACTGGGCCAGTTGCCTTCCGGCCAGTTTTACATCAAGGACGAGGTTGAATTTTGTCTCAAGGCCGAAGCGGCGCGCGCGCTGTCGCCGATAGGTACCGCCCGGAAGCGTGTGGACAAATCGTCCTTGCTGGCGCTGCATCCGGCGATCGTGCGGGTTGTCGGCAATCACACCAGCGCTGCAAACTGGCTGAACGGCCTCGCCCTTCCAGCGGCATTACACCACACCGGCAACGACGTGCCAGCGATTGCTCGTTCGCTGACCGCATTGCTCGCCCCCGGCGCCGACGCTGCGACCGTGGTGGTAGAATTGCGCCAGCATCCCGACGTGGAGTGGGCCAGCCTGAACCTGCTGCACCCGGTGACGCACGTTCCAGACGACACCTTCTGGGCAAACCAATGGGGGCCAATGCGGATCTTTTGCACGAATGCCTGGGATGTGGCCCAGCCGACGGCGACGCTTCCCGTGGCGATCATTGACTCCGGCGTTGATCTGACGCATCCGGACCTTTTCCCGCGTATCGTTTACAACCGAGGCTTTGGCGATAATACCAACAGCGGCGATGCGATGCGCGACGCGCGCGGCGGCAGCTCGATTGATCACGGCACGCACGTCGCCGGCATCGTCGCCGCAGTTCGCGACAACTTCCTCGGCATCGCTGGGGTGGCCAATGTCAGTATCATGGCGATGGGATGCGCGGTTTGGAACGCATCTTCGAACGTGTATCTGATCGGTTCAGCCACCGTTGCCATCAACGACGCGATTGCCAACGGTGCCGCGGTAATCAATTGCAGTTTCGGCCAGCTGGCGCCGTTGAGTGCCGACATGCGTAGCGCGCTCGACAATGCGCAGAACAACGGCGTCATCGTGGTCTGTGCCGCCGGCAATAATGGCACGAACATCGCCAATAGCGCTTCGGCGGGCTGGGCCGAGCACGGCTGGCCCATCATCGTCAGCAACGTACAGCAGGACGACACCTTGTCGCCTTCGAGCAATTTTGGCAGCCGCATTGATCTCGGGGCGCCGGGCACAACGATTTTCAGCACCGTCACCACCAATTACGCCTTGCCGTCCCCGGGTGGCGGTACTTACACCAACATGAGCGGCACTTCGATGGCATCGCCGCATGTGGCGGGCGCCGCCGCGATGGTGCGCAGCATGAATGTCGGCAATATCTTTGCCGTCGGCACGAGAGACTTGCTCTATCGCATGGCGCAGGACATCGGCCCGGTCGGATGGGATCAATCGTTCGGTTTCGGGATGCTGCAACTGCCAGCGTCGTTTCTCAACGTGTTGAAAAGCGCTACCAGTTTCGCCGGCGCGAACAGCACGCCCTGGACACCGGATGGCACCTACGACCGGCCTCATGCTTCGCTAGCCAGCGCGCTGACCGCCACGCCCGACGGCGGAACAATCGTACTCAACGGCGGTGTTGGCGGCGCGCTGCCGCCGAATTATCCCGCGCAAACCATTGTGAAGCCGATCACGCTCCGCGCTTTTCCCGACCGGCCCGCCACCATCGGCAACTGAACTTGACCCAACCTTCCCGGACCATGAACGCAAACCTCTCCTTACTACTGGTCGCGGCCGGGCTGTTGACCCTGACCGTCCGCGCCCAGGATTATTCCATTAACTGGCACACGATTGACGGCGGTGGCGGCACGAGCACCGGCGGCGTTTATTCCGTGAGCGGCACCATCGGCCAGCCGGACGCCGGTCCGGTGCTGACCAATGGCCAGTACTCCATCATCGGCGGATTCTGGGCATTGCCCTCGGCGGTGCAAACTCCCGGCGCGCCACGCCTCACGATCACGCCGGCAGGCCCTGGCCAGGTGACGATCTCTTGGACGCCGGACACACCGGGGTTCGTCCTGCAGGAAAGCCCGAGTCTGGCGGCCGCGAACTGGACCAATGCCCCCAGCAGCGCGACGAATCCGGTGACCGTTCCCGCAACGATCCCGGCAAAGTTCTATCGGCTGTTCAAACCTTAGCGATTCCGTTGGAAGTGCTCCGCCGATGGGCGCATCTTGACACTGTCCCGGAGCGCGGCTGTGTTGAAAACCAGCCGCGGCAACACGAAGACATGGGGCGCAGGGATTCGCCAAAGCGGATTGAGGTGGCACGCGCTGCGGCTGGTCGAGGACGACCCAGCCGCGGCCCGTTCCAGTTCGTAGGAAATGGCAAGATGCGCCCTTCCCCGACCGGCGGCGTGAATTTGTTCGGCGCGCGGTTGCCGGTTAGGTAGCCTGCCGACGCCATCCATGATCCGATCGCGCCAACGCGAAGAGTCGCTGTTCGAAGCTGCGCTGGAACTTCCACGCGAGCAGCGGGGAGATTACCTGAGCCGGGTCTGCGCGGACGACCCGGCGCTGCGCGCGCGGATCGAGGCGTTACTGGCCGGTCACGAGCAGACGGATGGAGTGCTGGATCGCGCCCACGAGGCCGTCCAGTCAACTCCGCGGTTGCGCCCAAGTCCGCCGGCGGAAAATCCCGGCGACCGAATCGGCCCCTACAAATTGCTGCAACAAATCGGCGAGGGCGGCTGCGGCGTGGTCTGGATGGCGGAGCAGGAAACGCCCGTGCGCCGCCGGGTCGCGCTCAAGGTCATCAAGCTGGGCATGGACACGCGGCGGGTGGTCGCCCGTTTCGAGGCGGAACGGCAGGCGCTCGCGCTCATGGAGCATCCTAACATTGCGAAGGTGCTCGACGCCGGCGCGACGGAAACCGGCCGGCCTTTCTTCGTGATGGAGTTGGTGCGCGGCATCAAGATCACGGACTTTTGCGAGCAGCATCAATTCACCACCGGACAACGCCTCGCGTTGTTCGCCCAGGTTTGCCAGGCCGTCCAGCACGCGCATCAAAAGGGCATCATTCATCGCGACCTCAAGCCATCGAACATTCTCGTCGCGGACCATGACGGCGTGCCCGTGCCCAAGGTGATTGATTTCGGCATTGCCAAGGCCACGACGGATCAACGGCTCACGGACAAGACCATGTTCACGGCGTTCGAGCAATTCCTCGGCACACCGGCCTACATGAGCCCGGAGCAGGCCAACTTCAGCGGGCTGGACGTGGATACGCGCTCCGACATCTACAGCCTGGGCGTTTTGCTTTATGAACTGCTGACGGGCACGACGCCGTTCGACGCGCAAGCGCTCGTGCAGGCGGGCCTCGACGAAATGCGCCGGACGATTCGGGAAGTCGAACCGATGAAACCGAGCACGCGGTTGACGCAGGAACTGGCCGCCGTCGCCGGGAAGCGTCCGGGAGGAAAATCAGCGGACGCCGCCGCGTCTCCGCGCCGGCTGCAGGAATTGATTCCGCTCCTGCGCGGCGATCTGGACTGGATCGTGATGAAATGCCTGGAGAAGGATCGCTCCCGCCGCTACGCCACCGCCAACGGGCTGGCGATGGACGTGCGCCGCTATTTGCAGCACGAACCGGTCAACGCCCGCCCGCCCACCGCCAGCTATCGCTTGCAAAAACTCGCGCAACGAAACCGGCTCGCCTTCGCGGTCACCCTCGCCGTGGGCACGACGTTGTTGATCGCCCTCATCTCGCTCCTGGTCAGCAACGCGCGCACGATCCGGGAACGGAATCAAAAGACCATCGCGTTGCAGGAAAAGGCGGCGGCCCTGGAGGCGGCGCGAACGAACGAACAACGGGCCAGGGAGGAACTGTTCACTTCCTTGAAAAACCAGGCACGCGCGCGGCGCTACAGCCGGCAGATGGGCCAGCGACTGGAGAGCCTGGCCGCCGTCACCGAGGCGGCGCGCCTGCGCCTGGATGCCACGCTCCGGGACGAAGCCATCGCTGCCTTCGCTCTGCCGGACTTGCGGCGCGGGCCGAGCTGGCCGATGGCGCGCACCAACTGTGTTGTGTTGACGTGCGACGCGTTGGGACAACGCTACGCGCTGCTGGACCGGCAGGGCATCGTCACGGTTCGGAGCATTGCCGACAATCAGGAGATTCACCGGTTCGAGACCGAGTCGGCGTGTGCCGGATGTTACACGCGAATGGCGTTCAGCCCCGGTGGCCGGTTCCTGGCGAAGGCGGGCGACGACCAGCCGCCCCGGGTGTGGTCATTGGAGAGCGGGCAATCGGTCATTCAGGGTGCCGTCCTGGGCGCGAGTTCGCCGACGTTCAGCGCGGATCGGCGACACGTGGCACTCGCCGGTGTCACCACGGTTTACTGTTACGATCTCCAGACCGGACGCGAATCGAGTCGTTGGGAAGCCGCGGGTCGCCTGCATCTGTTGCAATTTCATCCCACCAACGACTGGGTGGCGATTGGTTACAAGCAAGGGCCGTGGGCCTCGGTCCATGAGGCAAGCAGCGGACGGGAAATTGCACGTCTGGAGATCGGGGACAGTTTCAACACCATCGTCAGTTGGCATCCGGATGGCCGGCATCTGGCGATCGGTGGCGCTGCGTCCGGCATCCAGATCTGGGATGTGTCCACCCAACGGCGCGTGATGCTGCTCACCGGTCATGCGCCGGAGGTTGACTATCTGACCTTTCATCCCTCGGGTGACTGGCTGGCCTCCTGGACGTGGGACGGGGTGCTGGATTTGTGGGAGCCAACCACCGGGCGGCAGGCCATGCACATTCCGTTGGTGGCGGAATTGCAATTCAGCCACGACGGTCGCTGGCTGGGATTTTTCTGGCCCAACGCGAACACGGCGCAATTGCTCGAGTTCGTCCCGCCGCCGGACTACTCGACCTTGCCGGACAATTCGCGGGAAGGTCGCAAAGCCTATAACGCCTGCGCCCTCAGTCCGGATGATCGCTTCCTGGCGGTCGCCATGAACGATGGCGTGCGACTGTGGAATCTCGCGGAACGCCGGCAGGTTGCCCTGCTTCCGTCCGGGCCGACGGAGTCAGTCTTCTTTACGCCCGACGGTCGGACGATCTGGACCTGTGCCGCAGACAACGGCGTGCAGCGTTGGACGTTGAAGCTCGCCGACACCAACTCCGCCGGGCCGCGGTTCGATCCGCCGCAGCGAACGAGCTTGCCGTTCACGCCCACGCGCATGGCTGTGGATCAAACCGTCCGCACCCTGGCCGTGGTCAGTGAAACCGCAGGTCGCGCCATCGTGTTGGACCTGACCAACCAATCGGCGCGCAGCTTTGCGATGGACCATCCGGCGGCCGACTTCATTGCGTTAAGCCCGGATGGAAAATGGCTGGCCACCAGCGGATGGCGTTCGGATCGGTGCCGGCTTTGGGACGCGGCCAGCGGCCGGCTCGTCAAGGATTGGGTCGTGGGCGCGCAGACCAAGGTGGGATTCACGCCGGATAGTCGCGAGCTGATTGCGGCGCAGGGAGGCGAGTTCCAATTCCTGAACACGACGACGCTCGCGGTCAGTCGTCAACTGGGCCGGGACATCGGCCTGTTGCCCGGCACCGTGGCGTTTTCCGCCGAGGGCAAACTCATGGCGATGGAGCTGGCCCCCGCCGTCATCCAACTGCGGGAAACCGCGACCGGCCGGACGGTGGCGCAACTGGAGGACCCATTCGGAGACCGATCCGACACGATCATGTTTTCGCACGCCGGCACAAGATTGATCGTGCTGTCGCCCTCGGCCTCCGCGATTCACGTCTGGGATCTGCCCGGCGTCCGGTCGCGATTGCGGACGCTGGGTCTGGATTGGGACAGGCCGGAATTACGATGACCAAGCTTTTCCAGTTGTCGCCCGAAGGCGTCGCGTTACGCTGACCGGGTGAGCGACTTCACGCGCATTCTCGATGCCGCCAATCAGGGCGATCCCCGGGCAGCGGAGGAATTGCTCCCCTTGGTTTACGAAGAATTGCGCCGGCTCGCCGCGGCCAAAATGGCCCGGGAGCGACCGGGCCAGACATTACAACCGACCGCGCTGGTGCATGAAGCCTGGCTGCGACTCGTCGGTCAGGAGACCCCCGGACAATTCAGCAGTCGCGCCCACTTCTTCGGCGCGGCGGCCGAGGCGATGCGCCGGATTCTCATTGAGAACGCGCGCCGCAAACGTGCCGTGCGCCACGGCGGCGACCAGCAGCGGACGGACCTGGAGGGCCTGGATCTCGCCGCGCCACCGCCGGCCGAAGAACTCTTGGCGCTGGACGAAGCGCTCGCCCGACTCACCGCGCAGGACCAGCCAAAGGCCGAGCTGGTGAAGCTCCGATACTTTGTCGGCCTGACGTTGGAGGAGAGCGCCGAGATTCTGGGTATCTCCCTCGCCACCGCCAAACGCCAATGGACCTTCGCCCGCGCCTGGCTGCACGCGGAAATCAAGCGGTAGCAATCAATCAGCCGACCCACGCCTCGCGCCACGCTTCGCTCAACTAGCCGCGCCAAACACGCGGCACGGCTTTGCCCATTCGCGGTATTCGCCTGCACGCAAGTTCGGCGGGCCAGAAGGGATTTGTGGCGAGTTCGATTCCGGCTCGGCGGACGCACGGCAGACCATGGCGGCAAGCTGATGGCTAATCGAAGTCTTTCCGGCGATACAAAACCACGCGCGGTTTGGTGGTGGTCGTGTAGATGGCGAGCAGGTCTTCCATGTCCATCAACAGCCAGGGGCGAAGGTAGGCCTCGCCGTTCTTCGTGAAGACCACATCGTCGGCGATGTAATTGGCCGCGTGGATCAACATGCCTTGTTCGTTCACCAGCAGCACCAAGTCGCCCATCCGCGGCTTGTCCCGCACGCGTTGATAATCCTGTTCCACGGCAGCTTTGATTTCCGCCGTGCTGCCGTAACGGAACACGGGCGGGTCGGAAAAAAAATTGAACGCCGTCCAGTAACAGTCCTGCACTTTATCCGTCGAGTTGGTCTGGGCGCGGGGATAGGTGTAGAGCCGCTGCCGCGCAAACGGCGGCAGCAGATGCACCACGTCAATCGCGCTGCCACCGGGGATCCGCGTGAGTGAATCGAGCAGCGGCTCGAAGTTCTTGCTGCGACCGGGCCAGCCCCAATACTGCACCAGGGCGTCCACGTCCGTTTGTTCGTTCACGCGCAGTTTGAGCAGCATGGTTGTCTCGCGCGACAGGGTCTTGACCAGGCGGATGCGTTCGATGGGGGAATCAATCCGGCTCAAAATCACGCCGAGATCGGCGAAACAAACCAGCCCGCCCTGCCGGTAAAACCGGTTCGTGACCCAACCGATGGTTTGCGCCGAAAGCTTCGTGTCCTCGAACCACTCATCCAGTTCCGGAGACGGGAAGGCGGCGAAATCGTTTTGGTCTCCGTTCTCGGGGAATTGGGCCAGCACGGGATACAACTGCTGACGCGCCCGGTTTGAAAGTCCAAAAATAAACTCGCTGTCCACGGGCACGCGGATCCCCGTTGGCGTGCTGAGCCAGTGCGCCGGGTCCGCGACCGGTCCCGTGACCCCGGCTTCGGCGAGGAGCGATTGGACGGCGGCGGTATTCATCCCGCCAAAAAACCAATCGTGTGGTGGTGGATAGCGTTGCGGGGTGGCCGAAATCATTGCGAGCGGCCGCTCGATGGTAATCTTCACGCGCTCGAGATTCCCCCACTCCGGGGTAACGGCGGCTGCGGTGGGCGGGCGGTCTTCCGGTGCCGGACGCGCTTCCGGCGAGCGCGAGCAACCGCCCAGCAAAACGGCGAGCGCTACGCATGTGCGCAACCGGGGCCACGGCAAATTCAGCACGTCGCAACGTGGCAAAAACTTCATAGACAAGCGTTGTTCCTGGGAAATGCTCCGTCAATTCGACGAAGCAATTCCCGCTCGAACGCTAGCCAAGGAGTAACGGCCGCGCAAAACTTTTCCGGCCTCAGATTTTCGTCCGTTCTGTGCCAGGAAGATTGCTATCGCAGAGGGAAGGATGCGGCGTGAAGGCGCATTGTTGCGCCATAAACCAAAATCTCCCGCTGCTTCCGCGTTGACCCGGGCCGGCTGGTCGCGCTCCTGTCGGAATGGCTGCCGGCTTCCGAGGCGGATCATCACCAGCTCCGGCGGCTCGACGCGGTAGGCATCCGCACCGACACGAAGGATTTTGGCAGCCAGGACGGTTGCGCCGGCCAGCTCCAGACAGTACAAGTTTAGCGGAAACGAAAGCCCGAAGAGTGAAACTGGAAACCTGAGCTTGAAAATGAAAACCAACCAACAACGCGTTTCTCATCACCGAAAAATCACTTGCCGTTTTTTTCCAACGCTGGGATCGCTGGGCCTGGTTGTCGCCGCGGGAATCGTTACCGCAACGGCGGCGGACAAGAAATTCATCGAAGTCGGCTGGGACATCCCAGACACGGTTTTCCTGCGGGAACACTTTCGTGAGATGGAAGCGGAAGGACCATTCTCGGGCGTGATCTTCCGGGTTGAGGCGAAATCAGATGCGGGCAAAGTGGTCAGCACGCAGAGCGGTTGGAATCGCGAGCCGTGGAAAAAGGAATGGTTCGAGTCTGCCTTGAACGACCTGAAGGCCTGCCAGTTCGCGAAGTTCACCGACAATTTCATCCTCTTTAACGCGACGCCGCAGTTGATTGACTGGAACGATGACGAAGGCTGGCGCGCACTGGAAAACAAAGCCCGGATTTGCGCGTGGCTCGCGCGTGCCAGCGGCGCCAAGGGTCTCGCCCTGGATTTCGAACCGTACGGGGAAAATCAATGGAAGTTCGATCCGACGAAAGGGATGACGTTTTCAGAAACCGCAGCCCGGGCGCGAACCCGCGGCGCGCAGTTCGTTCAGGGCGTCACGGCGGAAATGCCCGACGCGGTGCTGTTAACGTTCTTCCTGAACAGCGTGGTGTCGCGCGCCGGCCGGGCGGATAATCCGGAGGCGATTCTCGCGCAGGAACACTACGGATTGTTGCCCGCCTTTTTGAACGGAATGCTCGACGCGGCCACGCCGGGCCTGGTGATCGTGGACGGTTGCGAGAACGGATATTACCTGGACAGCGTCGAAGCCTATCAGCGGGCCGCACTGGATATGCGGGCGTGGAACGGCCCGGCGCTCCGGCTGGTCGCGCCGGAGAACCGCGCGAAGTACCGCGCCCAGGTACAGGCGGGTTTCGGTTTCTATCTGGACATGTTCATCAACCCGGTGGGCAACCGATATTATCGCGGACCGCTGGATGGTTCGCGTTTGAAACACTTGTCGCGAAATTTGGGCGCGGCGCGGGATGCGGCGGACGAATACGTCTGGATCTATGGCGAGCAATGCCGTTGGTGGAGCGGACTCGCGCGGGAAAAGCCGTGGCGCGAGGAACAGTTGAAGCAAACCGCCGGCCGGGGTCGCGCCTGGGAACAAGCCCTGCCCGGAATCACGCGCGCGATTGCGTGGGCGCGTGACGCGGACACGGCGGCCCGCGAGGAGATCGCCGTGCTCAAAGCGCGCGGCAGCGTCACCAATCTCCTGGTGAATGCGGATTTCCGCGCGCCGCCCGCGCCCGATTCCACGCTGCCAACCAACTGGTCCGCGTGGCAGGACGAAAAGCAAGCGACCGGGAAATTTTCGTGGGATGAAAAGGTCGGCGGCGGTTCGGCGCGCGCGACCAAAGTTTCGCAGGGCTGTTTCATTCAAAAGATTCCGGCTGCCCCCGGCGATACGTTCGTGGTGCAGGCCAATTGTCTCGAAGAAGGCTCATCGGCGGCAGCGGTGACCATTCGCTGGCAAACCGGCGACGGGAAATGGGCACGTGAAGCTGACGACCGGACCTTCACTTTTGCGCCTGGGAGCGGCGAGTGGAAAAAGACTTTCGGCCTGGTGACCGTGCCGCCAGGTGTTGGCCAGCTCGTCGTCCTGCTGAATGTCCACGCCCAGCAAACCGACACCGATGCCTGTTGGTTCGATAATGTGGAACTTTATCGGTTGGAGAATTTGGATTTCTGATGATGCGGGGGTGTCGCTCCTCGATGGATTCGCCGTGGAAATCCAGGTTAATGGCCAAATAAAGATTGACTTTTGCCACCGAAAATTGTTTCTAGGGCCATGCAAATCCTTCCCCGGGCCAGACGCATTGCTGTTTGTGGATCGGATGAACCGAATTCTGCAAACCTGCATTGGGCACTCGGCCCGAACGAGGCGGAAAGGATATAAAGCGCAAAGCCATAAACTGTAATTTCCCTCAATCGTTCCCGTGTACCTACCCCCAGTAAAACTCCAAACAAAATCCGTATGAAACTATTAAATACCCCAATAACACCGTGGTCCGGCGCGGCACTAGCCACGCTGCTGACCCTGCTTCAGTCCAGTCCGAACCTCTCAGCTACACCGCTCCCGGCCAGTTATGCCATGCCGGCGGGCACGGTCATCACCAGCGGCCCTGGCTTCCGAACGCGGCCTTATCAGACCGACCCCGCTACTGATCGCCGGGCGGGCACGATTGCCTGGAACGAAGGCCAACAAGCCGGTCTCTACGGCCCCAACATCGCTGACCTGACTGGCGCCGACGCCAGTGGTTATTACACGGTCACCAATGTGGTCAACTGGAACATCAATGCAGGAGGAGTGGTGGACACGTTTCCTCCGGCGGACGCCTATCCGGGCATTCCCGGCTCCACCTTTACCACCGTAAACTTTTCCGAAGCCATCATTACGTACATCGAGTTCCCGGCGGCGGGAACCTATCTGCTCGGGGTGAACAGTGATGATGGATTCGGGGTAACCGCCTCCGCGCTCAATCCCAAGGATACCTCGAGTGCCATTCGCATGGGAGTATATGACGGCGACCGCGGATCCGGTGACACCCTTTTCTCCATCGAGGTGGCGCAACCGGGAATTTACCCGTTCCGCCTCCTTCAGTTTCAAGGGGGTGGTGGCGGGAATGTCTCCTGGTTCAGCGTCGTCACCAACAGCACAAGCACCAACTATGTTTTGCTAAACGACCTGGCAACGCCCGGCGCGTTGAAGACCTACGCCGCGGCAACCGTTGCGCCTCCGTATGCCAACGGGTTCAATTCCAGTCCAGCCGGGTTCAGTTTCCTGATCCAGGATGACATCTCAACGCTGGTGGCCAACACCTTGCAGGTACAGCTGAATGGCACCACCGTCCCGGTTACCACCACAAAAAACGGTTCGATAACCACGATTACTTACACCGCCCCGGCGCTGCTAACCTCGGGGAGCAGCAATGTAGTCACCGCGCAGTTTGCCGACAACGCTGCACCCGCTCATAACCTGACGGCTCAATTCAGCTTCATCGTGCCGACCTTCACCACCTTGCCTCCGAGCCTCGCGCTTCCGGCCTCGGCGGTGGATACCGCGCAGCGCGGTTTTGCGGCCCGGTCGAGTCAAATTGATTCCGCTGTTTCCGGCATTCTGGGGGAAAACATTGCCCATGCCGAAGCGCAACTGGCCGGCGTGCTGATTGATCCCACCACGGGGCAACCTTATACGAGCAACACCACTCCGGGACCGCAGCCGGATGGCAGTTACGTGGTGACCAACATCAATTTTACCTACGACTTGACCGTGGAACAGGGCAACTTCTCGACGGCCAACAACGGTTACACGGATGATGAGTTTCCGGGGGTCACCTGGTCGGGGTTCGGCGGCAACATGGCGGGCGACATCGTTGCGTATTTGGATCTCCAACCTGGCTACTATAACTTTGCCGTTAACTGTGGCGATGGCTTCCGGCTCACCGTTGGCGCCAACCCGAAAGACGCTTTCGGGCTGGGGGTGGGACTTTTTGATTACCGGGCCGAGGGCGCCCATGAAACCCAGTTTGGCTTGGCCGTTACAACCGCGGGCCTCTACCCGGTTAGGTTGGTATGGTTCCACATGTTGGATGCCGACAATCCGAACTTGGAATTCTACACGATTGACGCGGCCGGCCAACGGACGCTGGTAAATGACGCCTCCAAGCCAAACGCGGTGAAAGCCTACTGGAAGCGAACGGCGGGATTCGGCACTTATGTCAAGTATGCCGGGCCGTCCTCCTTTGTTTCGCCGTTTGGGAGCTCCACCGATATTGGTTTCACCAACGCCAGCGTAGTGTTGAGCGACGGCTCCACGAACCAAGTGAACGCGGCGACCGTTGTCTGGACCGTGGACGGGGTCGTGGTTGCAACCAATGCCACTGCGGCGGGTGGGTTGACCAAGCTCACCTATAATCCGCCTGGCCTGCAGCTCCCCCGAACGGTTCACACGTCATCCATCGCGTGGACGGACGCGGGCGTCGGAGGACTTCGCCACACCAATTCGTGGAATTTCCATCTGCTGCGTAACTACCTCCTGCCAGTCTCAGAGCGCGTTTATTTCGAGGACTTTGAATCCACGGCCGCAGGTCCGGATCCCACCGTGCCCGCAGGCTGGACGCAGGTAAACTTTACCGGTCATCAAACTCCTGGTAATGACCCGAATGATCTGTCTTCGGATTTCTACCTGGGCTGGGTGGTGGTAGATGTGTCTTTCGGGATCACCAAAGACTTCGGCGGCGGGTTTTTGTTGCCGCAGATTCTTAACGGGGTCGCGCTCGATGACAGCGCCAATCCGCTCTTATCAGGTCATTATGTCCGGGCAGAGACTGATTCCCGCCAGAACGGACCGCCTGGCCAGATTCAATACCTGTACACAAAACCGTTCGATCTCACCGGCAAATCCGGGATCGTAATTGCCTTCAATAGCGGTTACCGACAGAATCAGGACAATATTAACGGCCTCGAATACTCGGTGGATGGGGTCAACTACAACCCAGTCTTCTACTGGCTTGACGGCGACCAGACCTCGGACATTTACCGCGATGGTTTGGGCAACATTGACGTGATGAAGACGTTGACCACCAGCTACGGCGATGTCGCCCAATACACGGACCCGGTCACCCAGCAATTGGTTGGTGGCTATTACGGGTTCTTTCTCAAGGCTCCGATCACCCCAGCCCTCGCACCTTACATCGAAGCTCGCTACAATGATGACACGAAGGAATCCAATCGCATCGAGTTGTATCGGGTGCCCTTGGCGGACAACAAGGGGAGCGTAACCTTCCGGTTTATTCAAGCCGGCACGTCGAGTTGGTACTGGGCCATTGATAATTTCGGCGTTTACAGCGTTCCATCGCTGGCTCAAACCCCTCCTGGAAAAGTAAGCATCAGCCGTGAAACGTCGGGACAGATTACCATCTCCTGGACGGGTGGCGGAACATTGTCGTCGGCGCCGAGTCTTTCCGGCCCGTGGACAGATGTGCCGAATGCCTCCAATCCAATGACAATAACCCCAACGGCCGGCCAGGCGTTCTATCGCCTGCACCAATAAATGCCGTGCGGCCGAAACCGGCCGCGAGTTAAACCTCAAGGTCTGGCTGTTTCGACAGCCAGACCTTTTTTATTTTTCGGTTCGACTGATGGGAAAACAAAAGCCGCAGTCCTGGCTTTACAGCTTTGACGCTAAATTGGCAGCGGAAGCTGCATCGTTTCTGACACGAAGCCGGAACGATGCAACGGAGTTTGCGACACTGAGCGGCGGCGAATGACCTCCACGCTGCCGGCCTACGGAAGCATTTCAGCTCATTCAGCCGCGAACTCCAGTTGCCAGTGGACGGCGCGACTTGTCTTCGCGCCAATGGTTACGCGACACCAGCCCGCCTCACCGGCAATCGGAGGCCGGGGCGTGATGGTCGCTCCAGACGCCCGGTCTTTTTGCGACACGGTGGCGGAAGCAAGCCGCCACTTTTTGCCGCCATCGTCCAGACCGGCCACGCGCAGTTCATACGCGTCGTCGCCAACGACCTGACTCACGCCCGAGAGCGTGTGCCGGGCGGCGTTCCATTTTTCGCCAGTCACATCCACGATGCCTTGGGTGACATGCCGCGAAGTGCTGACGAGCACCGGATGCCCCGCCGCGCCGCGCACGGCGAGGATGCGGCAAGCGGTGGGGGGCACCTGACTCGTGAAACGACCTCGGAATGACGGCACGGGCGTGTTGGCCCAGAAGTCGAAGGCGTAATAATTTTGCGCCGGATCCAGGCCGAGCTTGGCGCACGAGTAATCCAGGTCCAGCTCGTTGGTTTCCTGATTGAACACGCCGATGACCGCGCGATGCACGGCGTCGTTGGTGGCAGTGACGAGCCACGTGGTTGGTAGATAATGGTCGAAATAATCCACGGGCCGCGCGGTGGCATTGTGGTGCGCCATCGTGCGTTTCAGAACCTCCAGCCGCTCGGCCGGCAAATCGGGAAGCCAGTCACTGATCAGGAAGAATTGTCCGGTGAGCGCGACCCACGAAGCTCCCAGGCGTGCTTGCGCCAGCGTCACTGGCTGGCAGCCCATGGCAGCGCCGGAAGCGCGCACGATGCAGGGGTCGGGATCATTCCACCAGACGCGGCCATTCAGAAAATACAACCGCGAGCCGCGGATGGGGCCGGTCTTCGTGCCGTTGCCATCGGCGTTGTAATCCGGCCCGATCCGCATCGAATCCACCAGGCCGATGGCGCACAGCTCGCGCATGTTCTGCGCGACGCAGCAGCCGGAGAAGAACACGTCCGGCCCGGCATTTTTGCGCAGGAGTTTCAGACCGTTGCGATAGGCTTCAATGGGGCTCACGAGCGAGTCGTGAAACGGTAGGGTGTTGCCGAAGTGATCCTCTTTGTAACCGTCGTTGACATAAATCTGACTGCACGCCGCACCGGTGTAGAGGCCGTCCATCTTGTAATACTTCACGCCCCAGGAACGGTAAAGTCGCGCGAGGTGCGCAAGCTGCGCCTGAACGGCGGGAACCGTCAGGTCCAGGCAGGTGCCGCCCCAGTCCGTATCGTAGGGCCGGCCGTCGAGTCCTTTCACAAACCAGTCCCCGCGATCCCGGTATTCGGGGTCTTGATAATTTCGGCCGAAAGGCAACCACCACAAACCGAACGTCAGACCCAGTTGGTTGACGCGGGCCGCCACCGGCGCGATGCCATGAGCATACGGACCCTCCGGCCGCACGCGGTCGAAACCTCGACGCGGGCCGTTGTAATGTTTGCCATCCTGCCACTCGTCATCAATTTGCACGACGCCGAAACCAAAAGGCTGGAGTTGCCGGGCCGCGAATGTCGCCAGTTCCACCGTGGATTTTTCGTCACCGGCCTGACCGTGCTTTTCCGCATACCAGGAACAATAGACGGCGGACGGCGGGCGCAGCCGGATGGCGTATTGTTGTTTGATGGCGTCGGCATAGCGCTCGGCGCCAAGGCGTGCGTCGTCAAAAATGCCGATCGCCAGCGTTTCCAAGGACGCTGATTTCCCGGCGGGAATCCGCAAACGCCCATAGTCAATCCGGGCCTGGACCTGCACCTGATCGTTTGTCACCCCGGAAAACAGCACCCCGCTGCCGCGATCCTCGGTGAGCCAGCCGGCCACCACACCCCGCCGGGTGGCCGGGTCGGCACAGGTCAGAAACAGGTAGCTGCCGGGATTTTTGTCCGGCGCCAGCAGACCGCCGGTGCCGACGGTTGTGAGTTCGGATGCCGGTTTGTCCAGGTGGAGGTTGAACGTGGCCGGCATTGACTGGCGCACGTCCAGGAACTCCGGGCTGCGGTTGCGTCGTGTGCCGCGCACCAGAACAAATGGCAGGTGCTCGTACAGTTCGAGCGAGTCAGCTCCACCGTCCACTCGCTGCACGACAATGCGACGGCCGTTCCCAAAAATGGAATCCTTCGCCCGCTCCACCCGCGCGGCGGCCGCGACGTCTTCCAATCGGCCCTCCGCTAGAAACACCTTGGCCGACGCTTTCTCAGTGACGGAGAAAGTTTTCGCCCTGTCGTCAAAGCGCACGGCAAGCGTTTCGTTTTCGATGGACAGCGCAGCTCGTGCGGAGAGACATCCGAGCAAAAGCCCACTGGCAATGATGATGGATTTGTTTTTCGTAAGCGTGATGCTGGGCTGGATTTAATCATCGCGACGCGAATAATCAAAAGCGAGCGGATTTTCCGAGGTCAAAGACGACATTTCAACCAGATCGGGAGTAGCAGCATCGTTCATTTTTCCCACGATTCTTTGGGCCGGGCAGGTCCGGCGTACGGCGCGGCGCCGTGCGGTTTCGTGGGTCGGGCGCGCAGGGTGGTTGCTTCCGGGTCGGTCGTCTTGGGGGCTTCGATGAAGCCGTAGTATCTGCCCATCCAATAATCTTCCAACCAGCCGATGGGCGGGGTAACCGCGTGGCTGTTCTCGCCGCCGTCATATTGGAGGGCACTGCGGCTGCCCCATTTGGCTTCCGATTCGCGGGGTGAGATCGCGCGTGTGCCGCCGCCGTACGGCACATAACCGCGTTGCGGCATCAGGTCGCTGCGGTGCGAGTTTCGGTAATTGTGGTTGATCAAATCCAACGACCATTCCCGCAGGTGTTGCACGCCTTGGGGCGCTTCGCAGTCGTTCCCGGTGAGCGCGCCGTAGGTGAAGTTGAAGAACGGCAGTTGTTGCATGCGCAGCACCTCCCAACTCCGCTCCAGACTGCGCAGGTAAATGGACCGCAGTTCCGGCGACCGGGTGTAGGTGAGCACGGTGTAGTAGCACCAAAACGCCAGTTCATCGTCCCACGTTGCGATGGTATCCGGCGGGAACGTCATCTTTTGCCGCACGACGTAAGTGGGATAACGCCAATTCCCAAGTTGGTCGAGGCCGGCCTGGAACTTCGGCTCGCCGGTCAGCGCGTATGCCGCCGTCACATAACTCAGGGCCTCCATGCCGTTCAAACCGCGCGAATCGTATCCGTACGGTTGCTGCAAGTATCCCGGATCCCATCGTCCCCATCGCGTCGGCTTGCCGTCCGGATCTCGCAGCAACCAGCCATTGTCAATGATGTGGGAAGTGAGGTCCGCAATGTGCCGGGCGGCGCGTTCCTTTTCCGGCCCTTTCGCCGCCAGATCGTGGAAGAGGCAGACGGAAAAGTAGTGCCCATTTACTTCATCGCTGGAAGTGTCGCCTTTCCAAAGCCACAACCCGTCCTTGGTGGGATACCACTTGGCCGGCAATCCGCCTGAGCCCCGCGTCGCCCGTTCGCCCTGGTCGCCCTTCACCGACCAGATGGCGCGGGCGATGTAGCCGTGATTCTCGGTGATCGCGCCCAGCCAGATCATGGCCTTGAACGCCTCGACCGCCGCCTGACGCGCGGATTCGTCGCCGGTGGCGGCGTATTTGAAAGTCATGGCCGCGAGATAATGCGCGGTGTTCCCTCCGTCGTTGTCGCTGATCTCCCGCAGCCAACCCGTCTGGTCGCCGGCCCAGTAAAGTTTGTGGATAAAGCCCAGCCGCTTGAAGCCCCATTCATCCAGCTCGCGTTCGAAATAGGCCGCCTTCTTTGCCAGCGTGTACGGTTCGTAGCGGATGATTCCCACGCCGTTGTCCGTGGCAAGGTAAACCGTCCGCTGGTCCACGACGATGTCGCGCACATAATCACCGGGCAACCAGTGTTGCGCTCCGAAATAATGGAACTCGGCGCCGGTCTGGCGGATCGCGCCGCGCGAAGTGCCAATCCAAAGGTCGCCGTCGAAACCCTCCGCGAGACAGGTCGTGTCTTCATAAGGCAGACCGTCGGCGCCCCGCAGCGTGGTCAGCGCCATGCCGCGCAAAACTGCCACTCCACGATCCGTCGCGACCAACAGCCGGCTGCCGAGCGCAAGCAGATCACGCGTGACGGGCGACGGCAGGGCGCCCCAGTCCACCGGGTCCGGGAAAAAAGTCTTGCCGCCCAGCAACGCCAGCCGACCAGGGCCGAGCAGATAAAGGGTGCCGCTGTACGAGGCGATCCGCTCGATCGGCCCGATCGTCACCGGATCCGCCAGCAACTGACTGAAGTCCTCCATCAATACCGTCGTGTCCGTGGACAAGTAACCGTCGGCCGGCCGCACATTGACAAACTTCCCGCCCTCGAATCGGAAAAGATCATCCCGGGTGGCGCCATAAACCTGACCCAAGTGGACGCAGAAATCATTGAAGGTCCGTTCGTCAACCCGCTCCCACGAGTTGCCAGCGAAACGGTAAGTCCCCGTCTTGGCCGCCGCCCAGAGCGCGCCTCCGAGGGCTCGCATCCGGGTCACGTCCGCCGGGGCGCCGGGCACGGGTTTTAACACCGCATCCTGCAAGCGCCTCAGCGTGCCGCCAACGACGAAGTAAACTGAATCCTGGTACACGGCGACCGCGGTGACCGGTTGTTCGGTGGGGATTTTTGTGCCGACCTCCTGCCAATAAACGGTGTCCGCTACTGGCTTCCACAGACGCCGCATTTCCGCGTTGGTATCGCGACCGGGCGGCGGCACCGCCGCATTCTGCGCGGGAAGCGATGGAAACCAGCCGGTGAAGAGCAGGGCGACGACGGAGCAAGATCGCAACATGGTGGATTGCAAAAGTGGAATTGTCCGTGAGGACCTGGGGGTGCGCTTCATTTAACTCCAAAATGTCTGGCGGGTCGGAAGGCGTAAAGTTGAAACCGTCGTCCGCTGCCAGTCCGATCTCGTCCGGACAACTCTGCGCCGCCAACACCTATGATTGGTGAGGAGGTTGCCGTCGCTCAAGGCCCGCTCTGCTTCCAAATACACCGGTAATTGAAACGCCGGTTGGGGGCACTGTCTCCGTTGACGCAAAGCGAGATGGGATCTTTCAGTTCAGCAGGATTGTCGCACCAATGGAAATCAAAGGTGAAAGCGTCGCCTTTCAATTTCAGGAGTTTGCGTGGGACGGCAATCTCCAGCGCTTTGCCCGCATACCGATACTTCAGCCGGCCGACTTCGATCCACGAACCACCGGCAGCATTTGTCGCATAACGTTGGAGAGTCGTTGTCTTTTCGTCCACGATTCGCTGGTTGATGACGTAGTCGTAACCATACCAGCCGGTGTTGGGGTTCTGATCGGCGTCAAGCAACAGCAGCATCCAGTTGGTGCCGGTGTGCGGCGTGAGCGGCTCCCGGGTTTCCGCGTAGAAAAAAATCTGTCTGCCGTCCACGGCGACCTTGCTGGTGATCAGATCGTTCCGCCCCGAGTCATTTCGGTAATGCAGACCGCCGTAGCCGTTGTAGTCGCGGTGGAAGGTGTCGCCGACGGTGTCGCGATACTCGACCTCGACTCCGGTCCAGTCAGAAAACTCTCCATCAATCTTGATCCGGTGTCGGCCGATCAATTCCGGGATGGGGCGGACGCCTTTGTAGCGGCGGATATTCTCCGCCATCTGCATGTAGTAGTTGTCGGTGTAGCCGCCCTTCATTGGCTGGAGGCAGCGATTGAATTCGGCATTATACTGGTCCACGAAAAAGTAGGTGCTGTCCCGCCGCATGAACTTGGTGGTGGGCCGGCCCGTCGGCGGGTACTTGCCGGCGGTCCATTCGTTCCAGTCATTGATGTAAAGAAACTGCGGGTCGCCCTGGAGCGCTTCATCCCAACGCTGCTGGAAGTAGATGCCGTAGCCCTCGGGATGATCAACCTTCCGGCCCAGCCAGGGCACGTAGGTCGGTTCCGGAAGGTCGAATTGGTTCAAAGCCGGTTCGCCATTCGCCCGAGTCCAGGATTTGCCCACCAAGCTCGACGGATGTTGCGCGGGCGTCACGGGAAATTCCTCCTTCTGGCCGTGGTGTTTCGAGACCAACTGATTCGGACTCAGCGCGGCGACGTGTTTGTCGCCCAGGTCCAGGCCGAAGCTCCAGTTGTCTTCGGTGCCGACAAACCGCTGGCCGGCCCATTCCCAATAGCCCCACCACATCGTGCGCAGCGTGAAGAACTGTTTCACCTCCTTGGTGTAATCCTGGTAGAACTCCTCGGTGTAATCCGGATCGCCGTGATGCGGATTGTTGGGGTTGGTTTTGGCATCGGCGTCGTAATGGGGATTCGGATTGGGCACGCCTTTGCCGTTGGCGTCCACGCGCGGGTTGCCGTTGTAGAGCAACAACGGTTTGCCGTCCCAGCGAAACCAGAGGTCCGGGTATTTGCCCGCCTGGTAAATCTTGTCGTACAAATCCTGCACCACCGTGATCACCGGGCCGTTGAACGCCCAGAAGCAGAATTGCGGAACGCGGTTGCCTTCGGCGCGCATCTTTTCCATCACCGCAAAGACCACCGCCCACTCGTCCCAATAGCGGACCGCGTTGGTGACATCCATCACCAGGACATCCACCCCGGCATCGGCGAGCATGGACATGTCTTTGCGGATGACGTATTCGTCCTTGCTCAAAAAGTAGCCAAGTTCGGGCTCGCCCCAATGATAGGAACCTTCGGTCCACAGCGGATGTTTGGCATCCAGCCGCGCTGATGGATCGCTGGCCAGCACCCGGCTGACATCCGCGGCATACGGATGCTTGAGGTTGTGTTGCGAATCGCTGTGCCAGGTGATGTAGAAAATACCCACTACGCGCCGCTGGTCGCGTTTGACCGGTCCCACCACGGAATAAGTCGGCATGTTCCGACCGATGGCATCCTGCGCCACCCAGGTGTCGGGAAAGAGATCGCGGTAGTATATCGAGTCCTCCGCCCGGACACGGCTGGTCGCGTCCAAGGTCGCCAAAACTATGAGCAGCAAAATGCTTCTTGCCCACGCACGGCGAAGGGCGCTTTGGTTGACATTCATATCAGTTTTTCGGGCTGGTTGAACGGGGGGCTAACATTCGGTTGACCTGTCAGATTGGCGACGGCTCGTTGCGCTCGAAAATTGGGTTTTCAAACCGACGTTCACCACGCGCGGCCATACTGCACCGGCGGATGCGAAATTTTTTGTCCGAGGCTCTTTGCCGCATGAGCCGGCCAATACGGGTCGCGCAGAAACGCCCGCGCGAGCAGCACCAGGTCCGCCTGTCCGCTGCGGACGATGTCGTCCGCTTGCCGGGGTTCGGTGATGCAACCCACGGCCGCCGTCGCAATGCCCGCTTCGCGACGAATACGCTCGGCGAAGGGCACTTGAAATCCAGGCGCGACGGGAATCTTCTCTCCCGGAACGACCGCGCCGGAACTACAATCAATCAGGTCCACACCCTCCGTCTTGAGTCGGCGCGACAGTTCGATGCTTTGCTCGATGTCCCACCCGCCCGGCGCCCAATCCGTGCAGGACAACCGCACCGCCAGCGGCAACCGCTCCGGCCACACGGCGCGCACCGCGCGCGTCGTCTCCAACGCGAACCGGAGGCGATTGTCCAGACTCCCGCCGTAAGTGTCCGTGCGCTGATTGGCGAGTGGCGACAAAAACTCATGCGCCAAGTAACCATGCGCGAAATGCAATTCCAGCCACTCGACCTCCGCCGCCAGGGAGCGCCGGGTCGCCGCCACGAACTCGGCCTGCACGCGCCGGATATCGGCCTCGGTCATGGCGCGCGGCACCTTGGGGAGCTTGGCTCCAAAGCTCAGAGCGCTGGGCGCCAGGGTTGGCCAACCGCCTTGGTCGTCCGCCAGGTGCGCATCGCCTTCCCAAGGCCGCGAAGCCGAAGCCTTGCGCCCGGCGTGCGCGAGCTGCATGCCCGGCACGGCTCCGTGTTGTTTGACGAAACGGTTGATGCGCGCGACAGGCTCAACGTGCTGGTCCGCCCAGAGGCCCGCGTCCCCGGGTGAGATTCGGCCTTCCGGCGAAACCGCCGTGGCCTCGGCGATAACCAAACCTGCGCCCCCCACGGCGCGCGCCCCGAGATGCACGAGATGCCAGTCGTTGGCCACGCCGTCCGTCGAGGAATACTGGCACATGGGCGACACGCCGATCCGATTGCGCAGGGTGACTGCTTTGATCGTCAGCGGAGCAAACAAATGCGGTGCCTGGCCCGGATTGGTTTCCATGCGCCCTACATAGAGGTGAACCGATTGGCACGCAAGCAGTGAAAGCTCGCCGGGAAACAAACATCAGCGGCCGGCCGATCATCGCGAAAATGCGGATCCTGGTTTCGCTCCTCAAATTTTCATGTTGAAAAGAAACCCCGGCGGGCGTTAACTCAATTCATGCAAACACAAAATCAATCTTTCGACCGCGAAAGCGGTTTATTGTCGCGTCGCCAGTTTATGCGTCGCACTTCACTGGCAGCGGGAGCGGCCGCGTTCACCTTCCCCTACATCGGCCGGGTTCTGGGGGCTAACGATCGCATCAACATCGCCTGCATCGGCGTGGGTGGCAAAGGGGACAGCGACAGCACCCAGGCGGCGGCCTGCGGCGGCAACATTGTGGCCATCTGCGATGTGGACCAGCACACCCTGGACAAGAAAGCGAAAGAATTTCCCCAGGCCAAACAGTTTCAAGACTACCGCAAATTGTTCGACGAGATGGGCAAGTCGTTTGACGCCGTGACGATTTCGACCCCGGACCATAACCATGGTCAGGCCGCCATTCGCGCCATGACGTTGGGCAAACACGTTTACTGTCAGAAGCCGCTCACACAGACGGTGTACGAAGCACGCACCTTGCGCCGGCTGGCGGCGGAGAAAAAACTCGCCACCCAGATGGGGAATCAAGGCTCGGCCGAGGACGGTCTGCGCCGCGCGGTCGAAGTCATCCAGGCCGGCGTGATCGGCAAACCGCTGGAAGTGCATGTCTGGACCAATCGGCCGGTCTGGCCCCAGGCGCTGGATCGTCCGCCGGGATCGGACCCCGTGCCGAAAAATCTCAACTGGGATTGCTGGCTCGGACCGGCGGCAGTGCGGCCCTTCAAGAAGGATGTCTATGAAACCTTCAAGTGGCGCGGCTGGTACGATTTCGGTACCGGCGCGCTTGGCGACATGGCCTGCCATACGGTCAACATGCCGTTCCGCGCCTGCAAAATGGGCTATCCGAACGTGGTGGAGTGCGAGATTGACTCCCGCGTTTATCCGGAAACCTTCCCGAAAACGTCGCGCCTGCGCTTCGAGTTTCCCGAACGCGAAGGCTTGCCGCCGATGAAGTTCTGGTGGTATGACGGCAATCCCGGAGACCCGCTCAAACCGTTGCGCCCGGACGTGGACACCACTCGCGAAATCGTCAGCACCATGGGCACCTTGCCCACCTCGGGCGCGCTGATTATCGGCGACAAGGGGAAACTGTTCTCCCCGGACGACTATGGCGCTCGCTTCTTCGTGGCCATGAAGGGGCAGGATGAAATGATCGCCGGCGACAAACACGAAGCCTGCAAGGCGGTGCCCGTTACCATCCCGCGCAACGAAGGTGTCAGCAACGGCGACCAGCGCCAGAAGGCCGAGTGGTTCCGCATGATGCAAGGTGGCGCACCCGCCTACTCGAACTTCGACATCGCGGCCTACCTCACGGAAATCATCCTGCTGGGCTGCATTGCCCTCCGGGTTGGCGAAGGTCATCGGATGGATTGGGACGGTCCGAACATGAAATCCACGAACCTGCCAAACGCCGCCCAGTTCGTCCGCCGCCACAACCGTCGCGGCTGGGACGCCTGAGCCTGAGAAAAGCTCGTACGCAACTATTCGCCCCCGGCGGACACCTTCCGCCGGGGGCGAAATTATTTACGTTCATCCCACACCGCTCCCCGGTGTCGCGGGCCGCAGCCGCCAGCAGGCCACCGCTCGACTTTCATCCGCCATCGCCCTCTCAATGCTTCTCGTGCGTGTGGAGCCATTGAACTGCGGTATCGGGAAAATCAGTGAACAGCCCGTCAACGCCCGCTTCCGTGAAGAGGACGGTCAGCGCGTCGTCCATCGAGTTTGCGAACCTGGGCAGATCGTCCGCGCGCAACGTGTAGGGATGCACCACCAATTTCGCCGCGTGAGCGTTCGCTACGAGGTCCGTGATCTGGCGGTCGCCGCGCGACGAGCCGGCAACAATCGCCCCGAGGGACGGACCAATGCCATTGGCAAACGTCGCCACCTCGGCCAGACCCGCCGGAGTGAACCACCGGTCGCCCCAGGTGCCGTCAGGGCGTCTATTGCCCGAACCCAACAGCAGCAACAAATTGCCCTGCCAGCCTAATTCCGCGCGGATGCGTTTGACCTCCTCCACCTCGAAGCATTGAACCCAGCACGGGTCCGATTTTGTGGCGTAACCGTAGCGGCGCAGGATGGGCAGCACAATTTTGCTGATGTCGTGCCCCTGCCGGCGATGCCAGGCCGGCGCTTTGATTTCCGGGTAAATGCCGGCCACCCGGCCCAGGGTCTTGTTCAATCCCTGAATGAGCTGCAGCTCCTCCTCCAGGGTCGGAATCTGGAAGGAAGACCAGCCCAGCGGAAACCGGTCGGGAAACACCGGTTGACCCGTCTTGGGGTTGACGCGTTCGTGCGCGTGCAACTGTTTGATTTCCGCCAGGGTAAAATCCAGCGTGTAATAATGCCCGTCCGCCCGCTTGCGTTCCGGGAAACGCGCCGCCACGTCGCAGATCGTTTCCAACTGGTTGTCGTGCATCACCACCGGCACGTCGTCCTTGGTGAGCACCACGTCCTGCTCCAGAAAATCCGTGCCCTGGGCGTACGCGAGCGTCTTGGCCGCGAGCGTGTGTTCGGGCAGATAGCCGCTGGCCCCGCGATGCGCAATGACGAGGGGTTTGGAGGTTTGCGCGAACGCGGGCAGGAGCGCAGTCAGCCACAGGGTGGTGAGGATGGTCTTCATGGTGATCAAATGGTTTTGAATCTACAAGCTCGCCGTGACCGGGCCAACGATTTCATGCCGGTCCGACCTGAAAAGTTTTCGTGCCAAACCGGTGATTTCATGGCTTCCTGTCTCTCGCATGAACATTCAAGTGGCCGTCCTGTGCGACGCCGCAACCGACGACAACGGCAAGCTCAACCTGCTCGGCGCGTTCGACACCATCTATGCGCGCGAACTGCCCGCCGCCCATCCGCAATGCGCCGTGGCCCTGCGGGTCACTTTCTCGAGCGCCGACGAGGGCGTCCGGCAATTGAAGCTCAACTTCGTGGACGCGGACGGACGTTCGATCATGCCGCCCATTGAAATCCCGGTGGAAGTCACGCTGCCAGTGGACATGCACTTCGGCACTCGCAACTACGTGCTCAACATCCAACAGTTGAAGTTTGCGCAGGCCGGCCTGTACTCGATGGACGTGCTGTTCGACGGCCAGGTGCAGGCCAACATCCCGTTGCTCGTCCGTCTCCTTCAACCGCCGTCGCCGGTTTGAGCCGGCCGAACGAGAAGATGGCTCCAGTTGCCCTGGCCCGCCGATGACCGACACCTTGCTGCTCGCGCTGCTCATCTTTCTGGCCGCCCTGCTTTACGCGGCGGTCGGGCAGGGCGGCGCTTCGGGTTTCCTCGCCGCCATGGCGCTGTTCAATTTATCGCCCGCGATGATGAAACCCACCGCGCTCGCCCTCAGTCTGGTGGTCGCCACGGTGGGCACGATTCGCTTTGCGCGGGCCGGTCATTTCGCGGGAAACATTTTCTGGCCGTTCGCGCTGCTGTCCATTCCGTGCGCGTTTGCCGGCGGCGCGCTGAACCTGCCGCTCCCGGCGTATCGCATCCTGCTCGGGGCCATCCTGCTGTTCGCCGCGTGGTGGCTGGCGTTCCAGCGGCCGGCGTCCGCCGGCGCTGTCGCCAAACCCGTCCCGCTGCTGCCGGCGCTGGGGCTGGGCGCCGGGCTGGGGCTGCTCTCCGGGTTGACCGGTGTGGGCGGCGGCATTTTTCTCAGTCCGTTGTTGCTGTTGCTCGGGTGGGCGGACGCGCGCAAGGCGGCGGGTGTTTCCGTGGCGTTCATCTGGGTGAACTCGGCGAGCGGATTGCTGGGACACCTGGCGAGCGTGAAAAACATCCCGTCCGAAATCGTCTGGTGGGCGCCGGCGGCTTTGGCGGGGGGATGGATCGGAGCGGAACTCGGCAGCCACCACCTTGCGCCAGTGACGATCCGGCGGCTGCTGGCGGCCGTGCTCGTGGTCGCGGGCGGGCGGATGTTATGGCTCCGATAAACGGTTACGCGATTCGAGTGCGGGTCGCTGGGAGCGCAGCTTGACGCTGCCTCGAACTGGAATGGGCGCGGAGCGCGGCTGTGTCGTCCTCGACCAGCCGCAGCGCGTGCCAACCTCAAATCCGCTTGGCGAATTACTGCGGCCCATGTTTTGCGCCGCTGCGGCTGGTGCTGCGCACACAGCCGCGCTCCGCGCCGTGTCAAGATGCGCCAGGTCGCTGGCGCGCGGATTTTGTTCTTTGAACGCTCCCGGGGCGTCCTTACCTTGGCCGCATGAAACATGCGGGCAAGGCGCGGGCGGCCGGGTTGCGGATCATCTGTTTTTCGCTGGGAGCGGTGCTGGTGTTGTTGCTGGTCGGGTTTCTCGCGCACAAGATCGGCGGATTCATCCTTGGCCTGACGACCATCCTCGGGGTGTTGTGGGTGTTGTTCGCCATTTTCACCCTCAATTTTTTCCGCGATCCGGACGCCCGCGTGCCCGAGGGGAAGAAACTCGTGCTCGCCCCGGCTCACGGAACCGTGGACGTGGTGGATGAAACGAGCGAACCGGAATTCATGGGCGGCCAATGCAAGCGGGTTTCCATTTTCTTGAACGTGTTTGATGTTCACGTGCAGAACGCGCCCCTGAGCGGGCAGTTGGTTTTTCACAAGCATCGCGCGGGACAATTTCTCAGCGCCACCCGCAGCGATTGCGGCACGTTCAACGAGAATGTCCTGCTGGGCTTTGTTCCCGCCGAAGCGCCGGAGCAGAAACTCGGGGTGCGGCTGATCGCCGGATTGATTGCGCGGCGCATCAACGTCTGGGCGGCGGCGGGCGAGCGGGTCGCCGCCGGCGAACGCATCAGCCTGGTGCAATTCGGTTCGCGCGCGGATGTGTACCTGCCGTTGACCGCCATCCTCCAGGTCAAGCTGGGCGACAAAATGGTCGGCGGCGAAACGGTGCTGGCCACGCTGAACTGAAGAGAAATTTATGGCGACCGATTCCAAGCCTCCGTCCGCGAACGACGACAGTGCGGAGCCGAAGCTGAAGATTTATTTCCTCCCGAATCTGTTGACGGCGGGAAACCTGTTCTGCGGCTTTGTGGCGCTGACCAAGATTGTCGAGGCGGATCTCGTGCCGTCGCCGGAAGGGGTGATCAACTGGATGCCGATCAAGGTGTCGCTGGGGTTCATCCTGCTCGCGTGCATTTTCGATTTGTTCGACGGCCGGGTGGCGCGGATGGGCGGCGTGGAAAGTCCGTTTGGGCGGGAGTTCGATTCCCTGGCGGACCTGGTTTCCTTTGGGGTGGCGCCGGCGTTTCTGGTGCATCGCGTCGTGCTGGGCGACGTGTTCAGCAGCATCCCGCAGGTCGGCTGGTTCATTGCTTCCAT
>CAZLOH010000024.1:0-75614 GCA_964561105.1 uncultured Bifidobacterium sp. | reverse complement strand
AACGATGGAGTCAACGTGTGCATGTCGCCTAACTTCTAGCAGTGTATCCCGCAGGTCGCCGCGAGCAAGCGTGGCTTTTTTGGGGGGGCGGCGCGGCGGGCTGCGGGCTACACTGCCGTTGAACTGAGCCGCGGCGGCCGCGACGTCCGCGTTACTGGGGAAAGTATTTCCGTGCCACCGCTTTCACAGCGCCCGCGCTGGGGCGGAGACGGCCAAGCTACTCGCCGTCGAGACGACGGCGCTCCCAGGGGCGGCTCGCGAAGACGCTCGCGCCACTGGGGAAAGAGTTTCAAGTTGGAAGGTTTCAAGTTGCAGGTTGTTCCCGGAGGAACGTGGGGGACGTGAAATCCGAAGGACGAAGCCCGAAATCCGAAAGAAATCCGAAGACCGATGGCCGAATGTCGAAAAAATCCGAAAGCCGAAGTCCGAAGGGCGAGCTTTGACCGGCAGCGTGGCCGAACCATTTCCGTCGTCGCCGTGAACGGTTTCGGATTTCGGAGATCGGGCTTCTTTCGGGTTTCGGAGATTCGGATTTCGGATTGATTTCGGCTTTTGTGAGTTTGGGCTTGGGATTGAGTGGGAAGAATGGAACGCGGGTGGAACGCATCCCTACCGGGAGCGCCGGCGTCTCGCCGGCGGGGCGGAAACGACCATGTTACTGGCCGTCGAGACGACGGCGCTCCCGGGTACAGGTCGAACTCTCTCCCGGTGGGGAGAGTGTACCGACGAGCCGGAACAACCCAGCGTCAGCGTTTGGAGCAATGCGTTTGCTCAGACCGCGCCGGGATGTTGCCACGGAGCGCGATACGGGCGGCGCAATAGTTTGGTGGCTTCGGCGTCGCTCGTGACCAGGCGCTGCTGCGGATCGTAGTTGAGCGGGCGTTTGATGCTCATGGCCACGTTGGCCATGATGCAACTGGCGGTGGAAATGTGACCTTGCTCAATGTCCGCCACCGGACGGCCGCGCGTGGCGATCGCCGCGAGGAAGTCCAGCATGTGCCGGCGTGTGGCCGGGGCGGCGTTGAGTTCAATCTCCTTCTCGGTGACGTCTTCCGGATACTGTTCGCGCTCGAAAACGCAGTCGAAGTGCAGGGATTTGGCCTTCTGGTCGAGCGGGATGAAGTCCGCCCGCATGGTGCTGGCCTTGAGCGTGCCTTTTTCGCCGTAGATGAAAAGCGCCCACGGATAGTCCGGATCGGGCGGCGTGCCCCAGGTGCGATGCTGCCAGACGACATCAAAGTCGTCATACTCGAAGGTGGCTAACTGCGTGTCGGAAATGTTCGACTTGCCGCCCTTCTGCACCAGGATGCCGCCTTCCGAAGTGATGCGCCTGGGCCAGCCGACACCGAGCATCCAGCGCGCGGTGTCGAGCATGTGGACGCACATGTCGCCCATGATGCCGTTGCCGTATTCGGTGAAGGTCCGCCACCAGCGCACGTGCGGCAGGCCGTCGTAGGGGCGGAGCGGCGCGGGGCCGGTCCACATTTCATAATCGAAAAACTCCGGCACGGGTTGCACGGGCGGATTGCCATTGGCTCGCATGTGGAAGTAACAACACAGTTCGACGTGCCCCACTTTGCCCAGCAGGCCGGCCTCGACGACTTGTTTCTTCGCCTCGATCAAATGTGGTGTGCTTTTGCGCTGCGTGCCAATCTGCACCACCCGCTTGTGTTTGCGGGCCGCGTCGAGCATGGCCTCGCCTTCGCGCACGTCGCGACTGATGGGCTTCTGACAATAAACGTCCGCGCCCGACTCCATGGCGGCAATCGCGTGCAGCGCATGCCAATGATCCGGCGAGCCCACGAGCACGATGTCGAGTTCCTGCTCCTTGAGCATCTGACGATAATCGCCGTACGTGCGCGGCTTCTGCTTCGACTTCTGCCGCTGGCTGGCAATCTCCACGGCCCCGGCGAGCTGGTGTTGATCCACGTCGCAGAGCGCGACGACTTCAACCGGCGCGACCTGGATGAGTCGCCACAAATCGCTTTTGCCGTACCAACCCGTGCCGATCAAGCCGACGCGCTTGGGCTTGCCGCTGACGAGGTCAAGTGCGTCCGCGCCCAGCGCCGGCAGCGCGGCGAGTGCCGTGAGCGCGGAAGCGGATTGGAGAAAGCGCCGGCGGCTGATGTGGAAGCCGGCCCCGGACGGGATGGATTTTGCGAGTGGTTTCATGCCGGCATTGTCGGTCATCCGGCGGGGGCAATGCAATCTCAGTTCTGGCACTCGCTTCGGCGAGGTTTGGCCTTCCTGCCGCAGGGTAGGACGGCTCGCGCTGCGAGCCGAAGTGCCGGGCCGGGTGGCGCACAACTAACCGGGTGGAGACGTGCGGCTTGGGTGGTTCGCTTCCGCCCGCTCTGCGCGGGCGGGCTTGTCGCAGCGCGACAAGCGCTACCAACCAAAAACATTTCAGCGCGAGTAGCTCTGCCGCAAACGGAGAATCTTGCGGCCAGTTTTCCAAGTTTTCGCTTACCAAATTACCGCTTGCTAATTCGGGCGGCTATGGCAGACCTTGTCGCACCAACACCATCCGCGTGAGATCCAACGACCTTCCTCTGGTGGACGCGAAAGATTTTGTCCGGTCGCTGCAAGGCGGTCGCGGTCAGGATCGCGCGGGCGGTTTTACGTTGATCGAACTGCTCGTCGTCATCGCCATCATTGCCATCCTGGCGGCCATGCTGCTTCCCGCGTTGAGTCGGGCAAAGCTCAAAGCCCAGGGGATCACGTGCATGAACAACGGCAAGCAGTTGATGCTGGCGTGGAGATTCTATGTGGATGACAACTCGGAACGGGTGCCGGCCGCGTGGCGCAATCCGGGCGACTGGATGCCGGTGGGCGACATGACCTGGAGTGGCAATTCGACGGTTGATGGTGGCAATCAGAACAATTGGAATCCCGAGATCACCATTAAAAAAAGTCCGCTGTGGCAGTATTGCGGAAACAGTGCCGGCATCTGGCGGTGTCCGGCGGATGACAAATATCCGTGCAGCGTTCTGGCGGGGCCAAACAAGGGGCAGGTTTTTCCGCGTGTGCGAAGCATGTCCATGCTCAGTTGGTTTAATAGCTCTGATGCGGACTACTTTGCCGGGTGCGCCGGCTACACCAAATACAAGAAGCTGAGCGACGTGACCCGGCCCGGGCCGGCCATGACGATTGTGTTCTTGGACGAGCGCTGCGATAGCATCAATGACGGCGAATGGTGTACCAGTATGAATGGCTGGCCCAACACGCCGGCGCAATGGGTGATGATAGATTTTCCCGGCAGTTACCACGGCGGGGCGGGCGGGCTCTCGTTCGCGGACGGTCATTCGGAAATTCACAAATGGAAAGACCCGCGAACGACTCCGCCCATCGGCAAGCTCTACAGTTTGAATGTCCCTTCCCCCAACAACCCGGACGTCTTCTGGTTGATGGAACATTCGACGCGGAAGCCCGGTGAGCCTTGAACCCGGCATTCCTGACACCGCAGTTCAACTCGCCCACTTCCTTGCTCGCTATCCCGGGGGAAATTGTGGATTGTGGTCGGGCACAAAAGGGTGCGTAAGGGCAAACTCACGATTGCAACTATTCTGGCGGCGCGATATGTCGCCTGTCACGCGCAGCAAACCGTGTGGTAGGACGACTCGCGCTGCGAGCCGTAGTGCCGTGCAGAGCGGCACGTAGCGGACTGGGTGGAGGCGTGCGTCCTGGGTCATTCAGTTCCGCCCGCTCTGCGCGGGCGGGCTTGTCGCAGCGCGACAAGCACTACCATACAAACTGCCAGCTCGAGTGGTTCTATCGCGAAACGGAGAACTTGCCACAGACATACGTCGTCGCAGTGTGGTAGGACGGCTCGCGCTGCGAGCCGTCGCGCCGTGCAGAGCGGCACGTAGCGGACTGGGTGAGGAGTGCGTCTTGGGTGGTTCGCTTCCGCCCGCTCTGCGCGGGCGGGCTTGTCGCAGCGCGACAAGCGCTACCACACAAACTGCCAGCCCGAGTGGTTCGATCGCGAAACGGGGAACTTGCCACAGGCATACGCAGCCGCAGTGTGGTAGGACGGCTCGCGCTGCGATTCGTAGTGCCGCGTCGAGCGGCGCGCAACGGACTGGGGCGAGACGTGCGGCTTGGGTGGTTCGCTTCCGCCCGCTCTGCGCGGGCGGGCTTGTCGCAGCGCGACAAGCACCACCAACAAGCATAGTTCGGCGCGAGCACTTCCATCCTGCCGCAGAGGATGTCTCCAAGCCCAGCCGTTACAACTTCCTGCCGGTGAGTTTCTCGTAGGCTTCCAGATACTTAGCCTGTGTTTTGGCGACAACTTCGGGCGGGAGCGCCGGGGCGGGCGGGGTTTTATTCCACGTCAAAGTTTCGAGGTAATCGCGGACGAATTGTTTGTCGAAGCTGGGCTGGCCTTTGCCGGGGGCGTATTGGTCGGCGGGCCAGAAACGGGAGGAATCCGGCGTGAGAACTTCGTCAATCAGAATGAGCTTCCCCTCGAACAAGCCGAACTCGAATTTGGTGTCCGCGATGATGATGCCGCGTTGCCGGGCGTAGTCGCGCGCAAACTTGTAAATCTTCAGGCTCAGATCGCGCGCCTGATTCGCAATGGCGTCGCCGAGAATTTTCTGCGCCTCCGCGAACGAGATGTTTTCGTCGTGGCCGGTTTCAGCCTTCGTGGACGGCGTAAAGATTGGCTCGGGCAATTCCGACGACTCCTGCAGGCCGGCCGGGAGCGGACTGCCGCAGACGGTCTGCGATTTCTTGTATTCCTTCCAGCCCGACCCTGCGAGGTAGCCGCGCACGATGCACTCGACGGCGAGCGGCTGCGCTTTCTTCACGATCATGGCGCGCTGGGCGAGCGCGGCTTTCAGGTCGGCGGGGACGCCGGCCAGCGCGGGCACGTTGAACGATTCGCCGGCCTTCACCAGCCGATGGTTCGGCACGAGCTGCTCGGTCTGGTCGAACCAGAAGTGCGAAATCTGGGTGAGCACCTCGCCCTTGCGCGGGATGCCGTTGGGCATCACGCAATCGAACGCGGAGATGCGGTCGCTGGCGACAAAGAGGAACGCGTCGCCAAGGTCGAAGATTTCGCGAACCTTGCCGCTTTTGAGTTTTCGGATGCCGGGCAGTTCGAGATTGAGCAACGGATCATGGTTTGTCATACGCGCGGAAGTATGGGAATCGAAAGGCGCGGTTCAAGAAGCAATGTGCCGCCGGCGATTTTTTCGTCGAGGAATTTTTTTCGTCGAGGAATGTTTGGTGGAACAGGGGATTGGCTGCAATGCGTGATCTCCGTTCCCTTCTTCTCCTGAGGGACTGGGCAAGCGTGAGAATCCTCCCCAAACATGTTTTGCGCTTTGAACCACGGAATCGTAACCGCCGTCGTGAGGAGGCGGTAGTGACGGTTGGTCAACGGTGTCCGCCTCGTTACCTCGGCGGCTACGACGGCTACGGCGGGAATGGTCAGGCGGAGGGTGAACGTTTCACCATACCATTCCACAAACTTCACCCGCCGAAATCGTCAGGGCGACGGTTTGGTGGAGTTCTGGATGAGGCCGTCGGAGGTGAATGATTGGTGCGCTCCAACTTCGATACTGCGGTCAAAGTAACAGCCTGCCGAGTCCGTGCCGCCTCGATTCTCGACAGGGTGGGCGGTGACGGGTTAATTTTGGCGGGTGAATTTTCTGGTGACAGGCGGGGCAGGCTTTATCGGTTCGCACGTGTGCGAGCGATTGCTCGGCGCGGGCCATGCGGTCTGGGCGTTCGACGACTTGAACGATTTCTACGATCCGCAGATCAAGCGTGGCAACCTTCGCGACCTCCAGGCGCTCGCCAAGCCGTTCGAGTTTATTTACGGCGATTTGACGGAGCGCGCGGCGGTGGAGGAATTGTTTGCCCAGGTAAGGTTTGATCAAGTGATCCATCTGGCGGCACGGGCGGGGGTGCGACCCAGCCTGGCCGAGCCGGCGCTCTATCAGCGAGTGAACGTGGAAGGCACGGTCAACATCCTCGAAGCGGCCCGCCGCAACGGCGTTCAGAAGATTACCATCGCCTCGTCGTCGTCGGTCTATGGCGTGAACGCGAAAGTGCCGTTCAGCGAGAGCGACCCCATCTTTTCGCCGATCTCGCCGTATGCGGCCAGCAAACTTGCCTGCGAAGCACTCGGGCATGTTTATCATCACATCTACGGCCTGGACGTGGTGATGTTGCGATTCTTTACCGTATATGGCCCGCGCCAACGACCCGATCTCGCCATCCATAAGTTTGCGCAACTGATCAATGCGGGAAAAGCAATCCCGGTGTTTGGCGATGGCAGCACGGCGCGAGACTACACGTATATCACCGACATCGTGGACGGGGTGCTGGCCTGCACACAGGGCGAATTTGGGTTCGAGATTTTCAATCTCGGCGAATCGCAGACGGTCAAGTTGAGCGAGTTGATTGAGTTATTGGAAAAATCGTTGGGCAAGAAAGCCACGCTCGACCGCCAACCGCCTCAGCCGGGCGACGTGCCGATCACGTTTGCCGATGTGTCCAAAGCCCGCACCCGGCTGGGCTATCAACCGCGCGTAAAGATTGCCGAAGGCATCCCGTTATTTGTAGATTGGTTTCGGAAGCGGAATCCCTAAACTATTGCCATGAACGAAGCTGTTGCCATTGCCCGACCCAATCTGAACGTCCTGCTCGCCGAATGGAAGAAGTTGCTCACAGAAAAGGGGCATCCGACGGAGTTGCTCTGGATTTTCGAGGAGAACCTGTGTTTTGAGCGGCAGCCGGATTTGCCGGGCGGCTTTCACATCGGCTATCAAACCCGGTTCGCACCCGTGCCGGCGGACGCGTTGGAGGTTGCCTACGAACATTTTTGTGAATCGGCGGCGCGCATCGTTTTCTACCGATTGGGGGCCAGCAAAGGCCGGTCGGTGTGCGTGCTGTTGGGCGACGAATGGTTCGAGGGCAGGCAGGAGAAGGATGGCTTTGTGGTGCGTGGCGATTGGGGCGTCTCGTTCCATGCCGGGCAGGAGCTGGAGATCGAGGAAATCACTGACATGCGCCGGTGGATTCGGCGCGTCCGACGCGAACGTCCGTTGCACGACGTGGACTTCTGCATGACGCTGGCCGCCGTGGACGAGATTCAGATCCACGGCCGCGTGTTGACGCCGGGCGAACGGTATTCCGAGGCTATGCTCGGGAAACTGCGCCGCATTTTCTCGCACGTGGATTGAACGGAACGCCGGGCTGCGGTGGCGTCCAATCAGGGTAATTCAGACATGGGCGATCAACAGTGGAACCGATGACGTCCACGCAAAAACTTCTCGCTGAACTCATCGCGCTCCCCAGCGTGAATCCAGCTTTCCTGCCGCCGCGCCATCCTCATGCGGGTGAGGCGCGCGTGGCGGAGTTTCTCGCGGCCGCAGGCACCCGGGCCGGATTGGACATGGAGTTTCAGAAGGTTTTGCCGAGCCGCCCGAACCTGCTCGCCCGGCTCCGGCCCGTCGGCAAAGTCCGTCGCACCATCCTCCTGGCGCCGCATCTCGACACGGTGAATGTGGCGAGCGAAGACCAGTTCACGCCCCGAACGAAGGGTGGACGGATGTTTGGTCGTGGCGCTTGTGACACCAAAGGCTCGGTGGCCGCGTATTTCACGGCGTTGTGCGCGCTGGCCAGAGCGGGTGCGCGTCCGGCGGAGACGGAGATTATTTTCACCGGGTTGGTGGACGAGGAGCAAGGGCAGGGCGGCTCGCGTTTTTTGGCGGCGAACAAGTTCAAGGCCGACCTAGCCATCGTGGGCGAGCCGACGCGCTTGCGCCTGGCGACGGCCCACAAGGGCAGTGTGTGGTTGGAGGTGGAAACGCGGGGCAAATCGGCACATGGGGCGACGCCGTGGTTCGGCGCCAATGCGGTGTTGGCGATGGCGCGCGTGGTGGAGACGCTCGAAACTGATTTTGCGGAGCGATTGAAGAAGCGGCGGCATCCTTTGCTCGGCGCCGGCTCGGTGAGTGTCGGAACGATTCAGGGTGGCACCCAAACGAACATCGTGCCGGATCGGTGTGTGATTGGCGTGGACCGGCGCACCTTGCCGGGGGAATCAGAGGCTGCCACACGGCGAGAGGTTGACGAGTTCCTGCGTGCGCGCAAACTGAAAGCCAGGGTTGCCAATGTGAAGCTCAAGCCCTGTTGCGCTTTGGAAACGGATGCGCGTCTGCCTCTGGTGCGCCAGTTTCTCCGCTCCCTTGGACAGCGCCGACCCGAGGGTTTGCATTACTTTTGTGACGCGGCGGTGCTCGCACAGGGCCACATTCCCAGCGTGGTTTTCGGCCCGGGCGACATTGCCCAGGCGCATACGGCGGACGAATGGATTTCGCTGGCCGAATTGGAGCGCGGTCGGGAAATGCTGCTCCAGTTCCTGAAATCACTTCCTTGAACTGAACCGCTCGGCTATTGTCCAACGCTCATGCTTTCAGAAGCAACGCCAGCCGCCACGGTCGCACCCGCCGATCAGCGCGCCTCATTTTTTCGTCAAAGTGGCTGGCTGATGTTCGCCAGCATCGCCAGCGGGGCGATGATGTATGGCGTCCATTTTTTTTCCAAGGTCATCCCCGAAAAGGAATACGGCATCTTTGGCGCGTTGCTGGCGTTGACCATGTGCGTGCCGGCCGTGCCGTTGCAAATGGTGGTGGCGCAGCAAACTTCGGCCGCCTTGGCGTGCGGGCGTCAACGGCAACTGGCGCGACTGTTCCGGCGCGCATGGGCGTGCGCCACCTTGGTCTGGGCCGCGGGCGCCGTCGTGATGTGGTTTGTGCAGGCTGATCTCGTTACCCGCTGGGGGCTGGCCGGACCGACGGCATTATGGGTGACGCAGTTGGTAATCCTCGGATCGGTCTGGTTGCCGTTGTTTCTCGGCTTGCTGCAAGGCGAACAGGACTTCCTGACATACGGCTGGGCGATGATCACCTCCGGGATTGGGCGACTGGGAGTGGGAGCGGTGATTGTGCTGGTGCTGGTCAAGCGGGATGCGGTGGGCATCATGTGGGGGGCGTTCGCCGGACTGGCTCTAGCGCTTCTGCTCGCCATCTGGCAGTCACGGAAACTCTGGCTGGGGCCGGGCGAAGCATTTGACATGCGAGCGCTGCTGGCCCAAGCCGTTCCGCTGCTGATCGGTTTTGGCGCGTGCCAGTTTCTCATGGCGGCGGACACGATGTTCGTGAAGGCCTACCTGCCGGAGAACATGCAGTGTTACGTGGCGGCCGGCACCTTGTCGCGGGCGCTCGTCTGGGCCGTGGGACCGCTGACGGCGGTGATGTTTCCGCGGATCGTGGCCAGCGCGGTGCGTTCGGAAAAGAGCAATGTCTTTGGGTTGACCTTGTTAGGCACGGCGGCGCTGGCCATTGCCGGGGTGGTTGGATTGTGGTTGCTGGGGCCGTGGGTGGTGCGATTCATGGCCAAGCCGAGTTATGTGGCGGTAACCACGCAAATCCTGCCCTGGTATGCAGGAGCGATGGTGCCGCTCTGCCTGGCCAACGTGCTCGTCAGCAATTTGCTGGGCAAATCACAATTTCGCGTGGTGATCCCAATCGTGGTGTTGGCGGTAGCCTACGGCGTCCTGTTGACCTTCGTGCATGGAAGCTACATCCAGGTGTTGCAATTGCTTGGCGTTTTCAATCTCGCCCTGCTCGGCGTCTGCGCTTGGTACACCTTCGTGCGGCCGGCCAATCAACCAACGGTGAACTGACGGCCAAGAACGGCTTTTGCAGCTCAAAAAAACGCCCGCGCCCCGTTCGGGCCTTGCGTTTGAATGAGTTGCCGATTCCGCTGGCCGGCCCGGATTCCAGCATCGAAACGGGCTGTCAAATTTACCCGCAACTCGAAACTTTTTTTGAACAAAAAAAATCCTGCGACATCTTATCATCATAGAGATTTGAGGACTTCGCTGTTCGTTTAGGGTTGGCATAGAGGTTTTGCTCGCAGTGCGGTGCGAACAGCGCCCCTCCAAGTTGGCCGCACTGCCCTTCTGAGCGCCTGGGGTGAAGGCGTATAAACCTCGTCACCAAGAGGGTCGGACGAAAGTCCGGCCCTCGATTTTTGTACCGGAATACCCGTTGCCTGTCCTCCGGCGCTGCCCTACCATTCTCCTCGCATGAAACATCAGCTCGATTTCGAGAAGCCGATCATCGAACTGCAAACCAAGCTCGACGCCCTCAAGAACCACCCCGAAGCCCATTCGCTGGATGTGAGTTTTGAGCAGGAGATCGCGCAAATCCAGGCGAAGCTGGAGGAAACGCGGCGGCAGATTTATTCCAACCTCACCCCCTGGCAGCGCGTCCAACTGGCCCGCCACCCCAAGCGACCCTACACCCTTGATTACCTCAACACGGCGTTCACGGATTTCCGGGAATTGCACGGCGACCGGCTCTTTGCCGAGGATCGCGCGGTGGTCGGCGGTTTTGCCCGGCTGGGCGGAGAAAAGGTCGTGGTCATCGGCACACAGAAGGGGCGCGACACCAAGGAGAACATCCTGCGCAATTTCGGCTCGGCGCACCCGGAAGGCTATCGCAAGGCCCTGCGCTTGATGCGCCTGGCGGACAAATTTGGACTGCCCATCATCACGCTGATTGACACGGCGGGCGCGTATCCCGGCATCGGCGCGGAGGAACGCCATATCGCCGAAGCCATCGCTGTGAACTTGCGCGAAATGACGCTGTTGGAAGTCCCGATCATTGCCACGGTCATCGGCGAAGGCGGCTCTGGCGGCGCCCTCGGCATCGGCGTGGCCGACCGGGTGATGATTCTGGAGAACGCCTACTATTCGGTCATCAGCCCCGAGGGTTGCGCGGCGATTCTTTGGAAGGACCGCGCGGCGTCCGCCAAAGCCGCCGAGGCGCTGAAAATCACGGCCAAGGATTTGCTTGAACTCAAGCTCGTGGACGAAATTATCGCCGAGCCGATTGGTGGCGCGCATACCAATCCCGTCGCGACGGCCGAGGCATTGAAGGTGGCGTTGTTGAAACAACTCGGAGAATTGCAGGCACTGTCCGGAGCGGAAAGACTGAAGCGACGGTATGAAAAATTCCGGGCTTACGGCCACTTCCTGGAAGCGGCGCTGCCGTCGCCGGACAAAGCCGTGGTTCGCAAGGCCAAGCGGGCGGCTCATGTGGCCACGACCAGCGCCGCTTGATCGGCCGCAGGACCTTCGACAGAGCAACGGTTCGCGGGCGTCGCGGGATTTCACATGCGTCTTTATCCATTCACCTTTCAGCCCATTTTCAAAGAACGTGTCTGGGGCGGACGCAATCTGGCGCGGCTGTTCGGCAAACACCTCCCGCCCAACGCCGTCATCGGTGAATCCTGGGAAATCAGCGACCGCCCCGGTGACGTGAGCGTCATCCACAACGGGCCGCTCGTAGGTAAGGACCTGCGCTGGCTCGTCGAGAACCATTGGGCCGATTTGCTGGGCGAGGCGAAGTTGGTGGCGGGACGGTTTCCGTTGCTCATCAAATTGCTCGATGCACAGGAGCGATTGTCTCTCCAGGTTCATCCTCCGGCTCGTCAGGCGGCCGAATTGCACGGCGAGCCGAAAACCGAGATGTGGTTCATCGCGGAGGCTGTGCCCGGCGCGGAACTCTATGTCGGTCTGCGACCGGGTGTGACCCGGGCGGAGTTTCAACGCCGTATCGCCGAGGGGAGCGTGGCCGAATGTATCCATCGGGTGCCGGTGAAGGCAGGCGACGCCATGTTCCTGCCGAGCGGCCGGCTTCATGCCATCGGCGCGGGCCTCGTCATTTTTGAGATTCAACAGAACTCCGACACCACGTATCGCGTGTTCGATTGGAATCGCTCCGGGCTTGATGGCCGGCCGCGCGAACTGCACGTCGAGCAATCGTTGACGAGCATTGACTTCGGCGACTTCGCCCCGTCGCTGGTTCACGATAGGAAAATCGAGAGTCCGAACTTCAGCTCGCGTCGGTTGGTCAACGATCCGCTGTTTCGAGTCGAACAAATCACCATGCAACAACACCGGAGCACGAAATTGCCCGGTGGGATCATGCAAGTCATCGGCGTGATTTCGGGTGAAGTCCGCGTGAGCGATTCCGTGTCGAGCAGCTCAGGTCCGGTTTTGCGAGCGGGAGAATTTTGCCTGCTGCCAGCTTGTCTGGCCGCTGTGGAATTATTGGGTGAACCCGGTGCGGAGTTCCTGCGGGTGGAAGCCGGTTGAACCAGCTTTGCTGAGTCAAACGCGGACCGACCGAGTGCGCCTGCTTCAACCTCGCCGCGCGATCAATATTCTTGGCCGCTTGGTGTAATCCTCGCGAATGGATTCCACGGTCCAGTTTTGCGCGATAAGAATCTGGCTGACGGCGGCTGCCTGGTCGTCACCAAACTCCAGCATGACCCGGCCCGCCGGTTTCAGGAACGCCGTTGCCCCGGTCGCCAACCGGCGGTAAAAATCCAATCCGTCCGGCCCGCCATCGAGCGCCGTGCGCGGATCGAAATCCCGCACTTCCGGTTGGAGTGATTCGATCTCCGCGCTGGGGATGTAGGGCGGGTTGCTGATGATGAGATCAAAGCGTGCTTCGGCTGCCCGATCGTTGAAGCCGTCGCCATGCTGAAACTCGATCCGATCCGCCACCTGGTTGCGCTCGGCGTTTTGCTTCGCCACGGTCAGCGCCTCGGCCGACGCATCCAAGGCCACCACCCGAACCGTCGGGCACTTGGCGGCCAGCGCAATCGCCACGCATCCGCTGCCCGTGCCGAAATCAAGGGCGGTCTGGCCTCGGTCATCCGGGCTCTGGACTTGCTTGAGAAATTCCCATCCGGCTTCAGCCAACAATTCCGTTTCCGGTCGCGGCACGAGCACGTGGCGGTTCACGATAATTTCCAAACCGCAGAACGAAGTCGAACCCGTGAGGTGCTGGAGCGGTTCCCGTTGGCCGCGACGCTTGACCAGGTCGCGCAACGAATTCTGCTCCGCGTCGGACAGAGCGCGTTCAAAATTCAAATAGAGCCGCATGCGCGGCAGCTTGAGGACATGGGCCAGCAACAGTTCCGCTTGCAGGCGCGGCGATTCCACCCCTTTTTTTGTCAGGAATTCCGCGCTCTTCTGAATGACTTCAAGCACCGTCACGCGCGCAGTTTAGGCGTGGACGAATCGGTGCAAAGGGAAAACGCTATCCTCGTTACGCCAACGAATTGAAACCAAGTCACGGCTGGTTCGCGGTGTTGGACCAGCCGCACGCCGCTGTTGCGTGCGTCTGCGCCGGCCGGTTGGCTGATCGCTCCAGATTGGGAGGCTGCGAGTGGTCGCAGGTTTGAGTGTGAAAGCACATTTGCATCGAATCGCGGGGGTCTCCCCGGTAATCTGCCGACGTGTTGTCGCCGAAACCTTGGAAGTTTGACGCCGTGCTGCGCCTGGCGATGGGGGTTTTCCTCTGTCTCTTTGTCGGAACCTTGCTGGCATCGCTGGCCGAGGGGGCTGCCGGTGCCACGCGGCCGTCGCCCCTCCGGCGAATCATTTTCTCCGCAATCTGTTTTCAAGGCGCGAGCATAGTTTTGGTCGCCTGGTTTGTGCGCGTTCATGAGATGAGTTGGGACGAGGCGTTTGGCTTGCGCAACAACCAGCGCAAGGCCGTCGCACTCGGAGCGTTGGCGATCAGTTGTTTCATGCCCGTCGGACAGCTCTTGCAGCAAGGCTCGCTCATCGTCCTGGAACGCGTGGGCATCCGGCCGGTGACGCAGGAGGCGGTGGTGGCGCTGAGGGATGTGGGGCACGGTTTCGGACTCGTCTCGTTCGTGGCCATCACGATCATCGTGGCCCCATTCGCCGAGGAGCTGCTGTTTCGCGGCATCCTCTATCCAGTGATCAAACAGGCGGGCTTTCCGCGTCTGGCGTTGTGGGGATCGAGCGTCGCCTTCTCAGGCATTCATCTGAACCTCGCCATTTTTCTGCCGCTGCTGGTGCTGGCCTTGGTTCTGGTGTGGCTCTACGAGAAGACGGACAATTTGCTCGCGCCCATCGTTGCACACGCCCTGTTCAACGCGACCAATCTGGCGTTGTTCTTTCTGCTGCCGGCCCGCTTGGCGGGATCGCATGAATGAATTTGAACTAATCGCTCGTCTCACGCGCTCATTGCCGTCCAATGACTCGGTCGTGGTTGGTGCCGGTGATGACTGCGCCGTGCTCGACGTGGGACTGGCCGACCGGCTGCTGTTGTTCAAGACAGACGCGGTGGTTCAAGGCGTCCATTTCGACGAGAGCGCGAAGCCGGAGCAGATCGGTCGGAAAGCGCTGGCGCGGACGCTGAGTGACGTGGCGGCGATGGCGGGCACACCCACGGCGGCGTTGATTACGATTGCCCTGCCGAGGAAGTTCGACTTGGAATACGTGGAGCAAATCTATGTCGGTCTCAACGGATGTGCGCGGCAACACGGGGTTGCCGTTGTCGGGGGCGAAACCACCACGAACCCCGAGCGCATCCTGATTTCAGTGGCAGTGCTTGGATTTGTTCCGCGTGAAAGGGTTTTGCGACGTTCGGGGGCAAAGGTGGGGGACGCGATTTTTATTACGGGCGAACTGGGTGGCTCGATGGCGGGCCGGCATCTGGACTTCGAGCCGCGTCTGGCGGAAGCGCGCTGGCTGGCGGGACATTACTCGATTCACGCCATGATGGATGTAAGCGACGGACTGGCTGGAGACTTGCGCCACTTGCTGGAGGCCAGCGGAGTGGGGGCGGAGTTGTTGAAATCCGCGATCCCGATCAGCCGGGCGGCGAAGGGAATTTCCCGTCGCGGCGATGCGGCCAAACCTGCGTTCGTGGCCGCGCTGACGGATGGGGAGGATTTTGAATTGCTCTTCACGATTGCCGCGCAGGATGCCGTGCCGTTGCTCGACGCATGGAAAGCGATTTTCCCGAACCTGAAACTGAGTTGCATTGGCAAAATTGTCGCGGGCGGCGGCCTCAAGCTGCGCGACCAAACGGGGGTGCATCCGGTGAGTGCTCATGGCTACGTTCACTTCTCATAGTCCGGCGGAGACCGAATCGCTCGGCGAGGCGTGGGGACGCGCGGCGCGGCACGGGCAGGTGTTCGCTCTCAGTGGCGATCTGGGTGCGGGCAAAACCCAACTCGTCAAAGGTCTCGCGCGCGGACTGGGCGTGGCGGCGCGAGTCCATTCGCCCACCTTCACGCTGGTGAATGAGTACGGTGGGGGACGCCTCCGGTTGTTTCACCTTGACCTCTATCGGTTGGAAACACCGGCGCAAATTCTCAGCGCGGGTTTGGAGGCATATTGGCGGCCCGATGGCGTGACCGTGGTGGAATGGGCCGAGCGAATGGCGGATGGCCGATGGCAAATGGGGGATGTTCGCCGCGTGACCATCGAAGTGCTCACCGAGTCGGATCGGCGGATTGTCTATGAAGATTCTGGCGCTTGAATTCTCTTCATCGTGGCGAAGCGTGGCCGTGGTGGACGGCCAGTCGCTGGCAAGCGGCGAAGTCATCTCGACCGCTCCGGGCAAAGCGATGCAGCCACACGCGATGATCGAAGCAGCGTTGTATCAGGCGGGCGTGGAGCGCGAGCAGATCGAGGCCGTGGCGGTAGGGCTTGGGCCCGGGTCCTACAACGGCATTCGGGCAGCGCTCGCCCTCGCTCAAGGCTGGCAACTGGCGCGAGGCGTGAAGCTGTTTGGCGTGAGCAGTGCCTCAGCGGTGGCCATGCGGGCGCAAGGCGAGGGGCTTGTCGGGCGGTGCGATGTGATCATTGATGCGCAACGCGGGGAATTTTATCGGGCGGGCTACGAAATCACTGCCGATTCGATGCACGAAATTCTGCCGCCGCACCTGACCACGCGAGAGGCTGTGCAGGAACTGGAACAAGCGGGCGCACGATTAGTCGGGCCGGATGTGACGCAGGAGTTGTCTGGTGTTCGTCCGCTGTTTCCGCTGGCGTCGAACCTGGGGCGACTGGCGCAAACGCGGGGCGAATCGGTGCCGGGTGGAAGTTTGACGCCGATTTATCTGCGGGAAACCGCATTCATCAAAGCGCCGCCGGCTCGATTGGTTCGGTAACTCTGGTAGTGGGCCTATCCCGATTGCGGTCACAATTGTCGTGCCGTAGGACACGCCCAAAGTTGCGATTCTCCCAAAGCCGACGGTTGGTGGGCAGTTAAGCAATGAGGGGCGGAGCTGGCATCGGCTCTGCTTCCTTGCCTCGGTGACGGTTACTAGGAGGTTAGTTCAGCCAACAAATATGATGTGCCGCGCGTACAGGCATCGTTCAGGGATGGCCACTCAAGGATTCACTCTGGCGGAAGTTGTGATCAGCCTTGCCATTGTCGCTCTGGTGATGGGTGGAGTGTTGACGGGTTACATCATGACGGCAACCCGCGCGGAATGGAGCGCCTACTCGCAGGCCGCGCACTCGGTGGCCATGCAAGGCATCGAGCAGGCTCGGGCCGCGAAATGGGATCCGCAAGCCTGGCCCAAAGTGGACGATCTGGGCGTCACCAATTACACCCAAGTCGAGATCTTGGATGTTCCGGTCGCCGGAACACCCGTTTACGCCACGAATTTCATCCAAGTCACCGAAGTTTCCGCCAATCCTCCCTTGCGCCAGCTTCGCGCTGATTGCGTGTGGCCGTTTATTAAGCGCGGACCGTTCACCAATACCGTGATCACCTTGCGCGCTCCCGATCAATGAAACTCGCCGCTGCCATTCCGGCCGACCGCCGGGCTTTTACGCTCCCCGAGATCATGATCGTGATGGCGCTGTTCTCACTCGTCATCGCGGGGTTGGTTTCGGTGCAACTCTTCGGGATGCGGTTGATTTCGATTTCGGAAACCAAGCTCTCCGCCACCGCCACCGGGCGACGGGCGCTCAACGCGGTGCGCGATGAAATCCGTTCCGGAAAAATCCTGGTCGTCGGCAACGGCGACGACACCACGTTCACACCCATCGCGGACGGCGTGGCGCACGTGGGCAACGCGCTGCAAATCTATCCCACGACCAACACGGCCAATTACATCCGCTATTACATGGACACGTCCGCGGAGCAGCTTAAACGGATTACCAGTAGCAACACGACGGCCCAGGTGATTGCGAATTTCGCCACCAATCAACTGGCGTTTGCCGCAGAGGATTTTCGGGGCAATGTCCAGACGAACAATGTGAACAACCGGGTGATCCGGCTGAACCTGGAATTTTACCAATGGGAATTTCCCGTGGCGTCGGTCGGGGCGGGTGGCATGTACGATTACTACCATCTGCAAACCCGGATTGCCCGGCGCACGATTGAATAACCGTCAACCTTCGGAGTTTTTATGCGTACCCAATTCCCAACTTCACAACGATTCACGCGCGGTTACGCGCTGATGCTCACGATGCTCTTGATCGCCGTGACTCTGATTGTGCTCGGCAGCGTTGTCTCATGGACTTCGACCGAGGCCAACCTGACGGCGCGCAACAATCTCTACAATTCGACCGTAGCCGCCGCCGAGGCGGGCACGGAACGGGTGCTGGCCGAGATTGACCGCGACTTCATCTACTCGAGCATCAAGCCGGCCATCTCGTACCAGGACAAGTTGCCGGATCAAACCGGTTGGCCCGTGCAATTCACCTTTAGCGACAACGCCGGCACGGCTGGGCAGACGAGCCTGCAGAATCTGGGGCCGTCGGTGGTGGCGAATTTGAATTCGGAGTTTTCGGGCCTCTACGGTTTGGTGACACCCTACCGTGTGACTTCACAGGCGACGCCGATCGGTCAGAATTACGATCTCTCGGCGGCGGTGAGCCAGGAGTTTCAAATGGCCCGTATCCCCATCTTCCAGTATGCCATCTTCTATTCGTTGGACATGGAGATCAATCCCGGTCCGGACATGGTCGTTCGGGGGAAAGTTCATAGCAATGGGGAAATCTACACGGCGCCGGGAGCCAAACTGGATTTCAAGGACGTGGTCACCGCCGTGGGCAACATTCATAACGATCGTCATCCGATGGATCCCACCTCCACCAACGGCATGAAGATGCCGAGTTACGTCAAGAAAACGGAGAAGGTCAGCGCGATGGTTCTGCCCATCGGCACCAACAACAGTCCGGCAGCGGTTCAAGCGATCCTTGATCCGCCATTGCCCAGCGAAGATCCGGACTCCAGCCTGGGTCGTCAGCGCATCTTCAATCAGGCGGACTTGATCATTTCCAACACCCCCACGGGCATCAAGGTTACCACGGGCCAGTGGAACGGTTTCCAGGACGTGCCACCTGATGCCGGCACGAACTACTCGTTCATCAGCAACGCCAGCTTCTATGACTATCGCGAGAAAAAACAGGTGCAGGCGACGCAGATAGATGTTGCCAAACTCAACACCTGGTTGACATCGAACACGAATGGCATGGCGGTGAACGGGAAAGCCAATTTCAAGATGAGCCACTCGGTGAATTCGATTTACGCCCTGGACACGCGTCCCGTGAGCAGCGCGACGCTGGCCGGTGTGCGGGTGGTCAACGGGAAGGCATTGCCCGAAGACGGCTTGACCGTCGCCACACCCGCTCCGCTCTACGTCAAAGGTCATTTCAATCTCAACAACGGCACGGATACAACTTCCGGGCAGACCAATACCTCCAATACCAAGCCGGCCGCGTTTATTGCCGATGCGGTGACCATGTTGTCCGACAATTGGAGCGATGCCTACACGAGCTCGACGAGCATTGGATCACGAGCGCCCGTGAACACGACGGTGAACGCCGCCATCCTCGCCGGGATCGTGGAGTCGCAAAAAGACGGGAACGGCACCAAACATTACAGCGGTGGGGTGGAAAACTTTCCGCGGTTTTTGGAAGACTGGAGTGGCGAATCCCTCACCTATAACGGCTCCATGGTGGTCATGTTTCCGAGCCGTCAGGCCACCAACTTTTGGAGCTACGGCAAGAGCTACACCGCGCCCAATCGCAAGTGGGCCTTCGATATGAGCTTCTTGAACTCCGACCGGTTGCCTCCGCTCACACCCCAAGTCCGCAAGTTGGTGCGCGGTCAGTGGAACGTCGTCGCTGCGAAGTAGCTGGCGGATCGGCAGCCATTTCTGTGCTTCCGCCTTTGCGGATTCCACGGCATTAACAGCGGCGTGAAGGCCGTTGTTTTGCATGGCAGGGAAGATGTGCGAGTGGAGGAGATGGCTCCGGTTCCGCTTCGATCAGGTGAAGTTCGGCTTCGCATCGAAGCCGCGAGCTTGTGCGACCCCGACCTGAAAGCCTTCGTACGGCGATCACGTCAGGGCGATCGTGTCGCTTTCATTTGCCGGTGAACGAAGAAATAATACAACCCGCCCACGACCGCGAGGAATCCCAGCAGCCAGAACGTGACTTTGTGCATCTCTCCCTTGGTGATGTCGCCGCCGATCTTCACGCCGAGCCAGCACAGCACCGCACACCACAAGGCCGACCCGAGCAGAGTATAAGCCGAGTATCGCCAGAAGTTCATCCGCACGATGCCGGCGGGAATCCCGATGAGGTGCCGGACGACGGGCAGCAGACGTGAGGCAAAAATTCCAAACGCGCCATAATGCGCCGCCCAACGTTCCGCGCCTTCAATTTTTTCCGCCGAAATGAACACGTACTTCCCGTAACGGAGCGCGAGCGGGCGGCCCGCCCAACGCGATGCCCAGTACATTACGGCCGCACCCAGCCACGAGCCGATCGCACCCGCAATGACCAGGCCGATCTGCGCTGACCAGCCCTTGAAATGAAAACCTAGAAATGACAACCCTTCGCCGGTCCAGGCCAGGTGTGCCGCGGGCGGAATGATCACTTCACTGGGCAACGGCACAATGGAACTCTCGATCGCCATGAGCAACGCCACGAGCAGATAGCCGCCCGAGGCCAGCGAATGGAGATACCAGTCAATCAGCGGTTGAAGAAATTGCTTCATCTGGCGCGGGGTTATAGCGGAATCGGCGGACGAAGCAATTCGGGAGTTCCGCCGCCGGGCGATTTAGCTGTACAAGGGCAGGGGAGTCAGGGTGAAATCGGGAAAGACCTGGCTGAGTTTGTCACCGATGCCGTGCCGTTGCAGGATTGGGGCGAGCACGTTGCGGTAGTTGGTGGTCACCGGCAAATCACCCGGGCCTTCGAGCACTTCGCGACTCAAGCCCGGCCATTTGCCCAGGACGCGACCGCCGTGAATGTCGCCACCCAGGACGAACATCACACTGCCCCGGCCGTGATCAGTGCCAAACGCGGAGTTCTCCTCCACGCGCCGGCCAAACTCTGTCATCACGACAACCGTTGTGTGCTGCATCTCCGAACCGAGGTCTTGATAAAACGCGCTCAGGCCCCGGGCCAGCCGAACGATGAGTGGATCCATGATGAGCGACTGGCTGAAGTGCGAGTCCCAACCGCCCAAATCCAACGAAGCCGCCTGCAAACCCACACGCGCTTTGATCAGCCGGGCAATTTGCAACAGCCCGAGCGAGAAATCATCCCGCCCATAGACCGCGCCATGCGCCGGCTGGTACGCGGCATTGCGCAGTTGCTCCACGCGTTGGATCGCGTCCAGTGTATCGCGCCCCGCGGCCGCGAGCGCGTCGGATTGCGCTCCGTATAATCGGGCGAGTGATTGCGTGAGGCGGGTGCGGTGATTGCCAAAGGAGAAATCCTCGAGCGATTGCAGAACCGTTGCGGCCGGCGAGCCGCGCAAACATTCGGGAATGGATTTGCCCAACGCCACGGCGGCCAGCGGACCGCTGCCGGACTCGTTCTGCGCGCGCAAGTAGCGGCCAAGCCACCCACCGCCGGTGACGCCGCCGTGCTCCATCAAATCCTGCGCCTCGAAATGCGAGCGGGTGGCGTCCTCCGATCCCGCGGCATGCACAATCGCCAATGCGCCCTCGTGATAGGCCGGCTCAAGTTCCTTCAACAACGGATTCAATCCGTAAAAGCCATCCAACGGCACGCACGCTTTCCGGCTGATGGCGATCCGCGGTCGTGCGCGATAATAACCGTCATCCTGCAACGGAGCGACGAGGTTCAAACCGTCAGCGGCGCCGCGCAGGAAGACCACCACCAAGGCTTGTCGCTGGTCGCCATTGCCGGTCAAGATGGTTTGCACTTCAGCCATGTCAGCACCTTTGGAAAGCGGGCGAGGACAAGATCAAGGCCAGTCCGGCGCCGGAGTCGTGATAGGCTTGAGTTTCTTCCGCCGTAGGTTTGCGCCCGAGGAGATGCGCCATTAAACCAATGTCGCCGCCGGCATTGTTCTGAAGCAACACGGAGTCCAGGTTCGTGCCCTTGATTTTATTCTCGCTCAGGGCAAGCGCAAAATTCCAGCGCCAGAGCAACGTGCCCATCCATGGCGCGGCGGGTTCCGGGTAGCCGTCGGGCGTGGGGTAGTTGAAAGGGGCGTGCCCCATGCGCTGCAGATAATCAATGATCTCCATGCCGGCATTGGTGCGCGCCCCTGTCCCGCGCAAGGCCGAGACCACGTAGTGAAAGGGGCGTTTGAATTTATTGCCGCGCTGCCGGCGAAATTCATCCGTGGCGAACAAGGCCCGCAACGTGTCGCGGATGTCGCCCTTGCTTTTCGTGAACGCGGCGGTCACGACCTCCACCGCCGTGGCGGGTGGTTCGTCGGCAATGAACCGCTGGCAGAGCTTGGTGCTGAGATGGTGCGCGGTGGCCGGATGAGTCACCAGGATTTCGAGGACGCGATCCAATTCCATCCGCCCAAACTGCTCCTGCTGTCCGCGATCCAGGTCGTTGGTGAGGGCGGGGATTTCATGCCCCAGCACTTGTTTGCGACCGCAATCATGTTCGGCCAGTTTGAATTCCACCTTGCCGATCTGAAAGTACGGCTTCTCGCCCGTGGAGCGCACCGTCCAGCCGGTGAGGCAGCGCGCCACTTCCATGACATCCTTCTGCGTGTAGCCGCCGTGAACACCCAACGTATGCAGCTCCAACAGCTCCCGCGCGTAATTCTCGTTTGGCTTTTGCGCCATGTTCTCCCGGCGATTGACCCGTCCATCGAGATACCAGAGCATGGCCGGGCTGAGCGCGGATGCGCGCAACATTTCCGGGAATTTGCCCAGCGCGTGCTGGCGAATCACGTCACGGTCATCCGCCACCTTGAGCCATTTGCAGTCGCCTTTGGAGGGATCAATGTTGAAGTGATCCGACCAGAATTGAACCATCACTTCGTACAATTGCCGTTCCGATTCCACCGCGCGGGTGAGCGTTCCGCGCATCAACTCATGTTGCAGCAACTCTTCCTGGTACTCGAACAGTTCGCCCAGCGGTTCGGCGAGGGTTTCAAACCGGCGGACCGCGTACTCGGCATCTTCGTCGTCAATTTGTTCGGGATGCAACTGCTGTTCGAGGTGAAGTTCCGCCGCCTGCTCCGGGCTTGCGCCCAGTTTGCGAATCCGTTCGTAGTCGCCCGGCCGTGGGCCAAAGGCCGCTCGATTCAATACATGAGTCACCGCATCAATGTCGTCCGCGAGGGGTGGTTGGAATGGGCCGCTGTTCCTCGGTGATTCGTAGAGCGCACGAAGTTCGCGGGGGAGTTGGTTGCAACCCACCGTCGCCAACAAGGCGGCGCTGCTGCCACCCACTTTCAAAAAAATTCGCCGGGACAGTTTCATTACATCGCGCCGGGCGCCGTCGTCAGGCCAATCGGCGGCGGAGCGGCGGTCGCCGGGTTCCGGGACTCTTTCACGCTCATAATAAACGCACCGAATCCACTCACCAACGCCCAGATGGGCAACACGAACCAGCCAACGAACGGCAGCAGAAAGGTCAGGGCAAACAGGATGCCGCCGCGCAATACCCGCCGCCAGGGCTGCTGCTCATCGGCCGGCGTTGGCAGGCCGGCGCCAATCCGGGCAATCAATCCCGCCGAACCGACTAATCCGAGCAGAGCGGGAACGAGCATGAGGGTGACGCCAGTGAGCTTCAACATCGGATTGGGCAGATTGGAGATGAACGCCCCAAAGAGGACCGGCAGCGCGGCCGCGCCCAGACCGATCAGCGTAATCTTGACCGGCCGGGCATATTGCTGGCGTGCCCGCTCCACCAAGGTGGGAAAGAGGGCTTGAGCGACCAGCCAGTAGCTGACATAGACCGTCAGCAAGCCAACGATGATTAGAAAAATTTTGAGAACATCGGCCATGATCATGATTTTATCCTCCGCAGTGTGCTTGTTTAAGTTGCGTCAGTTCGCGAACCATTGTTCCCGGCTGACACCGCCATTTTACCCGAGTTTTCGATTCTGTGAACCGATATTCATGTCGTTCTTCGGAGAGATTGCGACCATCCGTCCCAATCCGTCCTACTTGAAGCAGGACACGGCGGGCGATGGATTTGTTTCAGAAAATCACCGCTGTCGAGAGCCTGGGTAGTGCAATCGCGGATGAAGGCTGTCGCAGAAGATGGCTTGCAAACTTCGCGCGCATCTACGACAACTGAGGCCTGAACCATCCGGCCAATCGGGCGGAGCGTTTGAAGCGGGAAGGTTGGTCGGGACGGACCGGAAAACTTTTGGCGACCAAAGAAAGGATCGGATCTTATGAAATCACAACGAGTGGATACGTGGGCGGCTTCGATTCCTGATCGCGCTGGCGCACTGGCCGCGCAACTCAAGGCCCTGGCAGCCGGTGGCGCTAATCTGGAACTCGTCATTGCCCGACGAGTCGCTGAACCCAAGGGCAAGGGCGTGGTGTTTGTTACTCCCATCAAGGGTGCCAAACAAGTTGGTGCGGCGGGTGCGGCGGGTTTTACCAAAACCGCCAGCCTGCACACGTTGCGGGTGGAAGGTCCGGATAAAGTCGGCCAGGCCGGGCGGGTTGCCGGCGCGCTGGCGAGCCACGGGCTGAATCTGCGCGGGTTTTCCTCCGCCACGATCGGCAAGACCTTCATCGCCCACATTGCGCTCGATACCGAGGCGGATGCGGTCAAGGCGGCGCGGGTGCTCCGCGAGCTTTGATCCGGGGACTTTTGAAAAGGATTCTGGATCGGCGGAAATTCGGCTGGCTCACCGTTCTGCTGTTGATGGGCTACTTCGTCGCTGGCCTCTGGCCATTCGCTTTTCGTCCGGCCAACCGGGTGAGCTGGTTGCCAGATCGCGCCGGGTTGCATTTTCAAGACGATGGAATCGCTTACGATCCCGCGCCGCTTCCCACGCCCTGGCCAAGCCTTGCCGCCGGTCAGCCCGCAAACTATTCCGTCGAGCTGTGGGTCGAAGCCGGAAACAAGCCTGCCACCGATGTGTTTCATCTCCTCACGATCAACGACGGTCGGTTGCCCTCAAAGTTCGTGCTCTGCCAGTGGCAGCAGGAAATCATTTTACGGGCGGCCGTGCGAGGAGACAAAGGCTCACGCCGGATTCATGAAGTTGGAGCGGGCGAAGCGTTGGTGTCCGGCAGGACGCGATGTATCGCGGTCACAGGCAGCGACAGTGGAACAGATTTTTATCTCGATGGCGTGCTGGTCAGTCACTTCCCGGAATTCATTTTGGATGCGGACGCGCTGGCCGGACAAATCGTCCTGGGCAACTCGGCCGACGGACGAAATACCTGGGTTGGCCGAGTGTTCGGTCTGGCGATTTACCAGCGGACCCTCACGGCCTCGGAAATCGCCGCGCACCAAACTTTGTGGACGCAAGGCTCCGCCCGGGAGTTGGCAACTACGCCTGGGCTGGTGGCGCTCTATCCGTTTTCGGAAGGGAAAGGCCGGGTGGTGGCAGATCTGTCCGGCCAGCATCACCACATCTTGATCCCGGAGACCTTCCGGCCGTTGATCCGAGAATTTCTGTCTCTGCCCTGGCACGATCTGAGCAACGGCGCACCAAACTATCAGGACCTTGTGTTAAATCTGCTGGGCTTCGTGCCCTTTGGGTTCGGCTTCTACTGTTACCGTCGGTATCGCGAAACCGGGTCAAGTTTTACCGATGCGCTATTCGTCGTCGCCAGTGGCACCGTCATTAGCCTGATCATTGAGACGATTCAGGTCTGGCTGCCCAATCGCGACTCCTCGATGAGCGATCTCCTCACAAACACCGCCGGGACTTTGATTGGCGTGCTGGTGGCTCGCGCTGGCTGGGCCAGAGTAGCCAGCGAAAATCCTGCCGCGTCAGAGTCGTAAGGGTCGCGCAATCAGGGCGCAAAACCACTCAGGCGTCCAGCGCTTCCGCCAATCGTTCGAGAAAGGCCCGCTCATTTTCTTTGGCGGTGAGGCGTGAGTTGTTCGGCCGACGCTGGTCGCGGCCGCCGCCATGCATTCCCTCGACGCGATCATTGAAGAATGGTTTGCCACCGGCGGACTCGTTGATCTCCTGGCGCAACACTTGAAGCCAGTGCGGAATCTGCGCGAGCAGGCCGGCTTCATCGGCGGGCTGATAGATTTCCACCAACTTCAGTAATTCAACCACGTCGTCGAGGCGATAGCTTCCGCTGTTGGTGGAAGAAGCGAGATAACGGTGCAGAATGTTTTGCCGAGGCTCGGTCTTCCAGGCGGCGCGCCGGGCGACGGCCTTGAGCAACGGGCGATCTGTGGGTGGTGACTGGCTTACCAACGCGAGAAGCGGCCCGGAAATCGTGCCGTCCAGACTCAAACGATGCACGAAGCGCTCCACCGACACGTCGCGCAAAGGCACGGCGTGCTTTTGATCATCCTCCGTCATCAACTGTGCGCGGGTGGGACGGCCGACCAGTTGTTGAACCAACTCCACCCAAGCCGGCACGGGGACGGATTCCTGGCCGAGTAGCTCGGCGAAGACGGCTTGATCGTTCAGCGTGGGTGTAAAAACCGGTGAGAGCGCCAGGTCAACTTCGTAGTCTTCCAGTTCCGGCAGTTTATGGACGAGGAAATTTCCGACGGCGGCGCGATCCAGGCTGTACGTCCCGGTGAGATAATTGATCACTTGCGCCGGCAAGTGGCGCGGGCGTTCCAGTTCCGCCGCGAGGGCTTCGAGCAATGTGCGCATGAACGAAGTATCCACGGTTGGGCGACGACGCCAAGATTCAATTCATCCGGAGATCGAGCAATGCGCGTTTCGTATTGGAGCGGCCAATGGAACAACGTCCAGTTGCCGCTTTTTACTTCATGCGCCTCCGGACGGCTGGTAATTTGTGAGTCATTGAAGCCGCGATCGCAGTCCAAACCAAATCCTGTCCCGGAGCGTCGGCAGAACCAACCGGCGCGCGGCAAGCTTTGGTTGTTTCGGCTCCTCGCCCTGTCCAGTCCGATTCTGCTGCTGGCTTTGCTGGAGATATTTCTGCGGGCGGTGGGTTATGGATATCCAACCGGCTTTTTCCTTCGGCAGCAGCTTGGCGGACAGGAGGTGCTCACGGATAATCCACAATTCGGCTGGCGTTTTTTTCCACCCGCGATGGCCCGCACTCCGCTGCCGGTGCAGATCTCGTCGCACAAGCCACCCGACACGGTTCGGATTGTCGTCCTCGGGGAGTCCGCCGCCATGGGGGATCCCGCGCCCGCCTTTGGTGTCGCCCGCGTGTTGCAAGCGATGTTAGAACTGAAATTTCCCGGTCATCGGTTCGAGGTCATCAACGCCGCCATGACCGCCATCAATTCACATGTCGTGCGTGAAATCGCCCGGGACTGCGCGCCGTTGCAAGCGGATGTCTGGATTGTTTATCTGGGCAACAACGAGGTGGTGGGACCGTTCGGTGCCGGGACCGTCTTTGGCGGGCAAGCGCCGCCACTCGCCGTCGTCCGCGCGGTAGTCTGGCTCAAAAAGTTTCGCGCTGTGCAATGGTTGAACTCCTGGGGCGATCGGTCCACGGCGGATTGGGCCGGCATGGAAATGTTCCTGAAACAGCAGGTGCCGCGCGGTGATCCGCGATTGCCGCGGGTTTACCGGAACTTTCGGGCGAACCTCGCGGACATCGTGGCAATCGGAAATAAGGCGGGGGCGAAAGTCATTCTCAGTACGGTGGCGGTGAACCTCAAGGACTCGCCGCCGTTCGCGTCCCAATCCAGCACCACTCACGACCCAGCGGCAAACGCGCAGTTTGAAACGGCCTTCGCGCGCGGAGTCGCCTTGGCTGGCGCGCGCGATTTCAACGCCGCTCTCAAGCAGTTCAACGAACTGCAACAATCGGCAGTCGCGCGCAAGGAACCCACCCCTGCGCGGCTTTACTTTCAACTGGCCCGTTGCGAACTCGCGTTGAAGAGCAATGATCTGGCGCGTGCGCATTTCAATCTCGCCAAAGAATACGACACGCTGCGGTTTCGGGCGGACGACGAAATCAACGAAGCCATCCGCGCGCAGGCAGCGGCTCAGCCGAGCGAGGCGAAACTGGTGGATGCCGCCCGCCTTATCGCGGAGCAAAGCGCCAATGGCATCCCGGGGGAAGAGGAGTTTTACGAACACGTCCATTTCAACTTTGCTGGAAATTATCTGCTGGCCCGCGCCTTGTTCGCTGAAGTGCTGCAAGCCTTGCCGCCGTCCGTGACCCGGTCAGCGCGAACAAAATTTCCCACCTCCGACGAGTGTGCGCGGCGGCTGGGTTGGACGGACTGGCATCGGCGGGAAGTCTATGCGGAGGTCCGCAAGCGGTTACAGCGGCCCCCCTTCAGTTCCCAGTTCGGCCAGGCGGATCGCGATCACCGGTGGCAGGAGCGGATCGAAGAACTCGACGCGCGGTTGACTCCGGAGCACTATCAACAAGTGGTCGCCGAGAGTCGTGCCGCCGTCCAGGCCGCGACCAACGACTGGATGTTGCACGAAAACTTCGCCCGATTACTCGAAGCCAACAACACGACAGCACCGGCAATGGAACAATGGCGCGAGGTGATACGGCTGCTGCCGCAGGCCTCGCGGGCGTATTATCATCTGGGCAATCTGCTGGATGCGAGCGGCCGGAGTGCGGAGGCGTTGACCTGTTTCGAGGAGGCCATGCATCGAAATCCGAGTTTGCCCGAGACCCGCAATGGTCGCGCCCTGGCGCTGGCGAACCTGGGTCGGTTCACCGAGGCGCAGCGCGAGTTGGAAACCCTGGTGCGCGCCCAACCTCATTTCGCGGAGGCGCGCGTTAATCTGGGGCATGTGCTCGTGCAGCAGCAAAAGCTGGATGAAGGCATCGCCCAGTACGAACAGGCGCTGAAGCTCGATACCAACAACGCGGCGGCGCATGTGAATCTGGGCCGCGTGCTCGCCCTGCGCGGAGACAAGGCGGGCGCCATGGCTCATTATCAGGCGGCGCTGCGCATCAACCCGCAACTGGCCGTAGCCCACTTCAATCTGGGCAATGTCCTGCTGCCCACGGATGCGCCGGCGGCGGCGGCGCAGTATGCCGAAGCGGTGCGCGTCCAGCCGGACTTTGGCGAAGCCCATTTGCGTCTGGCACTCGCGCTCGCGAAGCAAGGCATGGTGACCGAAGCCCTGCCACATTTCGCGGAGGCAGCACACCTGCGCCCCGAGTCGGCGGACGCGCATTTCAATTACGGAGTGGCACTGGCGAGAGCGGGACAGACGGGTGAAGCTGCCCGGCAGTTCAGTGAAACCCTGCGGCTTGAGCCAGACAATTCCAAGGCGCGTGAGCTATTAGAAAAAATCCGGCGACAGCCGGCAGAGCCGGCCGGACAAACTTCGCCGGGTTCGCGATGAATTGCATCACCTTGCTCGTGGCGGCGAGTAGGTGGGAAGGAAACTACTCGTGTGGTAGTCCGCTGTTGAAGTAGGCTACCACCGCCTGAATCGCCTCGTGTTCGTCGGTCCCGGAAGCCTCGATGACCAGCGTCGTGCCCAGGGTTGCGGCCAGAATCATGATGCTCAGGATGCTGCGGGCATCGGCGATTTGCGAACCGACGCGCACGAGAATGCGGGACTCGAAGCTTCGGGCCAGTTGCACCAGGCGGGCAGCCGCTCGCAAGTGCAGGCCCGTTTGCCAGCGGACGATGACTCGTTTCGTTTTCATGAGTTGCGCAGGATGACTTTCCCACCCCTTCGACAACGCTGCGGTCATTGCGTTCAGACGGATTAAAAAATTTTCCGCCTCACGGCTTCGGCAGCTTGCCGCGGTAGTGGGTGGGCGATTCACCGGCGATGCGGCGAAACACCCGGTTGAAATGGCTGAGCGATTGGAATCCCGCCGCGAAGGCCACTTCGCTGATGCGCAGGTTGGGATTGAGCAGGAGATTGCGCGCCTTCTCCACGCGCACCCGGGCGAGGTAATCGGTGAAGTTCAAGCCGGTTGCCTTCTTGAACATCTTGCAAAAATAAAATGTGCTGGTGTTGACCGCCTTGGCAACGTCACTCAGCGAAATCTCGTCGGTTTGGTGGTCCTGAATGAACTGTTTGGCCCGGGTGATGGTGGGTGGTTCAGCGTTGGCCTGGTGCAGGAGCAACTGGTTGCTTACGAGTGCGAGGTGTTGAGCGAAAATGGTGAGCAGGCGCAGGACGGATTCATATTGTTTGGGCGTGATGACGCGGGTTTGAAAGTACGTTTCCTCGAGTTGCCGCAGGTCGTGCTTCCAACCCCACTCCGCGAGTTGTTTGGCGGTCCGGGCAAACTGCGCGCGGGTAGGCTTCTGGGTGAAGATCTGGCCCGTTTGGAGAAATCCGATGACTTCCTCGCCTACGGAGACCGGCACACCGGTGTCACAGAGGCCGGCAAAGCATCTTATGGTGCGAGGTCCACTCCCCATTTGTTCCGAAATTCTTTGGTGCGCTTCCAGGCACGCTGCGCAGGTGCGATTCTGCCCGGCCATGAGCACGCAGAACGGATTCTCGGATTTCTTGCCCTGGTGTGGGCGCTGCCAGTCTTCCAAAGGGCGCAGGCTCAGGGGCAGCCCGGTGGTTTTGGTGAAAGCTCGCTCGTAGTCCTGATAAATCTGCGACTGCGAGAGCGCTTCGACGAACTTCTTATTGTCCTGGTGGTCCACGCGGCCAACGTAGTGACCCCGCCCGCGCCGGACAAGTGATAAACGGCTTACTGGCAAAAGATGAGGATGGTTGGCCAAGGGAAGCGGAGACGAGCGGTTGGAGTGGCCGGAGCATGGGGGGAGAATGAACAGGTAATGAGAGCCATGTTATCAAAAAAACCGCTCACGGATGCGCCGGCCCCATCGCGTCCGCCGTTACAGCGGATTCTGGTGGCGGTGGAGTTCTCCGGGGACAGTGAGGGCGCATTGGCATACGCGGGCGAATTGGCTGCGCGGCTGGGCGCGTCACTCAGCCTGGTTCATGTGGTGGAGCCCAATCTGTTGACGGAAGCGCCCGATGCGCTCCCCGCCAGCGTCAAGGCTTCGGATGGAGACCGGCTGGCGGAGGCGAAGCTGGATTTGAACACGCTGGCCGAGCGCATGATCGGGAACTGCCGTGTGGTCGAAACTTCCGTGCGAGTTGGGATCGCCTTTTTTGAGATTACCGAGGCGGCCAGGGCCTTGGGCGCGGATCTCCTGGTCATCGGCGCGTGTGGATTTTCCGCGACCAACCGGTCGCCGCTCGGCGATACGGTGGAAAAAGTGGTCCGGCATGTGGCGTGCCCCGTCCTGGTCGTGCGGGGACCGAATCGGGAGATTTGCTGATGAACCAGGAGAACCAACGCAAACCCGGTTATCCGGAGGAGCAGCCCAAGGGGACGGAGGAGGGGATGCATTGGCGGGATCATCCGTTCTTGGATGATTTGGATCCCGAGCATCTGGCGATGTTGGCGTCGTGCGCCATGCCAACCCGTTTCGTAACGGATCAAATCATTTTTCGCGAGGGCGACATGGCCAATCGGTTTTACCTCATTCTCGATGGCCGGGTGGGCGTGGAAGTGAATGCGCCGAATCGGACGCCAGTATTGGTGGAGTGCCTTGCTGCCGGCGATGTGGTGGGCTGGTCGTGGTTGTTTCCCCCCCACATCTGGAATTTCACGGCCCGGGCGCTCGAACCCGTGCGGGCAACTTTCTTTTACGGCACCTGGCTGCGTGAGCAATGCGACGCAAAGCCCGCTTTCGGCTACGAATTGATGAAACGCACAGCGGCCGTGGCCATCCGTCGTTTGCAGGCGACGCGCAGGGAGTTGGTGCGGGCGGCACTTTGACTCGACCCGGGAAACCCTTTCAATGTTCCGGGCAGCGCCAAACTGAAACAAGCGGTTGAGATTATTCCCGGCCGCCGCGCCATCCCGTAGAATTCTCAACCACCACGGCAAGAACTGATCTCCATTGACTGAATGCCGCACCAGGCGCGTCTTCCATCCGGAGAAACCCGCGAGTGCGAAAACGGAAGGCCCGGAGCAGGAATTGATCAATGAGTTGAAGTATTTGCATGTGCGTCCTTTGGCGGCGGGCCTTCCGGCGTGCTGGACGACAACACTTCCAGGGGATGTTCCTCCGCCTGCCAGTGTTCGGAAACCTTGCCGTCCCAGCACGCCAGATTCGCCGGATAGACATCCGGATCAAACAACACATGATAAAAATGCCAGACGAGGATGGCCAGACAGGCGAGGATGGCTTCGTAATAATGAATGGTCAGCGCCACCTCCACCACCCAGCGGGGCAGCCATTGCGTCACTTCCATTTTGAACCAGACCATCAGACCGGTGACGCCCATGATGATCGTGCCCCAGATGACCGCCCAGTATTCCATCTTCTCCGCGTAACCGAACCGCCCGATCTGCGGTTTTTCCTTTCGCAAGCCCAGCAGCCAGCGAAGCGTGCCAACAACGTCGGCCAGGTCCTTTTTCGAGGGCAGGAAATCCAGGATCAATTTGCGCCCCTCCTTCGCGGTCGCGAGATAGTAGAGGTGATAAGCGCCCACGAGCAACAGCAGGACCCCGGCGATCCGATGCGACCAACGGCGGAACGGCTCGCTCGAGCCGAGCAACCGGGCCAGCCAAGAATCCGGGAATTTGAGGCCAAAACCCGTCGCCGCCAGCGCGACGAAGCTCAACGCGAGCAGCGCGTGCTGCCAGCGCTGGGACAAACTCATGCGCACCACGGGGCGGACCCGCGAACGGAGATGGACGGTAAATTTTTTAATGAACAACAGCGAATTGTGCGCGAACATTCCCCCGATGACGCCGAGGATCAGCAGCAGGTAGATTTTTCGCACCCACCAGCTGATCGAACTGCCAATGTCCGCCGCGCTCGGTGTCGCCGCCAGGTCCACATGAATTTTGCTCAACGCAAATTTCTCATTCGCGCCTGGATGACATTGTCCGCAGGTTTGCACCAGGTGACCCGGATTGATGGTGGATTCCGGATCCGTGGATGGCAGCACCTTGTGATACCCGTGGCAACTGCCACAATTCGCCGCGCGTGTCGAGCCATAGCGCGACGCCAGACCGTGGTAGCTGTCGAAAAAGGTGCGCACGCGATCGGCGGGCAGCTTGTATTTGGTGTTGATGCGTTCGGAGGCGTGGCAGCGGCTGCACACCTGTTCGGAGATTTTACGCGATCCGCCGCTGGCCAGGGATTGAATCCGGTGCTCGGAATGACAGTCCGTGCAGGTGGGCGCATCGCGCATGCCGGCGGCCAGGGCTTTGCCGTGAACGCTGGCGGCGAAATCCCGCGCTTCTTTTTCGTGGCACATTCCACATGTGGCCGCCTGATGGGATGCGTGCAATGGTGAGAGCGGGGAGATTGGCGGCACGACTTCGTGCGAATCATGACAATCCTGACATGAGGCGACGCCGGCCTGACCCTGTGTGAAAGCCAGCCCGTGGACGCTGGCCCCGTAACTTGCGGATTGTGACTCGTGACAAAGGCGGCAGTCCACCGGCCGGGCGGCGCGGTTGTCATCGGGATGGTTTTCCGTGAGATCGGAATGGCAGCTCGCGCAGGAATTGGTTGCGTGGGCCGAAGCCCGGAGCCGGGCCGGATCCACGAACAAGGCAACTGCGCGTCCGGCTTCGTTTGTCTTCGTGAGCGACTTGTCCGAGTGGCAGTCGAGACAATCACTGTCCTTCAAAGCCGCATCGCCAGGGAGCGGCCACCCCGCCAACAGCACGGCCAAAACCACGCTCATTCGCCAGACTCCCATACGTCCTGAGTTTCGTGGCCTCGGTGCGGAATGGCTCCACACGCTTTGCTCAAAGCAGACCATTTCTTGGCGGAGTGCGCCGTGAAACGGTTTGATTTCACGAGGAAGAATTGAACGAGCATGCCGGAGCAGGGCATGAGGAAAAAAACGCACCGACCAGGCGCGCGAGTTGGCGGGTGGGGGGATGAATGAGATGGCTGGCGTGGAAGGGTGCAGGACCGGTCAGCACGCGAGACTCGCTCCGCTTTCCGCGGCTACAATGCGCCGGTGTGGCACTCGTTGCACGCGCCGTCCACTTCGTCGCCCGGATGCTTGAATTTCTGTCCCACCGGCGAAATCGTTTGCAACTCAGCCGCGTTCCCCTGCGCGATGATGGAATGGCAGGACGCGCAATCACTGGCCGGAATGGGTTTGGCTCCGGAGGTGGCGAGATGTTTGCCGTCATGGCAGCGGAAGCATCCAGCCCATTCCTTGTGGCCGATGTTTTCGGGATACGACCGCCAGTCGGCTTTCATCTCGGGAAAGAAATTCTGGCGGTAAATTGCTTGTACTTCGGTGACGAGCTTCTCAACCCCGGGGTGGCGGGGATAGGTGTTGCGAAGTTGCGTCGCGATCTGCGCCAGGGCCTCCACTTCAGAGTTGTATTTGGAGACGAGGACCGCCACCGCGTTGGACTTTACCCACGGAAGTTGCGGATCTATCCGGCCGATGCTCATGGCGAAATCCACGCTGTCGTTGGGTGTGCGGTAGCGATGAGCCGGGCGGTTGTGGCAATCAATGCAATCCATGGTGCGAATTTCGTAGCCGCTGATGTCGTTGGTGAATTTGGGCTGACGATATTCGGTGACGTTGCCCTGGGGATCGGTCACGCGCACCCAGGGAACGACCTGGCGGCGCTCGTCGGTGGCAAGGTATTCGATCTTGTTGTCCTGGCTGACATGCCAGTGAATGCCGCCAACGGGACCGAGCGCGGGATCGGCCCCGCCGACCTTCAACGACAACCGGACCGCGAAGGGTGTGTTGGTCTCGTCGGCAAGGTAGTGCTGGTAGGTGCGGTCAATATTGCCGGAGAATTTTTGAGGCCAATGGCATTGTTCGCACGTTTCGCGGGCGGGCCGGAGATTGCGGATTGGAGTTTTGATCGGGCGGTCGTAGTCGCCCGTGATCACGCCGATGAGCTGATGCACGCCGTTCAGCTTGGCTTTGACGAAGGCCTCCGGGCCATGGCCGACGTGGCAGTCAACACACGAGACGCGGGCGTGGGCCGAGTATTGATACGCAGTGAACTCCGGTTTCATTGGCACGTGACAGGCCTGCCCACAAAACGTGACGGACTCGCTGACTTGATAGGATTGATAGCTGCCGATGGCCGTGCAGAGCAGAAAGATGACACTGCCAACCACGAAAAGTTGCAGACGTTTGCGGTCGGCAGGTCGGGAGAGATCCACGGTCAGCAGGCTGGGCGTAGGGACAACCCCGTGTTTGCGCAGATGACGACGTTGAAACCAGATGCCAACCGCCGTCAGGCCAAGGCCGAGGAACAAGAAGCCGGGCGCGATGACATAGGCCAAAATACCCATGTAGGGGTTGCCATTGTGCGCAAAAATATCAATGGCAAAGAGCAGTAAGAAGGCGAAGAAGCTGCCAATAGCCACAACGCCACCGGCGAAACTCAACCAATTCCGCCACAGCGGGGATGACGCGGCCGGCCCTTTGGGATCGTTCATGATCGGAGATCAGGTCAAGCTTTGCTGATAGAGTTGGTTGTGGCAGCGGGCCTTTGCGCGGGCGGGCCCGGCTACTTCTTAAACGTGCGCATGTAGGCGACCAGAGCCTTGATCTCGGCGTCGGACAAATCTGTAGATGGCTTCATCAACACGTTGCCGTCTTTGTCTTTGAAGCCCTCCTTCGTCGCTTTGAACGCGGCCTCGTCCGTGAGCGCAGCCTGAACTTTGGAATCGGTGTAATCCTTTGCGCCGAGTTTTTGGCCCATCTTGGTGCCGCCTTTGCCGTCCTTGCCGTGGCACTTGGCGCAACCTTTGTCGTAGTTTTCCTTTGCCTCCCCAGCGACGGCAGCGACCGTTGCCGCCGCGAGGAGCACACAGCATGAGGTCAGTATTTTTTTCATGGCGATTCCTGATCGTTGGTTCGTGGTTGTTTTTTGTCCGTTGGCCATTCGTTACCCGGACAACTTACGCGGAGAGGATGACGGCGGCATTCCGCTTCTTGGCAAAGGCCGGTCATAAATTGGCGGCGAACTCCGGATTCCGAACGGACAAGCCCGACCGGCAAGCTGAACCATTTGCCGGTCGGGCCACTCACCCTGACTACCGTCCCATGTTTGGGCGGAAGATCGCCCAAACAAATCCATATTCACTTCTTGAACGTCCGCATATACTTGACCAGCGCTTTGATGTCGGCATCGGACAAATCCTCGGCGGGTTTCATCAAGACTTTGTCATCTTTATCCTTGAGGCCTTCCTTGATGGCTTTGAAGGCCGCGTCATCCTTCAGTTCGGCCTGGACCTTGGCATTGGTGTAATCCTTGACCTTGAGTTTTTGACCCATTTTGGTTTCCCCTTTGCCATCCTTCCCATGACATTTGGCGCAGCCTTTATCAAACTGGGCTTGCGCATCGTCCGCAGCAGCGGAACCAAGGGCACCAGCGGCGAGCAGGATCGTGAGGAGCAGCGTCTTTTTCATTTGATTCATTGTTGGAGGTTTGTTGGGCGCGCATTCGTGGACACAGAAAACCAACCAGGCCACGACGGCCGGCCCGAGGCGTCAGGAGTCGCTCTCTTGGGCCGGTCGGCGCGGGTTGCACGAATGCTGCCTGAGCGTTCACGGGTACACCCTCGGAGAAACCGCTGACTTGGGCTACGCCGATTTTGGCGTTCGTGCGGCGGATTTTGCCGCCGCCGCGCTTCCAGTTGGGAAACTCCGCCATTGTGAAAAACCGTGGCCCGTAGCTACATTGGCGCGCCCATGTTTGAACAAGCCTTCAAAAACATAGACGACGTGCTCTGGAAAGAAGCCGGGTGTACCACCGAACTCGATTACACCGAGCAGACCTCGTGGTTGCTCTTTTTGAAATACCTCGACGGGCTGGAAGAAGACAAGGCCACCGAAGCCGAACTCGCGGGAAAGAAATACTCCCATATCCTCGCCAAACCGTATCGCTGGGAAACCTGGGCCGCGCCGAAGGACAAGTCCGGCCAACTCGATCACAACCAGGCGATGACGGGCGATGACCTCCGCGATTTCGTTAATCAAAAACTCTTTCCTTATCTGCATGGGTTCAAATCCAAGGCGGAAAATTCCCAGACCATCGAATACAAGATTGGTGAAATCTTCGGCGAAATTAAGAACAAGATTCAGAGCGGCTACAACCTGCGCGAGATCATTGACCACGTGGACGAGTTGCGCTTCCGCTCGCAGACGGAGAAGCACGAGCTATCGCACCTCTACGAAGCGAAGATCAAAAACATGGGCAACGCCGGGCGCAACGGGGGCGAGTATTACACCCCGCGCCCGCTCATTCGCGCCATGATTCAGGTGACGAAGCCGCAGCTGGGCGAAAAGATTTACGACGGCGCGTGCGGTTCGGCGGGATTCTTGTGCGAGGCGTTTGATTACCTCAAGACCAGCAACCCCAAGCGCACCACGGCGCAGGACCGGACGCTGCAAGAGCGCACCTTTTACGGCAAGGAAAAGAAGTCCCTCGCCTACGTCATTGCCATCATGAACCTGATTCTGCATGGCATCGAAGCGCCGAACATCATCCACACCAACACGCTTTCCGAGAACCTCGCCGACATTCAGGACAAGGACCGCTACGACGTGGTGCTGGCCAATCCGCCGTTTGGCGGCAAGGAGCGGGCGGAAGTGCAACAAAACTTTCCCATCCGCACCGGCGAAACCGCGTTTCTGTTCCTGCAACACTTCATCAAGATTCTGAAAGCCGGCGGACGCGGCGCTATCGTCATCAAGAACACCTTCCTGTCCAACACCGACAACGCCTCGGTGAGCTTGCGCAAGCTGCTGCTGGAAAGCTGCAACCTGCACACGGTTTTGGATTGTCCGGGCGGCACGTTCCGGGGCGCGGGTGTAAAAACCGTGGTGCTGTTCTTTGAGAAAGGACGCCCCACCCGCCGGGTGTGGTATTACCAACTCGACCCTGGCCGCAGCCTCGGCAAAACCAACCCACTCAATGACGCGGACCTCGCGGAATTTGTCTGTCTTCAGGCTTCGAGAGCCTCAGCCGACGAAGGGCCGGCGACGAAAAAAAGTTGGAACGTGGATGTTGCCCGGTCACTGAGCACCGCCGAAGTGGATTTGTCCGTGAAGAATCCGAATGGCGGCGAGGAAGTGAACCACCGCAGCCCGAAAGAAATCATGGCCGAAATCGCCGCGCTCGATGTCGAAAGCGCGGAAGTGCTGGCGGGAATCAAGAAGCTGTTATGAAAAACGGGTGGCCGGTCACAACACTCGGGGAAGCTTGCGAGTTTCGGGGTGGAGGCACTCCATCGAAAGCGGTAGTGCGCTACTGGCAAGGAAACATACCGTGGGTTTCACCAAAGGATATGAAATTCGAGGTCGTCTCGGATTCAATTGACCATGTCTCGCCAGAAGCCATCGACAACAGCGCCACGTCATTGATTCCAGAGGGGGCGGTTCTCATGGTTGTTCGGTCCGGGATTCTAGCGCGAACCGTTCCGATCGCGCTCACTGGGCGCAAGCTCACGATTAACCAAGACTTGAAAGCGATCTGCCCGCGCAAAGGACTCAATTCTAGGTTTCTCTACCATGTTCTGAACGGGAAAATGGAAACATTGCTGGGCATGGTTAGTCGCGGTGCGACTGTTCACCGCTTGATGTCGGATCAAATTCGGGGATTGGACTTCGTGTTGCCTCCGCTTCCCGAACAGCAGCGGATAGTGGGGATACTGGACGAAGCGTTTGCGGGCCTGGCCACCGCCACAGCCAACGCCGAAAAGAACCTCCAAAACGCCCGCGCCCTCTTCGAAAGCCACCTCCACTCTGTCTTCACCAATCGAGGCAAAGACTGGGAACGGCTTACCCTGGACATGCTACTTGAGCGTGGGTGGATTGAGAGCCACTTGGACGGCAATCATGGTAGCGACTACCCGCGAAAGGAGGAGTTCATCACCGAAGGCATTCCCTACATTTCAGCCAACTGCATTAAGGACGACCGCGTTGACATGACCAACTCGAAGTTCCTGTCGCCCGAACGTGCGGCGCTGTTACGTAAAGGAATCGCCCGAAATAATGACGTTCTGTTTGCCCACAATGCAACTGTTGGCCCGGTTGCAATTCTGCGGACAACTGAACCGAAAGTGATCTTGGGAACATCGCTCACCTACTACCGCTGCAATCCCCAGCACATTCTTCCTGAGTATCTCGCCCACTACATGCGGTCGTCCGAGTTCACGTCTCAGTATTCACAGGTGATGAAGCAATCAACCCGAAACCAAGTTCCGATTACCAAACAGCGCGAGTTCTTCCACATCATTCCGCCTATCGAAGATCAGAAGCGACTCATCCACGCGCTCGAAGGCCTCTTTGATAATACCCAACGCCTCGCGGGCATTTACGAGCGGAAGCTGGCGGCGCTGGTGGAATTGAAAAAGTCGCTGCTGCACCACGCCTTCACCGGCCAATTATGAACACGCGTTTTCCAACACCAACGGTGTTGCGTCCTTCAGCCCAGGGTTGGTCCGAGCCGCACCGGCGAGGAGCTACCCTGGGTTATCGTCCCCAATTATTTCCCCAACCCCAACGGGGTTGCATCAACCGTGCGTGTGCTCATGGCTTCAACCCTTTCAGGGTTGTAATTCATTTTCATCGTTCACCCAGGGTAGCTCGTTCCTCGCAACCCTGGGCTGAATGCCTTTACCCCGTTGGGGTAATTCAACCCCAACGCCTCGCGGGCATTTACGAGCGGAAGCTGGCGGCGCTGGCGGAATTGAAAAAGTCGCTGCTGCACCACGCCTTTACCGGCCAACTCTAATGAGACGCTTCCCGCAAAACCGAAATCTGGATTGGGTGGCCGACCCGGCAACCGCCCGAACGTATGATTGCGGAATTTCCCCCCATGAACCTCGTAGCAGCGGACGTGAGTCCGCTCCATCTGGACCGGGAGGGAAGTTTGAGCCGACTCACGTCGGCTGTTACGGCTCAAGCGATCAAAGCGTGAACTTGCGTTGGGAGAATTCTCTCCATGAACCGTCAAACTCGTGTCTTCAACCTTTTGTTGCATATGCAACAAAAGGTTGTCCGACCGGTTCAGAGGTTCAAAGCGCGAAACCGGGTTCGGGAAATTCTCTTCCCGGGGGGGAGGACACCGGTGCGGGCGGGCAACGCACCTTATTGGTTTCACGACCTCCCTCACCCCGGCCCTCTCCCCAAGGAGAGGGAGAAACGCGCCTAGCGTCCCGGGCTGCAGGCCATTACCCCGTTGGCGTAAGTCGTGAGGTGGTCACAAATTGTTGCCAGCTGAACCCGCGCGCCCATCAGCCGGTGACAAATCGTCACCGACTGAATCCCGCCCGTCGTACTCGTCAACCGGTGACAAATTGTCACCGGTTGCAACGCCCGCAAACTCCGGGCAACCTCATCCCGCCGCCATGAAAAACGACCTCGCCATTTTTGAAGGCTACCAAATCCGCCGCCACTACGACGAAGCCACCGAAACGTGGTGGTTTTCCGTCGTGGACATCATCCGTGTGTTGACGCAGACGGATTATCAGGCCGCCAGAAAGTATTGGAAGGTTCTCAAAGGCCGTCTGGCCAAGGAGGGCAGTCAGTTGGTAACAAATTGTAACCAACTGAAAATGCCCGCCGCCGATGGGAAAAGATACCTCACCGACGCCGCCACCGCCGAGACGTTGCTGCGGCTAATCCAAAGCGTACCCAGTCCCAAAGCCGAGCCGATCAAGCTTTGGCTGGCCAAAACCGGTTACGAGCGGATGCAGGAAATCGCCGATCCCGCCCGCGCGCTCGCCCGCGCCCGGGAAATCTGGCAGAAACAGGGGCGCAGCGCCAAGTGGATCGAGCAGCGGATGACGGGTCAGGAGACGCGCAACAAGCTGACGGATTATTGGGCCACGCATGAAATCAAAAAGGGCGACGAGTTCGCCCTCCTCACCAACCTCATCCATCAGGAATGGTCGGGAGTGAGCGTTCAGTCGCATAAGAATTTGAAAGGGTTGAAGACGGAAAACCTGCGTGACCACATGAGCGAGGCGGAATTGATTTTCACGGCTTTGGCGGAGTTATCCACGCGCCAGATCGCCGAGAGCGCGCAGGCTGCGGGGATGACTGAAAACAAAGCCGCGGCCAAGACCGGCGGACGCATCGCCAAAAAAGCCCGGCTGGAACTTGAAGCGAAGACCGGACAAAAGGTGGTCACGGGAGAAAATTTTCTGCCACCGGCCAAAACGACCAAAAAAATCAAATGAACGAAGCCGAAACCAGAGCCGAATACATTGATCCCGCGCTGAAAGCAGCGGGATGGGGTGTCGTGGAAGGAAGCCGTGTTCGCCGCGAATTTCTGATTGCGCCCGGTCGCATCGAGGGGCACGGCAAGCGCGGCAAACCGGTCTGCGCGGATTACGTTCTGGAATATCGGAATCACAAGCTGGCGGTCGTGGAAGCAAAAGCGGAAAACGAAGAAGTCACTGAGGGCGTCGGCCAGGCCAAGAATTACGCGGACAAACTTTCCATCCGCTACACTTACTCCAGCAACGGGCACGGCATCTACGGCATAGACATGGAGACCGGCACGGAGGGCGACATCGCGAAGTATCCCTCGCCGGATGAACTCTGGAACATGACGTTCGCGAAAGCGAACGAATGGCGCGACCGCTTTGCCGCCGTGCCGTATGAAGACAAGGGCGGTTCGCATCCGGGTCGTTATTATCAAGACACCGCGATTGAGCGTGTGCTTGAAGGAGTTGCCGCGAAGAAAGATCGGATACTGCTTACGCTCGCGACCGGCACGGGCAAGACCTTTATCGCGTTTCAAATTGCATGGAAGCTCTTTCACTCGCGCTGGAATCTCTCCGCATCTTCCTCTCCCGCGGGAGCGGGAGAGGATGGCCGCAGGCCAGGTGAGGGTCGTCCGGGAGAAAACAAATCAGGCGGAGAGGGCTATCAGCCCAGACGTCCGCGCATTCTGTTCCTGGCGGACAGGAATATTCTGGCGAATCAGGCGTTCAACGCCTTCTCCGCGTTTCCCGAGGATGCGCTGGTGCGGATTTCTCCGGATGACATTCGCAAGAAGGGCAAAGTGCCGAAGAACGGCAGTATTTTCTTCACGATTTTCCAAACGTTCATAACCGGGCCACTCAAGGATGGGAAGCCCACGCCCTACTTTGGTGAGTATCCACCGGACTTCTTCGATTTCATCATCATTGATGAGTGTCATCGCGGTGGTGCGAATGACGAAAGCAATTGGCGCGACATCATGAACCATTTTGGGCCAGCCGTGCAACTCGGTTTGACCGCAACGCCCAAGCGCAAGGAGAACGCCGATACCTACAAGTATTTCGGCGAGCCGGTCTATATCTACTCGCTCAAAGAGGGCATCAACGACGGTTTCCTGACGCCTTTCAAAGTGAAGCAGATTCAAACGACGGTGGATTATTACGTCTATACGTCGGACGATACCGTCGTGGAGGGCGAGATCGAGTCGGGCAAGCTTTACGAGGAAGCCGATTTCAATCGGAGCATCGAAATCAAGGAGCGCGAAAAGAAGCGCGTGGAAATCTTCATGTCGCAAATCAACCAGAACGAAAAAACACTGGTGTTCTGCGCCAACCAAGCCCACGCGCTGCTGGTGCGTGACCTGATCAACCAGCTCAAGAAAAGCAGCGACCCGAATTATTGTCAGCGGGTCACGGCCAACGACGGGGCGCTCGGGGAGCAACACCTGCGCGATTTTCAAGACAACGAGAAAAGCATTCCGACGATCCTCACCACGTCACAGAAGCTCTCGACCGGCGTGGATGCGCGAAACATCCGGAACATCGTTTTGATGCGCCCGATCAATTCCATGATTGAGTTCAAGCAAATCATCGGACGCGGCACGCGGCTCTTTGACGGTAAGGATTACTTCACGATTTACGACTTCGTGAAAGCGCATCAGCACTTCCTCGATCCAGAATGGGATGGCGAGCCGATTGAGCCTGAACCGAAAGAGCCGTGCCCGAAGTGCGGTCAGATTCCGTGTGTCTGTGTTCCCACTCCGCCAAAGCCGTGCAAGCTGTGCGGGCAGAGTCCGTGTGTCTGCGAGAAAGGACCTGGCGCAAGGAAAGTCAAAGTGAAGCTGGCGGATGGCAAAGCGCGCAACATCCAGCACATGATGGCCACGACCTTCTGGCATCCCGATGGCACGCCGATGTCCGCACAACAATTCATGGAGATGTTGTTTGGCCGGCTGCCGGAGTTCTTCAAGAACGAGGCGGAGTTGCGGGCCATCTGGAGCGCGCCGGATACGCGGGCCAAGCTGCTGGCCGGGCTGGCGGAAAAAGGATTCGGCAGGGAGCAACTGGCCGAAATGCAAAAAATCATTGATGCCGAGAACAGCGACCTGTTCGACGTGCTGGCGCACGTGGCCTACGCCGTGCCACCGGTCGCGCGCGAAGTGCGCGCCGCCAACGCGAAGGTTTACATCAATACCCAATTCAGCACGAAACAACAGACGCTTTTAGATTTCGTGCTTCAGCATTACGTCACAGTCGGCGTCGAGGAACTGGCGCAAGACAAACTGACTCCCCTGCTGAAATTGAAGTATCACGATTCCATTGCCGATGCGGTGGCCGACCTCGGTAAACCGGACGAAATCGGCAAGGTCTTCGCGGGCTTCCAGCGCTATCTGTATCAAGCCGTCGCATGATCTGCGTTGAGTCTGACGGCAGGCTCAAAACGACGGAGTTGCCTGGGATCAAAACCGATATTGCAGGCTCGAATAGAGCACGTGCGCGTCGTAGTCGTTGTTCCCGCCGGAGGTCTGGTCCGTGTAGTGGTAGTAGCCGTAACGGGCGGTGACGCGCAACTTTTCCGTCAGCCGGCGCACGAGCGTGAGGGTGATTCCGTGTTCCTGACCGCCGGCCCCGTACGAGACGTACGGGGAATTGTTCACGTAATTGTCCGCGTCGTAGTAGGTGTAGCCCAGGTTCAGATCGGTTTTGTTGTCGAGGACGAAACCCGCGTTGCAGTTCAGCGTCCAGTAATCGTTGCGCGCCTCGGGCAGGGCGGCCGAATAATCGGCGGCCGGCGTCATGGTTTGACTGAGAACGTAGTTGAACCCCAATTGGAGGTAGAGGCGCGACCAGGGCGACCAACTGATGTTCTGTCCGATGATCTGGCTCGTCACTTCCGCGGATTGCACGTCGCCCAGACCGGACACCGGATCGGGCTGGGTGTCCACAGTGGACAATTGATATTCGTAGCGTGTGACTAGGGAAAGGTTGCGCAGCGGACGCCAGGTCAGCCGGGTGTTTGCGTCGTAGGTTCGCAGGGCCTGCATCACCAGGTAGGCGGGGTAACGATTCGCGCTGCCCGGGGTGTTGGGGGTGTTGTCAACCGAGTTGTCGTAATCGTAAGCGTTGTTCCGGTAATAGCCGCCCACGTCCACGCTCACGCGGCGGGCCGGATACCATTTGACGCCGCCGCTGTATTTTTGCAAGAACCGGGTGGTGTCCGTAGTTCGTTGGATGGGAGAGCCAAGATAGATTCCACCGCTCTCCTGATGATCGCCCTGGCCCTCAGTCCACTCGCTCCGGACAAAGAACACCCAGTTGGTGATGCCGGAGTAACGGACATCCAATTGCTCGGTCACATCCAGCGCATCACCATCGCCGTTACTGTAGAACGGGCCGTTGGCGGCATTGCCCAGGGTCAGGGACGTGCTCGAGTCCGAATTCCAGTCCTCCTTTTGCACGCGGAGCGAGGGCACGATGGATAGATTTTTTACCGACGTGGACATCAGGTTGAGGTTCAGCAGGTATTCCCTGGCCTGAGCATGGCCGAGGAGATTGGTGTAGCCGGCGCCGTTGCCGGCGTTCGGGGTGTAACCCGCGTCGAACGTGTCTCCGTAGATGCGATTACCGGTCAGATCGTTGTTCAGGTTGGCGAACAGAAATCCGGCGGAAAAAAACAGGTGTTTGTTGATCCACGTTTCACTGAAGGCGTGGACGTTGAACAGGTCGTACGAGACGTCCTGGCGGTCGGTGATCTTGCGATCCTGGGGCACTCCGCCAACGGGAGGTTCGCCTGGGTACTGCGCAGTGTTCAGCGCGTTGTTGAGGTCGCCGAGTTCATAACGCACGCCCAGGCCAAAGTCGGTGGCTTTGACATGCTGTCTGGCGTCCAACTCAAAAATGTTTCGCTCCTCGTCAATGTCGTAAAAGCCGGGCACGAGACCGCGCGTGGGAAAAGTGAGGCCGGGATGGGTTTGCCCCCAGATGGTGGAGCTTTTTTCACCGTCACGATACAGGTGGCTGTATTTGAAGGTAACGTCGGTCTGGGTTTTGAACGACAGGCCGCCGGCAATCGAGACTTCGCCCCGATCCAGGGCGAGCGCGTTATCGCCATTGGGAAACGGATACCAGGACCCGGTGTCGGGAAAGTAACCGCCGTTGGCGTTGTACCAGGTGCGAAAATTCTCGAAGTGGAAGCGGAGAAAATAGGCGTCCTCCTTTTTCAAGCCCAGGCTCAAGCCGTAATCGTGGTTGTCAAAAATTCCCCGGCCATCCAGTGAGAAGGTGGTGACTTTGGCCACATCACGTTGGAAATGGAGATCTTCGACGCCCCCAAAAGCCGTGCCAGGAAGCTGCTGGGATTGCTCCGCTTGAGCCCGGCTGCCCGAGGGCATCCAGCCGCCGGCAGAGAGTGTCAACCAATTGCTGCTGGTGTCGGGGCTGTCTTCTGGATTTGACGTGGCTTTGTCCTCGGCCTCAACCAGTCCCGCGCCGAGCAACAGGACAATCCAGACCAGGCATTGGCCCGATAAGGGTGAACGCAACCGCCGGACCGGTTTTTTCCTGGTGCGCGCATTCTGTTTCATCGTGTCCAGGGTTGCAGGCTAAAACCGAAGCGATGAATTTACTTGGGAGCCGTGAACCGCTTCATGGCAGCCGGCGGTCCAACAAGTGCCTTGTTGGACCCGGACGGTGTGATCCGAGCCGCCGATGAGAATCTGGCCGCCACGCACCTCCTGAAAATGGCAGGTGAGACAAAGGTTCGAGTTGCGGGCGGTCAGCATCTTGGCGTTGATGGTGCCATGCGCGCCGTGGCAGGAAGTGCAACCTTCGCGCAGCGCTTCATGCTCGAACACGTGTGGCCCGCGCTGGGCCGGGTGGCATTTCAGGCAATTATCGTTCCGGGCCAGGAGGGAGGTGCCGCCTCCGGCGCGCGCGGAGCCCTTGTGCGGCGAATGACATTCCGAACAACTCATCCGGCCTTCGGGCACCGGGTGATGGCTCGGCAGCCTGAACTGGCCGCGCACCTCCGCATGGCAGGTGAAACAGACCGTGTCGGTGGCGCGCGGTGGCGGGGTGGCGAGACTGGCGCCGAGCGTGTTGGCGGACGCGCGATCAGCGGAAAAACTGTAGGGTGGCTTGGATTCGCCCCCGGATTCCGAGTGTGCGCTCCCTGGCCCGTGGCAGGATTCGCAACCCGCGTTGAGCGTGTTCGGTCCGCCCATCACCAACAGCGAGTGGTCCGCCGTCTGGAAGTCGCGGTAAATTTTTTCATGACACTGCTCGCACTCTTTGGACCCGATGTATTGTGCGCCCGGAACCTCCGGCAACATGACCGTGGTGCGGGTCACACTCCGACAGGAACTGGCGGCGAGCACAAGACCCGCGATCCCGAGGAGCAGCACAACCGCGCGGGTGCGCGTGGTCACCAGTCGGTGGAAGAGTTGTGATGAGAAAACAGTCATGCCGGGTGGCTGCGGTTCATGGCGTCATTTGCGATTGCACCCAGAGCAAAGCGGCGTCCAGCAGTTCAACCGCATAGAGCGCGTTATGCACGCCGAAGCTTCCGTCATTGTTGACGATGTAAAGATTGAAGCGCGCCTGCTTGATCGCGTTCGGTATCAGGTTCTGTTCCGCCGTGCTGGGGCCGTTGGGACCCGACGATAGTTCGCCGGGCGCGGTGTATTCCCAGGCCAGCACGCCGTAATTCGTGCGCAGCACCGGCGGCGAATAATTCGTGGCCCAGCGATTCAGATGGACAACCAATTCCTGAATCCGCGGCTGAATCACAAGTTCCCGGGTGAATTCCACCAGCCCCTCGGGGTCTGTGGGATGACAGGTCTGGCAGCCCTCAAACGACGCGACCTGGAACGAATGACCGGTGACGGCAGGCTTGGCTTCACTTACATATTCCCTGGTTGGCATGTGGCAACTGGAGCATTGGTTCGGGATAAACAAGCCGTGGGACGAGGGGCGGGAATTGGTGACGGAGTCGGAGCCATCCGCGCGAACGCCAACCGATCCCAGCATCAGATTGTATTGCGGCGAATGATGCGGCGGCCGGCTCGAAGTCGTCCAGCTTGCGCCTCGATCATTGTGACATTGCGCACAGACGTTGATGTCGTAACGGTTCGTGAACGGGGCCGAGGTGCTGAGCGAGTAATAATTGGTGGATGCCGTCGGGTAGCGAAGTTGATCAGTAGTGACGCCGCCGGTCAAAACATTGGTCCAAGTATGCTGCGCGTGCGGGTCATGACAGACCGCGCACGTGATCGGGAGATTGGCATCGTTGGTCAAAGTGTTGGCGATGGTGACGGCGGAAACTCCGGCAACCATCGCGAGGCGTGCGGTGCCGGAATGGCAACGACCGCAACTGTTGATCCGGCTCGGCGGATCCATGTCTTCGACCACCACCGCATGGCCGCTGTGGCTCCACTCGGCGAAGGTGGGCTGATGGGAGCCATTGTGGCAGCCGCCACAAACTTGCGCGGCGATGTCTCTGCGTGGTCGCACGGTGAGGTCTCTTTCGTTGGCGGCGTGGTTCGCGGCGGGGCCGTGGCAGTTTTCACATTGCACGCCGGCAAGTTGCGGCGTCGCCAGCTCGCTGACGAAGCCGGTGGGCAGACCGTAGCCGACGGTGTGGCACGGAAGGCAATTTGGATTTTTCTCCTGGTGGATCTGCTTGAGCGTCTCCAGGGCCAGAGAGTGCCGGGTTTGCGATTCGGCCTGGTGGACGGTGGCGTGACACTCGCGGCAGGCGGACGAACCGGCGTATTGCGGTGATGGACCAGAGACGCGGAAAAAAATATTGCTGTGCAACAGCGTGACGTTGGTGGTTCGGTCCAGGTTCGGGCCACCAAATTTTTGCCAGATTGAGGAGGTGGGACTGGTGGCCTGGTATAACTGATAGTAACCGGAAGGGCCGTCCCAACTGAGCCGCGCAAGATTATTGGTGGCTTGGAACTCCGTCAGCACCGGCCAGCCCGGCATGCCTCCGGGCTGAGTGATGCTCAGATGTTGAACGTCGCCGGCCAATATCCTGGCGCTGCCGAGCAGCATTGCCGCCCCGACCGACAGCGAGCCGAAAGGGAATTGGCCTTTACGCATTGGTTGAATGTCAGGTGACGTCGGAGGTTCAGCTATCCAGATATTGTCCATGTCATGGCGTTTCTTGCCGTGGCTGCAATGCGTGACAAAAAGGCGGCTCCGAGCCAGCAACAAACGCGCGGAAAATCTCAAGAAGCGCGCAGACAACCGGCGGACTCTGCCATATAGCTCCAGCATGAATGTGCTGCTGAAAAAGTCTCAGCCGGGAATCGAGCGTCTAACCGCGTTTCGTTTCGATGATCGGAGTGGACAGGCACGGATTCTCGTCGTGTTGGTGGTGGGCCTGTTTTTGGGAATGGCGGTGGGTGCCTGGTGGTTTCGTTCAACGGTTCCGATGCCTTCGCGGGTGGTTTCCGAACAACCAGGGCAGGTGGGCTTGTCCCAATCCACGATCGAGTTGCTTCAACATCTGCCCGTCCCAGTCGAGGTTCGGTTCTATGCGGTGTGGGCGCCTCAGAAAAATACTGAGGCAACGAAAGCGTTCACTGGACGCATCCGTGTTCTGCTGTCGAAGTATGGGCACACGGCCGGAGGCAAGGTTCAGATCAAATATTTTGACACGGGTGCGCGCAGGGACGCCGCCATAGCAGCGGCGGATGGCATTGAACCAATCCAGCCGGGTTTGCGCGAAGCGGAGTATCTGGGATTGGCGATCACGGCCCGTGGTCAGAAAGTCATCCTTTCGAGTTTGTCACCCGAATGGGAAGCGGCGCTGGAGTCCGACGTAAGCCGGGCGATCGCCCACGTGACGACTCCGGCCGCGCTGCCAATCTCAGTCACCCGCCCGGTTGCTGCTCTGTCGTCGCCGGCGGACCCAGCCATCACCGAGGAGCTGCTGCGGGCCATTCCAGATCTTGCATCGCGAACTTTTGACGACGCGGCGAAAATTCTCCAGGCCGGAGCGCTGAAGGAATTCACGTCCGCCGTCAAGAAAATGCAACCCAAAGTCCGGTTGGCGGAGCAGCAACTCGCCGATGCGCAAGGCAGGAATTCTGGCGCCGACCAGCAAGCTGCGTTGCAAAAGCTTCAGCAGGTCCAGGCGGAGCAGACAGAAATGCTCAAGGCGATTACGGCGCAACTTCGGGCACGCATCACGACCTTGGAACGGCTCAAGAGCGTGAGCCGCGTGACGCCGCACTAAGTCGCCGCAATCGGCATCCTGTGTTTTTGTGGGTTGCCACACGGCAATGGATGATGGGTTTTTGACAATCGCCGGATAGCTTCCGGGGGGAGATCCATTAGTGTCAACGCAGGTACGGTTCAATGGCGGCACAAATCAACTCATGAGTCCGGCTATGAAAAAAATCTTCCCCCGAACCCGATTGGCTTTTTGCCTGCCGATGATGTTGTTGCTGCTCGCTGGGATGCCGGCCCATGCCGCCGGCCCGGCTCTCCACAGTCAGTTGACCCTCCGCCCTCTGACGGCGGTGGAAGTCACGACTTACGGGTTGCCAACCGGCACTGAACTTTCCGGCGGGCTGACAACGGCCGGCATCGGTGCGGCGATTTATTTGGAAGCCGATGTCAACCTGGCCATCCCTCCGGCCGACATCACGAACGTCACCTGGGCTTTGACAACCAAGCCGGTTGGCTCCACCGCTACGCTGGCCAACAGTCCCTTGGGCGGCAACGTGCCCATCTACGAACCCGCCAGCCGTCTGGTTTCCCAAGTGGTTGGGCGCAAGCTTTTGCGCCTCGATGTTCCCGGCCAATACACGGTGAGCGTTACCATCCAGACCGGCAGCAGTGGGAGCACGAATCTGACGCAAAATCTCACGGGCGCCACGTACATGGGTATCAACACCTGCGCGCTCTGCCACAGTGGCGGCGTGATCGCTTCGGACAAGTACTCCTCCTGGTCGCAATCCCTGCACCATCAAATTTTCGCCGATCAAATTGACGGCCACGCCGGACCGTTGCGCGAGTCCTGCAACCAGTGTCATACCACGGGTTACAATCTCAACCCGGCCGCCACCAATGGCGGGTTCGATGACATGGCGAAACAATATGGCTGGACGATTCCGCCGGTGTTGAAGGATGGGAACTGGGCGAGCATGCAGACGAATTATCCGGCCGTGGCGAACCTGGCCAACGTCCAATGTGAGAGCTGCCACGGTCCGGGCAGCCAGCATGCGACCTCGCTGGGGAAGACCAATTTCATCTCGATCAGCCTCGATTCGGGGAGTTGTAACCAGTGCCACGACGCCGCGGATCACCACCCGTACGGCACCGAATGGTTGAATTCCGGCCATGCCGTGTCCACCCGGGTACCCGCCGAAGAGGCCGAGGAGAACCCGGTTATCTACGGTGCCTGCCTGGGTTGCCATACCAGCATCGGGTTTATCCAGCGACTCAAGGGAGTGAACAGCAATCGGGATACATCCTATCTGCCGATCAACTGTCAAACCTGTCATGAGCCGCATGGCGAGACGACGCCGGCCAATAATCCGCACATGATCCGCACGTTGGCCAGCGTCACCTTCCAGGAGGGTACCACCGTGACCAACGCGGGTGAAGGACTGCTCTGCATGCAATGCCATCAGGCCCGGGTGAACGCAAAGACGTACGCCAGTAATCCGAACAATGCTTCCAGTCGCTTCGGTCCGCACCACGGTCCGCAGGGGGATATGCTCGAAGGGATCAACGGATACACTTACGGCAAAAACATCCCGAGTTCCGCTCATGCCACGGCCGTCACCAATACTTGTATCACCTGCCACATGCAGAAGCTGCCCTCGTCTGATCCGGCCTTTACTCATGCCGGCGGCCATACTTTTAACGTGTCATCCACCAACGGCGACCTGGTCGCTGCCTGTCAGCAGTGTCATGGTTCGTCGGTCACCTCGTTCGACATTGCCTTGAAGGATTACAACGGAGATGGCGTTATCGAAGGGGTGCAGACCGAGGTGAAACACCTCATGGACAAGCTGTCCACTCTGCTGCCCAATGCCAGCGGCGTGGTGGATGGTCTGGTAAAAGTACCCGTGCCGGCCAAGACCTGGACGCCGGCTCAGATGGAAGCGACCTACAATTACCTCTTCATCGCCGAGGACAAGAGCATGGGAATCCACAACACCGCCTACACCGTGGGCTTGCTCAAGGCTTCCATTGCGGATCTGACAGGCGATGCCAATGACGACGGGTTGCCGGACGCCTGGCAGATTCAATACTTTGGCTCGGCCACCAGTCCAAATGCCGCACCCAATGCTGCGCCGGCGGGTGATGGTGTGCCGAACTGGCTGAAATATGCCCTGGGTCTCGATCCCCGGGTACCTGGTGTTGTCGTGCCCAACGGCGTGGTGTGGGCCAACGCCACCGCCCTGGGCGGCTCAACCGATGAAATTCAGATTTTCACCGCGGCCGAGGTAGTGTTCAACACGGAAACGGGCAAGTCCTATCAGATCCAATCAGTCTCGTCTCTCAGCGCCGGCTGGCAAAATGTGGGTGAGCCGATCTCTGGCACCGGTCAATCCATCAGTTACGTGACTCCGACCCGGTCGAACGCGCAACAGTTCTACCGGGTAGTGCATACCCCTTGACGATGAGCTGGCAATTCCAGCCGGTTTCTCCCTCTCCGCGTAATTCGGGGAGGAGGCCTTGTTTCTGCGGTGCAGCTTCGCCCAATTCGCCAAGCCAACATTTGCATCGAGAACCGGGCAGGGCGGGAGTGCATCAATGGTGACGCATGGGAGGACTTCTTTTTGCGTAACAAGCCGTGATCCTTGTTGCCAAACCTCCTCGGAATAAATCCGAACTCACCATTTCTGAGGCAGACTGGAGCATTGAACCGACATTGTTTCGGAGCGCTCATCGGTATGTGGATGTGTTCGCTCGCTCTGATTTCAAAGATTGCCAGTCCCGCGCTTTGAAATACTTTGGAGCGTAGTCCGCAAAAAGCGAGTCATGCTCTATTCAGCTTCAACATCAAAATTCATCGCCCGGATGTGGCGGGCAACGCCACGCGGCTGGCTCCTGACCTTTGCCGTTGGCTTCGCCCTGCTCCAGCCGGTCCACGCCGCGGAGCAACCGCAACGTCGGCAGTGGACCGTGGGCGGGGTGATGCGGGAAGCGCTGGTTTACGTGCCACCGACGGCACGCACCAATCCGACGCCGGTTGTGTTCGCGTTTCACGGGCACGGCGGCACGATGAATCACGCCGCCCGCAGTTTCGGGTTTCACACGGTCTGGCCCGAGGCCATTGTGGTCTATCCCCAGGGTCTCAATACGCCCGGGCGACTGACCGATCCGGAAGGCTTGAAGCCCGGCTGGCAAAGCGGCGTCGGCGATCAGGGCGACCGCGACCTGAAATTCTTCGATGCGATGCTGGCGGGTTTGCAACGTGAATATCGCGTGGATGACAAACGGCTTTACGCCACCGGCCACTCCAACGGCGGCGCGTTCACCTACTTGTTGTGGGCTGCCCGGGGAGAAAAACTCGCCGCCGTCGCCCCGTCCGCCGCCATCGCGCCCCGATTGATGACTTCGCTCAAACCCAAGCCCGTGCTCCATGTGGCCGGCGAGCAGGACCCGCTCGTCAAGTTTGCGTGGCAGCAGCGGACGATGACCACCCTGCGGAAACTCAATCACTGCGAAGCCGGTGAGCCGTGGGAAAATCAAAAAGGTTGCACGTTGTATCCATCCAGGCTCGGAACGCCGGTGGTGATTTTCATTCATCCTGGCACGCATCAGTTTCCGGCTGCCGCACCGGCCTTGATCGTGAGATTTTTTCAAAAACATCAATTGCCCTGAGTTATGCCCGAACAACTCCTGCCGCTACGTTCTGAAACTCTTGTGGCAACGAATGACGGATTTGCCACTGCCTCCCCGGCGCAGACGGATGTCGCCCGTCGTGTCCCGCTGCCGCGCGCGGTGGTGGTGGCGGTGATCGGTCTGGCCGCTCTGCCGCTCGGGTTGATCTGGGATATTTCACATCACTCGACCATCGGCCGCGACACGTTCTGGACGCCGGCGCACATCATCATCCAATTGGGTGGAATCATCCCGGCGCTTCTGTTCGCGGGGATTGCGCTGAAGACAACCTTTCGGGGCACACCAACCGAACGTGCGGCCTCGGTTTCTTTCTGGGGTTTCCGCGCGCCGCTGGGCGTGTGGGTGACCATCTGGGGCGCGCTGGCGATGCTGACTTCCGCGCCGTTTGATGATTGGTGGCACAATCGCTATGGGCTGGACGTGAAGATTGTCAGCCCGCCCCATTCGATCCTGGGCTTGGGCATGTTCGCCGTGGGCATGGGTGTGTTGCTGTTTGTGTTTTCCTCGCAGAACCGCGCGTCCGGCGAAAATCGGACGCGCACGGGATGGATTTGCGCCCTGGCAGTCGGCGTGATGGTTGCGTTGTGGGCGGACTTTGCCACTGAATTCACCTGGCCCAACCTGCAGCATGGCGCCTATTTCTACGGTGTGGTGGCAACTCCGTTTCCGTTGCTCTTGGTGCTGGCGACCCGCGCGGCCAAAGTTCGCGGGGCGGCGACGATTGCGGCGGCGACCTACATGCTGATCTACATCGTTATGATCCTGGCGCTGCCGTTGTTTCCGGCGCATCCGAAACTCGCGCCGGTTTATCATCCCGTGACTCACATGGTGCCGCCGGCATTTCCCCTGTTGCTCATCGTTCCGGCGGTCGCCCTGGATTTTCTCGAGTGGCTGTTTTCGCCACGAGCGAGGATGTCTCCTTCGCAACCGGCTCCCGCACCGGCTTGGTGGCGGGACTGGCTCCTGGCCTTGCTGTTTGGCGCGGTGTTTCTCGCGCTCATGTTCGCCGTGCAATGGCCGTTCTCCACCTTCCTGCTCAGTGACGCGGCGGACAACCGGTTCTTTGCGCGCGGCGGTCACTGGCCATACTTCGCGCAACCGGGTGAGTGGATGAACACCTTCTGGGATTGGAAGAAGGATCCGCTCACGATTCGCGGTATGACGTTGGCCTTCGGGCGCGCGTTCGTCTCGGCGCGGATTGGGCTGTGGTTGGGCAATTATTTGTTGCGACTCAAGCGATGAAGACCTGGCTGACGATTATCTGGTTCGTGGGTTGTTGGGTTGCCCAGGCGCACATTGGGAGTCCGAATGTTTTCGTTGAAGGCAATGCCGGTCCGTATCCCGTTCGTGTGGTCGTTCGACCTCCGACCGTGGTGCCCGGACTGGCCGAAATCACGGTGCGGGTCGAGGCCGGATCGGTCCATCAGGTTACCGTGTTTCCGGTCTTCTCGAAGGCCGGTCGGGCCGGCGCACCGCGACCGGATGTCGCTCGATTGATGCGCGGGGAAACCAATGTGTATTCGGCGGCGCTCTGGTTGATGAAGCCGGGCGCTTATAGCGTGGAGGTGACGACCGAGGGAGATCGAGGCAACGGCACGCTCGTAGTTCCGGTCAACTCGGTGGCGACCAATACGCGACCGATGGCGCGGGGCCTGCGCGGGCTGCTCCTGGCGCTGGGGTTGGTGCTGGTGCTTGGCGCACTCAAGATCGCCGCCGCCGTCTTCGGTGAAAGCCGGCTCGCTCCAGGCGCGCTGCCGTCGCGGCGAGACCGTTGGCGCGCCCGTCTGGCCGTGGGGCTTACGGCCGGGGTCTTGATGCTCTTGCTGTTTGGCGGCAAGAAATGGTGGGACTTTGAAGATGCCAACTATCGGAACAATTCCCTCTACCGACCCCGGCCGATGACGGCCTTGGTCCGGGTCGAGCAGAACGAACCCATCCTGACTCTCGAGGTGGATGCGTCTTCGCGGCGCGGGCAATGGACGCCGTTGTTGCCGGATCACGGGAAGTGGATGCACCTCTTTCTCATTCGCGATCAGAATCCGGTTGCCTTTGCGCACTTGCATCCGATTCCCCGGAGTCGCACAAAATTTGAAGCGTCTTTGCCGCCGTTGCCGGGAGGATTGTATCACCTTTACGCGGACGTGACGCACGAGGACGGTTTTGCGGAAACGCTCACCACCACGGTCGAGCTCCCTTCCGCGTCGCTCGCCAGTCAACGACTCTGGTTGGGGACGGCCACCGAGGCGATCTGTTCCGCCGAAGTCGCGGAGCGGTTGGCCCGGGACCTGCCGTTTCCACCTGACCCGGACGATTCCTGGCAATTGAACGCCCCCGTGAGTGCGTCCGTTCCGACCGGCGGGTCGCCACCCGTTGCTGGAGCCGGCGGGGGCTACAAGTTGGTCTGGGAAAATCCCGAGGTGGCGGTGCAGAATCTCGACACCTCCCTTCGGTTCAAACTTTTGGACCCCGATAATCATGCCGCGCCGGTGGAACCTTACATGGGCATGGCGGGTCATGCCGTGGTGCGACGCCAGGACGGGGCGGTATTCGCGCACATTCATCCGATGGGAACGATTTCCATGGCGGCGCAGGAATTCTTTGTCACCGACACAACGGGAATCCGCACGGTCGCGGAGGGGAAAATGCCCACGCCGAAATCGTTGCCGGTCAATACGGCGTCGCATGGCGGTCACACCAATCAGTTGGGCGGGACGGCGGAAATCTCGTTTCCGTACGCGTTTCCCCAGGCCGGGAGTTATCGCCTCTGGGTGCAAACCAAATGCCGCGGCCGGATTCTGACGGCGGTTTTCGATACCACCGTGAAGGCGGCAAAATGACGGGTGCGTGGGCGTTGGGAAAATTTCGCTGTTTGTGACAGTGAGTCTGGCGCTGATCCGGCTTCACGCACACAATCGCACTTCCCATTTTGGAACGGCTCGATAAACTCCGGCGCATGTTCACGAATCCTGAATCGAAGAGCGTAGCCACTTCGCGCCGGCGTTTCCTGCGCACCACGGCGCTGGCGGGCGTGAGCGGATTGGCCGCAGGTTCCGAGCTGGTCGCCTGGGCGGCGGAAACGGTGACGCTCCCCTTCGTCAACGGCGTGCGACCACTCGTGACCTTTCCCCAAAAGCGTCCGCTCATTTTGCAAACCACCCGGCCGCCGCAATTGGAGACGCCGTTTTCAGTTTTCAACGAGAGCGTGCTCACGCCCAACGACGCCTTCTTTGTGCGGTATCATTTGTCCGAAGTGCCGACCGAGATTGACTCCGCGACTTTCCAGGTCGCGATTGGCGGCAAGGTCAACACACCGGTGACGTTGTCGCTGGCGGAATTGCAATCCAAATTCGAGCCGGTGGAACTCGTGGCGGTGAATCAATGCTCGGGCAACGGCCGGGGCTTTTTTGAGCCGCGCATTCCGGGCGGGCAGTCGGGGAATGGCGCGATGGGCAACGCCCACTGGAAAGGCGTCCGCCTGAAAGATGTGCTGACCCGGGCGGGCGTGGCGGCCGGTGCGCGGCAGGTGACGTTCAATGGCTTGGACAAACCCGTGAGCGCGGCCACGCCGGATTTTGTCAAGGCGCTGGACGTGGACCACGCGCTGGACGGTGAAGTCATGCTCGCCTACGAGATGAACGGCCAGCCGCTCCCGATGCTCAATGGCTTTCCGCTGCGACTGGTGGTGCCCGGTTACTACGGGACATATTGGGTCAAGCACGTGAATGAAATCACCGTGGTGGACGACACCTTCAATGGTTTCTGGATGAACCCGGCATATCGCATCCCCGACAACGAGTGCGCGTGTGTCGCGCCTGGAGCCCCGGCGGCGAAGACCCGGCCCATCGGCCGCTTCAATGTGCGTTCCTTCATCACGAGTCTGGCCGCGGGCGACCAACTCAATCCGGCTCAGGAAATCAAGGTGCGCGGCATCAGCTTCGATGGCGGCTACGGCATCCGGGAAGTGCTGTTTTCGCACGATGGCGGCCAGAACTGGCGCGAGGCGCAATTGGGCGAGGACCTGGGCAAATACTCCTTCCGCGAATGGAGCATTCCGTTTCGCCCGGCGGGTCCGGGCGCTTACGAATTGAAAGTGAAAGCCACGAATCGCATCGGCCAGTCGCAGCCGCTCTCGCCGTTATGGAATCCGGCCGGCTACATGCGCAACGTCGTCGAAACCGTGCGCGTCAACGCAGTTTGAACGGAACATGAAAAGAGCAAACAAACAATTCTGGCTGGCGGGCCTCGGGCTGGCTCTCGCGATTACGCTTCCGGCCGCGCCACTGAAAATTGAGCTGCCGGCCGAATCCGGTGTGTTCCCGCCGGGGCCGGGCGCGGAACTGGCCAATGGCCAATGCCTGGTCTGTCACTCGGTGGAATACATCGCCACGCAGCCGCCTTTGCCGGGCACATTTTGGACGGCGGAGGTGAAAAAGATGCGGGAAAAATACGGCGCGGTGATCCCCGAAGATCAAGTTGCGCCGTTGCTGGCCTACCTGGTGTCGCACTTCAGCACGGACCGCACGAATGTCCAACCGGCCGTAGCGGTCGCCGGCACAAACGCCAAACCGCTGAACCTGCCCGCGCCGGATGCCACGGCCGTTGCCACCAAGTATGGTTGCCTGGGCTGTCACAATGTCTCGGTGAAAATCGTCGGCCCCTCGTATCACGCGATTGCCGACAAATACCGTCACGACGCGGATGCGGCCGCCAAGGTGCGGGAGCAAATCCAAAAGGGCGGCTCCGGTAAGTGGGGGCCCATCATCATGCCGCCATTCCCTCAGATCAGTGCGGCCGAAACCAAGGCACTGACCGACTGGATTCTGGAGCAGAAGTGATTCCGACGCCGGAACCAGAAACATGTCCGGCACGACTTGAAAAGACCGCGACGGTTTTTGAGAAATCGAGGAACAGGTTGTCGGAAAGCCTCCCTGTCTATTAGTTGCTCATACCGATGCGCGATCGTTTCCATTTGAAATAGCAGCTCTCGCGCTGCGAGAACTCCGCCCGCGCAGAGCAGGCGGAAACGATTGACTCGTGACGCGCGTCTTCACACTTTCCGTGGCACGCCGCTTAACGCGGCGCGACGGCTCGCAGCGCGAGCCGTCCCACCATCGTCCCACCACGCTGGTGATTACGAGTGCTGCTGGAAAATTCTCCAGCAGAAGTTGGCAGCTCTCGCACTGAAATGTCTTCTTGGTGGCGCTTGTCGCGCTGTGACAAGCCCGTCCGCGCCGAGCGGGCGGAAGCAAATGACCGAAGGCGTACGCGTCCGCACTGTTCCTGGTCCACCTCCTCACGTCGGTGGCTACGACGTGAGAAAAAGCGGTGTCGGCCCTGCGTTCTGCCACTGCGGCCCAAAAGCGGCAAACGTCTCGATCCGATCTGCTGTTCGGAGCGTGTTTTTTGTGGGGCAAGGGATCACGACCGCGAGCTGCATCGCATCGTACTGGAGGCGAGCGCAGTTGCGGGCAAAGCAGGGAGGTGACAGTCAAGTTTTGTTGATGATCCACCGCTCGCACTTGCCCGACGGACAACGCGCGATAGCGTTACCACAAGCGTTGTGCCGTGAATGATTCGGCGCTTCAAACCGTCGCCAGTCAAACAGACAACGAGTATTGGTTCAGCCAATCTTGAACCGCCTGGCGAGTCGCCGGTGCGACAGGCCGATTGCGGGCAAGGTTGAGTTGTTCAATCTGCCAGCAGCCGTCGGCACCCCGGACAAGGGACAGCGTGGCACGTTCCGGCGCCAACACGCGGTAGATGTAACATTCGCCCCGCCGGACGGTGGCCGCATAACTTCCGACGCAGTGATGCTGGGTGGCTCCCTCCTCCAGCAACTCCGAGGCCCGTGAAAGGGGGACGATGTCCACCGTTCCGGGCAGGGGCGGTGCCGACAGTTGTTCCTCCTGCAAATGCCGGGCGGTTCGTTCCGCTTCCTGACGTTGCCGGAAACGGAAGAGTTCCGCCACCAGTTCCTGGTGTTTGCGCCGCGCTTGCTCCACGGATCGTACTTTGGGCAATGTGTCCGCGCGCCCCAGCTCGCGGCGCAGGTTGAGAATCTCGCGCACCAGGTGGACCGCCTGCGGCATTTCCATTTCCTCGGGCGATTGAGCAACCTCGGCTAACAAGGCGGGCGTGACGCTCGCCAGCAAATCCGCGTCCGAAACCAACGCCAACACCCCCGCGTTGATGACGGATACATGCGCCAGCAGCGAGACCACTTCACCATGTTTGACCGATTCCCGCAGGCGCAATGCGGCATGGGTGTGCATCGCTTCCGGTCGGATCTTCGCGAGGATGCGCGCGCAACTGTCCGTGCCGGGAAATCCCAGTCGCGCCAGCAACTCGCGCTGCTTGAGTCGGGCGAACAACCCGACCAGTTCAATGGGTTCTTGAGTTGTGTGCCGGAAAGTATTGAGGTTCGCCAGACAGAACCCAAGCGCTGGATTCGCGACGATCAACTCCCGCGCATACCGGCTGCGCTGGCACATCCGAAGGACACTCCATTGGCGGCTGGCAAATACCTCCGCGGCTGCGACCATTTCGGGCGGGATGGAAAACCGAAATCCCCGGAAAGCCGTTGCCCGCTCCAGGTCTGGATCCAGTGCCGGAAGTGGCCGGTTGTCGGGGCCAAGCGCGGGAGTCGTTCCGGCAATCTGACTTCGACGTCGCAGCAGCCGGAACAGCGGAACGAACGGACGCCACTGATTTGACCGCGGCCTGGCTTTGGCCGCTTTAAGTTCGGGCCAACTCGCAATCCTCAGCGTCTCACTCTCGGTAAAGACGAGCAGCTTGCCTTCCGTGAAACGGAAACCGGGTCGCGCCGTGGCAGTCATGGTGAATCTGAGAGTAATGCCTTTGCAGCCCCAAGGGAAACAAGCGTTTCCCGCCGGCAAACCACCCCACGCCGTTGAAACGGCTTGGACTCGCGTCTTTCGCTCCCACCGGGCTGAGGCCCGGTGTTAATGCAACGCGGCAAGAAAGTGAACTGCGTCCACCTTCGACTCATCGAACGAAGCGTTGCGCCGGTAAGAGATGCCTGTTACAACGTCCGAACCACTGAATCGCATTATGAGTTCACCGAGCCGTTGGTTGTTGAGTATCCTGAGCATCTTCGTAGCTGTTGTTGCCTGCGCCGATTCTGCGCCGCCCACGGGGTTGAGGCCCACCGATACCGGCCCGGCCGAGATCATCCGGCTGCGTTCCGCCGCGGAGGAGCAGGCGACCTTTCACTTTGCCGAGCCAGGTTATCATTGCGAGTTGGTGGTGGGGGACGACGCCGTTTACGAGCCGGTGCTGGCGGTTTTCGACGGCAACGGCCGGATGTATGTGGCTGAGATGAAGAGTTACATGCAGGACATTGACGGGCGCAACGAGGAGACCCCGGTGAGCCAGGTTTCGGTTCACTGGAGCAGCCGCGGCGACGGGGTTTTCGACCGGCACACGGTCTTCGCGGACAAGCTTCTCCTGCCGCGCATGGTGCTGCCGTTGGACGACGGACGTGTCATCATTGGTGAGAGCGACACGAGCGATCTCTGGATTTACACCGACACGAATGGTGACGGGGTGTCGGATCGCAAAGAGATTTTTTACGCCGGCGGTCCGCGTGGGGGCAACATCGAGCATCAGCCCAGCGGTTTGATCTGGAGTCTGGATAACTGGCTTTACACCACCTACAACGCCTATCGCCTCCGCTATACGCGCAATGGCGCGGTGCGGGAACCCACCTATCCGAACGGCGGACAATGGGGTTTGACCCAGGACGATTACGGCAAACCCTGGTGGGTGGATGCCGGGGGGGAGAAGGGGCCGTGGAATTTTCAAGTGCCCAATCTTTATGCCGAATACAATCTGCCCGACGATGAGCAATACGCGCCGGACTTCCGCACGGTCTGGCCGCTCGTCGGCCTGGCCGACGTGCAGGGCGGCCCCATCCGGTTCCGGCCGGACGACAAAACACTCAACCATTTCACCGCCACCTGTGGCGCGACCATTTTTCGCGGTGACCGATTACCGGCGGATTTGCGGGGCGACCTGCTCTTCGCCGAGCCGGTGGGCCGGTTGATCCGGCGCGCCAAGATCGAGGTCAAGGACGGGCAGACCCGGCTGCGCAACGCTTATGACCACACGGAATTCCTGCGCTCGACGGATCCGAATTTCCGGCCCGTCAACCTGACAACCGGGCCGGACGGCTGCCTGTATCTGGTGGACATGTACCGCGGCATCATCCAGGAGGGCACCTGGGTACGGCCGGGCAGCTATCTGCGCGGCGTGGTCGAGCAGTACGGCTTTGACAAAAATATCGGGCACGGTCGCATCTGGCGGATTGTTCATGATGGCTATCAACCCGGTTCGTGGCCCAAGTTTCAGAATTCGCCATCGGCCCAGCTCGTGCCGCTCCTGGAAAACCCCAATGGCTGGTGGCGGGACACCGCGCAAAAACTCATCGTGCTGCACGGCGACCACTCGGTCGTCCCCGCTTTGGAGAAAATGGCGCGCTCCGACTCGTTTTCGCTCGCGCGCATTCACGCGCTCTGGACGCTGGAAGGTTTGTCCGCTGTATCGCCCGCGTTGTTATTGGAGAAATTCCAGGATGCCGATCCGCACGTCCGCGCTGCCGCAATCCGGGTGAGCGAATCGCTTTATCCGGACGCGGACCAGGCGCTCGTCACCGCCGTCGAGAAGCTGGCGCAGGACCCCGATCCGGGCGTGGCGGAACAGAGTTTGATGACGCTGAAACGACTCAAAATCCCGGGCTGGGAAAATTTGACCCAACTCACCATCGCCCGGACAAAATCGGTCGGGGTGCGCGCCCTCGCCGAACATTTGCTGCACAAGGAAGAATCGTTGGGCGGACCGCAATTCACCAAAGCGGAAGCAGCCTCGCTCCACCATGGGCAGGCCATCTATCGGGAGTTGTGTTTCTCCTGCCACGGCGCGGACGGTCGCGGCATGCCGTTGGAAGGCGCGCCGGCGGGGAGCACGATTGCGCCGCCGTTGGCGGGGGCCAAAGACTTGTTGGGCGCGCAAGACGCGGCGGTGTACATCCTGTTGCACGGTTTGTCCGGACCGATTGAAGACCGGCAATACCAGGCGCAGATGGTTTCCATGGCGAGTAACGACGACCAATGGATTGCCGACGTCATCAGCTATGTTCGCAATGCCTTTGGCAACCATGCGTCGCTGGTGACCGCCGCCGAGGTGAGCCGCCTGCGCCGGAACACGGCGGGTCGCACCGCGCCCTGGACGTTGGAGGAATTGCGCGCCGTGCTGCCCCAGCCGCTCACGAACGCGGCGAGCTGGCGACTGACCGCCAGCCTGAACGCCGAGCATGTGCGCCTTGCTGCCGATGGCAACCTGGCCACGCGTTGGGATACCGGCGTCACACAAATCCCCGGCATGTGGTTTCAAATTGAACTGCCGGCCGCCGCGACCGTTTGCGGCCTCGTGCTGGATGCGGGCACATCCACGGGGGACTACCCACGCGGTTATCGGGTGGAACTCTCGAACGACGGCCAGCATTGGGGACAACCCGTCGCCACCGGCAAGGGCGTCAGCGCCGTCACCGAAATTCAGTTCCCACCGCAGGCTGCGAAGTTCATCCGCATCACGCAAACGGGGAAAGTGGCCGGTTTGTACTGGTCCATCCATGAGCTCCGGATTGACACGCCCGGAGCGAAACCCCAGTTGACCAAACTGGCGGCCGGCCAGAAATCCGAATTTGAGTGAAGCGCACGCTGATGTGTCTGTGTGGGTGATTTTCTGCGGCTCGAACGACGGGAGTTTTTCGAGGCACACAATGACTTCCGAATCCGCTGATAATCTTTGACGCGCCGGGCGACTTCACGAACCATGTCGTCAACTTGAGCGACGCGGCTTCCAACCATCCGGCACTGGCCGGGAAACGAATCGTCATCCTGGGCGGCACGGCCGGCCTGGGACTCTCGGCGGCCAAAGCCTTCACGACGGCGGGCGCTCGCGTGGTAGCGGTCGGCCTGAAACCGGAAAATGTCGCGAGCGCGGAATCAGAGTTGGGTGACGCGGCGCTGGTCGTGCAAGGCGACGCCACAAAACCGGAAACGGCCGTCCACGCCGTGGCTCAAGCCGTTTCCGCGTGGGGCGGGTTGGACGGGCTTTATCACGTCGCCGGCGGCTCGGGTCGGCGCTGGGGCGACGGCCCGCTGCACGAGCTTTCCGACGCGGGTTGGGAGGCCACGCTGAATCTGAACCTGACTTCGCTGTTCTATTCCAATCGCGCCGCCGTCCGGCAATTTTTGGCTCAAGGCAATGGTGGGAGTGTGTTGAACATGGGCTCGGTGCTCGGTTATTCACCGTCGCCCAGATTCTTTGCGACTCACGCATACGCGGCGGCCAAGGCGGCGATCATTGGCCTGACCAAAACCTGCGCCGCGCATTATGCGGCGCACAACATCCGGTTTAATGTGCTGGCACCGGCGCTGGTGGAAACGCCCATGGCCCAGCGCGCCGCCCACGACGCCGCGATCCTTGCCTTCATCAAAACCAAGCAACCGCTCGATGGCGGACGCATCGGCCAGCCGTCCGACCTCGACGCGGCGGCTGTTTATTTTTTGAGTGATGCCGCAAAGTTCGCGACGGGTCAGGTGCTCGCGGTGGATGGCGGCTGGTCGGTGAGCGAAGGGCAGATCCCCATTGAGCCATGAACTACGCGATTGGTCTGGACATCGGCGGGACGAACATCAAGGCGCTGGCCGTGTTGCCGAACGGTCGCGTGCTGACGCAGGTCGTCGTGCCCACGGAGGATGGCGGCCGGCGCGGTTGGGAACGAAATGTTCGTCGCGCCAAGGACACGCTCCAACAAAAAACCGGTGAGCTGCCGACATGGATCGGCCTGGCCGCGCCGGGCCTGGCGTCGGCCAATGGCCGGTCCATCGCCTTCATGCCCGGACGACTGCCCGGCTTGGAAGGTCTCGACTGGCAGAAATTTCTTCGTGTGTCACATCCCGTGCCGGTGTTGAACGACGCGCACGCGGCGTTGCTGGGGGAAGTCTGGCGCGGCGCGGCGCGGCGGGCCAACCATGCCCTGCTGTTGACGCTCGGCACTGGCGTCGGGGGCGCCGCGTTGGTGGATGGCCGCCTGTTGCGCGGACACATCGGTCGCGCCGGCCACTTCGGTCATCTGTCATTGAATCCGAACGGCCCGCCCGACATCGCACGCACGCCGGGCAGTCTGGAGAACGCGATAGGCGACTGCACAATTCGTGCGCGCAGCGATGGACGCTTTGCTTCCACGGCGAAACTTGTTGCCGCGAGCAAGGCGGGGGATCGGGGGGCGCAGCAGATCTGGCAGGCTTCAGTGCAGGCGCTCGCGGCGGCCGTGGCGTCGCTCATTAACGCGGTGGATCCCGAAGTGGTGGTCATCGGCGGCGGCATCGCCCGGGCGGGTGAGGCATTGTTCCGGCCGCTCAAAAAGCATCTCCGCGCGTTTGAGTGGCGACCCGGCGGCCAGCAAGTGCGCGTGGTCTCGGCCAAACTGGGTGATCGCGCCGGCGCATTCGGCGCCGCGTGGAACGCCATACATCTTACAAAGAACTCTCCATGAATCATCCTTCACCCGCTCAAACGTACCTCCAACTTGCGCGTGAACTCGTGGCGAACGTCGAAGCGCAGCTTCCGGCAATCCAGCAGGCTGCGGATTGGTTCGCCGAGACCATTCTTGCCGGACGGATGGTGCAGGTCTTTGGCTCGGGGCACAGCCGGATCATGGTTGAGGAAATGTGGCCGCGTTACGGTTCGTTTCCCGGATTCAACCCGATCGTCGAGCTGTCGCTAAGTTTCCACAATCTGGTCGTGGGGGCGAACGGTCAGCGGCAGGCGATGTTTCTCGAAAACGTCTCCGGATTGGCCGAGCGCATCCTGCGCAATTTTGCCTTGCGTCCGACGGATTCGGCGTTGGTGGTTTCCTCCAGTGGCTGCAACCTCGTGCCCATCGAAATGGCGGCGGGGTTCAAGGCGCGCGGGCTGAAAGTCGTCGCCATCATCAGCCGGCGGCACTCGGAGGCGAGTCCGTCGAAGCATCCCGAGGGCAAACGACTGCAAGACTTCGCCGACCTCGTGCTGGATACGGGCGCTCCCGTTGGTGATGCGATGGTAACCATTCCCGGGCTTGCTACTCCCGTCGCGCCCGGCTCGACGATCGGTGGTTGTCTGCTCGTCAACGCCATCAAGGCCGAAGTCGCGGCGCGACTCACGGCGGCGGGTCAACCGCCCAAAGTGTTGAGTGGTGCGGCGGTGGTGGGCGCCGCGCGGGCCGCCGAACTTTTCGAATCAGCCTACGACGAACACGCCCACCGGCTCGCGCGGCTGTACGCCGAGTCTGGCAGTTGAGTATGCGACAAAATCGAATATGAAAAACAATCCACTGCGCACTTCCGTCATCGGCAGCTACCCGTTTCCGGGCTGGCTCGAATTTGCATCGCAACATCTTCCCCAGTTCGGTTCCGCCGATATCGCCGAAGCGCAGGACGACGCGGTGATCACGGCGCTGCACGATCAACTGGCCGCCGGGTTGGATGTGGTCACAGACGGCGAGCAAACCCGGCTGGATTTCAACCTGTCCTTTTATGGTTACCTCGAAGGGCTCGAGCTGGAGTCCGCGTCGCCGCGCCGGTTCGGCCCGCCGGCGCACGATCAGCGCGGGCGGCATCCGGTCACGGGCGAGTTACGCGCGCCGCGCGGATTGGGTGTGGTGGAGGAATTTCAGCGTTTGCAGCGATTGTTCAAGGCGGCGAAACATCCCGCGGGGGTTACGCTCAAGGCCAGTGTGCCGGGACCCTACACGTTAAGCGGCCGGCTTGTGGCCAATCAACAATATCCCGATCGCTGGGCATTGACGGAGGCATTGTTGCCCATCGTGCGGCAGGAATTGGAGAGCCTGGTCGCCGCCGGCTGCACGGAGATCAGCGTGGATGAACCGAGCATGAGTTGCTACGCGCACAAGGAAGACCCGCGCCGGTTCGTGGACGTGTTCAACCGCACCGTCGAGAGCGTGGCGGGGCGGGTGCGGGTCTGCACCCACCTGTGCTTCGGGAATTACAAGGCTCGCGCCGTCGGACCACGCCAGCTCGCGCCAATGTTTCCGGCGTTCCTCGATTTCAAGTGCGATGAAATGCACGTTGAGATGGCCAGTCGCGAATTTGCCGAACTGGAACTGATTGCGCCAATCGCGCGCCGGATGGACGTCGCGGTGGGCATTGTGGATGTGAAGAGTTACTACGTCGAAACGCCCCGGGACATTGCGGAGCGTGTGCGGTTGTGCCTGAAGCACGCGCCCGCCGACCGGCTGGTGTTGGCGCCGGATTGCGGCCTGAGTCAGACCGCGCGCTGGGCCGCCCGCCAGAAGCTGGCGAACATGGTGGAAGGAACGGCACTGGTGCGACGGGAACTGGGTATCCGGTGAAGGCGCCGGCACAAAAAGACGGCGTGTTGCTCGCCGACATTGCCCACGCGCGCGCGGAAGGTCGCCCGCGACTGTGGTGGCTGGGGCAGAGCGGATTTCTGCTGCACACACGCGCGGGCACGGTTTTGTTTGATCCTTACCTCTCGGATTCGTTGACCGAGAAATACGCCGCCACGGACAAGCCGCACACGCGCCTCACCGAACGTGTGGTGGCCCCGGAACGGCTCACGGGCATTGATGTCATCACGAGTTCACATAATCACACTGATCATCTGGATGCGAAAACGCTGCTGCCGTTGCTGGCGGCAAACCCACAAGCCCGGCTGGTCATTCCCCGCGCCAACCGGGAGTTCGTGCTGGAGCGGCTGGGGAAGATCGAGCCGGCGCTCGTTGAGGTGGACGCGGGTGAAAGCGTGACGGTGGCGGGCATGAAAATTCACGGCATTCCGGCGGCGCACAACACCGTGGAGCGCGATGAATTGGGGCGCTGTCGCTTTCTCGGTTACGTGGCGCAGGTGGATGGAAAGGTGGTTTATCACAGTGGGGACACGCTGCTGCACGCAGGATTGATTCCGGCGCTGACCCCGTTTCGGGTGGACTTCGCGCTCGTGCCGATCAATGGCAACCAACCCGAACGCAAAGTGGCCGGCAACCTGAACGGGCGTGAAGCGGCGGAACTGGCGCGGGCGATCGGGGCCGGCATGGCCGTGCCGCATCACTTTGATATGTTTGCGTTCAACACGGCCGCACCGGACGAATTCGAGGCCACCTGTCGCAAACTCGGCCAGACATTTCGGACTCTGCAAAATGGCGAGGGGATGGATTTGTGATTGGCTGGTTGATCAGTCGTGGTGGGAGACCGATGAAAGACTTTTCTTTCCCCGCGCCATCCCCAAAATGAACTCATGAAAATCCGCGTGGCCGGAATCAACTTCGATCACTTTCACATGGGCGATTTGTTGCGTCGGGCCGCCGAGCATCCGCAGGTGGAGATCGTGGGCGTGTGCGATGACGAACCGGCGCGGATGCGGGAGGCCGTTCGCAATTTCAGCATTCCGGCCAACCGCGTGTTCACCGACGTGGAAGCCTGTCTCGAAACATCCCGGCCGGACTTTGTCATTCTGTGTCCGGCGACGGGCCGGCACGCGGAATATGTTGAACGGGTCGCGCCGCATCGTGTTCATGTCCTCGTGGAAAAACCGTTTGCCGCCAGCGTGGCCGAGGCCGACCGGATGATCGCGGCGGCGAAGAAGAGCAAGGTGATGCTGGCGATCAACTGGCCGCTGCGTTGGGTGCCGAATCACTGCACGGCGTATCGGTTGCTCGTGGAAGGACGGATCGGTGAGCTGCAGGAGGTGCGATACTACGGTGGCAACCGGGGACCGCTCTGGCACTCGGCCGACAAAGTTGAGCTTGTTCCCACTCCGGCGAGGAAGCGGAAGAGTTGGTTCTACAAATCGGCCCAGGGCGGTGGATCGTTGCTGGACTATCTCGGTTACGGTACCACGCTGGGCACCTGGTATCATCAAGGCCGCAAACCGATGGAGGTGACCGCCGTCACCGATCTGCCCAACGGACTGGAAGTGGACGAGCACAGCCTCACCATCGCGCGCTACGCCTGCGGGCTGTCACAATTTGAAACGCGCTGGGGAACATTCACGGATCCGTGGACGCACCAGCCGCAGCCCAAATGCGGTTTCGTTCTCAACGGCACGGATGGCTCGATCAGCAGCTATGACTACGAACCTACGATTCGCGTGCAGACGCGCAAAGTGCCGCAAGGGCAGGGCGTCCCGGCGGACAAATTGAAACCGCCGTTCCAGGATCCGATCCAGTATTTTGTGGATTGCCTGCGCCGGGATCGTCCGCCGGAGGGGCCGCTTTCGCCGAAATTGTCGCGCATCGGGCAGCAAATTGTGGATTCGGCGGTGCTGAGCGCGAAGCGAAAACGGGCGGTGAAGTTGGTTGATTGAAACGCAACCTCTGTCCGGCCATGCCCAAACCCGCCCAACGTAATTATGCGCTGACACCGAGAAAGCGGACGGGCGAATTTTCAGCGCCCAAGCTCGCGTACCAACCGCCGAGGCCGAAGCATTACCGCCCCAGAATCGGGCTGATCGGGTGCGGCGGAATCACCAAGTCTCACCTGGACGCCTACCGCGCGGCGGGTTGGGAAGTGGTGGCGCTCTGCGACCGGGTTGAAGCGGCTGCCCGCCAACGCCAACAAGAGTTCTATCCGCCGGCTGAACTTTACACGGACTATCGGCAGCTCCTGGCTCGCGCCGATGTGGATGTGGTGGATGTTGCCTTGCATCCGGAGTCGCGCGCGCCGGTGATCGAAGCCGCGCTGAAAGCTGGAAAACATGTGCTCAGCCAGAAACCATTCGTGCTTGATCTTGAGGTCGGACAGCGGCTCGTCGCGCTGGCGCGGAAGAAAGGCTGCAAGCTGGCCGTCAACCAGAATGGCCGGTGGTCGCCTTACATCCGGTATCTAGCCCTTGCCATCCAGCGCGGCTTGATCGGCGAAGTGCAAACCGTGGGCATCAATCTGAACTGGGATCACACCTGGATTCGTGGCACGCCGTTCGAGGCCATTCATCATGTGGTGCTCTATGATTTCGCCATTCACTGGTTCGACATGGTCGCGATGTTTTTTAACGATCGCGCGGCCCGAGCGGTGTTTGCGGGCAATGCCTTCGCTCCCGGACAAAAACTCAAACCACCGATGATTGGCAGCGCCACGGTCGTTTTCGCGGGCGGCACGGCAACGCTGAGCTTTGACGGCCATTCGCGCTTCGGCGCCGAGGAATCCATCTGCATTACCGGCACGCAGGGCACGCTGCGGGCGCGCGGACCGATCTGCGCGGCGCACGATGTGACGTTATTCACCCAGCGCGGCTCGGCGAGGCCCGAACTGCGCGGCCAATGGTTCAATGACGGGTTTCGCGGAACAATGGGCGAGTTACTGTGTGCGATCGAGGAGGATCGGGAACCGTCAAACTCGGCCCGCGAAAATCTCCGCAGTCTTGAAATTTGTTTTGCCGCCGTGCAAGCGGCGAACACCGGCAAGGTGCAAATACCCGGCCGGGTGCGCCGCCTGCCGGGTTAAACGCCACGGTCGGAAAACTGCAAACGACTTCCGGGTATCCGGCTGGTCTTTTGGCAGTTGATTCGCCACACTGGGCGCATGGCCTGGTTGTATGCACTGGACGTCAGTCTGTTTCGTTTCATCAATGGCACGTTGAGCAATCCGTGCTTCGACGCGGTGATGCCGTGGATGAGCGGCAATGTCCTGTTTGTTCCACTTCTGATTCTGGTGGCGGGAGTGGTGGTCTGGCGGGGACGGGAGCGGGGAATCATGTTTCTGTTGCTGGTGGCCGTGGCCGTGGGCGTCACCGACGGTCTGGTGTGTAATACGCTCAAGCACGCCTTCAGCCGTGTCCGCCCCTGCACGGCGTTGGAGCATGTCCACGTGCTGGTGGGCTGCAGCAGCAGTGGCAGCATGCCGTCGTCCCACGCCGGCAACTGGTTCGCCGCCGTGATGGTGGCGTATTTATTTCATCGCCGCAGTTGGCGGTACACGCTGCCGCTGGCCTTGCTCGTCAGCTTCTCCCGCGCTTACAATGGCGTGCATTATCCCAGTGATCTCCTGGCGGGCGCAATTCTGGGCGCGGGGACGGGCTTCGCCGTGGTGTTTGGGATCAATGCAACCTGGGGTTGGGTGACGCAAAAATGGTTTCCGCGCTGGCATCAGCGTTGCCCCTCGTTGATTCACGCGCGGCCAGCCAAAGCACTCGCCGGAGGCAAAACGGGTGCGGCAGCTTAGCTCCACGCATGAGTGACCTACCGCCCGGTTGGGAGATTCATATTCCGGTTCGCGACTACGATCTCGCGGCGACCATGACGTCCGGTCAGGTGTTTTCCTGGCGACGCGAAGTGAATGGCTGGGTTGGCGTAGTGGACGGGCATTGGGTGGAGCTGCGGAGTTCGGAGAATGAGATCGTTGCCACGACTGCGGAGCCAACTGCGGATTGGACGTGGCTCAAGACATTTCTCCAATCCGAGGTAAAACTCGCGGAGGTGCTCGCGACCTTTCCAGCCGACGATCCCCATTTGCGCGCCGCAGTTGTGGGCAGCCGGGGATTGCGGCTGCTGCGCCAGTCGCCGTGGGAGTGTCTCGCTTCGTTCATTCTCTCGTCCACCAAGCAGATTGTGCAGATCCAGCAGATCGTGCGCACACTCGGCGAGCGATATGGCGAACCGACACCCGGGCGGCCAGGGCACGAACCGGCGTACGCGTTTCCCTCGGCCCAGCGAATTGCCGCTCTCACGGAAGCGGAATTACGCGATTGCCGGATGGGATTCCGCGCGAAATATCTGTTGTCCACCGCCCGACAAGTCGCCGCGGGCGAACTCGATCTCGAACGAATCCGGGAGTTGCCGGTCAATGAGGCGCGCACCGATTTGATGCGCCTCGCGGGCGTCGGCGAGAAGATTGCTGATTGCGTGCTGTTGTTTGCCTACGGATTTCCCACCGCCTTCCCGGTGGACGTGTGGGTTGCGCGTGCGCTCAGCCGGTTTTATTTTCGCGGGCGGCAAATTCATCCCGACCGATTGCGACGATTCGCCAGCCGGCACTTTGGCCCGAATGCCGGTTACGCTCAGCAGTACCTTTTTCACCACATCCGAACGCAACGCGGTTAAAACTTTCCGCAAGAGTTCGGCCGGCCTAATTTGACGCATGGATGCGACGATTGAAGTGTTGCTCAGCCCGGCGGAGTATCAGGCGCGCGGCGCGGACGGATTCGCGGACTCAGTGTGTATCGTATTCGATGTGCTGCGCGCCACCAGCGTCATGGTGACGGGACTGGCGAATGGCGCGGCGGGTTTCGTGCCGGTGGCGGGAATCCCCGAGGCCCTGGCGGGACGCGGACAATATCCTGACGCTCTCCTGGCCGGCGAACGCGACGGTCTGCGAATCACGGCAACTCGGAGCGGCGGAGTGAAATTTGCGCTGGGGAATTCGCCACGTGAATACACTGCGGAGCGGGTTCGCAACCGGATCATACTTTGCACGACCACTAATGGCACGCGCGCCCTGCGTGCCTGCGCCTCGGCGCGGACTGTGGGGGTTGGCTCGTTTCTCAATCTGAACGCCACCGCGAGCTGGCTGACGGCAATCGCCCCCAAGCATTTAACCTTGGTCTGCGCCGGCACGGCCGAGTTTCCAGCGCTGGAGGACATCCTGTGCGCTGGGGCGCTTTGCGAATTGCTGGTGGGTGGTCGGCGGGAGGATTCGGCGGAGCTGGCTTTGCGGGCCTACCGCGAGGCGGAAGGAGATTTGTCGGGAGCCGTCGCCAGCTCGCGCAACGGACGGCGTCTGCTGGCAATGCCGGAATTGCGAGCGGACGTGGAGTATTGTCTGCGGCGCGATGTCTGTCCGTTCGCGGTTTGCCTCGAACCGGATGGCGTGGTCAGGAAGGTTGGATAACCCAAGGAAAAACGCCGCCGGAACACACGGCGGCGTTGGAAACCCGACCGCGCCTGGCGGTCAGGGCACAACCAAACCCAGAATGTTTTGTCCCGAAACCGCACCGTAGAGCCGGCTGTCCGCGCTGTTGTTCCGGTTGTCACCCAACACAAAGTATTGGTTCACGCCACAGACCCACATCTGCTCGCGATATTGGGGGGCCGGGAAGGTCTTCGTGCCCGCCGGCAGATAGGGTTCGTCGAGCAGCTTGCCATTCACAAAAAGTTTCCCGTCTTTGAGATCAATCGCGTCGCCCGGTTTCGCGACGATGCGTTTGACGGCGTAACCGTTGTCTTGCGGATCGCGCAACACCACGATGTCGCGCGGTTGCGGATCGCGCATACGAAAGACCCAGCGATTGAGAATATAACGATCCGAGTCGTGCAGGGTGGGCACCATGCTGACGCCGACAACCTGGACCGACTGGATCACGTAGTGAGTGATGAGCGCAAAACTGCCGTACGCGAATCCCGCCACCACCGCGCAGGCGAGGAGCTGTTTGAGGAGGTACTGCACGAACCTGCCTCCGGACCGGTTTGGTTGACCCCGCGGTGGCACAGGTTTAGTCGCCACCGCCTCAAGCTTTCCCGATGCTTCCATTTCCATAACAATCACAGTACTGCGCTGTGGAATAGTTGTCCCATTTCCCGGTCCGACAGGCAAACTGATTCAATACGTAACAAGGAAGTGAAATTACGGAGCAGGCAGTCACGACGCGGGCGGGGGCGCAACCGGGAGGTCACTCCGTCTTTTTTCCGGGGGGCCGTGACGCGGTCATTTTCTCGATGGCCTCCCTTAGATTTTCCAGCAGGAAGGGCTTGCTGATGATGAAGTCCACGCTGGTGAGCTGAGTATCCGAGGATTTAAGCATTTCGGCGTAAGCCGTGATCAACACCACGGGCTGCTCCGGTGAAACGGTTTTGATGGCCGTCGCGAGTTCGTCGCCTTTCATCGCGGGCATGGCGTAGTCAGTGATGACAACGTCATATTTACCCTTGGCGAAGAGGGCCAGCGCGTCCCGACCGCTGGAGGCGGTTTCCACCTCGTGGCCGTCGAACGCCAGCATCATCCGGACGGCATCACACACGTATGGCTCGTCATCCACCACCAGGATGTGTCGAGGCGTTATGGCTGGCTTGGTCATCTAAAATCCAATCTCCTGCCCGTCCGTGCGGGCGTGTGCTCGGTCCCACCGGTGGCCGGCGATGGCGCGGGACAATGGTGCCCCGGCCAGGACTCGAACCTGGGACCAATTGATTAAGAGTCAACTGCTCTACCAACTGAGCTACCGAGGCCACCAACGGCCGCGCAGCATTGCAATCACCCGCCGGCTTGTCAATCTCGGCTTCGCAGTTTTCGCAAGGTTTCGCAACGCTTTTTCCTTTTGTGCGCGGACATTTGCCTTTTGAATTCGTGGCATGGCGCGCGACTACGTCCTGGAACCATTTCATTCGGCAGTCCATCTGCAAATTGACTACGCGCGCGAACTCAATGAGCAACAGTGCGCCGCCGTCACCGCGCCACCCGGTCCGGCGCTGGTGATCGCCGGGGCCGGTTCCGGCAAGACGCGCACGCTCACCTATCGCGTCGCCTATCTCCTCGAACAGGGCATTCCGCCGGAGCGCATCCTCTTGCTGACCTTCACCAACAAGGCGGCCGGCGAAATGATGCGGCGCGTGACCGATTTGCTGGGGCACGAGTTGAGTTCGCTCTGGGGCGGGACATTCCATTCCATTGGCAACCGCATCCTGCGGCTGCACGCGACGCTGCTCGGCTATCAGCGTGATTTTTCCATCATGGATCGCGACGATGCCAAGCATCTCATCAGCACCTGTGTCGCCGAGTCGGAGATTGACGTGAAGGCCACACGTTTTCCCAAGGCGGAGGTGCTGGGCGACATCTTTTCTCTCGTGGTGAACAAGCAACAGTCCGTCGCGGAAATTCTGGGCACGGAATACGGCTACTTTGACACGTTGGCGCCCAAGATTGAGGACGTGTGGCGGCGTTACGTGGCGCGCAAAGTCGCCGCCAACGTGATGGACTTCGATGACCTGTTGGTGCTTTGGCTCAAACTGTTGAATGAACACGCCGACGTGCGCGAGCAGTATCAACGGCGTTTTCAATTCATCCTCGTGGATGAATATCAGGATACCAACAAACTCCAGAGCGACTTGATTGACCTGCTCGCGGCGCGGCATCACAACGTCATGGTCGTGGGCGATGACGCGCAAAGCATCTACGCCTGGCGCGGGGCAAATTTTCAAAACATCCTCAAGTTTCCCGACCGCTATCCGGGCGCGAAAATCTACAAGATTGAGACCAACTACCGCAGCACGCCGGAGATTCTCACCGTGGCCAACGCTGCTATCGCCGCCAACGTCCAACAGTTCGCCAAGGAACTCGCTCCGGCGCGCAAGCCCGGAGTGAAGCCGGTGCTCGTCGCGTGTCAGGACGCCGCGCAACAGGCGGCCTTCGTCGCGCAGCGCGCCCTCGAACTGCGCGAGGAAGGGGTGGCCTTGAATCACATGGCGGTGCTCTACCGTTCCCACTTTCACGCGCTGGAACTTCAGCTCGAACTCACGCGGCGCAACATCCCCTTCAGCATCACCAGCGGCATCCGGTTTTTCGAGCAGGCGCACATCAAAGACGTGACCGCTTACCTCAAACTGGTGACCAATCCGCGCGATGAACTTGCGTTCAAACGTCTCGTCCAGCTTTTACCGGGGGTGGGCGGCAAAGGGGCGGATAAATTGTGGAGGGAATTCGCCACAAGCTGCGAAGTCCGGAATCGGGAATCACGCGCCTCGCCTCCCGCAACTCGCATCGCCGTCACTCTGCAATCCTGCGCCAAAGCGGTGCCGAAAAAGGCCGCGCTCGCCTGGGCGCAATTTGCCACCACCATTGCCCAGCTCGAAGCCCCCGACGTCCGCCAGAACGCCGCCCGGATGATTCCCATCGTCATCGAAGCCGGCTACGACGATTACCTGAAGGCGAATTTTGCCAACTACCGTTCGCGTGTGGACGACCTCAAACAACTCGCCGTCTTCGCGCAACAGTTTGCCACCGTGGATGAATTCCTCACGCAGATGGCGTTGCTCACCAACGTGGAGGCCGAGGGCGATCAGGCTGCCGCCAGCCGTGACGATGAAAAGATTCGTCTCTCGACGATCCATCAGGCCAAGGGACTGGAGTTCGACGTGGTGTTCGTGATCATGCTGTGTGACGGCCTTTTCCCCTCCGCTCGCTCTCTGGAGTCCACCGAAGGTGAGGAGGAAGAGCGTCGTTTGTTTTACGTGGCGGTGACCCGGGCGAAGAATGAACTGTATCTGAGTTACCCGCTCATTCGCGCCGGCTACGGCAACGCGGGTGCGACCATGCAGTCACCGTCCCGATTTCTCGGTGAGATTTCCCGGGAATTGGTGGACGAATGGAATTTGCGGACTTATGGGTGACCCCGTCGTGGCGGAAGCCCTCCCGCACTCGCATTTTCAAATAAGGGGTTGGATTGCGCATAAACGATGCTTGTTGTTGTGCCGCCGTTTGACCGGCGTGACAAACATGGTGGACGCGGCGGGGACGACGAAATACACTTACACCGTGGGCGGGCAGCTTTACACCGAAGACGGCCCGTTTGCCAGCGACACCGTGACCAACACCTGGAACAACCGATTGCGCGTGGGCCTGGATTTGCAGCAGCCCACCGGCGTGTGGACCAACCGGTTTGCCTACGACGCGGCCAAACGGCTGACCAACGTGACCAGTCCGGCGGGGAGTTTCGCCTATTTGCTTCCCGACACGCGCCCTTCGCATCTCGTCACCCGCCTCGCGCTCCCCAATTCCAGTTACATCACCAATACCTATGATTCAGTGGCGCGGCTGCTGACAACCAAGCTGCTCACTTCCAGCTCCGCGCTGCTGAATTCTCACTCCTATTCGTACAACCCCGCCAACCAGCGCACGCAACAGGTCTTCAACGCGGGCAGCACGGTCAATTACACTTACGATCCCATCGGGCAGTTGAAGGTGGCCGACAGCGCCACGACCAGCGAAGATCGGGGATACAATTACGACACCGCGTGGAATCTGCACTATCGGACGAACAACACGACGCTGAACACGTTCACGGTGAACAGCAAGAATGAGTTGACCAGTTCCAGCGCCGGTTACGATGGCAACGGCAACCTGACCAATCTCAGCGGCCCCAATTTCACCGTTGCTGTCTATGACGATGAGAACCGGCTGACCAAGATCCAATACGCGCCGTATTGGGAGGCTCTTTCAAAACATGCGTTGCCGGTGTGACAGTGGGCGTTGGCGGCGGG
>CAZLOH010000023.1:0-78024 GCA_964561105.1 uncultured Bifidobacterium sp. | reverse complement strand
GAGTGTCGGAACATCCCGCCCGCCCGATTTTGACCGCTCGGTGCGAACGGGCTGGTCGCAGCGCGACAGAACCGCGACCCATGGAGCGCGGCTGTGGTCGAAGACTCAGCCGCAGCGCGGGCGGTTTCTCGAATGTGCTGCGGCTGGTGCTGCGCACACAGCCGCGCTCCGGAAAGATCTTCGGCGCACACAACGAAGTTGGGAGATAGCACTGCAAAGTGTGCCAGCTACGAGCGGTGGAACTCCTCGCGCTGCGAGGAGTGTCGGAACATCCCGCCCGCCCGATTTTGACCGCTCGGTGCGAACGGGCTGGCAGCGCGACAGAACCGCGACCCAAGCGCGGCTGGGCTAAAGCCAGCCGCAGCAGCTACGCCTTAATAGAACGGTTGGGGAGAGGAAACACAACTCGACGTTCGAATGTGCTGCGGCTGGTGCTGCGCACACAGTCGCGCTCCGGAAAAATCTTCGGCGCACGCAACGAAGTTGGGAGGCGGCACTGCAAAGTGCGCCAACTTCGAGCGTGGAACTTCGCGCACTGTGCGAAGCAGCGCGTCGGAATGTCCCGCCCGCCCGATTCTGTCCGCTCGGCGCGGACGGGCTGGTCGCAGCGCGACTAGCACCACCGGCCGGAAACCGGGATGCGCCTGCTAAGCGCTTATCCGGGGTCGCGCGTCGTCCTAGAATTTGATCCGGTAAAAGCGCGTGTTGCCGTTGACCGCCGTCGTGGCTTTGAACTGCCCGGCCTCGAGATCCGTGAGGGTGGCTGAATTGTCGTCGGTGAACGGGCCGTTCACCGTGGCGGAGCTCTGGAGCTTGAAGTTGGCCGCCACGGTTTCCGCCGGTCCCGAAAACAGGATGACCACATTGCCGCCCACAATTTGCAGGTTCGCCATCTGAATGGGCGCCGAGGTAAAGGTTTCCACCTTGAGATTGTCCACCAGCCCAAAGGACATCTCCGGCACGTCGGACACGCTGCCGCTGGCAAATTTGTCCTGGTAACCCACGAAGACATTCGTGGACAACGTGCCCGGGTCGTTGGTCACGGTGCAGATCGTCACGCCATCCATCTGCCACTTGACCGTGTCGGCGGCCTTGGTAATGACCACCGTATGCCAGGCCATGCCGGCGTTCCCGGCATTGGCGACGCCGGTTTGATTGGGATAAAGCGCGAGTTGCGCCGCCGGTGCCGGCTGGCCACCCCAGCGGGCGTAGAAGGGATGCGAGGCGTTGCGCAGGCCCGTGTTCGGTCCCGTGCCGACGCCGGCCGCGTAGAACCCGGTGTCATCTTTTAATTCGGCGGTGCCGGCAAACGCGGTGTAGTCGCCGTCGGCGTCTCCATCCGCGCCGTCGCCGGTGGCGGTGAACCAGATGCCATCGGCAAAAGCGCCATTGAACCACACGGCCTGATCGCCCGTCGTGCCGACGCCGACGTCGAAGTTCTGGGTGGAGCCCGGGCCGCCATCCGGCATCGGACCGTTGTAGTTGATCCACATGTCAAACTTGAGCCGGTAATCGCCGGTGAAATTTCCGCCGAGCGGCGAGAGGCTCAAGCCGTCGAGTTGCAGGACGGCATTGCCGCATTGCAACCGCAAGCCGCGCGTGCTGCCATCGGTGGTGCCGGGGGCCGCGGGAATTCCCACCTGGCTGTAATCCCAGTTGAACTCCACGAAATCGGAGGTGGGGTCGGCCAGGTTCAGCGCCCAGCGATTGCTGCTGTCATCGCTGTTGAAGTCGTCGGTGAAGAGCACGGTGCCGGCCGGGTATTCGTCGTCCACCACCGCCACGTAAGCCGGATTCGTCACGCCAAGGGTGTAGCTTCCGGATGCCACACTGACGACGGCGAGTTCGTTGCCTTCATAGATTTGGTCGTTGATGGGTGTCAGGGTCAGGTTGGTGAACACCTCGTTGGCGGCCAGATTCACGTTGAGCGGGCCGTCAAAGTCCGCGCCGCGCGTCGCTGTGCCGGCATACGCGAGCTGGATGGCCACGGGCGCGCCGATCAATCCCCGGCGGGCCAGTTGCAACGTCGCTTTGGACGGCGCGTAGCTCTCCAGCAGTTCATTGGTTGTGCCGGTGGTGAAGGCGATCTCGGTCGGTTCATTGTCGGCGATGGCGACGGTGGCGCTGGCCGTGCCGATGCCATAACCCGTCCCGGACGCCAGCGTCAACACGGCCGTCTCGGTGAACTCCGCTTCGGTGTCATCCGTGACGATCACGTCAATGTTGGTGGCAATGGTGCCGGGCAGGAAGGTCACGCTGCCGGGCAGCGCGGAGTAATCGGTGCCATTGGCCGCCGTGCCGCTCATCGTGTAATTCACCGTCAACGCGCTGGAGTTGTCGCCCGCGCGGGTGAGGGTGAACCGGCCGTTCACGGGGCCCGCCTCATCGGCCGCCGCCGTGCTGGCCGCTGCGCTGATCAGGACGGGCGGCACGGTGATTTCAAACGTGCCGTCCGTGCCGCTGGTGGCAATGGTGGAGCCGCCTTTGGAAAAAATCCGCATCCATTCGACAGAGGTATTGACCACGTAGAGATTGCCGGCCGCGTCGTAAGCGATGTCGCGATTGTTCACGCTCGTCGAACCGATGTTGAAGCCGCTCATGGCTGCGAGGTTGAACACCCCGTTGGTCAACGGCACGAGCAGGACCGTCGGGGTCACGTTGGCGCGCAACAACGCCAGCGTGTTGCCATCCGGCGAGATGTCCGCCGCCAGCACTTCGCGCAGCAGGTCCACGTTAGTGACGTTGCCCATGAATTCCCGGGTGGCCAGCAATGAGTTCGTGATGAACGTGCCGTCCTCCGTGAAGACATAAATGTTCGCTTCTGTGCCGGCCGAGCGACGCTGGGTCAGATATAAATAGTTGCTCGATCCGCCGCGGACCACATCCATGACCTGGCTGACCGCAATCGTCGGCGAACCCACCAACGTCGGCGGGCCGGTGAAGGGCAGGGCGGTGCTGCCAATATCGTAACGCCAAAGGCTGTTGCCCGGGGTCAGGTCTTCATCGGTGGTGAACACTTTCAAATTGCTCGCGGCCGTGCCTTCGACCCACGCGCCCGCCACACTGCCGTGCGTGGTCGAACCCATGCTCAAATCCCCGATGCCATCCAACACGTTGATTCCGGTGGTTACGTCGGGGTCAGTGACCCACAGCCCGCCGCTTGGGTCGGACCAATCGCTCAGGTACAGCTGATCGTCATCCTTGCCAACCGTCAGGCGCGTGGGTGAGGCGGTGTCCCCGGGAGTCAGCGGCAGACCGGCTGTGCGGGGCAATTCCCCGGTGTCCAGTGCGGCCGTATCGTCGGCGTTCAACATGTAGATGCCCTGGTAACAAGTGCGGACCAACGGGTTTCCGGAAGGAGTGGAAGTGTCGGCCTGGCCACGCGCATTCGCCACGTAGATGCGACCGAAAGCGGGCGAGGCGGGATTCCGATTCACCGCGATCCCGCGCGCTTGCTCGAATTTGTTCACATAGACGCCGTTGTCCTGGAACGCGTCATCGCTGGATTGCGTGTAACCACCCGCCGCCGAGCGCGTGACCATCACCTTGAAGTTGCCCGGCGCGAGGCCGAGGCTCTGCACCGTCAAGCCCTTCACGCCCGGGCCGAGGTCGTTGGTGACGGTTCCGCCGCTGGAAATAATCTTCACGTTGTCGGCGTTTTCATTCAGGCGGAAGGAAACCGTGCCTGCGTCATTCGTCAGGCAGGTCGCATAGGGGACGGCGCGCGCGGAGCCAGCCAGGGCGAGCGCGGTGAGCAACGCTAAGTGGATTCGGAAGGTCGAGTTGGGATTCATAGTTTGGTGCGAGTTGAGTTTGCTGAACGGAGTTTTGAATCAAATGGTTGACGCTGGTGCATGGGGATTTACTGAACGTGTTTCACGGCGAAACCCTCATCCTGGGAGAGTTCCCGGAGCGTGAGATAATACTTCCCCTTCTCCCGCACCCATTGGGCGTGGCCATCGCAGAAATTGGCGTTCGCCCCGTCCACGCCGTGATTGTCGTCCACGCTGGGATAGTCATTCGGATACAAGGTGGGATTGTTTTGGGCAAAGAACAGGTTGTCGCCATCCAACGTGAGCCAGGTCTGGCTCGGGCCGGGGGTGGTGCCTTTCAATCCCAGGCCGTCCACCGACTTGGTGTGGGCGCGGCTCTGCACCCGCGCCTCGGTTTTGCGTTGCTGGACGCCCGTAGTGCCGTCGGTCTGTTCGGGCGAACCACTCGAGAGTTTTCGCCACCAGCAAAAATTCTCGTAGCTGTAACCGATGGAATTCTTGTCCGGCGCGAGCACCTGGAGGTCGAACAATTCGCCGTTCGCCGCCACCTTGTCCGCCCGCACACGGTTGCGGGTGCTGGGGCAGACGAAAAGGTTCGGATTCCTGGCGTAGCTCAAATACATCCAGTTCAGGTTGTCGTCGTAATAACTCCGGGACACACCGCTCAACACCCCGTTGTTGTCCTGGGCATACATGAAATTGCCCAGCCCCATCTGCCGGAGATTGCTCAGGCAGTTGATGCGCCTGGCTTTTTCCTTGGCCTTCGCCAGCGCCGGCAACAGCATCGCGGCCAGGATCGCAATGATCGCTATCACGACCAGCAGCTCGATCAACGTGAAGCCCGCACGGAATGTGGGCCGGCCGGATTCGGCAGCCGGGTGACGCATGGTTGACGGGCGACACATAAGTTCAAAGCCGGTTTTTGCGACTAAATTCCTGGGTGGAAATGCTGCCCAGAGGCGACCAGTTTGCGTGCGCAAAGTCAACCTCCGGCGCCTCGGGTTTCGCCACATAAACATGTGATGAACCAACGTCGGTCTGGAGATCGAACCGCTTCAGCGGCTTGAGTCGGCCCGCCAAAACCGCTGAAGCGGTTCGCGGAAGGTTGAGGCTGTGAGAAGCTCTCACTGAAGCGGGGCGTTAATGAAATCCACCCGCCGATCGCCTGCGTCCCTGCCGGGCTTGCGCAGCGTGACGACGAGACGGCTGACCGGTCAGAATGACGGTGATGCAACGGAAAGCGCCGCGCCGCGCTGCATGGTCGGGGCGGCAGGAACCGCCTCAACCGCGCGAGCGCGACGGGATGCCGGATAGAATCACCGCCGGTTCCTGGTCGCTTGGCAACATTGTTGGCTAGACAAATCTCGCGGCCGCGCGCGTCATTAACCAAATCAGCCGATGGCCAGTGAACTCGAACAGCTCTACGACGACCACGCCCAGGCGTTGTTCGCCTTCCTGCTGAATTTCACCCGCAGCGAGGCGGACACGCGTGATGTGCTGCAGGAAATTTTCGTCAAGCTCGCCCGCCAGCCGGACCTGCACGATGCCGCCCGTGACAAACGCGCCTTCCTCCTGCGCCTCGCGCATAACGCCGCCATTGATCTGATGCGTCGCCGTGGCGCTCGGGAAAAACTTCATGAACGGCTTGGCGCGGAACAGATTTCTGCCTTCGCGCCAACGAACGACCCGGACGGAACGGCTTTCCGACGGGAACTCGCCTCCGCGCTCGGCGAACTGCCGCCCGACCAGCGCGCCGTGGTTCATCTCAAACTCTGGGCCGGACTGACCTTCGACGAAATCGCCGCCACGTTGGAGATTCCTCTGAACACCGCTGCCAGCCGCTACCGTTACGGGCTAGACAAATTGCGCGCCCGGCTGCGTCCCCTTTATGACGAGATCAAATGAATCACGATTCTCCATTGGAAGACCGCCTCCGTCACCAGCCGCTGAAACCAGTTCCGGCCGGGTGGCGGGAGGACATTCTCCGGCAGGCCGCCCGCGCGGTTGAACGGCGTCAGCCCGCGCTGGTGGCAACTGTCTCGTGGTATCAAACGCTTCGATCGCGACTGGCCGGACTCCTGTGGCCCGCCCCGCGAGCCTGGGGCGCGTTGGCGGCGGTGTGGGTGGTCATTCTCGGCTTGAATTTTGCCGCGCGCGATACGGCGCCGCAAAGAATCGCAAGGCAGTCCGTGCCCCCGTCGGCGGAGGTGCGCCGGCTGTTGCGGCAACAGGAGGAGTTGTTCGTGGAACTGGTCGGCGCGACCACGAAGTCCGCCGCCGCCTGGCCCAAACCGGCGGCCTTGCCACCGCAGAGCCGGCGCCGCGATAAATTTTTCACCGCCTGACTCCTATGAATGACAACCCACGAAAGCATTGGCGCCAACCGCTTGCCGGCAAATATAAATGGCTGGGTTGGTTTGTGATCCTCGCCTTCGTGCTTTTTGTCGCGGTTTTCGGCCGGGCCTTACTCGCGAATGAACCGGGCAGCACCGACAGTTTGGCCGTGTCCGCGGTGATCATCGCCACCGTGACGACGCTCTGCGTGCTGGGGTTGCTTCGGCTCGTGCGCTGGTTGTGTTGCTGGCGACATCTCCGACGCTTCTTGTTTGGCGTCGCCTGTGTCACCACGCTTATCGCCTTGTTCTACGCCGAGGAAGACTGGCGCGGGAAACGGGCTTGGGACCAACATCGGCGGGAATGGGAGGCCAAAGGAGAGCAATTCAGCATCGCGAAACTTGCGCCGCCGCCCGTGCCGGATGAAAAGAACTTTGCGCTCGCACCTTTGCTGAAATCCGCGCTCGAATTCGTGCGAACCACCAACGGCATTGTTTGGCGGGACACCAACGCTTACCAGCACCTCATAAGCGTGCGGGCGGACATTGCGGTCCCCAGTGAGAAGAAAAAACTCTCCTTGGGAAACCTGGAAACGGGTGCGCTCGCCAATCTCGCAGCCTGCCGGGAATTCTATCGGGGCAATACGAATTATCCCCAACCGACCGCACCAGGCTCGCCGGCCAGCGATATCCTGGTCGCGCTCGGAAAATTCGACGCCGACCTGGCCGGATTACAAACCGCGGCGGCGGAACGGCCCGACGCGCGATTTCCTATTGACTACGATTACGAACCAGCCACTGAAATCCTGCTGCCGCATCTCGGGGCGATAAAGCCCCTGTGTCAATTGCTTCATCTCCGAGCCACCGCCGAACTGGCGTCCGACCAGAGCGGGAAAGCATTTGACGATTTGAAGCTGGCGTTTCGCCTCTCCGATGCCATTCGCGACGAACCCATCCTGGTTGATCATCTGGTGCGGATCGCAACCCTCGGGGTCAACTTGCAAACGGTTCGGGAAGGTCTGGCGCGTCATGCTTGGAGCGAGGCGCAATTGACGGAAATGGAAACCTATCTGGCTTCGATCAATCTGCTCGCGGAATACAAACGCGCCATGCGTGGCGAACGGGCCTTCAGCACTTCCGACCTGGACTTTGCTCGCCGCCAAGGCCCTTGGTTCAATCCCGCCGAGCTGTTCCCGTATGGTTTGCGGCCAAGCCCGATCGTTTCCTTGATCCCGAGTGGATGGTTTTATCAAAACATGTTGACCCTATCGCAACTGCACCAGAACTACTCGCTGCCCGCTGTGGACGAAAAATCGCATCGTGTCCTGCCAGATTACGTCCAGCAACTGGAGGCAGCCACGGAAGCCCTCGGTAGTGAGCGATTTCATCCCTACAAGCTATTCGCCGCGTTGCTATTCCCTTCGCTGTCCAAAGCCATTCAAAAAACCGCGCGCATGCAGACCTACGTGGACGCCGGGCAGGTTGCGTGCGCACTCGAGCGTTATCGGTTGGCGAACGGCAAATATCCCGATTCACTGGCGGCCCTCCAGCCCACGTTCATCCAGCGGATTCCGAACGATGTGATGGACGGCAAACCGCTGCGATACCGCGTCACCCCGGAAGGCGGGTATATCCTCTACTCCGTGGGCTGGAATCTGACTGACGATGGTGGCCAACTGGGTAGGAAGACAGATAAGGAACGATCTCTGGACGCCACAAAGGGCGACTGGGTGTGGACAAACCCACGCACTGAGGCCGGGTCAGAATGATGTTGGCAGAATCATCGGAACATAATTCTGATCCCATTATTCTGACCTTGAACTCGGTTGCGGAGGACGACCTTCTCTTTTCCAGGGAAAAACCGTAGCAGCCGACGTAAGGAGGCTCTGACTTCCTTGTCCCCATAGAATGAGCCTCCTTACGTTGGCTGCTATCGCGCCGCGAAGTTGGGTCAGAATGATGGGGTCAGAATAATCGAAACATCATTCTGACCCCATTATTCTGACTTTGAATTCAGTTGTCGGCGGACGGTTTGCGGATCGCTCGTCGGCGGCTGGCAGGCTTGACCCGTGCAAAGATAAACCACCGGGCCATCTTTCGCGGGCAACGTGTGGGCGAATTCCTCCACCGCGCCGGTATTACCCAGCACGACCTTGTCCGGCTGGTAAACCGAATGTGCGGCGTGAATCAATTCTTTGGCTTTGTCGGATCGCGGGGCGCCGGCGATGACCACGCGGCGTGGTTCTTCCAGTGAAAAATCCAATGCGAGCATCAGGTAGGGCACGGCCTGGGGCGTTTTTTCCAACCGGGTGGAGAACAAGCGCAGCGTGGCTTCGGCGGGCTTCCGGAAATCCGCGCGATCGGTGATGGCGGCTAGTTTCAACAGCGCGAGGGTGGCGACGGAGTTGCCGGAAGGTTCGGCGCCGTCGTAGTCGTCCTTCACGCGGAGGATCAAATCCGATGTGCCGGCGGCGCTTTGCCAGAAGCCGCCATGCTCGGCGTCGTAAAATTTGGCGATCATCGTTTCCGCGAGCGCGAGGGCGAAGTCGAGATGTTTGGGATCAAGTGTGGCTTCGTAAAGCTGGAGGACGCCGTCGAGTTGACAGGCGTAGGCTTCGAGAAGTTGCACGTTGTCCCGTTCGCCATCACGCCAGCGGTGATAAAGAGTTCCGATGGCTCGCTTCCCCTCACCCTGACCCTCTCCCCCGGGGAGAGGGGACAGCCGTTGGGCGCTCGCAGATTGGTGTGAGTGTGCTGAACTGTCGGCAGTCGGGGTTGCGCCAGAACGCGGGGAATGTTTCTCCCTCTCCTCGGGGGGGAGGGTTGGGGTGAGGGCGGATGATTCAACCCAGAGCTTCTCGCGAATGAACTTCAAATTCCTTTCGGCTGCGGTCAGATACTGCTCGTCGCCGAGTACGGCGTACGCGCGCGCAAACGCACCGAGCATCAGCCCGTTCCAAGAAGCGAGAATCTTGTCGTCCAGGTGCGGGCGGATGCGCTGAGCGCGCGCAGCGAGCATTTTGGATTTGGCCGAGGCGAGGAGAGCGTAGTCACCGGACAAAAGCCCCTCACCCTGACCCTCTCCCCTTCCGAAAGGGAGAGGGGACAGCAATCGGGCGTTGTCGGGTTTTGCGGCAGCGGCAGTCGCAACTTCAGTCTGTGATTTGTCGCGCGATGGCGGACGCTTCTCCCTCTCCCCATTGGATGGGGAGAGGGTGGTCGAAGACCGGGTGAGGGGCACGGCCACACTCAAAACATTCTGCCCCGTCAACGGCGTTGGATGGCTGTGATCCACGAAGTTTCCGGCCTTCGTGATGCCGTAGTAGCGCGCGGCCACGTTGAATTCCTCGGGCGAAAGCAGTTTGGACAATTCGTCGTGCGTCCAGCAGTAGAACTTTCCTTCCTGCCCTTCGCTGTCGGCGTCTTCGGCGGAATAGAAACCACCGTCCGGATGCGTCATGTCGCGCAGGACGTAGTCCAGAATGTCCCTCACCACCTCGGCCTGTCGCGTGTCGCCGCTGACGAGATAGGCGTCGAGATACAACTGCGCGAGTTGCGCGTTGTCGTAGAGCATTTTCTCGAAGTGCGGCACGAGCCATTGGGCGTCCACGGAGTAACGCGCGAAACCGCCGCTGAGTTGATCGTGAATCCCACCGGCGGCCATGTGATCGCAGGTGTTCAACACCATCTGCTGCGCTTCGGCGTCATTGAACCGTTGGGCGTAGCGCAGCAGGAGCGCGGGCATGCTGGGTTGGGGAAACTTGGGTGCGCCGCCGAAACCGCCGTTCCGGGGATCGTAGGCTTCCTTGAAGAGCAATCCGGCCTGGCGCAGCATTTCCGGCGAGAGCGCCTGGCTGGAAGTGTTGGTGGCGCTCGTGGCGAGTTCGAGCCGGGACTGAATTTCGTCGGCGGACGCGGCGACTTCTGACCCGCGTTCGCGCCAGACGGAGGCGACTTGTTGGAGCACGGAGAGAAAACTGCCGCGCCCGTAACGATCGTCCGGCGGAAAATACGTGCCGCCAAAGAACGGTTTGCGGTCCGGCGTGAGGAAGACATTCAACGGCCAGCCGCCGCCGCCGGTCGTGGATTGCACGAACGTCATGTAAATCTTGTCCACGTCCGGTCGCTCCTCGCGGTCCACCTTGATGCTGACGAAGTGCTCGTTGAGGAACGCGCCGACCTTTTCGTCCTCGAACGACTCCCGTTCCATCACATGACACCAATGGCAGGTCGAATAACCGATGCTGAGGAAGATCGGTTTGTTTTCCCGGCGCGCCTTGGCAAAGGCCGCATCGCCCCAGGCGAACCAGTCCACCGGATTGTGCGCGTGCTGGAGCAGGTAGGGCGATTTTTCCGAGGCGAGGTGGTTGGTGTGCTGGTAGGTGGCAGGTGCGTTGGTATTCACGGGGCTGATGCGGTTTGGCTTTCCGGTGGAATCTGGCTCGCACGCGCTCAAGCCCATGACGCCCATCAGCATCAGGCTTCGGCGCGCGAACAGATTCATCAGGGGAAGATAGACGGAGGACGGGCGATGGCAAAGAATTCATGCCGGGGCAGGGGGCGAATCAACGGCCGGCGAATGGTCAACCTGCGCTTGACCGTCACGTTCCAATCACTTCGGCAGATTATAGAAGCGCAATCCGTGGTTTCGTCGTTTAATGACCGCGCAGAAGATGAACGCCAACTTGCCGATTGCAGAACTCGACCTCCGGTCATGCGCGGTCAAAGCAACCTTGTTCGTTTCCTGCTTGCTAGAGTCGAGGGTTGTCCTTTTACTGAGCGGGCAACCTAATCCGCGAGGAACCATGTCCAGTCACACCAGCAACCCGGTCGTGCGAACTCTGTTTCCCGGAGTCGCATCCACTCGCCGACGCAACCTGGTGGTGGCCTCGCTCAACGTCCTTGAATCATGAGCGCCTTTCTCGTTTACCTGTTCTGTCTGGTCGTGGGCTTTGTGTTTGTGCTCGGCTCCGCGGTGCTCGGGCATTTTGGCGGAGGCGACCACGGCCACGTGGGTGGGAGTGGCGGTCACGCGGAAGCCGGCGCGGACAGCAGCGATTCGCCGGGCGTGTCCTTCTTCAGTCCGATCGTGATGGCGGCCTTTGTCGCGGCGTTCGGCGCGTTCGGCCTGATTTTCAGCCAGTTCGAGGCCACCAAATCACCAGTCGTCAGCGCGGGGTTGTCCGTCGTCTGCGCCGTGTTTGTGGCCGGGACCATGGTCAGCGCCCTGGGAAAACTCGTGCGGGCTTCGGACAGCTCCAGTGAATCGCGGGTGGCAACACTCATCGGCCAGCCGGCCACGGTGATCACGCCGATCCCGGCGAATGCCGTGGGCGAAATCGCCTACGTCCAGGCGGGCAGCCGTTACACCGCCCCGGCGCGTGAGGAAACCGGCGCGCCCGTCGGTAGCGGCAGCGAGGTCCGTATCACGCGCATCGTCGGCTCGCAATTTTACGTCACAACCAAAACCAACTCACCCCAATCCTGAACCCATAAGTCTATGAACCCGACTCCTCTCTTTGCCGGCATTTTCAGCGGTCCCATCGTCATCGTGGCAGCGGTGGCTCTGGGTGTGGTCGTCCTGCTGGTCTTTGTGGCCGTGATGAGCCGCTACACCAAGGTCGGCCCCAACGAAGTGCTGGTGGCGTCCGGCATGAAACACAAATACACGGACCTCAACGGCGCCGTCGGCACGCGCGGTTTCCGCATCAAGAAGGGGGGCGGCACCTTCGTCGTGCCGATCCTCGAAAAGGTGGACATCCTGTCGCTGGAATTGATGACCATTGATGTGCAGACGCCGGAGGTTTACACGAGCAAAGGTGTACCGGTGAAAGTGGACGGCGTCGCCCAGGTGAAAATCAAAGGCGACGACATCTCCATCGCCACGGCGGCCGAACAATTTCTGAGCAAACCCACCGACGAAGTTAAAAACGTGGCCATGCAAACCCTGGAAGGTCACCTGCGCGCCATTCTCGGGACCATGACCGTGGAGGAGATTTATCAGAACCGGGACGCCTTCGCCTCGAAGGTGCAGGAAGTGGCCGCCACGGACATGCAGAACATGGGGCTGGGCATTGTCAGCTTCACCATTCGCGACATTCGCGATGCCCAGGGTTACCTCGACGCACTGGGCAAGCCGCGCATTGCGCAGGTAAAACGCGATGCCCAGATTGCCCAGGCCGAGGCCGACCGCGATGCCATGATCAAATCCTCCCAGGCCACGCAGGCCGGTCAGGAAGCCAAGTTCGCCGCGGATTCGAAAATTGCCGAAGCGCAACGCGATTATCAGACCAATGTCGCGGGCTACCAGGCCACGGTGAATCAGAAGAAAGCCGAGGCCGATCTCGCCTACGATTTGCAGAAATACAAGACCGGCCAGTTGGTGAAGGCGGAAGAAGTCCAGGTGGAAATTGTCGCCAAGCAAAAGCAGATCGAGTTGCAGCAACAGGAAATACTTCGCAAACAACGCGAGCTGGAAGCCAACGTGCAGAAACCCGCGGACGCCGAACGATACAAGGTGGAAACCCTGGCCAATGCCACCAAGTTCCAGCTTGAGACTGAGGCCGCCGGTGCGGCCTCCGCCGCCAAGGCCAAAGGTTTTGCCACCGCTGATGTGGCGAAAGCGACTGGTATCGCCGAGGCCGAGGCCAACAAGGCGCGCGGTCTGGCCGAGGCCGCGGTCATCGAAGCTCAGGGTAAAGCCACCGCCTCCGCGATGGAAGCCAAGGCCGAATCCTTCAAGCAATACAACGAAGCCGCCGTCATCGAATTGCTCGTCCGCGTCATGCCGGACATCGCGGCGCGGATCAGCGAGCCGCTGGCCAAGATGGAGAAGATGGTCATCATCAATTCCGGCGGCGGCATTGGTGGCGGCGCGAGCAAGTTGACCGGCGACGTCACGCAGATCATCGCGCAACTCCCGCCAGTGCTGGAGAGTTTGACCGGTGTGAAATTCGAGAAGCTGCTCGAACAAGTTCCCGCGCTGAAAAACGCCATGGGTAAAGGCGACGACGCGAAAGGATGATCGGGAGTCGGAGTTGAAATCGCATCCGGCTGCGCTGTCCGCCTGCTCATCGGAAGCACGCTCCGGCCGGCAGAGGCATGGACAACCGTGCGGACGATCGAACCTCGTGGCAAAAGGCAACCCGTGTTTGTCGCGGTGGCGGGCTGCGGCAAAACCGTCGCTGTTGGCCGACAGGTAAGATTTTCCCCGCCGAACACCAAACCGCGCCGTGCCTGACGGGACAGTCCCGACGGTGAACCTGTCGCGGCAGAGTTAGACTCCGCAGATGACTGCCGACACGATCAAGCAGTGGTTGAAGCGCAAGAAATCCTCCGGCGCTGCGGCGCGCCTGCTGCTTGCCGTCGGAGTCTTGCTTGCCGGTCTCGTTGTGTTGTTCCTCACGTTTTGGTTCACCTACGCCATTGTGTGGTTTGGATTCCAGGGCGTGTCCGCGATTTCCGAACTGACGTTTGGCGGGAAACTCCAGCTCTCACACAAATGGCGGCTGGTGGTGAGCGGAGTGTTTGTGGTGCTGCTGTTTGTTCAGCACTTGCGAACGAGTCCGTGGTATTGGGGTGATTATCCCCAGGACGATTACGTCTCTGCCCCATCATTGCAGGCACGCGCGGGCGTCCTGGGCGGGCTGGCCTTCATGCTCCGTTATCCCGGGGCGTCGGCCAACATGATCGCGGATATTCTCCTCAGCGGACCGCGCCTGATCTCGGGGTCGTGGAATCTGTGGCGCGAGGCGCGGCAGTGGATGCACCTGGACGAGGACGGATGCAGCCAGTTGTTGCTGTTTCTCGTCGGCCAGCCCCATGCCGTTCCTTACGCGGAATTGCGCGCCGCGGGGTGGGAAGAGTGGTTCAGCCAGTTGCGCTGTATCGAAGGAGTTGTCTTTCTGGAGAAGGGACTTGGCCTGACTGCGGAACTGAGGCAGGAACTGGCCTCGGGCTGGCAGAACACGCCCAGCGATGAAAACATTATTCCACCTGAATCATAGCCCGGCCTGAGCCAGTATCGCATCGTCCACCGGGCCGCTGTCCTGTCGGCGCAAACCTGCAACTTGGAACTTGGAACTCCGCCCGTGGGGCGAGCGTCCTCGCGAGCCGACCGCTTGTTGAATCCGAAATCCGAATCTCCGAAATCCGAAAGAAGCCCGAGCTCCGAAATCCGAAGTGGTTCGTGGCGGCGATGGACCAAGTTCGGAAGGCTGTCAGGCGAAGGGTAGTCATTCGGCCTTCAGACTTCGGATTTCTTTCGGCTCTCGGACTTCGGAATTCGCGCATCGGTGGGGCGAGCGTCCTCGCGAGCTGCTGTAATCTCATCAACGCCTCTTCGCCGCGCCCGCCGCGTCCGCCGTTCAAAACGTCACGCTTGCTCGCGGTGACCTGCGGGATACACTGCGCGAAGCCATGAAGCAACTGGCCGTGACCTCAATAATCATCGGCGTAGTCATCCAATGTTTTTATAGCTTTGGAACCTTTTTCCTGCCCAGCATGGCTTCGGCAGAAGGGGTTGCAGTTTATCCTCCGTTCATGCGAATTGCAGCGGACGCGCTTTATCGTTTTATGCCGTACGGGGTGTTTTGGATCGGTTATCGCAAACTCGCGTTTCGTTCGGAAACATGGAGGAACATCATCGGAGTCTCGACAGCGATCGGAGTATTCTCGCCGTTGCTTTTTGTGGCGCTGCACCTCCTGGGCTGGAAATCGGCCAGCGAGTTTCGTGAAAATTTTTGGCCCATTCGCCCCTTGGTTCAGTTGAGTTTCTTCGTGGTTGCAGCCGGAGTTGCCTTGGTTCTTCTGCGAAAAAAGGAGGAGAATGTCTGACAATTCACCAAAGGATTGGGAAGGGCTGAGACGCGAAGAGGGCGTCGCTTGCGGTAAGAGTGTGATCGTGCCGCCAATCCGCCCGCGTGGCGGCGGGCGGTGAGTAATGGTGGCGGCGTGGTTGGAAAGACCGTAGTACCGCTGCATGCAGCGCGGGTTTTCACAAAGCTCAAACCGATCCTTTTGCCGGTCCTTCCAGTTCCGAAGAAGTCTCCGGGCGGCGCGCGTAGCTTGCACGCGTTGGCAAACGGGTTAACCTGTCCGTGTGATGCACGCAGCGTTGATTGCAAATCGCCGGCGGGCCGGATTGATCCGGTCTTGGGCCTATGGCGGTGAGATCCGGCATTGGTTGAACCTGGTTTTGGCAGTGGCACTCGGCGCGCAGGCAATTTGTGGATTCGCGCAAACGCGCCGGACCGGAGATCGGCCGGAAGCCAAATGGGAAGTGCTCGATGGTTGCCGGCTGCTGACCAACGCGCTGCTGGACGGCGACAGCTTTCATGTCGTTCACCGGGAGCGCGAATATATTTTCCGCCTGTACTTTGTGGATACGCCGGAGAGCGATGCCACGCTGAAGGATCGGATTCAGGATCAGGCGGAGTATTTTGGGATTGCACCCGATAGTGTGCCGCGCGCCGGGCTGATGGCGGCGCGATTCACGCGGGAACGGCTCGCGGGGCGTAATTTCACGATTCTCACCCGCTGGCAAAATGCGATGGGGCGCAGCAGTCTGGCCCGGTTCTATGGGGTGGCGCTCGTGACCGGCACCAATCTGGCCGAGGCGCTGGTGGCGAACGGTTGGGCTCGCATTTATGGCGTGCGGGCAAACTTGCCGGACGGTCTGCGATCCACCACTTTTGTCAACCGACTCAAGAATCTGGAACTCGACGCGCGCGCGGAAAAGCGCGGGATCTGGGACGAGACGGCGTTTCCGCGCGGAGGCGAGGAGAAACCGGTGACGACCACCTCCAGCAAACCGGCTCCGGCCACGCCGGTGTTGGTGGAGGTGAACGGGGCGACGCTCGAGGAGTTGCGGCAACTGCCGGGAGTCGGGCCCAAACTGGCCGAACGCATCATCGCCCACCGCCCGTACCGGTCCGTTGACGATCTCGAACAGGTGCCGGGCATTGGCCCGGTGACGTTGCAACGGTTGAAACCGTTCGTGTCCGTGACGCGGCCGGCGCGCTGAGACGGTCGTGATTCACGGATTGTTTGGGCTGGTGAACATCCCTTCCTTGCGCGGGCTTCGTGCTGCGGGGTAAATTGTCCGCCATGTCGCATGTTGACTTTGTCCACTTACATCTGCACACCGAGTATTCCCTGCTCGATGGCGCTTGTCGTTTGGACCGGCTGACCGCGAAGGCGCACGAGCTGAAGTTTCCCGCCCTGGCGATCACGGATCATGGCGCAATGCACGGCGTGGTGGATTTCTACAAGGAGGCCCGCGAGAAAGGCATCAAACCCATCATCGGCTGCGAGGTGTACGTGGCGCCGGGCAGCCGGCTCGAAAAGAAATCCTCCACCGGCGGCAAGGATGTTTACAACCACCTCGTGCTGCTGGCGAAGGATGAGGCCGGCTACAAGAATCTCGTCCGGCTGACGACCGCCGCGCATCTCGAGGGCTATTATTACAAGCCGCGCATTGACAAGGAAATCCTCACCGCGCACAAGGAAGGGCTGATCGCCCTGTCCGGCTGTCTCGCCAGCGAGATTCCACAGGCGATTGCGAAGGATCATTTGGCACAGGCGCGCGAGGTCACGGACTGGTTCAAGCAGACACTCGGCGCGGAGAATTTTTATCTCGAACTCCAGAACCACGGCGTGCCGGAACAGGCCAAGGTCAACCAGCATCTTATCCGGTGGGCCAAGGAGTTTGGGCTGAAATGTGTGGCGACGAACGACGTGCATTACATCGAGAAGAGCCATTCGCACGCGCACGACTGCCTGGTGTGCATCGGCACGCAAACGCTGTTGAGCGACCCCAAGCGCATGAGCGCGGGCTACGTGCCGGAGCAGTTCTATCTGCGTTCGGCGGAAGAAATGAAGGCGCGCTTCGCGGAAATCCCCGAGGCGGTGACCAATACGCTGGAAGTGGCGGAGCAGTGCAACGTGGAGTTTGATTTCAAGACGCTGCACTATCCGGTGTTTCATCCGCCGGAACATTTCACCCGCGAGGGTTTCCTTCGGCAATGGCTCGCCGAGGGGCTGTTCACGCGCTACACCATTCACGCCCGGGCGGAAGGCAAGGAATTTATCGTGGAAAAGGTGGACGACCCGGGCCGGTTGCCCACGTTCGATCCCAAGCATCCCAACGAGGCGGAGGCCATCAAGGCCGTCCTTGATCGCCTGCAGCTCGAGCTTGCGGTCATCGAGAAAACCGGGTTCATCAGCTACTTCCTCATCGTCGGTGATTTCATCCGTTACGGCCGCAGCAAAGGCATCGCGTGTGTGGCGCGCGGCAGTGCGGCCGGATCGCTGGTCACTTATCTGCTGGAAATTGCGAACGTGGATCCGATCCGCTACGGGCTGCTCTTCGAGCGGTTTTTGAACCCCGAGCGCGTCAATCCGCCGGACATTGACATTGATTTTGCCGACGATCGCCGGGCGGACGTGATTGAATACGTGCGCCGGAAATACGGCAACGATTCAGTCGCGCAGATCATCACCTTCGGCACGATGGGCGCGAAATCAGTCGTGCGCGATGTCGGCCGCGTGATGGGTTTGAGCTACGGCGAATGTGACCGGCTGGCAAAGATGATTCCGGCGGATCTCAAGATGACGCTGGAGAAGGCGCTCAAGCAATCGCCGGAACTCAAGCAGGCCTACGAGAGCGAGGAGACGACCCGCGAGTTGATTGACACCGCGCTGATCCTGGAAGACCTCACGCGCAACGCGAGTGTTCACGCGGCAGGCGTGGTCATCGGCGATCAGCCACTGGTGAATCTATTGCCGCTCAAGGCTGACGACAACGGCGCGATCGTCACGCAATACGCGATGAATCCGGTGGGTGAACTCGGCCTGTTGAAGATGGACTTTCTCGGGTTGAAGACGCTCACCGTCATCCGCAACACCTGCGAGATGGTGAAGCAGACCAAGGGCATCATCGTGGATGTGGACCGCTTGCCGCTCGACGATGCGAAGACCTACGACCTGCTGAACAAGGCGAACACGCTGGGCATTTTCCAGTTGGAATCCGGCGGGATGCGCGACCTGTGCCGGAAGTTTCAAATCGCCAGCGTGGAGCACATCACCGCGCTCGTGGCATTGTATCGCCCCGGCCCGATGGATTTGATTCCGGAATTCATCAAGCGGCGACACGGCGAGGTGAAGGTGGAATATGAACATCCGCTGCTCGAACCCGTGGCCCGGGAAACGTACGGCATCCTGATCTACCAGGAACAGGTGATGCAGGCCGCGCAGATCCTTGGCGGTTACACGCTCGGCGGCGCGGACTTGCTGCGCCGCGCCATGGGCAAGAAGAAGGTCGAGGAGATGCAGAAGCATCGCGACATCTTCGTCAAAGGCTGCCTGGAGAAAAACAGGATCCCGAAGGCGAAGGCGAATCAGATCTTCGATTTGCTGGAGAAGTTTGCCGGCTACGGTTTCAACAAATCCCACGCGGCCGCCTACGCCATCGTCGCGTATCAGACCGCGTATCTGAAGGCGAATTTTCCGGTCGAGTTCCTCTGCGCGATGATGACCAATGACATGAGCGACACCGCAAAGCTCGCGTTGTTTGTTGCCGAGGCGCGGACGATGGGGGTGGAGGTGCTCGCGCCGGATGTGAACGAGAGCCAATTGTTTTTCGCGCCGGCCCGGGAAGGCAGGGTCATCCGCTTTGGTCTGGCGGCGATCAAGGGCGTGGGCGAGGCCGCTGTCCAAGTAATGCTCAAGGCCCGCGACGAAGGCGGGAAATTCACTTCGTTGGCGGATCTGTGCGAACGCGTGGATGGTCGCGCGGTGACGCGCAAGACGCTGGAGGCCCTCATCAAGGCGGGCGCATGCGATGGGTTCGGCCAGAACCGCGCGACGCTGTTCGCCCAGATTGAACGCACCCTGGCGCGGGCGGCCAGCATTGTTTCCGACCGGCAAAAAGGTCAAAGCTCGCTCTTTGACGTGCTCGCCGAAGAGGCCACCGCCGTGATGCCCGAGGCGATTTCTTCCCTGCCGGAATGGCCGCAACACGAATTGCTCGCCCACGAAAAGGAACTGCTCGGCTTCTACGTCACCGGCCACCCGCTCACGCCCTTCGCCTCCATCCTGGAAAAGTATTCTCTTGCCACCACGTCCAAGCTCGCCGATTTGCCGAATCGCAGCCTGACGCGCATCGGCGGATTGGTCGCCGCCGCGCAACACAGCATCTCAAAAAAATCCGGCAAACCCTATTCAATGGTGACGCTGGAAGACCTCGAAGGCTCGGTTTCAATCCTGGTGATGAACGAGAACTACGACAAGTTCCGGCCATTGCTCGAACTGAACAAGGCGCTCATGGTCATCGGCGAAGTGAGTATCAGCGAGGACCAGCCGAAGATTTTCCCGCAGGACATTTTCCCGCTCGAAGAGGCGCCACGAAAATTTACCAAGCAGGTTCATTTACGGCTGCACACGGCCCATTTGAAGCCGGAAAGCATCGAGAAAATCCGGGACCTGGTGGCCGCGCACCCGGGCCGGTGTGCGCTGTTCCTGTGCTTTGTTCAGCCCGGCGGCGAGGTGGTTTTCGTGGAAGTTCACGAGCGGTATTCCGTTAATCCCTCACTGGAATTGGAGCGGGCCGCCAACGAACTCTTTGGCGAAGGCACTTACTACGTGAAGGTGGATTCCAGCTTGCCCGAGAAACAACAGCGCTGGGGACGGCGGGGTAACGCCACCAACGGGGATGAGTAAGCCGGCTTTGCGGCCGGGTTGCGGTCAGGCCAGTCCGAGATTTTTCAGTACCCGCACCGTCGAGGCGGCTTTGTTCAGTGTGTAGAAATGCAATCCCGGCACCCCGGCCTTCAGCAGTTCCTCGCATTGTCGTGTGGCGTATTCGACGCCGAACTCCGCGGCGGCGGCGTCATCAGTGCCCAGCGCCTCCAGTTTCGCCGCCAGGAGCGGAGGAATTTTCGCTCCGCAAAGTTGCGTGAATCGCTTGACGGCGGTCGCGCTTAAAATGGCGAGCACGCCCGGCACCAAGGGCACGTTCACCCCGCGCCGGGTCAGGTGATCGCGGAACTCGAAGTAGTCCGCGTTGTCGAAGAACAGTTGCGTGATCACGAAGTCCGCGCCGGCCGCAATCTTCTCCTGCAAATGCTGCCAGTCCGCGTGCTTGCCTTGCTTGCAGGCGATGTGGCCTTCCGGAAACCCAGCCACGCCAATCCCCAGCCCGCCCTGCGTGCGAATGAATTGCACCAACTGCGACGAATACTCGAAGCCGCCCGGCGTGACTTGAAACTCCGCGCCGCCCGGCGGATCGCCGCGCAAGGCCAGAATATTCCGGCAGCCGACGGCCTTGATCTTTTGCAACAACTCGCCCACTTGCTCGCGCGTGTGATTGACGCAGGTGAGGTGCGCGAGTGCGGTCAGGTGGTGCTCACGCTGGATGCGGTCCACAATCATCAGCGTTTTCTCGCGCGTGCTCCCACCCGCACCGTAGGTCACGGAGCAAAAGTCCGGCTTCGACTGTAGGAGCGCCGGAATGTGTTTTTCCAGCAACGCCTTGTCGCCCTCGTCGGTCTTGGGCGGGAAAAATTCAAACGAGATCACGGGCTGGCCCGCCGCGCGTTTCGTTGCGTAGATGTCACGAATCAATTGCATTGGCCGCGAACTATGCCGGAGCCTTGCTCACTTTCCAAGCCCCACGATTCTCCCAGGTGTCAGGTGAATCGGGCGCGCGTGCCCGATTCGCAAAACCTCAACCGGGAGCGCCGATCTCCGATCCGGCACGAGCTTGCCCGCCAACCGCCGCGCGTCGGGTTGGAGATTGGTGCTCCAATCCCGGTGCATTGTTCAGACACGCATCCAAGCTTGGAAACTGAAACCCGCCATGATCCTGCCGCTGGTAGCCGCCGAGGTCACGAGGTGGACTTTTGTGTGTGTGACAGTGCTCTCCGCTTCCTCGCGTCAGCGAGAACGATGCCGGGAGTTTCAAGTGAGACAGCTCCGGCGCCCGCCTCGACTGCAAATAGGTTGCTTCGACCGCCGCGTGCCGTTTCAATATCCCGCCATGATGGCCAAACGAGTCATTCCGTGCCTCGACGTTCACGACGGACAGGTCACCCGCGGCGTCCAGTTCGGTGTCGCCGAGCAGGGCGGCCTGCGCAATGTCGGTGATCCCGTGGAGCTGGCGCTGCGTTACAACGAACAGGGCGCGGATGAAATGGTCTTCTTCGACATTACCGCCACCGCGCACGGACGCGGCACGATGGTGGAGGTGATTGAGCGCGCGGCGGACCAGTGCTTCATGCCGCTCACCGTGGGCGGCGGCATTAAATCGGTGGACGACATGTACACGATGCTGCGCGCGGGCGCGGACAAGATCAGCATCAACTCCAGCGCACTGGCCCGGCCCGAACTCATTCGCGAAGGCGCGGAAAAATTCGGCAGCCAATGTATTGTCGTTTCGATTGACGCCAAGCGGGTCGCGCCGGACAAATGGGAAGTTTTTTCGCACGGCGGCCGCAAATCCACCGGCTTCGATGCGGTGGACTGGGCCAAACGGGCCGTGTCCCTCGGCGCGGGCGAAATCGTGTTGAACTCAATTGATGCCGACGGTACCAAGGCCGGCTTCGATCTCGTGATCACGCGCCACGTCAGCGAATCGGTGGGCGTGCCCGTGGTGGCCAGCGGTGGCGCCGGCAAACTCGAGCACCTGGCCGAGGTGTTGCTCGCAGGCAAGGCCGATGCCGTCCTCGCCGCGAGCATTTTCCATTTCGGCGAATACACGGTGGGTGATGTGAAGCAGTTTTTGGCGGAGCAGAAGATTCCTGTTCGTCTATGAATGACCTCACCCAATCCCGCTGGCTGCCCATCGTGCTGCTGACCTGCTCGAACATCTTCATGACTTTCGCGTGGTACGGCCATTTGAAATACAAGAGCAAACCATTGCTCGTGGTCCTCTTCGCCAGTTGGGGCATCGCGTTCTTTGAATACATTTTCCAGGTGCCGGCCAATCGCTGGGGCAGCTCGGTTTATTCGGCGACGCAACTCAAGATCCTCCAGGAAGTGATCACGCTGACGGTATTCTGCGGTTTCGCCATGTTTTATCTGGGCGAGCGCATCCGTTGGAATCATCTGGCGGCGTTCGTGTGCATCCTCGCGGCGGTGGCCTTCACGTTTTTACCGAAAGATTGAATCGCGGAGAGGCTGACCAGAGGGCCAATTTGGTGGGGCGAGGCTGCTGACGAGCCAGCTCGCGAGGACGCTCACCCCACCGGAAGTGGGAACCGGCCCACCGCCAAATTTCCTCGCTCTTTGCGCCTCTGCGTCTTAGCGTCTTTGCGTTGAAACCGGTATGAGTTTTTACGACAAATTGAAATTGGATGCGGCCGGACTGATCCCAGCCATCGTGCAGGAGCAGAAGACCGGGCGCGTGTTGATGATGGCGTGGATGAATCGCGCGTCCTTGGAGAGAACCATTGAGACGGGCAAAACGCACTTCTGGAGCCGCTCGCGCCAAAAATTCTGGATGAAGGGCGAAGAGAGCGGCAACACGCAGACTGTGAAAGACGTCGCATTCGATTGCGACGGCGACTGTCTGTTGATTCAAGTCGAACAAAACGGGCCGGCCTGTCACGAGGGTTACCAATCCTGTTTCTTCCGCTCCGTTGAGGGCAAGGGCAAGATGTTCAAGATCACTGAACCGCGATTGCTCACGCCGGAGCAGATGTACAAAAAGAAGTGAGCCGCGAACATGGCCACAAAAAGGCACAAGGGGCACAAAGAACGCAGTGCGGGTTGCGATCCACAGCTTGCCCGGAATCCATGATGTCTTCAAATATTCTCGAAACGCATGTCTTTGGCAAAACGGCTGTCGCCTACAGTGCCGCGCTTTCGGCCAGAGGCTTTTATGCGCCTTTTGTGCCTCTTTGAGGCTAAGGATTCCCAATGGACGATTCCGTTCCTTTTGCCAGCCGCGAGTATCTCATCATGCTCGCGGTTCTGGCGTTGTCGCGTGGCGCCGATTTCCTCAGCACCTGGGTGGCCACGCCGCATCTGGTGCTTGAGGGCAATCCCATCGCGAAATGGCTCGGCTGGAAATGGGGCGCGGTGGTGAACCTCGTGCTGGTGTTGTCGCTGGCCGCGTGGCCGCTCTCGGCCATCGTGGTCAGCACGGCCAGCGTGCTGGTGGCGGCCCGCAACTTCCAATCCGCCTGGCTCATGCGCACGATGGGCGAGGACCTGTATCGCGATTGGCACGGGCAACGGATGTCCGAGACGCGCATTGCCCTCTACCTGTTTTGTCTGGCGGGCAACACCCTGCTGACCGCGATCGTCGGCCTCGCGCTGGTCATCTTCAGCGGTGGCTGGATCATTCCCATCGGCATCGGCATGGGCATCATCGCCTACGCCACGGCGGTGATCGTTTTCACGCTGCTTTCCATCTGGCGAAGCCGGCGGCGGCGGCGCGATCTTGGTGGACAATTGCCTGATCCGCAGCCACCGTTTGAGTGAAAATGACGCGCGGTCGTCGTCGGTTGGAACGCCATGGATTCAATCAAGCTGATCCTCACCGCACTGGTAACAATAGGAGTGGTGGTTTGGCTGATCCACCTGCTCGCCCGGAGAATTTCGCGGCGCTTGGGTGAAAGGGTGGCGAATCGAAGTCTTGAGGACAACCGACGTCCATTGATTCGCTCCGGCTTCATCTTGACGCTGCTGCTCGGCTATCTCGGCTGGCATGGTTTCTGGAGCGTGGTGAGATCGTGGCCGCCAGCGTGGTTGGAGCGACGAACTCACCGCAACGCAGTCTTTCAACGCGTCGAACAAGGAGGCGGATGGGAACGACTGGCCGCTGATGCCGCGATGCTTGCGGCCACCAATGCGCCGACAACACCCGTTCGGCTTTTTGGTAACACCACCAACCTTGTTTTGCCGGCCTCCATCGCCCGGCTCAGGCCGTTTCTGATTGAAGTCCATCCCGGTCTGGTCACGAACGCGGTCCTGTTTCGGGTGTTTCCTGGCTACCGACGGCATCCCAGCTATTCGCTCTTTGTCGTTTCGACACCCGTGGAGACGCAAGCTCAGGTAGCTTTCCGTGAGAGATTGGCCCGGACGGCCACCGTACGACAGGTTGCTCCGGGCGTTTTCGAGGTTTACTAAATCGGTTTGTGAAGCGGCACGGCGTCCGTAACATGTCGCCCGCATGATTTCGCCGTCCCTTGATGAATTCCTGAAACTGGCGGGGCAGGGCAACCTGATCCCCGTCACCAGCCGCATCCTCGCCGACATCGAAACGCCACTCTCGGCTTATCGCAAAATCCGCGGCCAGGGCGAATCCTTCCTCTTTGAATCCGTGGAAGGCGGCGAACATCTCGGGCGCTACTCGTTCGTGGGTTGCAATCCGCGGGCAGTCATCAAGCAGACCGGCAGCAAGGTGGAGGTGATCGAAGGCGGAAGAGTCGTAGAGAAGTTTGAAGTCGCAGGAAAACCCCTCACCCGTCCTTCGGACACCCTCTCCCCATCCGATGGGGAGAGGGACGGGGTGAGGGGCGTCCGCGATGGCCTCGAAGTCGTCGAGCGCGTGATGAAGAAATACTGTCCCGTCACGCTGCCCGGCTTGCCCCGTTTCACGGGCGGTGCGGTGGGCTTCATCGGTTACGAATTCATCCACGACGTCGAACCCGTTGTCCCGCGCCCGCCGCACGACGAACTGGGCACGCCCGCGATGTATTTCATCGTTGCGGATCAATTGCTCGTGTTCGATCGCGTCGCGCAGACCATCACCGTGCTCGTCAACGCCGCCATTGACGAAGCCGCCAGCCCGACGGAATCGTATGAGACGGCGGTTGAGGAAATCGAACGCCTGCTTTCGTTGCTCGAACAACCCTTGGAGCACACGCCCGTATCAGTCCCATCTGAAGTCCCATCCGTCCCATTTGCCTCAAACGTAGCCAAGGAAACATTCTTGGCGAATGTGCAGGCTTCCAAAAAATTCATCACCGCCGGCGACATCATCCAGGTCGTCGGCTCGCAACGCTTCAGCGTCGAGACCAAGGCCTCGCCGGTGGACGTTTACCGCGCCGCGCGTTCGGTGAATCCCTCGCCCTACATGTTTCTGCTCGAACTCGATGGCTTTTCGCTCGTCGGTGCGTCGCCGGAAATTCACGTGCGTTGCGAGGACAACAAGGTGGAGATCCGGCCCATTGCCGGCACGCGGCGTCGCGGCAAAACGGCGGACGAGGACGCCGCGTTGGAAAAGGAACTGCTCGCCGACCCGAAGGAACGCGCCGAACACGTCATGCTCGTGGACCTCGCGCGCAACGACATCGGGCGTGTGTGCGATTTCGGCAGCGTGCAGGTAAAGGACCTGATGATCATCGAGCGTTACAGCCACGTGATGCACATCGTGTCGAGCGTGGAGGGGAAACTGTCCGCCGGCAAAACGCCCTACGACCTGATGCGCGCGACGTTTCCGGCGGGCACGGTGAGCGGCGCGCCGAAGATTCGCGCCATGCAGATCATCTCCGAACTCGAAGGCACGACCCGCGGGCCGTATGCCGGTTGCGTGGGTTACTTCAGTTTCAACGGCAATCTGGACACGTGCATCACCATCCGCACCGCGCTGCTCAAGGACGGCCAGGCCTACGTGCAAGCCGGCGGCGGCTGGGTGAACGACTCCGAGCCGGAAGCCGAATTCCAGGAAACGGTGAACAAGAGCAAAGCCATGCTCAAAGCCGTGGCATTGGCGGAGACGTTTGCGAAAACCCTGTAGCAGCCGAGGCAACGAGGCTCAAACTTCAATCGCGTGAAACTCCCAAACGCAGACAAAGCTCTGGTTCAACGGGAAAAACTCACGAACTACTTGCTCAACGCCGCACATCCCGACAACAATGGAAAAGCTGAATTCCTTGAAGCGTTCGGCTTCCGCTGGGACGACTGGGAAACGCTGGCCAAAGCTTTTCGCCGAGCGGCCTTGGGCGGCGAAGTGGTTCAACTCATGGAAACTTCGCACGGACTGAAGTATGTTCTCGACGCTGCGCTGGAAACGCCGTCCGGCAAATCGCCACTGGTGCGGATAGTTTGGATCATTGACCGTGGCCGGACTAACCCGCGACTGGTCACCGCGTATCCGGCATAACGAGATAGACGAGTATGATCAAAGAGCACAATCGAGTCGTTCTGACGGCATCGCTCCCGGCGCACGGGCTTGTGGCCGGCGACGTGGGCACGGTCGTCCACGTCTATGAGGACGGCAAAGCCTACGAGGTGGAATTCTTCACGCTCGACGGGCACACCGCCGATGTCGTGACTGTGGAGGCGAACCAGGTCCGGCCCGCGACAGGCAAAGAACGCCTGCACTCTCGCCCGATGGCCGCATGAAGAAGGCGCACATCGGCTCAAACTTCGACGACTTCCTGCAAGGGGAGGGCTTGCTCGCGGAATGTGAAGCGGGTGCGCTCCGTCGCGTTGTGACCTGGCAGATTGAACAGGAGATGAAACGCCGACGCATCTCCCGCGCGAAACTCGCCAGCCGCATGAAAACCAGCCGCTCGACGCTCGATCAGTTGTTTGCCGAGGATGAAACGCCGGTGACGCTTCAGCTTTTGGAGCGCGCCGCACTCGCATTGGGCCGCAAGCTCAAGGTGGAGTTGGCCTAACACGCAACAGCCAACATCAGTTGGCTCAATCTTCAAGGGCTGAAAGCCCGAGAGGTGAATAGCCCAGGCAAGCGAAGCGACGCCCTGGGTGACGAATCAAGAAAGTTCCAGCCCTGAAGGGGCGACACACCCGGCTGGATTCGCTTCCGGTGACCGGCTACCGTTTGCGCGGATGTCACACCAGCCCAACAACGTTTTTGCGGGCACGCAGGTTGTCGCACTTGTTGAAGTGCGCGGCACGAACAACTCGCTCGTGCATCCGCGCGGCGCGGTGGGTGTGGTGACACGCACTCCCGCCAGCGAGGCGGAAAGTCACTTTCTCGTTCGCTTTCCGGATGGATTCGAAGCCTCGCTCACGCACGACCAGCTTGATGTGCTTAAACACTTCAAAGACCGCCTGCCCGGTGTGAACGCGTCGCCGGGTTTTGAATTGGAGCAGTTCATCATTTACCGGTGCATCGTCGGCTCGCGCGCGTATGGGCTGGACACAGATGAATCCGACACGGATTTGCGCGGCATTTACCTCGCGCCCGCCGACCTGCAATGGTCGCTCTTCGGCATGCCCGAGCAATTCGAGGACAACGCCGCGCAGAGCTGCTACTGGGAGTTGCAGAAGTTTCTGACGATGGCACTGAAGGCAAATCCCAACATCCTCGAATGCCTCTACTCGCCGCTCGTTGAGAAGCAGACTCCCCTTGCAACGGAACTGCTGGCCATTCGGGATCGGTTTCTATCCCAGATGATATTTCAGACCTTCAACGGCTACGCCATGTCGCAATTCAAGAAGATCGAGCAAGACATCCGCAACGCGGGGCAGATCAAATGGAAACACGCGATGCACTTGCTACGCTTGTTGCTCACTGGCGCGGCCACGCTGCGTGACGCGCGCGTGCCCGTGCGGATCGAGGCCCACCGTGAACGACTGCTGGCCGTCAAGCGCGGAGAGCTGGCGTGGACCGAAGTGGACGCCTGGCGCAAGGAACTCCACCGCGACTTCGAACGTGCCCTGGCCGAAACCAAACTACCCGAACGCCCCGACTACGAAGCGGCGAATCGCTTCCTCATCAAAGCGCGGCGGGAGATGGCGAAGGGTGGTCGTTGCTTATGATTAGGCGATGGCTCTCGATATACTGCGTCACAGCAATTGGGCTTTCACTTCTTTTCGGGTGCAAGCCAAAGACTTCATCTATGCACGCGACACTTAACACTTGGGAACGTAGCCACTTCGCGCCTGGCGGCAGCAACGCCATGGTTTGCTATGCCATCTACGGAATTTTCACCAACGACACAGCGATTTCGGGTGCGACCTATCGCACTGCGGGAATTCCGCAAGGAGTGGAGTTGCGACGATTCAGCCGGACTAAACATCAATCGCTGCCTTTCGCCGACGGCGAGTTTGCGACACAACTTGGGAAATCAGACCCAACTCTGTTTGCCCGAATCGAGCAGTCGCCGGAGTGCCTCGTGATTCAGGGCGAAGTAGCCGATCCGGCGAACCTCAACTATCTGAGGGACTGTGTAGGAATGGTCACGTTTTTTATGGACCATGGGGGAGTTGCCGTTGCTGATGTGTTGCAATTCAAGTGTTTTGATGGGCCAATGTGGCGGAGCGAGTTCTTTGATCCCGAATTACCCAAGATGCACCGACACATCTCAATCGTGTACTCCAAGGAGGAATCTGGCAGTGGCACGTGGTTTCACACCCGTGGTTTGAGAAAATTCGGTCGCCCTGATCTTAGCTTGCACAATGTACCAGACAGCTACAAAGAGGCTGTCATAGATCTGTGCAACCGATTCATCGAACTTCAGGCAAATGGAGGCCGAATCCCGGAAGGTCAGGAGATTCGAATGAATGCGCTACCAAGTGGGCTGATTTGTCGGCACAAAGGTAACTTGGATGATCCTGATTTTAACAACGTCCACGTGGAAATTCAGTTTTCCTTGGGCCAGTAACGATGACCATTGATCCACGCCTCCAACGAATCGTGGCGGCGCAGCCGTATCCGCTGTTGTTTGCCACGATCAGCGGCGCGCACCTCTACGGATTTCCGTCGCCAGATTCCGACTTTGACCTGCGTGGCGCACATGTGTTGCCGCTCGAACGGATCGTCGGTTTGGATGTCCGTGACGAAACGGTCGAGCAGTCAATGATTGTGCCGCCTGATCCTCCGCGCAGAGAGGTGATTTCTCCCCACGACCCTCACCCGGCTTCGCCACCCTCTCCCGCTCCCGCGGGTGAGGGACAGGCGCTGGAGATGGACATCGTGAGCCATGATGCGCGCAAGTTCTTTGGCCTGCTGCTCAAGAAGAACGGTTACGTGTTGGAACAACTTTTCTCGCCGCTCATTGTCCACACCACGCCGGAGCACGCGGAACTGAAGGCCATTGCGCGCGATTGCATCACGCGACATCACTCGCACCATTACTTTGGATTCGCGGAAACCCAGTGGAAGCTGTTCGACAAAGAGCGCCCGCGACGGGTGAAGCCGTTACTCTACGTCTATCGCGTATTGCTCACGGGGATTCACCTGATGCGCACCGGCAAAATCGAAGCCAACCTTGTGAAGCTGAATGAGGAGTTTCGATTGCCTTACATTCCTGAACTCGTGGCGCGAAAACTGGCCGGCCCAGAGAAATCCAAACTCGAAGACGCAGACATCGCCTTCCACGAAGCCGAGTATCGGCGGTTGCGCGGTGAGTTGCAGACGGCGCATGACGCGAGCGAACTGCCCGAGTTGCCCGGCAACTCGACGCGGGCTGCATTGAATGATCTGCTGATCCGCGTGCGGACGCGAGGACTTGCGCTTGGTTGACTTGCTTCATCCCGTGATGTTGCCGCCCCTTCGCGCTCAAATTCCTTTGACGATTAACCCAAGGCTACCATCTGGCGGGCCTTCGGCCCCGTGGACGATTCGGCCGCTTACCTTCAGGCCAAGCGATGGGGCGAGCGTCCGCACGAGTCGGCTCGTCGGGAGCCTCGCCCCACCAACCGATGCCGGCTCGTCGGTAGTCTTGCCTCATCATCGTTGAGGTGGAAGTTCTCGCGCTGCGAGGACTCCGCCCGCGTGCAGCGGGCGGAAGCGAAAGACCGAGGGCGCACGTTTCCACCCGTTGCGCGCCGCTCGACGTGGCGCGACGGCTCGCAGCGCGAGCCGTGCTACCGGGGGTTGATGGTTTTGAGCAGGCTGCTTGAGCGATTGGTGCGCAGAGGCGAACATTTTCCCTGGCCGTTGGGTGCGATTGGAAGTGGCCGTCAACCTCAAGGGGGCGCGGGCTTCAGCCTGCTTCACGGTGCGTCCGGGAAGTGCGTCTGAAACAGCCAATCGCCCCCGTGTTTCCGCCGTTGAAGCGGCGTAAACGCCGCGCTCCTGACCGCCACTTCCAATCGCACCCAGGTTGATCCCGCCGTTTCCTCGCTTGCGGTGGTCGCGGAACTTCGGCAATTTCAATTCGAGTCAACGATAACCGACAGAATTGAATCGCACGCCGTTACCTATTCTCACTTGATGAAACCTTTCTTTGTTCTCCCGCTATTGATCCTCGCGCTCACTCTGCCCGCGCAAGAACCGAAAACACTGCGCGCCGGCATCATCGGTCTCGACACATCCCACGCCGTGGCGTTTGCGCAGACTTTGAACCAAGGGCCCAAGGATCCGGCGGACAAGCCCCTGGTCGCGGGGGTGAGGGTGGTGGCCGCCTATCCGCAGGGCAGCAAGGATATTGTCAGTAGCACCGAGCGCGTGCCGGAATACACCGCGAAGGTGAAGGAACTGGGCGTGGAGATCGTGCCTTCGATCGAGGAACTGTTGCGGCGGGTGGATGTGGTCTTGCTCGAATCCAACGACGGGCGGGTGCATCTGGAACAGGTGCGTCCCGTGCTGGCGGCGGGCAAGCCGGTGTTCGTGGACAAGCCCATTGCCGGCGACCTGGCGGACACGGTGCGCATCCTCGCGGCGGCCAAGAAAGCCAACGTGCCGCTGTTCTGCGCGTCCTCGCTGCGCTACGGGAAGAATACCCAGGCCGTTCGCAACGGGGCGATTGGCAAGGTGCTCCATGCCGAGACCTTCAGCCCCGCGGAATTGGAGCCGCACCATGTGGACCTGTACTGGTACGGCGTGCATGGCTGCGAATCCCTGTTCACCGTGATGGGGACGGGCTGCGTCTCAGTCAAGCGCGGTCTGACGGGCGATGGCAAGATCGAGGTCACGGGCACATGGAAGGATGGCCGGACGGGAATTTTCCGTGAAGCCAACAACACGGATCGCAAAGGTTACGGCGGCAAAGCCGTGGGCACCAAAGGTGAGTCCGCCGTTGGGAGTTACGATGGCTACGATCCGCTACTGGTCGTGATCGTGAAAATGTTTCGCGATCGCATCGTGCCGGTAAACCCGGAGGAGACGCTGGAGTTGTACGCCTTCATGGCGGCGGCCGATGAAAGTAAACGACGCGGCGGCGTGGAAGTGACGCTCAAGGAAGTGCTCGACCGGGCGCGCGCCGAAGTGGCAGCCAACCCTTGAAAACCTGCGCGCGATTCAACCTCCGACGGTTCTGGATCGAGCCAAGGCCATCGGCAACCATGCCCGGAGTGAAGATCCGTCCGTGGCGGCACAGCGGGTTTACGCTGATCGAATTGCTGGTCGTGATTGCGATCATTGCCATGCTCGCGGCGCTGTTGTTGCCCGCGCTGAGCAAGGCCAAGACCAAGGCGCAGGCGATTGGTTGCATTAACAACATTCGCCAACTCACCCTCGCCTGGAGTCTTTATGCCAATGACAGCAGCGATTGGCTGGTCAACAACCATGGTATTGACCAGACGCGGGCTGAACGTCAGAACTGGGTGAACAATGTCATGGATTGGGGGATGGCCGAGGAGAACACCAACGTCGCCTATCTCCTCAGCGGCAAACTCACGCCGATGCTGTCCCTTCAGACGGCGGTGTTCAAATGCCCGTCCGACCGCGCGCAGGCGGAGAACGGTCCGCGGACGCGCAGTTACTCCATGAATTCCCTCGTGGGCGATCCGGGTGTGTTGATCAACAAGTTCAACCCGGATTACGCGCAGTATTTCAAGCAAACGGAAATCCGCCTGCCCTCGGGCACGTTCGTTTTTCTGGATGAACATCCCGACACGTTGAACGATGGATTTTTCATGAACCGGTTGAATGAGGACAAGTGGGGCAATCTGCCTGCCTCCCATCACAACGGAGCCGCGAACCTGTCGTTTGCCGACGGACACATCGAGACGCATCGCTGGGTGGTGCCGGACACGGTTCGCCCGGCCATCAAAGGCGGAGCGGGTGGAGGATTCGCGGCAGTGCCGCCGACGGACTATCAGTGGTTGCTCGAGCGCACGAGCGTCCGGATAAATTGACCGAACAACTTCCCGTAGGATAGGCGTCGCGCCTGACTCAAACGCAAATTATCCCGCTTGAGTGGCACCCGGCTGTCGCGCTGGCGGGTTTGACTTGATCATGCCGATCGCGAACCCGTCATTCCGGCAATCCGATTCAGCACGTTGGCGGTGATGCGTTGCGCGCGAGGATCGGGACCTTGCGGAGTGGTGTAAACGGAGGGGCGCACGTAACCAGGTGGCGCCGCCAAACCATCCGCCCACCAGCAGGTGGCCGCGTTGAACACGAAGTTCCCTCTCGGACCGGGATAAACCGTGGCGGTATAGACCCCGCCGTTTAATTCGCCCGGCTTGGTTTGCGTCGGCGCCGTGGCAACGACTTCCAGACCCGGAATGTTTGCCGGGTTGCCGTGCCACTCCCAGCCCACCAATCCGGGAATCTTCTCTCCTTGCTTCATGCCCGTGCCTTCAAAAATCCAATGGTCCGGGCGTGAGCAGACCCAGTCCGCCCCGCCGGTCACGGCCCCGGTGCTCTGGGCGCCGACCAGTTCGTTGGCGTACGGGCGCTCGTGCGGGAGCGAATTGATCGCCACAAAATCCCGCGTGCCGCCGGGTGGGCCAAAAACCGCAGTGCGACCGAAAATTCGGTTCACGCTCCCGCGCGGGTCCGGTCGCGGATTGATCCGGCCAAAGCAGGTGTCGCCGGAGAAGAACGCCACGTTCAAGCCGGCATGGATGGCGGTTTGGAGGTGATTGAACATTTCGAGGGAATAGTATTCATCGTGCCCGACGGACAAGAATCCCTTGGCGCGCCGCAGTCCCCGGGGATCCGTGTGCGTGTCGAGGTTGGAAATGTAGGTGACGTCATAACCCTGCGCTTCCATCCAATAGGCGGTGGGAAACTCCCACAGAAACCATTCGCCCGAACCCGTCGAGAGCGGCGCGTCTAGGATCTGGCAGTATTTGCCATAGGGCCGGTTGAAGCTGATGTCCACGCCTCCGCCCCAGTACCATTCGTCCTTGCCGTCGTCGTAAAGCGCGAATTGGCTGGGCCAGCGATTGTAAGCCTGCCAGGTCGTATCGGAACATTGGAAAATAAAATGCGCGCGCCGGTCGTCGCGGACGATGAAGATCACGTAGCTTTGCAGCCGCTCGCGTTCAGCCGTGAGCTTGCCAACGTAAACGCCGCTCACCCAGTCATGCGGAATGGTGATGGTTGCGCTCGCGGACCAATCGCAATCCCGCAACCGATTCGGACCGATTGGCGGATCCGGTTGAACCTGCCCGGGCAACGGCCCCAGCCGCAGCACGTGCCGACCTCCCGCACCGCCGTAATAGCCCATGCGATAAACATCCAACGTGAAAGCCGAGGTCGGATTGGTGCTGACGTGAAAGCTGAGACGTTCGCCCGCGCGCACACTGGTGCGGGAGCAGTAGCCTTCTATCCACGGACAACGATACCGGGTCGCCGGATCAATGCGGGTGTTTTCCAACATCCAATCCCGCGTGCCGGGCCGCTCATTTTCGCGGCGGATCAGTTCACTTCGGTCGCCCGTAATTGGCGCGAGCCGGGCGCAGCCAGACAATGCGGCGGCTGCGGTCAGCCCCGCCACGCCCTTGAGCAGGTCGCGGCGACTCAGTCCGGGAGCAGACAATTCGTTTGGACGTTGAAGATTCTTGTTCGGCGTTTTCATGGCTGAATCAGGTTGATTGTTGCTATGGCAAAGTGTCGTGGTCCGCAAATTCTAACAGGACCAAAACTTTCAGTCCATTGAGTACGATAGGCCGGATGCGATGCTCATGCACCTGTACCCGCATGCGCCTTGTAGTCAGAAGTCATTACAACCAGACTGGCGGGGCGTGTGTTATGAGTAGGCCCGTGCCAATCAAAGTCGCCATCGTCGAGGACGACCCCAAAGCGCGCGAAATCCTGGTGGATTGGATCAATCGCGCCGAGGGCTTTCGTTGCGTGAGCTATCATGGGTCGGGTGAGGACGCGCTCGCCGGCATGCCCGCGCACCGGCCGGAAATTGTGCTCATGGACATCAACCTGCCCGGCATCAACGGCCCCGAATGTGTCCGCCGGCTCAAACCGCTCCTGCCGGAAACGCAGTTCATGATGCTCACGGTGTACGAGGATTCGGACCACATCTTTCAAGCGCTCCAGGCCGGCGCGGCGGGTTATCTGCTCAAGCAAACGCCGCGCGCCACCTTGATCAACGCCTTGCGCGAGATCAAGGCGGGCGGTTCGCCGATGACGGCCAACATCGCGCGCAAAGTGGTCAAGGCGTTTCATCAGCTTTCCGCTCCCGAGCCGCCGGCTGTGGATTTGTCCACCCGGGAAAGCGAGGTGTTGCAATTGCTCGCGCAGGGTTATCTCTACAAGGAAATCGCGGACCAACTGGGCATCAGTCTGCCGACGGTGAACACTTACATCCGTCGCATCTACGAAAAACTGCATGTGTGCTCCCGCGCCCAGGCTATCGCGAAATTTGCCTACATTCCGCTGGCCGGTGAAAGGTTGCCCAATGGGCCGCGCGGCTGAAGTGTCCATGAAATCGCTTTGGCTCATTGCACTCTCCGCAGAATCGCCTGATGCTTTGACCATGACGCTCTCGAATCATTCCTCGCGAATCATGCTTGGGTTTGGCCTGCTCGCGGCGGCCCTGACAGTGACGTCGGCGCAATCGCCGCTGGTGGTTTACGCGGACAAATTGGAGAGCGGATTTCAAGATTGGAGCTGGGCCACGCGGGATTTGAACAATCCTTCGCCCACGCACTCGGGCAGCCGCTCGATGAGCGTCACGGCGGCCGCCTGGGACGCCGCTTCCTTTCACCACGCTGACTTTGATGCCGCCACGTATGCGGCGCTCGACTTTTGGGCGCACGGCGGCAGCGCGGGTGGGCAGCGGTTGCAGGTGTATGCCGAATACAACGGCGGGGTGGGCACGACCTACACTTTGCCCGGCAGCCTGCCGGCGAACACCTGGCAACATTTTGTCATTCCGTTGAATGTGCTGGGCGTTGCGAGCCGGCCCAACCTCAACCGGTTCAGCATCCAGTTGCGCAGCGACGGCACGACCGGGACGTTCTTTCTGGACGACATTCAATTCACCGCCAAACCGGCGCCCGCCGTGGTGAACGTCACGGTCCAAACCACACAAGTTCTGGGCGTCGCGGATGAGCGGCACTTCGGTGTCAACCTGGCGATGTGGGACGCCAATCTCGATCCGCCGAACCACACCACCTCCAGTTCGCTGCTCACGGAAATGGGCCTGCGCACGGTGCGGATGCCGGGCGGCTCGCTGTCGGACCAATATCATTGGGCCGCCAACACCACGCTCGATAACACCTGGCAGTGGCAGGCTTCCTTCGCGGACATGGTGCGCGTGGCGACCAACGCAGGGGTGCAGGCTTCCATCGTGGTCAATTACGGCAGCGGCACCGCGGCCGAAGCGGCGGCCTGGGTGCGCCATGCGAACCTCACCAATCATCTCGGCTACAAGTATTGGGAGATTGGCAACGAGTGTTACGGCCTGTGGGAAACCGACACCAACGCGTTCGATCACGATCCCTACACTTACGCCGTGCGCGCGGCGGATTACCTCGTGCAAATGAAGGCCGCCGATCCAACCATCAAAATTGGCGTCGTCGCCGTGCCTGGTGAAGACAGTTTCCACAACTCATTCAATGATCTGCACCCCGCCCTGAACCCGCGCACCGGGCAGACGCACGCCGGCTGGACGCCGATCCTGTTGACGACGCTCAAGAACCTCGGCGTGACACCGGATTTCCTCATCCACCATGTCTATCCCGAGTACACCGATTCCGCCAACCCGGCCGGCTCCTCGGGCAACGATCTGACGTTGCTCCAAGCCGCCGACAACTGGGCCGGGGATGCCGCCAGTTTGCGGCAACAGATTTCGGATTACTTCGGCGCGAGCGGCGCGGGCATCGAACTGGTGGTCACGGAAAACAACGCCGATTCTGGCGCCCAGGGCCGTCAGTCCACGAGCCTCGTCAACGGACTTTATTACGCCGACAGTCTGGGCCGGTTGCTTCAGACCGAGTTCAAGGGATTCATCTGGTGGGATTTTCGCAACGGCACGGACACGGGTGGATTCTTCGACCCGGCCATTTACGGTTGGCGCAGTTATGGCGATCTCGGCATGGTCAACGGCGTCAGCACGCGTCACCCGACCTTTTACGCTGCGAAACTCATGCAATGGTTCGCGCGTCCCGGGGAGAAAATCCTCAATGCCACCAGCGATTATACCTGGCTGTCTGCTTACGCGGCGCGGCGGGCGAACGGCTCGCTGGCTCTGTTGGTGTTGAACAAATCCCTGGTCACGAATCTGAACGCGCAAATCAATCTTACTGGATTTGTCCCCTCCTCGACGGCGGCAGTTCGCTTCTACGGAATTCCCAACGACGAGGCGGCACGCACCAACGGACCTGCTGCCGCGCAGGACATCACGACCAACACGGTGAACGTGGCAGGCGCAAGCTTTTCGGCCAGCTTCCCCAAGCTTTCGATGACGCTCCTCATGCTTGCACCCGCGCCACCGCACCTTACTCCGATTCGCTCCGCGTCGGCCGGAGAGCTTGTGTTTCAACTGGAGGGGCAATCGGAAGTGCGCTACGTGATCCAATCCTCCACGAATCTGTTGGATTGGACGTCACAACTCACCAACACGCTCACCGGTGGCACGCTCATGGTGACCAACCCGGTGACGACGGTCGCGATCGGAAAGTATTGGCGTGCCGTCTGGCAACCGTGATGCGGAGCGCGAGCCGAGGCTAAATGTTCGCCAGCCGTCCGGTGGAATCGCCGAAGCGTTCCAGGCCGGTTAGCCCCATCCGGTCCGCCATGCTGAGGAAAAGATTCGTGGCCGGTACCGCTCCGTGTTTTACGTAACGTCCGGGAGTCAACGTGCCGCCGCCATTTCCCGCGAGGATGATGGGCAGGTTGAAGTGCGTGTGCCGGTTGCCATCGGCATTGCCGCCGCCGTAAACCAGCATGGAATTGTGCAACAGGGAGTGGCCGTCCACGTCCTTGAGCGTCTCCAGCTTTTGCAGGAATTTGGAGAACTGCGCCACATACCACTGATCAATTTCCATTAACTTCTGAATCTTCTCTTCATCGCCGGAATGATGGGACAAGTCGTGGTGGCCTTCCGGGACTCCGATCTCGGCGAAGGATTTGTTGCTCCCGTCATGGGCCAGCAAGAGGGTGGCGACGCGCGTGGAATCGGTCTGAAACGCGAGGGTGAGAATTTCAAACATCACCTGGATATGCTCGCCATAATTCTGCGGAATGCCTTCGGGAGTCGCGACATTGGGATCCTTAACCTCGCCTATGCGTTCGGCCTGCTGGATGCGTTGCTCCAATTCGCGAACGCCGGTCAAGTATTGGTCCAGCTTGTCCTTGTCTCGCGCGTTGAGCCGGCGCTGCATGTCGCGCGCATCTTCGACGATGAAGTCCAGGATGGATCGCTGCTCCTGCCGGCGGCGCTGGAGATCAGCCGCCCGTTCGCCGGGAGAGCCGGCGCCGAAGAGTCGCTCGAAGACCTGGCGCGGATTCGCCTCCGGCGTCATGGGCGTGGTCGGTGAACTCCAGGCGATATTGTATTGATAGGCGCAGGAATATCCGGAATCGCACGCGCCGGTGTTGCGCCCGGCATCGCACGTCAATTCCAGGGAGGGAAAGCGCATGGTATCCTGGAGTTTTCGCGCCATGACCTGGTCAATCGAAATCCCGGCATGAATGTCCGTGGCGCTCTTTCTCATGCGCACCCCGGTCAGGAACGTGCCATTGGCGCGCGCATGATCGCCGCCGCCGTCATGACCGGCCGTGGCGTTCAAGTGTTGCAACTCACCCAGCAGTTGCAGGTGTTGTCGCACCGGCGCCAGGGATTGCATCGTGCGATTGAGTTTGAAGTCCGTGCCATCGGTCTCCGGCCACCAAGCGGACGGAATCGAGCCGTTGGGAAAGTAAATAAAGGCCGTGCGCAACGGCGCTCCCGTGGCCGTCGTCGCCAGTGAGTGAGTCGGTTTGGCGCCGGCGGCGAGCAATCGAACCGGAGACAGCGATTCAAAGGCCGGCAACGCCACGCAGGCCCCCAGCCCGCGTAGGAAATGGCGGCGGGTGAAACCGATTGCGCGTTGGTGGTGATTTTTTTTCATGGCTCGTTCTTCAGTTCAGTGCTTGATCCGCGCCTCCGCCCTTTGCTGCGGGCGGCGCATCGGTTGACTGGTCTCCGTATCGTTCTTCCGCCGGGTCCGCTGGAACGGCGCGGACTCAATAATCCCCGCCAACAATGCCGAGGGCCGGCCCTGGGCCGCTTCGAGGCGGGCGACAATTTGATCCACCGTCTCCACGTCATGGTAATCCAGCCCCCGACCCAAGGCATAGGTTAGCAGCTTTTCGGTCAGGGTGCGGTAAAAATCTTTTGCGTGATTTTGGACGAGGATTTGCTTGAACTCATTCACGTTGGTGAAGGATTCGCCGGTGATCAACTGCCCGGAGGCGTCTATGGGCTGCGCGTGTTCGGTGTCCCGCCACATGCCCATCGCGTTGAAATTTTCCAGCGCAAGGCCCAAAGGGTCCATGCGGTTGTGACACGAACTGCACAATGGACTCGCGCGATGCGCCGCGAGCGTTTCGCGCAACGACGGATTACGATTGGTCAAACCCTTGGCGGCTTCCTCCAGCGGCGGCAGGTTGGGTGGTGGCGGCGCGGGTGGCATCCCCAGGATGTTGTCGAGGATGTACACCCCGCGCTTGACGGGCGAAGTGCGTGTGGGATTCGACGTGACGATCAGCATCGTGCCTTGGGTCAAAATCCCACCGCGCGGGCTGCCGGCGGGGAGCGTCACGCGCCGCATTTTGTCCCCGGTCACGCCCGGAATGTCATAAAACTTGGCGAGCCGTTCGTTCAGGAACGTGTAGTCGCTGGCCAGCAGTTCGGACAGCGGTCGGTCCTCCCGCAACACATAATTGAAGTAATCCTCGGTTTCTTCGCGCATGTCCTGCCGCACTTCGTACGTCAGCTCGGCGCGCGCCGGCTGTTGCCGTCGTTGCCGGCGGGCCGCGCGCAGTTCTTCGCGTTCCTGCTTCTCGGCGGGCGTCAGGCTGGCATCGGATTTTTTAACCAACTCCAGAAACCGGCGCCGCTGACGTTCCGCTTCGGGGTGGGGCTTCTCCTCCAGCGCGAGTACTGCTTGCGCCTCGATGGGACGGGATTCGACGTCGCGCGCTTCCAGCCATTGGCCGGTGAAGTTTCGGACCAGTTCCTCGGAGCGCGGGTCCGCCAACATGCGGGCAACCTGCGCGGATTGGTTTTGCCTGAGTTTGCCTTCGCGCGCCAACCGGAATAGTTCCTGGTCGGGCATGGATGACCACAGGAAATAAGACAGTCGCGAGGCCAGGGCGTATTCGTCCACCAACGGATAAGGTTCGTCACTGCCGCCCGGTTCAATGGCTTCCTCGCGGAACAGAAACCGGGGCGAAGCCAGCACCGCCACCATGCCTTGCTCCACACCGGCTTCGAAGGTTTTACCTGGCTGGGTATAGATGCTTTCGGCCAGGGTGGTCAGGCGATCCGCGGTTTTGGCGTCCACTGGACGACGAAACGCCTTCTCCGCGAATGTCGTGAGCAATTTGTTCGCGTAGGCGCGGCGACCCTTCGCCTCCGCCGGCGGTTCTTTCGGGAAAAATTTCGTGTAGTTCCGGGGATGCACCCAGTATTGCTGGTCCATCGGTCCGCGCACGGTTACCGAACGGATTTGCACTTTGAGCGCACGGGTTTGTTTTTCCTTCGGCGTCAGCGGCGTCAGCTCGAAGGCCAGGTCATGCCCTCCGGCCGACCAATCTTGCTCCATTTTGAAGTGATAGGGTTTGCGATCTTGCCAGGTGAATTCCTTTCGCATCCGCTCCTGACCGTCCACCTTGAAAATCAGCCGGCACTTGTTGGAGTCGGCTACATTGTCCGCGAACTTCTCATGCACGGCCAGCCCAACGCTGAGTTGGTACCGGCCCGCGTGCTCCACCCGGAACACGTTCGAGACGGCGGCGGGTGAGTAAAACGATAGCGTCAATGACCCGTCCCGCCGGTTCGATCTGTCGGAGTCGCTGTTGTCACCGCGGAATTTTTTCCGGGCGATAACCTGTTCGGGCATGATCTTCGACTCGGTCGGCACCGCTTGGGAAATGATCTTTTCCGCGGCCGCGAGGTATTTCTCCAACAACATCGGTGACAGCGTGAGCACGTCGGCGATGTTGTCGAAACCTTCGCCTGTGTCGTCGGGTGGAAAGGTGTTCACGGCATCAAAATCCACACCGACGAGATCGCGGATGGTGTTGGCATACTCGACGCGATTGAGCCGGCGCAACGTGACCCGCCCGGGATCGGGATTTTTGGGGTCAGCCTCAAAGACTGAGGATTTGATCCACTGCGCGATCAACGCCTTTTGTTCGAGAGACGGCTGGGGTTTTTTGTGCGGCGGCATCATGTCCGCGCGCAAATTCTTCAACGCCTTCCACCACAACCCGTGGTCGGCGCGGCGGGCCGGGTCCGATTTGAATGTGTCGAAGGCCACCTGTCCCTTGTCCATCCCGTCTCCATGGCAATCATAGCAGTACTCCTGAATGATGGGTTCAATGTCTTTATGAAAGTCAACTCGGCCGTGCGTCGCCGCCAGTGTCGGCGAGACTCCTCCCATCCAACCTGCCGTCAGCAGGCCGATCCAGCTTCTACTGGTGGCTGTCATGTTCACGTAATCAAAACCGGTCGGAACCTGCGCTCGAAGCTGGCTAACCAGCCGGGCTTCACCCGGCATCCAATCTTCGAACAACTGGCGAAAACTTCGGCGGTGATGTTTTCCCCAGGCAATACTGCTTTCGTAACATAATCCATCGTGGACAGCAAGTTCCCCTTCCGGAGACATAGATCGCAAATGACGGGCCGGCGAGGGCTGCAACTTCCCCAAGCCGAGCGAGTGCGCAGGCGATGTCGCACCCGAAACGGCGCGCTTCGTTGACTGTTTCGCCCGGGCTTCTACACTCCGCTGTGAATGTTCCATCCCGTTTCCAACCACCTACCATCTGGAGGTCAGTCGCAAGCGATTGCGAAGCTGATGGATGACCTAATGCGGCGATGTGCCGCAAGCGGAAGCCGATTCAAGCGCGTATGACCGGCGACCGAATCGGATTCATCGTCAATCCCGCTGCGGGTGCCGGGCGCGGCCGGGCGCGGTGGGAAAAGTTCAAAGCGGGCTTCCCTCTGAGCGGCGTACCGGGAAATGTTCAGTTCACCTCGCAACCAGGAGCGGCAGTTCGACTGGCGCAAGGATTGGCCACCGCATGTGACGCCGTGGTGGCGGTGGGCGGTGATGGCTTGGTGTTTGAAGTGGCCAGCGGCATCCTGTTGTCTGGCGCTGCGGACACGCGCCTGGGCATCGTGCCGGTGGGCACGGGCAACGACACCGCCACCCTCTGCGGCATCGGCAACCTCGCACAGGCTCGACTTGCCCTGAACGGCACGTGCGCAAAGAATCTTGACGTCATCCGCATCCAGTGCCGCGAACGGGACGCGGTTGTCACTCGCTATTCGTTGCTGTACGCCTCGGTTGGCATCATTGGTGAAGTATTGAAGCAGGTAACCTTGCGCGTGAAACGTGTGTTTGGCCCGCGGCTGGCCTATCCGGTTGGCGCGTTGCGGGCGATTTTGAAATATCGCGCGCCGCAAATGCGCGTGACCTGTGACGGACAGAGTTGGGAAAACCGTTTTCTCCTGCTGTGCGCGAGCAACGCCGAGCTTTCGGGCGGCGGCATGCGGCTGGCGCCCGGCGCCAGGATGGATGATGGTCTGCTGGACGTGAACCTGGCCGAGACGGTCAGCCGACGCGCAGCGGCGCTGCTGATCTGGCGCATGAGCCGGGGTGGTCGCATTTCACATCCGAAGCTGCGTTACTTCAACGCCCGCTCGGTCGCGGTGGAAGCAAATCCACCGATTGAGGTGCAGGCGGATGGCGAGATCATCGGCCACACACCCGCGCAGTTTGTGGTGATGCCAAAGGCATTGAAGGTCCTGGTGCCGTGAGCCGTAACGTGCTGTCGGCGGCTTGTCGTTAGTGACCGCCTTCAGCTCCGACGGAACGGGAAACTTCCGACGGGACGTCGGAAGCACGCCGGAACATCGCCCGGTCACATCCAAGCAACTCGGAAGAATTGGTCGTGACCAATTGCAATCGGTTGAACAAACGAACGTGGGCAGGTGACATACGGATTGCAAAAACAGTAGCGTAGCTTCATTACTCTCCTGTCGCATCGAGTGAGGGTGGAGGCGTGTTGCCAACGGAAAATGCCGGATTGCTGGAGGCGGGTGGATGTTTAAGCTCCGGTCGCGTTATGCAGAACGGCATCACTTCCATTCGCCCGGCCATCGCCGCCGATCTTGTCGCCATCAACGACATTTACAACCATTACGTCCGACATTCCACCTGCACCTATCAGGAGGAGCTGGAAGCGATTGAGGCCCGGCGACAGTGGTTCGAGCGGCACGGCGAGTTGCATCCGGTGATCGTCGCCGAGACGGATGGCCAGGTGATCGGTTGGGGGTCGCTTTCGCCCTACCACCCGCGCTCGGCATATCGGCGCACGGTGGAGGATTCCATCTACCTCCACCCGCAGCATCACCGGCGCGGCGTCGGCGCGCGGCTGCTGCAGGAGTTGATTGGCCGCGCTCGGAAGCTTGGTCATCACGCCATCATCGCGGGCGCGGACGCGGAACAAACCGCCAGCATCGCCCTGCATCGGAAATTTCACTTTCAGGAAGTTGGCTGCCTGAAGCAGGTCGGTTTCAAGTTCGGGCGTTGGCTCGACGTCGTCTATCTGGAACTAATTTTGAAATAGTCCCGCTTGAGATCGCTCCGTTCCCGGGCCGCTCCGAACCAATGTCCGTCGCTCGAATGAGCGTGGCTTTCCCGCGGGGTTGGTGTACAAAGGAGTGGATGTGACGACTCGCCACTTCAAGCTGGGAGACGCCCGGTTCGCGCGGGTGGTGGCTGTCGCCGGGAATTTTTAACGCATGACCCTCACCGCCATTTTCATCACGGTGGTATTCCTGCACAGCCTGATCTCCGGCAGGTTGGCTCGAACGGTTGTGACGCCACCGATCTTATTCACCGTTGCCGGAATGACGGCGGCATTCGTGTGGCCGGAACGAAAACTCCAGGAAGGCGGCCAGGAAATTTTTCTCGTTATGGCTGAGATCGGATTGGTCCTGCTCCTCTTTGCCGATGCCAGTCGCACGAGCTTGGGTATCTTGAAAAATATTCGTGCGCTGCCGGTGCGCCTCTTGAGCACGGGTATGCTGTTGACTCTCTTATTGGGGGCGGTTGTCGCGCTCCTCGTTTTTCGGCAACTCTCGATTTGGGAGGCCGGAATCCTCGCCGCCATTCTTGCGCCGACTGATGCCGGACTGGGGCAAGTCATTGTCAGCAGTCCGCGGGTGCCGATGAAAATCCGCCAGGCGCTGAACGTGGAAGCCGGATTGAACGACGGTTTATCCGTGCCGTTCCTGTTGTTTTTCATTGCGCTGGCGGGTGGGGTGGACGGCGAGCGTGCCCGCCTGACGCGATTCATCGTGGAGCAATTGGGCTTTGGGGTCTTCGTCGGCGGGAGTCTTGGCTTGGTTGGCGGCTGGCTGCTTGGGGAGGCGCAGCGTCGGAAGTGGATGACCCAATCGGGGCAACAACTTGGCGTTCTGGCGTTGCCTTTGCTCTCTCTGCTTGGTTCTGAAGCCGTCGGCGCCAGCATGTTCATCGCGGCCTTTGTGGCTGGCCTGGCGGTGCAGGTTGGTTTCAAAGGTGCCGCCCACCACAGCGTCGAATTCACCGAGGAGTGGGGTCAGTTGTTCAACCTTTCCGTCTTCTTTCTCTTCGGCCAGTTGCTGGTCCGCGCGTGGCCGGAAATCCACTGGCAGCATGCGCTCTACGCCATCCTCAGTCTCACCGTCGTGCGGATGTTGCCGGTGGCGGTTGCGCTCATGGGCACGCGCCTCTGTCGTGCGACGGTGCTGTTTATGGGCTGGTTCGGCCCGCGCGGTCTCGCCTCCATCGTGCTCGGTCTGGTTTATCTGGAGCAACAGTCCCGGCACGCGGGGGAGTCCACCATCCAGCACGCAGTGATGATGACCGTGTTGGTCAGCATTTTCGCCCATGGCTTGACCGCGCTTCCCGGGATTGAAATCTATGCTCGACGAGTCGCCGCACTGCCGCCCGGCGCGCCGGAACTTGACGGGGCCGAGGCGTAGGCGGTGTCACCGAATACGACCGTCTCGAAGCCGACCGACGTGTAGTTGGATCAAGTGCAAATCGTTGTTGTCATTGTCGCCGGCAGTGAAAGTCTGGATGTGCGCATCCAACCGTCACCGCCCCCGGCGTGCCCAAGAATTATCTCGACGCGCAGATACTGGTGACGGAGGATTGTATCAGGCCCAACATGACGGAGTAAACGCATGACCAATCCTGACTCAGCCAATCCACTCTGGTTTCTCGACTCGCTGGTCACGATTCGTGTGTCCACTGCGGAAGGCACGGATGGCCTCTCGGTCCTTGAGCATCGGATGCCGTATGGTTCTTCGCCGCCTTTTCATCTTCATCGCACCGAGGATGAGTTGTTCCACGTCCTGGACGGCGAGTACCGTCTGAAGGTCCAGGACCAGGAACAGCGGGCCGGCCCCGGCACCATCGTGCTCGCGCCGAAAAGCGTGCCGCACACTTACCGGGTCGAATCGCCACAGGGAGGCCGCTGTCTGACCATTACCGGACGCGGGGATTTTGAACGATTCGTGCGTGCGATGGGCCGCCCGGCGGAACGCCTGGAACTGCCAAAGCCGGCCGGATTGCCATCCAACGACGCCCTGCAGGCGTTGAAGGCCACCGCGGCGGAATATGGAATCGAGTTCGTCGGGCCGCCGCTCCAGTGAGTAGAACCGGGATGAAAACCGAAATCATCCGCGTCGGGCAAATCGGCATCCGATTTCTGCTCGAAGCGGCCGACACGAACGGCGCGGTTGCGATGTTTGAATTCACAGTGCCGGTTGGAGCGAAGGTGCCGGCGCCCCATTATCACAAGGCATACGACGAAACCATTTACGGAGTGGAAGGCGTGTTAACGTTCACGGTGGAGGGAAAGGCGGTGGACATCGGGCCGGGGCAAACTTGCTTCATTCCGCGCGGAGCGGTTCATGGATTCAACAATCTGAAGCCGGCCGCGGTGAAGGCACTGGCCGTCATTACGCCGGCTCTCCTCGGCCCGGATTTCTTCGAAGAGGCGGCGACCATCGTGAATGTCGGCGGGCCGCCCGATGTTGAGAAGTTGAACACGGTCCTGCTTAAACATGGACTTGTGCCCGCACCGTCACCAGTTGCACCGCGATGAATTCTCCCAGACCGCATCATTAGTCGCCAGCCAGACAACCACCACCAAAGGAATCAAAACCGTGCCAGACCGGATGGATTGCGGGCTTGATGACCAGGGCAGCTTTTTGACCACGGGCGCGGAAATGCACGGAAGTTTTTTTATCGAAGCGGGAATGGCCGCCGCGGAAAACGGATGGAGTTGGTCAAACCAGCATGAGGATGCTTGATTTTGAGATGAAAGTAATGAACCATCCTCGCGCGATTACCATCACAGCTTGATGACGGAGGATTGTATCAAACCAACAGCTACGTGAACCAATGGCCCGCACCAACTACATCTTCATTGATTTTGAAAATGTTCAGGAAATTGATCTGGATCGAATTGCCAACAAGCCAGTCAAGGTAACGTTTGTCTTGGGTGAACGGCATAAGAACCTTCCGGTCGCCTTGGTAAAGCTGCTGCTCAAGTACGCCGGACAAGTGGACTTGGTGGAAACCGGGCGGAGCGGTAAGAATGCCTTGGATCTGGTGCTCGCGCAGTGTATTGGCGCGGCAAAGCAAGTGGACGCACATGGCTATTTTCACATCATCTCCAAAGATAAGGATTTTGACGCGTTGATCGGTCATTTCCAAGCCAACGGCACGCTCGCCGCCCGGCGTGCAGCTTTTTGCGAAGTCCCAGTGCTGATGAAAAATGCCGAGCGGGTCAATCACATCATCGCGTACTTTAAGTCCAAACAGGTAACGCTTGCCAAAAAGCGCACAACCTTGGAATCACAAATCCACGCTTTGTTTGGAAGAGCGCTCACACCAGCCGAACTGCATAGCACTATCCAAGGGTTGGTCGCAAAGAAAGTCATCGAGATCGGGGCGGATGGCGAAGTCTTTTACCACCTATGAAGTTTGATTCTGGAACCATTTCAATCGTGCTTGCCAGCTTTGTTCCCCTGCTGGTGTTCCTGGTCGCCTGGTTTATCGAGCGTCGTGGTGCCAGCCACCGGGAGAAGCCGCCGCAGCAAGAGAAACTGTTGCGGCCAGCGGGCCACTCGCTTGGCATCCGGCTTGAGAACCTACAGGACCGGATTTTGGGCCAACTTCTCCTGGCGTGTTCGCTTTGCTTAGCGGGTGGAGTGTGCGCTCTTACGCTAGGCTTGTTTTTGGGCAATAACGTTCCTGCGGCGTGGTCGGCGTTGGCACTGGCACTGTTTGCAGTGCTGGCAGGCTTGGGAGCGTGGCAGGTGTTACGTGCCTTCCGCAGTTTGGATGAAGGGCGCAATGTTCGGCTCGGTCTGCGGGGAGAGCAAGCGGTGGCCGAGGCTTTGCACGAGGCTGCTGACGCAGGCTATCGCATTTTTCACGACTTGGTAGAGGAGCAGATTGGCAATATTGATCACATTGCAGTGGGCGTTCGGGGGGTATTTGTGATTGAAACCAAGGCCCGGCGCCGGCGCGGGAGCCGTAACGGCAAACCAGAACACGTTGTCGCTTACGATGGCAAAGGGCTGGGTTTTCCCCGCGGGTATGATGCTGAAACCATCCCGCAGGCGGAGCGCAATGCTCGTTGGCTGTCGGAATTCCTATCCAAGCGCACGGCGGAATCCGTCTTGGTCGAAGCAGTAGTCACGATTCCCGGTTGGTATGTTGAGACCAAAGGTAACTTCCCGGTAAAGGTGATGAATGCCGGTTATCTCACGAAGTACTTGCGTGGCCAAGGGACGAAGTTAGAAGCCTCCCAGGTGCAGCGCATCGTCGCAGCACTCGATGACAAATGCCGTGATTTGGAATTTTGAAATGCGAGCGATCTTCCAGCTTAATCTGCACGGCAAACTGCCCGGCGCGAATCCGCTCAAGGACGCCCACGCCGCGCTGGACACAGTTAGAACAACAGTCTCGCTGCACCGCTTCGCGGATGCTGCCGTCCTCGCCCCGTGGGGTGGCATCGGCAGTGGGGAGTTAGCTACCCTGACAGATTACTCTACGAAGCGAGCCACCTACGGCTTCAGCGCCAAAAAAGAATTTGCTCGCCCAACTCCTCGCCAAGAACCTCGAAGTCGCAGCGAACTTCGAGAAAGGCTCACTCGTCATCGCCTCTGGCGTGCCCCATCATTATCCCGACGCGCAGAACTGATGACACAGGATTGTATTCGGCCATCCTCATCGCCTGGGTATCCGCCTTATGAACCGCCGAATCCCGCCCCGTTGCGAAAGCCGCTGCCGGAACACGCAGAGGCGGATGCGGCGCACTTTTATTCGGCAAAGGAGCAAGGCCCGCCCTATCGCACGAAATGACATCCGGCATCCAGCTTGAACCCGTTCTCGACCCGTTCCCGTGGCCGCAGTTTTGATGCTTCGCCCAGGGCCGTTCGGCGCGACATCTCTGCAGAATAGTCCGAGAAATGGGCCAAAGCTCCGTAGGCGCGATATCATCGGACTATGCCGTTCCTGACGGAGCTAAATCAAAATCCACGATCGCACCCTACAAAGATGTCGCCCATGACGGAGCTGCGGAGCGCGGCGTTCACGCCACTTCCACGTCCCATTTGCCATCCAGCGTGAAGCGACGTGAAGGTTGCGCTCCGGGAAACGTCGTGTTGTCCCGTAACGCCATCAACGCAGTCATTGCCGCCCGCGCCGCCCTCGTGTAAAACCCTGCCATGCCGAATCGGGAAATGCTTCAGGAATTCGTCACTTGGTGCGCCAGACACATCACCGGCGACGAAAAGGGTGAGGCGCAGATTTTTCTCGATCACCTCTTTGCGTCCTTCGGCCATGCGTGTGGACTGAAAGCAGCGCGCCACCTTCTAATTTCGCGACCGGATACGAACCTTCCGCGTGCTTGATCCCGCGCGCGGTTCGGGCAACTTCGGCTTTGCGAACCAAGTCCACATTAGTCAGACTCAGTACGTAGATGCCGAATCAAAGTACATTGACGGATTTGCCGAAGCACGCCCGAGAAGCCGTTCGCTTCTACTGGAAAACCCGCTCAAGCCAGTTGCAAAAACAACGTGACGCCGGCGGCTCGGACCAAGGATTGCGAAGCGCAGTCACAGGCGGCGCGCAGATGGATGGCTTTATCGAGCTTCTGACAAAGCTCGTCATGGAAGCGGGCATTGATCATGCACACATATTTTTCGACCAGTCATTGGAACTTCCGGGCTACTTCCGCCCAAACAAGAAATGGGATTTCATTGTCGTTGTGAAAGGCCAGCTTGTGGCCGCGCTTGAAGCAAAATCTCAAGTCGGTCCTTCGTTTGGTAACAACTTCAACAATCGCACTGAGGAAGCAATGGGCAGCGCGCTCGATCTCTGGACGGCGTTTCGGGAAAACGCCTTTGGTTCTGCCGTGCGCCCGTGGATTGGCTACCTGTTTCTCCTCGAGGACTGCGCTCGATCCACTTCGCCCGTCGCTGTGAAAGAGCCGCACTTCAAGGTGTTTCCCGAGTTCAGAAATTCGTCCTACGCCAAGCGCTACGAGCTTTTCTGCCGACGACTGGTTCTCGAAAAGCATTACGATTCCGCTGCCTTTCTCATGTCTAATCCCGAAAAAGGACTGAAGGGTGTGTACTCAGAACCGGCGAACGACCTCACGTTTCAGGCATTTGCGAACTCACTCGTCGCTCAGGTTGCGGCGTTCTCAGGCCGCATCAAACAGTTATGAAGGACTCCAGGACTGCGTCGCAAACCATTGATGACGTCCCGACGCTTCATCGGCTGGTGCAAGGGGACGCGCGCGATCTGTCGTTCATTGCGGACGAGTCCATCCACCTCGTCGTCACTTCGCCACCTTACTGGACCCTCAAACGCTATAACGATTCCGACGGTCAGATGGGTCACATCGCGGATTACGAGAGTTTTCTTGCGGAGTTGAATCGCGTGTGGCGTGCGGTGTTCCGGGTTCTCGTTCCCGGCGGACGGCTGGTGTGTGTCGTGGGTGACGTCTGTCTTTCCCGACGTGAAAATAATGGACGCCACACCGTCGTCCCGCTGCACGGAGACATTTGCGTGCAATGTCGCAAACTTGGATTTGATAATCTCAACCCGATTATCTGGCACAAGATTTCCAACGCCAGCTATGAGGTGAGCAACGGCTCAAAATTTCTCGGAAAGCCGTACGAGCCCAACGCCATCATCAAGAATGACATTGAGTTTATTCTCATGCAACGCAAACCGGGCGGTTACCGCAAGCCGACGGAAGACCAGCGCCGTTTGAGCATGATTTCCAAAGACAAGTTCGATAAGTGGTTTCAGCAGTTCTGGACAATTACCGGAGCCTCAACCAAGGAGCATCCCGCTCCGTTTCCATTGGAACTGGCTTCCCGTCTGGTTCAGATGTTTTCGTTTTCAGGTGATACCGTGCTGGACCCGTTCTGCGGCACCGCCACGACCATGATTGCCTCCCTGAAGCACGGGCGAAACAGCATTGGTGTCGAACTTGACACTGAATACTGCAAACTGGCTGCGTCACGACTCATGAACGAGAACACATCGCTATTTGGTCAAGCACAGTTCCAAATCGAGCTCAAGCCACCTACTCCTATCGAGTCAACCATGGCGATGAACGAACCTTCTTCGGCGTATCGAACGCACTCGACCAAGAAACCACGACGAGGTAGCTGAGCGAGTTGCTTGCGGCACGTTCCCGTGGCCGCAGTTTGAGCCGGGTAGCAGCCGACGTGAGTCGGCTCAAACTTCCTCCCCGAAAAATCAGAGCGGGCTCACATTCGCTGCTACCATCGCGAAGATTGACGCCGTGGCCGCCGCTGCGCGGGAGTGCGCCGTGTGCGCGCGGAAGCGTTGCGCAAGCTGAAAGGCGGCCTGCGCGCCTTCTATTGAACTCCTGAATTTCCGCTTCCTCACGTCGGTGGCTATTGAGAGGGTGCAATTTTGCAATCACTTCGCGCGGGCGCGGACGGATGCGATCCGATTGCAGTTGTGTTGGACAATCGGCAACCAACCGGGTGAACTTGAGCGCGCGTAGTGATGCCGGGTGCCCCGAATCGCCGTCGTGTTTGTGCTCCCCAGTTGGGGACGGAGTCATTATGCTGCCTCCGGAACGGCGCGCTGTGCAGCGGCCGGAGATTGTTTTAGCCATGACCAACTGAGGATTACGGTATGACGATCGCCAAACGACTGACCCTGCTGGTGGCTGTCCCGCTGGTGGCGCTGCTGATCCTGGGCGCCTTCACGCGCTACCAGCTCACACAGATCGAAGCGCGCAACGAGTTCGTGGCGGAAACCCAGATTGGGAGTCTCGCGGCGCTCGGCAATATCTCCCGGAGCTTTGCCGAACTGCGCGTCAACGTCCGCAGCTTCGTGCTCACTACCAATCAACTCCAACAGACTCAAGCGCGTGCGCTGTTCGATGCCGACGGAACCGAACTCGTCCGGTTGTACCAACTGTATGCGGACACTTTGATCTCGGATGAGAAGGACCGCCGATTGTTCAACGAATTCCGAGAATTGAGCCGCGACTACGTTTCTGCCGCGAAGCAAGTAATGACCTTGGCAACCGCGGGCCAAAAAGCGGAGGCGCTGGCCCTGCTCAACGGTTCGATGGGAGAAATCGTCTCCCGATCCGGCAACATTTCGCGCGAGTGGATTCAGTACAATGAGCAACTCGCCGATGCGGCGGCCAAAGCCACCACCGACACCATCGCGACTTCGCGGTTGAAAATGCTCGTCGCCAACTCCAGCGCCATTCTGGTGACCGCCCTCCTGGGTTACTTCACTTTTCGACGGATCGTCCGGCCGATTCAGGCGCTCGAAGCTTCCGTCAAGACGATCGCGGCCGGCGATTACGCCAAGGAAGTTCCCTTCACGGATGCGACCGACGAGACCGGCGGGCTGGCACGGTCGGTGGAGATATTGAAGCAGGGCGCGGCGGCGATGGATGAGCAGCGGTGGGTGAAATCCACGGCCGGGCAAATCACCGGCGCGTTGCAGGGCGCGAGTTCGCTCACCGACTTCGGGCAACGTTTGGTGGTCAGCCTCATGCCCGCGCTGGGCGGCGGGGTGGCCGGTTTGTATTCGTTCGAGGAAGCGGCGGGCCGGCTGTCGCGTGTTGCGACGTACGGCCTTGCGGAAGAACCGGCGGACGCGGGCGAATTCAAACCGGGCGATGGATTGGTCGGGCAATGCGCGCGGGAACGCAAGGCGGTGACGCTCACGGACCTGCCGCCGGACTATCTGCGCATCGCTTCGGGCCTGGGTGGAGCCGCGCCCACGCAGGTCACGGCGTTCCCGTTGACCTCGGCGAACGCGTTGCTGGCCGTGCTCGAGGTCGCCGGTTTTCGCACGTTCACGAGCCGCGAACAGGCCCTGCTGGACGAGTTATTGCCCGTGGCGGCAATGAGTCTGGAGGTGCTGTTGCGGAATCTTCGCACGCAGGAGCTGCTGGGTCAGACGCAGGAACAGGCGCGCGAACTGGCGCTGGCCAAGGGTAAGGCCGAGGAAGCCACCGAGATGAAGTCCATGTTCCTCGCGAACATGAGCCACGAAATCCGCACGCCGATGAACGCCATCATCGGCCTCTCGCACCTCGCGCTGAAGACTCAACTCACGCCCAAGCAGCGCGATTACGTCGGCAAGGTCCACAACGCGGGCACGTCCCTGCTCGCCATCATCAATGACATTCTCGACTTCTCGAAGATCGAGGCGGGCAAGCTCGACATCGAGACGACGGACTTCAAGCTCGACGAAGTTATATCGAGCGTCACCACGCTCACCGCGCAGAAGGCGCATGAGAAAGGGCTGGAGTTTTTGGCGCACACGGCGGCGGGCGTTCCCGAAGTCCTCCTCGGCGATCCGCTGCGCCTCGGCCAGATCCTGACCAATTTCGTGAACAACGCGGTCAAGTTCACCGAGCAGGGCGAAATCCGGCTCGAGATTCAACAGGTCGAGCGCACCGGGGAAAAGGTGCAACTCAAGTTTGCCGTGCGCGATACCGGCATCGGCATGACGAAGGAGCAGTCGGGAAAATTATTCGAACCGTTCACGCAGGCGGACATGTCCACGACCCGGAAGCACGGCGGCACGGGCCTGGGGCTGACCATCAGCCGGCGGCTCGTCGAACTGATGGGTGGACGCATCTGGCTCGAAAGCGAACCCGGCGTGGGCAGCACGTTTTATTTCACGGTCTGGCTCGGGGTCAGTTCCGCAACCGGGGCGGGCAAGATCGTTCCCGAGAAACTGGCCAAGCTTCGCGTGCTCATCGTGGATGACAATCCCACTGCCCGGGAGATTCTGCAGGAACCGCTGGTTGGCATCGCGGCGCGTGTGGATGTCGTCGCCTCGGGCAAGGAAGCCATCGCCTCCGTTCAACAGCGGGACGCGGCCGAGCCCTACGACATTGTGTTCATGGACTGGCGGATGCCGGGCATGGATGGGTTGCAGGCCAGTCGCCACATCAAGGGCGACGAGACGTTGCAGCACCCGCCGCACATTGTGCTGGTCACGGCGTTTGGTCGTGAAGAAGTCCGCGAGGAGGCCGAGCGGTTGCAGTTGGATGGCTTTCTCGTCAAGCCCGTCACCAAGTCCATGATCGTGGACACGCTGGTGAACGTGTTTGCCGAAACGGGCGAGGCTGTGGCCACAACCAAGGAAGGCGAATCGGCCACGCGCCTGCGCGGCGCGCGCATCCTGCTTACCGAAGACAACGAGATCAACCAGCAGATCGCCATTGAACTGCTCGAAGGCGCGGGGGCCACGGTCACGGTCGCCAACAATGGCCGTGAAGCCGTGGACATCTTGTCCAAGGATCCGCAGCCGCCGCCGTTCGATATAGTGCTGATGGATTTGCAGATGCCGGTCATGGACGGCTATCAGGCCACAGCCAGGTTGCGAGCCGACGCGCGGCTGGCGAACCTGCCGATCATCGCCATGACTGCGCACGCGACGATGGAGGAGAAACAACGCTGCCTCGCCGCGGGGATGAACGATCACATCTCCAAGCCGATTGATCCGGCGAACCTGTTCGAGACGGTGGGCAGATTTTACAAGCCCCTCACCCGTCCTGCGGACACCCTCTCCCCATCCGATGGGGAGAGGGACGGGGTGAGGGGAGCGACGGGGGGTGCTGCCGCCCCGGTGGCGCAGACTTCCAAGTCTGCAGTATCGCAGGTTTCCCAACCTGCGACGGCTACATCTGTGCGGCGCAGTGCCGATTTGGAAATCGGCGATACGGCAGGTTTGGAAACCTGCGCCACCATTCCCGGCCTCGACACGAAGGACGGCCTGGCCCGCGTGGCTGGCAATCGGAAGTTGTATCTGAAATTGTTGCGGCAGTTCGTCGAGCAACAGGGGCCGGCGGTGACGCAAATCACCGAGGCGCTCGCTCAAGGGGACATCGCGCTCGCCGAACGGCTGGCGCACACGCTCAAGGGCGTGGCCGGCAACATCGGCGCAACCCAAATTCAGTCCGCCGCTGCCACGTTGGAGAAAGGCATCCGGGGCAAAGTCTCGCCGCTCGAACTGGACGCAGCCAGGCAGCAGACGGCCGCCGCGCTCGGTCCGTTGGTGGCCGCGTTGAAGTTAGGCTTGGCCGCGTCTGCCTCGGCTGCGCCCGCGCCGACGCCGGCGGCGACGGTGGATCCCGCGCAATCCCGCGAGGCTGCAGCGCAGTTGACCAGGTTGCTCGCGGAGTTCGACCCCAGCGCGGCGGATTTTCTTGAAACGAATCAGGCCGCGCTGCGTCCGTTGTTTGCTGGCGATGGCTGGCCGCAGTTTGAAAAAAGCGTTCAGAGTTACTCATTCGCCGACGCACAGGCGCGGCTGGATCAGGCGGTGAAGAAACTCCGGACAACATGACGAAGGCAATCAAACAGGAGCGAACAGAGGAAACGGAGGAATTCGGCCTGGCCTCTCTCTGTTTCCTCCGTTTCCTCCTGTTCAAATCCCATGCACCCATTGTTTGAAGAATCATCCGGGCTCACCGAGACCGTCATCGCTGCGGCCATCGAGGTGCATCGTGACAAAGGGCCGGGGCTGATCGAGTCCATCTACGAGTGGTGTTTGATCAAAGAACTAGAATTGCGCGGGCTGAACTGTATCAGCCAACGCATTGTGGTGATCGAATACAAAGGCTTCACGCGCGAGGAGCCGCTCCGATTCGATATGTTGGTCGAGGGATGCGTTTTGGTGGAAGCAAAGGCGGTGGCGCAAATTCTACCAATTCACAAGGCGAAGCTTCTCAGTTACATGAAGCTGCTCGACATTCCTATTGGCTTGCTGGTCAACTTCCATGAAATGAAAGTCACTGACGGCATCAGCCGGTTAATTCTGTCGGGAGCAAACAGATGACATGAGCCAGAAATTTAACAGGAGCAAACAGAGATCACCGAGAGAGATTCGGTCTGGCTTTACTCGGTTTCCTTCGTTTCCTCCTGTTCATGAACTTGTGAATGACATGGAACCAGAAATTCAACAGGAACAATCAAAGGTAGCGGAGAATGATTCTAGTTTGAATCTCCGTTTCCTCTGTTTCCTCTTGTTCAAAAAGCCTTTTGTTGCATGAAAAAGCTTTCCGACTGCCGCGTGTTGCTGGTGGATGATGCCAAGGCCAACCTCGACATCCTCGTCGAGGGGTTGAAGGCCGATCACAAGCTCAGTCTCGCAATGAATGGCGAGACAGCGTTGCAGATTGCCGCCAAGATGCCGCCGGACCTGGTGTTGCTCGACATCGTGATGCCGGGGCTGGATGGCTACGAAGTGTGTCGTCGCCTCCGCGCGATGCCGGAGACGGCGGAAGTGCCAATCATGTTCTTGTCCTCGCTCGAAGAAGTGCAGAACAAGACGCGTGGCTTCGAGCTGGGCGCGAACGATTATCTCACCAAGCCGTTCGACATGCTCGAAGTGAAGGCGCGTGTGAAGTCGCTGCTCAAGGCCAAAGCTTACAGCGACGCGGCCAAGGAACAGATCGCCAGCGAACTGCGGGTCGCCCGGGAAATCCAGATGGGCATGTTGCCTCACGACTTTGCGCCGTTCGAACACGCCTATGGCGTGAGTTTCGGAGCGGTGCTGGAGCCGGCGCGCGAAGTGGGCGGGGATCTTTACGGCGTGTGCGCAGGGAGGGCGGATCGGCTGGTGATTTTTCTGGGCGATGTTTCGGGGAAGGGAATCCCCGCCTCGATGTTCATGGTGCGGGCGATCAGTCTGGCGCGCTTGCTGGCGCGGGAACTGACCGAGCCGGAGCGGATTCTCGCGCGGCTCAATGATGAACTCTCCGCCGACAACCCGTCCGGCATGTTCGTGACGTTTCTGTGCGCGGTTTTCGAGCCGAAGTCGGGACGGTTGACGATCGCCAATGGCGGGCATTGTCGCCCGGTGCTTTTGCCGACGGGCGGCGCGCCGTCCTGGGCGGTGACGAACCTCGGCACGGCGCTGGGATTCGAACCCGGCTTGGAGTTCGAGCGCACGGAACTGGAGTTGCGGCCGGGAGATTCGTTGATCCTTTATTCGGACGGCGTGAGCGAGGCGTTCAATCCGCAGGACGAATGTTATGGCAACGACCGGTTGCTGGCGGATGCCGGGACCTGGACGGGACAGGGCGCGCCGGCCATCACGGCGAGCCTGCTCCAGAAAGTCCGGGCGTTTGTGAATGGCGCCCCGCAATCGGACGACATCGCTATCCTGACGTTGAAAGTCAATGGTAGCCGCCGACGTGAGGAGGCGGAGCGCGGCATCGCATCAAATCCACCTCTTCACGTCGGTGGCTACATGGATTTGGAACTGCACGCCACGCCGGAGGAAGTCATGCGCGGGGTCGAAGCCTTGCAAGAATTCGCGGCGCAGCAGGGCGTGCCGGAGCAAACCAAATTCGACCTCGCGCTGGCACTGGAGGAATGTGGCAGCAATATTGTCAACCACGCGCTGCGCCGGGACTCCGGGAGGAAATTTCAAGTCATCCTCGAAAACGCCGGTGATTTGTTTACCGTTGAACTCCGCGACGACGGGCCGGAGTTTGATCCCACCGCCGCCGCGCCGCGCAAGCCGCAAGCCGAGGATGATGATTTGCCCGGCGGTTGGGGCATCGAACTGGTCCGTCGCAATCTGGACGAAATCCACTACGCGCGGGAAGGGAATGAGAATGTCCTGCGCCTGATCAAACGCCTCCACCCAGCCGCTGACGTCAAACAATGAACCGCCAACCAACACCATCAACCAACCAAAGCTATGCCGTTATCCATTGAAATCCTCAACAACACCGATCCCCGGCACGCGGGCGTGGTGACCATCAAACTCGCCGGCAGTCTGGACACCGAGACCGCCCCGGAACTGGACCGCCAGTTGACGGCGTGCCTCGCCAAACCGGTCAACGATCTGCTGTTCGACCTCGCCGAACTCAAATTCGTCAGCAGTGCGGGCTTGCGCATCTTCCAGGTGGCCCGCAAACAGATGGTGGCGCGCGGTGGCGGCCACGCGTCGTTCATCAATATGCAGCCCCAGGTGGAGGAGGTGTTTGCCATCATCCAGTCGCTGCCGGGCATCGGCGTGTTCAAGGACATCGAGGCGCTGGACCGTTACCTGGCCACCCGGCCCCGTCCGAACTACTGGCCCGGCACGCAGAAGTGAAGGCGGGCAACTCCAAACAAGCAGCGGTTTCAAAACTCCACCGTCCGTGTAGCCGCCGACGTGAGGAGGCGGAAGCGCTTGAAGGAATAGAACCCTCCGCCTCGTCACCTCCGCGGCTACGGACTTGGGAGTCTCGACCGCCAGTCGGTGCGGAGGCGGCAGCAATTTCGGTCTGACGAAGCGGCTTGTGTCGGCGGCGGCGGAGAAATAACCTTGGCCAGCAAGATTTAAGCACGGAAACCAAATCACCGAATCGTATGCCACTTGAAATTCAAATCCAAAAAGCTATCGCGGGCCAGGGCGCGGGCGCGGTCACGGTCAAACTGACCGGCAGCCTCGACACGGCCACCGCCCCGGAACTGGAGAAGCAACTCACGCCGGTGCTGGGTGGTCCGGTCAAAGACATCGTGTTTGACCTGGCGCAATTGAAATTCATCAGCAGCGCCGGCCTGCGGGTGTTCTCGAGTACCCGGAAGACCCTCAAGGAGCGCGGCGGCCAGACTTCGTTCGTGAACCTGCAGCCGCAAATCCAGGAGGTCTTCGAGATCATGAAGTCACTCCCGGGCGTGGCGGTGTTCAAGGACATCGCCGAATTGGACCGCTACCTGGCGGTGCGGCAGCGATCACACGGGCAGGGTAACTGACCCCGGCAAAGTGCGAATCGCGTTGAAGGCGGTGTCGAGCCGTAGCCGCTGATGGGATCGAACTGAAAAAGTTCAACCGCCTCTGCCGGACTGATCGAGCGGGAGTACGAACGAAGTGCTTTCAATCGCTTGGACCGGCCTTGGAGAATTCGCTGTGACCCGGCGTTGAAGAAGCTGGCGACCCTACCGGGACTCGAACCCGGGCTACCTCCGTGAAAGGGAGGTGTCCTAACCGCTAGACCATAGGGTCACAAAGGGCCGGCATTGTAGTCAACAAACATGGGGTGTCACGAAAAATTCCGGCGCTAATTGCCTTGCCAACGAACGATTGAACTCGTTCAATGATTCGCCGTGTTACCCGGCTGGGTAGCTCAGTCGGTAGAGCAGAGGACTGAAAATCCTTGTGTCGGCGGTTCGATTCCGCCCCCAGCCACCACTTTCAATCCACGTTGCCGAGCCTCCCGGTGCGTTCTTCAACCCCAGCCCCAATCGCCCAAGCGCAACGGCCAAGGGTGTGAGACAAAATTCTTCCATTATGCCGCCAGCGGTAGGGCGTCGTTGCGAGCGGCGTGTTGGTTGAGTCGGTATTTCCAGAAGTCCTCGAGTCTCCGGCTGCTCTGAAGGCAGCGCAGCGCGAGGATGTTTTCGGCACCGGACTTCGACCAGAACATGCCGGATTGTTTGCACCGCCCCCCAATGACGGTCTTGCAACCCGCTTCCACCACGCCCGAGCCGATGAACCAGCCCGCCGCCCGGAACGTGCCGTAGTGCATCCGGCTCACGTTGCGGACGAAGTATCCCAGGGCCTGTTCCACCGCCGCTTCCTGCGCCGTGCCCGCACACTGCTGGCGCGTCTCCTGAATCAACGCCTGAACCTTGTCTTTGAGCAACCGTTTGGCCCAACGACGCAAGTGCTTCTGATAATCGGGATGGCCTTTGCCCAGCCACGCCTCCAACACGTGGCCGGCGTGTTCCATCGCGTGGTAGAAATCCACGATCTGCACACAGTCCTTGAAGCACAGCCGGCCCATGTTTTCCAGGCCCGCCGCGCCGTCAATCAGCAACACCACCTTGCCCGCGCTGCCCATCCCGCGGCCCAGGGCTTCCTGCCGCAACAACGGCCCGAATTCATCAATGGATTGGAAACTCGAAACGTAGGTCGTGGATTCATAGTCCCGCACTGGATGGCCGTGCTCATCTCTCCGGTGCTGGGTGAAGACGCAGCCCAGATACACCTGGCGCGTCTTGGCCGTGCCGTCGGCCTGCTTGCCGCGCCGGCCTTTTAACTCCGGGGCGGTCATCGGCACGCCCGTGCCGTCGGCACTGACATACAGGACCGGCGCGTCGCACTCGCCGGGTGGGCGCTCGCGGGCCTGCCATTGTTGCGCACGGCTGCCGACGCGTTGCACGACCCGTTGAATTTGCCGCGCCGAAACCGTAATGCCACCGGTCTGCTCCAGATGCCGCTCGGCTTTCAGGTAGGTTGGCTCGTCGGCCCCCTCCAGACAGATCAGCTTGGCCAGGGCCGGCGTATAGCCCACTTCCAAACCCAGGGCGGCATCCGCGGGATGGTGGCCTTGATCCTTGCCGGGGTGGTAGTAGTAATCCCGCTCCAGCTGGAAGCGGCCAAATATCCCTTGCACCCCGATGGTTTCCCGCCCCTTGCGAGTCTGGCCGGCTTTGGGCTGATAGCCGGCATCGGCCCGATCCGCCGCTTTCTGCAGCAACCAACCGACCAGGGCGTTGGCGGATTTGAACACCGCCGTCCGCACCAGGATTTCCAGTTGGGCGACGCCCTGGCCCTGCAACTCGCCGGATTCAAAGCGGGCGATCAGTTGCTGGATTTCTTCTTCCTGGGCGAGGAGGGCGGGGGGCGGGAGCAGTTCTTTTTTTTTGCGGCCGCGATGTTTTGACGGGTTTCCTGGATGACCAGGTCCGCATACTCCGCGGTCAGTTGCCGGTATTGGGCATAGCCTGCGAGTGCGCCTTCCACTGCGGGCAGTTCGTCCGCCGCGACATGCCGGGTGTGATTCTTGCCCTCCTGCCAGCATTGGAGTTTTTGATGCCGGCCCGAGGCATGGGGGGAGAGTTTGCCCCGCTCCATGGCAGGGATGGCGGCGATCTGTTCCAGGAGATGAGTTTTCTTGGATTGATTCATGTATGCCTAGCACACTAGGCATCCACATCTCAAAAAACCAGCCAAAAACCCCACTCGAAGAATTTTGTCTCACACCCAACGGCCAATTTTCGTCGCCGATTCGCTTGCGCCTTTTTCGCCGGCTTCTTATTGTCGGCACATGAAACGAATTTTTCTTTGGCTCACGGTGCTGACCACGCTGGCGACCTTCAAGTTGCCCGCCCAGGACGTGGCAGCGCTCAATGAACGCGTCAATCAATTGAACGGTTACGTGCAGGATCTCCTCGAAGACAAGGCGAATCAAAAACGGCAGATTGATTCACTGATGCGCGAGGTGCAGACTCTGCGCGAACAGCTTCAAAACCAGCCGAAGGGCAACTTCGCGAGCCAGGAAGACCTGCGCGCCCTGGCCAAGCAGGTCCAGGAGGTCGAGGACAACCGCAAGACGGATCGCGAAGTCATCCTTAAGGCGATTGAAAAGATCGCCAAGGCACCGGTGGTTGCGCCACCGCCCAGGACGAGTTCCGGCGGTTCGCGTTCAGATCTGCCGGACAAAGCCATCGAACACACGATTGCCTCCGGTGACACGTTGTCCAGCATTGCCTCCGCGTATAACAAGGAGAAAAACCTCAAGCTGACGGCCGAACTCATCCAGAAGGCGAACCCGGGCCTTGATCCGCTCAAGTTAAAAGTCGGACAGAAGATTTTTATTCCGTTGGTCGAAAAATAACGAGCTACCGCAACAGGAGCAGGATGGCCAGGCCGACGGCGATGCGATACCAGCCGAACGGGGTGAACGTGTGATGGCGGATGTAACCCAGCAGCCAGCGCACGACGACAAACGCCACCACTGCCGCGACGACGGTGCCGAGCAGGACGAGCGTCCACGGTTCGTGTGGCGCGTGACCCTTCAGCGCGTCAAGAGTTTCTTTCGCGCCCGCCGCGAGCAACGTGGGAATGCCGAGCAGGAACGAAAACTCGGTCGCTGAACTTCGACTCAAACCCAGCACCAGCGCAATCAGGATGGTCGTGCCCGAGCGGGAAGCCCCGGGAAACGCAACGGCGACGAGTTGCGACAGGCCAACGGCAATCGCGACGGTCCAGGAGACAGCTTCCGTGGACTTCCGTCCGCGGAGCCACCATTCCACAAGCACAAACAACACGCCGCCGACGAGCGTCGCCCACGCGATCGGCGCGACCGCTTCGGGCAACTTCAATCCGGCCTTTTTCAGAGCGAGTCCGCCGATGGCGGTCAACACGAATGCCGCCGCCAGTTTGGCCAGATAATCGCGGTTCGCTGGCTCGCGCCAGCCAAACAACAACGACCTGGCGCGACTGGCAAACACCGCCAGCACGGCCACGACGGCGCCGGATTGGATCACTACGTTGAACAGTTCGCTGCGCGTACCCAGCCAGTGCTCCGCCAGCAACAGGTGGCCGGTGGAGGAAACCGGTAGGAACTCAGTGACTCCCTCGATGATTCCCAAGATGACAACCGCAATCCAGTCAGGCATCCCAAACGAGACACGAAACCGGTGTCGGTTGGCAAGTGACAAAAAAATTTACGTGGAATTCGGGTCACACAGATACGCGGAAGGCAGCAGAGCGGGCTGTTTGAACCGGTGTCAATCCGGATGAAGCACTGCGTCCCAAACACCAAACACCAAACACCAAACTTCCAAGCGGCGGACGACGCAGCGGGATTTTTGGGCGGGGCAACGAAGCGAGTCATGGAGAAATCTGTTCAGTTAATCTCGAGCTGCGGGCTGGTTCGGAACTCAGTTGAAGTTGGGTGGTTCATCAGTGTTAGTTGCATCTAACTTTATTACTTGCTGCAAACACAGCTCCTGCTAAAGTGCGCGCGTGAAGATTGATGAAGCGACCAAACCCGACCCGACGGCGGGTTGGCAGCGCACAAGTCAATCGCCCAGCCTGCCGGAAGTGCATCGGAGCATCGCCGTGCCCAAGTCCGCCGGTTTTTGGCGCAAGCTGTGGGCGTTCTCCGGCCCCGGTTTTCTTGTGGCCGTTGGTTACATGGACCCCGGCAATTGGGCGACCGATCTCGCGGGCGGCGCGCAATTCGGCTACACGCTGCTTTCCGTCATCATGATTTCCAATCTGATGGCGATCCTGCTTCAGCACTTGAGCGTCAAACTCGGGGTGGCCACCGGCCGCGATCTTGCGCAAGCCTGCCGTGATCATTACTCGACTCCGACAGTATGGTTCTTGTGGATTCTCTGCGAGATCGCGATCGCCGCTTGTGATCTGGCGGAGGTCGTCGGTTCGGCCATCGCCCTGCAATTGTTATTCGGGATTCCGCTGGTTTGGGGGTGCATCATCACGGCGGCGGATGTGCTGATCGTGCTGTATCTGCAAGCGAAAGGGTTTCGCTACGTGGAAGCGCTGGTGGTGACTTTGATTGCCACCATCGGCACTTGCTTTGTCATTGAACTCTTCCTGTCCCGGCCCGACCTCGGCGGCGTGGTGCTTGGGTTTGTGCCCCGGCCGGAAATTCTCACCCATCCGGGAATGCTCTATCTCGCCATCGGAATCATCGGCGCCACCGTCATGCCGCACAATCTCTACCTGCACTCGTCCGTGGTGCAGACGCGCAAATACGAACAGGACGCCGGCGGCAAACGTGAAGCCATCAAGTTCGCCACAATTGACTCGACGGTGGCGCTCATGTTTGCCCTGTTCATCAATGCCGCAATCCTGGTGCTGTCGGCGACGGCGTTTCATTGGTCCGGTCATCGGGACGTGGCCGAAATCCAGGACGCCTACCAATTGTTACCGGGAGTGTTGGGGGCCACCGCCGCCAGCGTGCTGTTTGCCCTGGCGTTGCTGGCCTCGGGTCAGAACTCCACGCTGACCGGGACGCTGGCGGGACAGATCGTCATGGAGGGATTTATGAACATCCGGCTGCGTCCGTGGCTTCGCCGGGCGATCACGCGCGGGGTGGCCATCGTGCCGGCGGTTTGTGTCATCGGCTACTTTGGCGAGAGCAAAACCACGCAGCTTCTGGTCATCAGCCAGGTGGTGCTGTCCATGCAGCTCGGGTTCGCAGTCTGGCCGCTGATGCGGTTCACGGGCGAGAAGGCCAAGATGGGCGCGTTTGTGAATCCGCTGTGGATCAAGTTCCTGGGCTGGACCGTGACGCTGGTTATCATTGTGCTGAACGTGAAATTGCTGTTTGATACGTTCGTGCCGGCCTCCGTGCTCAAGTCGTTTTATGGCGCGCTCGGATTGCCGTCACCAGAATAGGGAAGCGATGTACCGCAAGATTCTAGTTGCCCTGGAGAACAGTCCCGCCGACCGGAGTTTGCTGGCGCACGTTGCCGGACTGGCCACCCGGCTGAACTCGGAGCTGCTGCTGCTGCATGTGGCGGATGGTTTCGCCGCGCGTCATTTCGATCAACTTAAGCTCGCGGAGTCCGACGAAATGAAGGCGGACCGCGCCTATCTGGAAGGCGAAGCCCAGAAGCTGCGGGACCGGGGATTAACCACCAACACGCTGCTGGCTTTGGGTAATCCACCGCAGGAAATCCTCAAGGTGGCGGAAGCCAAGCCGTACGATCTCATCGCGATGGGCAGTCATGGCCATCGTCTGCTGGGCGACATCATTCACGGCAGCACCATTCGGGAAGTCAGGCACAAGACGGACATTCCCGTCCTGTTGGTGCGGGGAGAAACGAAATAGCGGGCGGTTAAGAACCGCGTTGCCAACTGCGATGGCCAACCCGACCCGTTCAGCCTCCCGAATCGTTTCACTGATGTTCATCTGCCTGCTGGCGATTCGTTCCACAGGGGCAGCGGAAACGAATGCAACCGCAATCGGGCCGCGTTATGAAGTGCGCGCAGTCCATGACCCGAATGGCATCGGGAAGTTTTATCTGGGCCGGGAGATTGCGCACGTGATGGGGCATGAGGCGGCGGATTGGCTGGAACGCCCCGAGCGTCAACAGGAGGAACGGACGGACTTGCTCGTGCCGGCGTTGAAACTCAAATCCGGCGACGTCGTCGCGGACATCGGTTGTGGGAGCGGCTACTATACGCGACGGCTGGCGAAGGTTGTTGCTGAACCGCTGGCCACATCCGGCGGGCAGGGGGCGGCCCAAGGCCCGGGGAGGGGTTTTGTGTATGCCGTGGATATTCAACCGGAAATGCTCGAACTGCTGACGAACCGGCTGGCGGCCGAAAGGATTTTCAATGTTAAACCCATCCTCGGAAGCATCACGGATCCCAAACTGCCGGCGGCGTCCGTGGATTTGATTCTGATGGTGGACGTGTATCACGAGTTCGATCACCCGTACGAAATGGTGGCGGCCATGTGTCGCGCCCTGAAGCCGGGCGGGCGCATTGTGTTCGTCGAATATCGCGCCGAAGATCCGGCCGTGCCGATCAAGCGCGTTCACGAGATGTCCGAGGCACAGGTCCGCAAAGAGATGGGCGTTCAACCGCTCACCTGGGTTGAAACCATCGAGACGCTGCCGCAGCAGCACATCGTCGTGTTCCGAAAGACGCCGGCTAAAAATCGTGAGTGAGGATCGCTTCGGTGCGACGGCACAGCTCGCGTCCGTAGTCGGTCCAGATGCCTTGTCCCCAGTAGCGATAGCAGCTCGTTTGTGAACAGAGCAGGTGGAACAGGGCGTTGCGATAGCGCGGTTCGTTCGTGGGGATGTGGCGCTGGAGCACTTTCTGGTTGAAGAGCGCGCTGCATTTCTCCATCGGACCGAGCACATTCTCATAGCCACGCACCCAGGAAATGTCGTTGGTCCAGCTCCCGCCCTCCATGTTGAAGCGATGGTCTTGCTGCTTGAGCTCTGTGATGGTGGCCGCCAGCTTATTCTCGCCATCTCCGGGTTTGAAATTGTCCCAGATGCGCTTCTGATGAATCGGCTGGAGCGCCGGAAAATCCTGCTCACCGAGGCCCAGGAGCCGGAGGTGATCAAGATATTCGGTGACGTTCATGATGGGCGTGCGGGAGCCGGAACATTCGCGCACCGCTTCCATGTATTTTGGCGGGAATTCGTTCATCATCACGCCGCCGTTTTCGCCATCGGCAATTTGCGTGACCAACGGCGGAACCTGTTTGCCGGCCAGTTCCCAACGCGACAATCCTTTCGCTTCGTAGTAAGGCTGCATTTGCGCCACCAGCTTGGTGTCGCTGCCCTGGGTTTTGACGATGGCAATGATACTGACTTCCTTGCCGGCGGAGTTCCGGCAGATCAGGCGATGTGGAAGATGTTTTTTTTCCGGCCCATGACCGTTGCCGGGTTGCTCGATCGTGTGCTCCTGGACGAGCACCCACTCATAGCCACAATCGCGCAAGGTTTTGACGTATTCGTAGGCGATGTCGGGATGATTCGGCAAGGCCATTTCGGACGGGGAAAAGCCGCGCACACGACTCAAGGCCTCCAGGCCGAAGATTGCGGCGAAGTGATGCCGCCACGCCTGGACGTGCAGGCGATAATCCTGCACGGGCGTGGACGGCGCGACCGCGTGCCCCCACGGCATGCCGAGCCATTCGATGGCGCGGCCATAACGCGGGTCGTTGGTGACGTGCTTGAGGCTGTCGAGGACGTGATGCTGCCCCATCTGGCGCAGGCCATGAAACAGCGTGCCCGAGTATTCGAGCATCACGCGCGGTTGCTTGCCCTCGTCCATCAACTGCGGGACGAATTCGGCCATGCGTTTGTAGCACCATACGAACACGGAGGCGTTGTGATTATCGCCAATGCCCGGGTTGTCCATCATGTGCTTCAAGTTGCTGATGATCTCCGCCGTGGCGAGATTGCTGCCGCCAGCGGGAATCAATGGCTGGTGCATGTGCAGCGCGATGGCAAAGGCACTGTTGATGTTCGGAAAATCTACTCCATCGGGCAACGGACTGGCGGGAGCGTTGCGTCGGGCGGATTCAATCAAGGCTTCCGAGCCACAAATGTTCGGAAGATTGTCCACGTATTCGGGTAATGTGCTCATGCGATTCGTTTGTCGTGATGATACTGGCAACAATCACGCCTGAGTCAATCTTGTTGGCCCTTCGCGGTCGCCGGTGAGCCTTGGCTTGAGGTTGGCGGATCATTTTTTGCGGTCGTTCTGTGGTCGCCAGCTTGCATGACGAGTCGTTGCCGACGCGAATCACCTGAAATTTATTACAGACATCAACCGGATTTTTGATACGCTGCGCGCTTGATTGGTAAACCGAATCGAAATAGATGCGACAACCAAAATTCACGCCCCGGGCAGATTACCGACAGGCCGAAGACCAGCGCACCCGCGAATCCGCCTCGCTCTCCGAAAAATTTCCGCTCCTGAAATCGTTGACGGTGGAATTCGGCTATTTCAGCCCGGAAGGACTGTCACGCAACAGCCAGATCAAATACACCGTCAACCCCGAGCACGCGAAATCCGTGTTCCGCCTCGACTGTCCCAACAACGAATGTGTGGCAGGCGACTTTGATCTGAGTGAAGCCCTGGCCCGGGCCGTGGCCGCCCGCGAAGCCACGGTCAATGGCGAGATGTGCTGTCAAGGCTGGCTCAGCAAGACCACGATTGACCGTGTCCACTGCCACAACATTTTGCGCTACAAACTCACGCTGGAATACGGCGCGCATGTTCCGCCGGCAATGCACTCCGTGGCAAACCACGCGAGCGCGGTCTCGGTTTCGTGATCTTCCGGCGAAGCAGCATCCCGGATCAACGTTCAATAGCGGACCTTGTCCGCCTTGGCCTGCCACTCGGCGAAGGCTGGGAGCGCTTCGCGGTGCAGCAGTTGGATCATTGGCAGCTTGCGTTTTGAAATGGGGGTGGCCACTTCCTCGTAAATCAAGGCGTCGTCGAACTCAATCTGGAGCGCGTCCTCACGAGTGTTGGCGTAATAGACCCGCTTCAGGCGCGCCCAATAAATCGCAGCCAGACACATCGGACACGGTTCGCAACTCGTGTAGAGTTCGCAATCTTCGAGCCGAAAGCGCTTCAGCCGGCGGCAGGCGTCACGGATGGCCACCAGTTCGGCGTGCGCGGTGGGATCGTTCGCGGAAGTCACTTGATTCCAGCCGCGCCCCACGATTTTTCCCCGTCGCACCACCACCGCGCCAAATGGGCCGCCCTGATTGGCCCGCATCTTGGAAAAGGAAAGGCGGATGGCTTCCCGCATGAACTTGCGCTGCATCGGCGGAGCATGTCAGATCGCGCTTCGGCAGGGAAAATGAACTTTCACGTACCTGCCTCGGGCCGCGCGCTCGACAAAATCCGATTGCGTTTTGCCAAAAATGAAGTGGTGATTCCGTGAAACCATGCAAAGGTACCGTGGTGATTGTGATGAAAGCCACACCCCATATTGCCAAAGCGACGACTGCCGAGCCTGGTTGTGTGGTGGCGAAGAGTCCGACCTCGACGCATACGAACCCGACCGCCACTTCGGGTTCGCCGACGGGCGAGACGTTGGAGACCATCGCAAATCGGGCCACGACCGTTACCATCGTGCTGCAACAGATCCGGTCCTATGGAGCCGGTCATCCGTATCAGCGTGGTGGCTTGAACGAATAGGCCGTCGTCACACTGGGTGTTTACGAGATGAGCGTCACCGGGTTTTCCGTCCGGGAAAGGTAAGGTTTAGCTTTGGTCAGGTGCTGCAACCGGCCCTGGGCCCAGCGACGAAACCGATACAGGGCGGCAAATTGAAAATCCGGCGACGCTCCCCCTTGTCCTCCCACCAGTTCCGCGCCCCGCCGCACATTGTCCATCATCCAGGCCGGTAGTGAGAGGTGATAAGGATTTCGTTTTACTTCGCCGACATGGAACGTGGTGGCTGTGATCAGGTCGGTCAGGTCGGCTTCGCTGACCTCCACCATCAGGTTGGGATCATCCATCGCGCCCCAGAACTCGGTTTCAAGCACGTAACACTCGAAAGTGGCGGGCATCTGTTTGAGCGCATCCGTCACCAGATAATGCACTCCGATGTGCGTGCCATTCCAGTCGCGCTCGTGCGGAAACAAAATGACCCGTGGTTGATGCTTCAACAGGATGTCCTGGATGATCGCGACCATGCCGGCCCAAGCCTGCGGGTCCGTTTCCCGGGTCCTGGCGGTGACTCGTTCGAGTCCATTCGGGCCGGTGGTTTGAACCTCGTAGCCGAGGTAATTGCAGGCGTGCTGCAATTCAACCAGCCGTTCGGCCTGTCGCTCCTTTTTGCTGCCCTGCGTTACGGCCACGTTGATGACCTTCAAGCGCGCTTCGCGAAACAGCCGCAACGCCAGCGCGCCCACGATGGTTTCATCATCGGGATGTGGCGCGAAAAACAGGGCGCGCGGGGCATCCGGCGCGACGTCCGGTCGCGGCGCGGGTGGAAAACCGCCGAGCGGGAACGATCGCGCGGTTTTCACGAGCTGGACCATTTCGGTGACGTAATTTCCGTAGGAGTTCATTTGTTCGAGGCTTATTCAATCTCCGGCAGGCTGGCGGCGGCAATGGCTTGACCGTGGCGTTTTTGTTTTTCATCCGGCACCTGGAGCGTCAGGCGCTCCGCTAGCTCGGGAAACTCGGCCTGCAACGTCCGCCGCGCGGTTTCGACTATCAAGTCTCCGCCCGTTCCGCTGGTAACGCGGCCGAGGACGAGCACGTTTTGCAAATCGTAAAACTCCGCGCAATCCGCGATGAAGTAGCCGAGATAGACGCCGAGCGTGTCATAAATCTTCCGGGCGCGCTCGTCGCCTTGGGCCATGAGGGATTGCACCAGCTTGAGTTTTTCCGGCAACGGCAGGTCGCGCGGGGCGTCAATCCCGGCGGCGGGCAGCAACCGGCCGACGGCTTGCTGGGAGAAATACTGCGAGCCGACGCCATAATCTCCCGACCACTCGTCCCGCGCCGTTCCGGGGTGATAATCCACCGGCACGAAGGCCAGTTCGTTGAGCCAGGAGGTGATGTTGCCCCGGGCATCCACCCAACCGCCCGCCGTGCTCGTGCCCAGCGCAATGCCGAGCACGCGATTCCGTTCGAGCGCCATCGCGCCGGCCAGCGCCGTGACCTCGCCGTCGTTCACCACTTCAAACGGCACGTTGTTCCACGCGGCCCTGATTTCCAGGAACAAATCCTTCACGCGCGATGCGAACAAATCCGGCGGCACGCCCCGGAAGAGCGAGGCCGCTTTCACGCGGTTGTTCACATAAATCCCCGCCGCGCTGCCGCCGATGGCATCCACGCGCGGGAGATGCGCGGCCGCCTTGCGCAACGAATCCATGATGCCGTCGAAGTGATATTGCGGATCCGGGTGAAAATAAGGGTCCCAAACCGTCTCGTCGCTGAACACGACCTTCCCCTCGATGACGGCCGCCGCCTTGCGATCACTGCCACCGAGATCAAACCCGATGCGGCAGCCATCCAGATGCCGACCCAGTGGTTTGGTTTGTGAACGCTCACGCGGAAGTTCTGGGGTGTTCAAGATTTCCAGCGGATGATCAAACATCTTCGCGCCCACCATGTCCGAGTCGAATTGGCCGGTGGCGTCGTCGCGATAATGCGCGGCGAGTTTGGCCGCCAAAGCGGCCGGGCCGTCGAAGTGGATTCTCCACCCACCGCGCGACCAAAGGAGAAACTTCAGGATGCGCTCGACATGTTGGTAGTTGTCCTGCGCCGCCGGCAGGTCTTCGGCGAAAATCTCCGTGCTGGTGTGAAAGACCGATCCGTCGGACTGTTCAAGCGCCAGGCGCACCGGCACGGCACGACCGGATTGGCGAACGCGCTCACGAAACGCGCGGCGGGCCAGCAACGCAGGGCGGAATTGCGCGTCCAGCACGGGCAGGATTTTTGGGATGGGGAAATGACTTTCGGAATGTTCGCTCACGGCGGGTGTACTATTAGGTTTTTGCTTCGCTCGGTTCAAGTTCTTCTACGGCCTGGGATGGATTGGCGAGTCTCCTCTCCAGGCGCTAAACGGTCTGGCAAAGATAGCCGCCGTCCACGACCAGGTCCGCGCCGGTCACAAAGCTGCTGGCGTGTTGACTCGCCAGAAACACCGCCGCACCAATCAATTCCTTTGCTTCGCCGAAGCGCTTCATCGGCGTGTGCCCCCAGATGGCCTGCGTCCGCGCGGTTGGCGAGCCGTCGTCTTGGAAGAGCAGTTTTCGATTCTGCTCCGCCGGGAAAAAGCCGGGCGTGATGGAATTAACGCGCACGCCTTGAGTTGCCCATTCCCGCGCCAGAAATTTCGTGAGGTTCAACACGGCAGCTTTGGCGGCCGAATAAGTGGCCACGCGCGACAGCGGCAAGTGCGCCGAGACGCTGGCGATATTGATGATGCTGCCCTTGCCGCGCCGGCACATGGCCGGACCGAATTCCTGACAGGGCAGGAACGCGCCGCCGGCCAGGTTCAAATCAAAGTTCGCCTGCCAGTCCTGGAGTTGGATGGATTCAAACGGACGTTCCGCCGTGACGGTCACTTTGGGATCGTTACCGCCCGCGCCATTAAGCAAAACCGTCGGCGCACCCAGCGTCGCTTCCACCTGTTCGTGCGCCTCGGCCAGGCTGCAACGCGAGATTGCATCCGCCGCGAAGAAAGCCGCCTGACCGCCGGCGTTCTGGATGGCTTGGACCCGCGCGCGGCCGCGTTCGACATTCCGTCCGAGCACCGCGACTTTGGCGCCCGCCGCCGCGAGGCCTTCCGCCAGGGCGCCGCCCAACACGCCCGTCGCCCCGATCACCACCGCCACTTCACCGGACAGGTCAAATAACTTCGTCATTTGCCCGGCAGTGTGTCGCAAGCGGCGTAGCTTGTGAAAGAAATTCTTTGCCGGAGCAATTCCACGCTCGCCAGTCCCGCGCGTGATGATTAACTTCGGCGCATGACGATGTTGCCCCATCCCGATGTGATCCTCACCCACGAAAGCGACCTGGACGGACTGGTGGCGGGGTTGTTGTTGCAACGTCTGGCGAAAAAGGTCTTCGACGCCAAGGTGCCCTTGCAAGCCTACCACTATAATTATTGGAAGCAGCGCGACCTGCGCGAGGCGGCGGCCTGGGTGACCGATCTGGCGTTTGAACCGAGGCTCGACAAGCCGAACTGGCTGATCGTGGATCACCATGTCACCGATGCCGCACCCACCAGGGCGCAACTCGTTCACGACATCAACAAGTCTGCCGGGTTGTTGTGCTACGAACTATGCCGCGAGCACGAGCTGACGTCGCCCGCGCTGGACCGTCTGGTGCATCTGAACAATGTGGCCGATCTATTCCTCGAGTCCGATCCGGACTTTGCCGTGGCCGGCGATTACGCGAGCCTGGTGAAGATTTACGGCTTCTGGAATTTACACACTTTGATCAATGGCGACCTCGAGAAACTCATGGATCATCCGCTCCTCGAGGTGATGGCCGTCAAACGCCGCGTCGAGGACCCGCTCGGCTTTGAGTGGAGCAGGAACAATGTCACCGAGCTTGGCGCCAACGTGGGCTACGTGGACACCGTGGTGGGCAATAACAATCAAATCGTGCATCAACTCCTGGAGCGGCAGGCCACGCGCTTTCCCGTGCTGGTTACGCTGTTTCGCCGCCCCAACAATGTGGTCATTGCCAGTTTCCGGAGTCGCAACGGCGAAGCGATCAAGGTGGCGGAGAAATTCCAGGGTGGCGGTCACGCCAACGCGAGCGGCGCGTTGCTGCCCAAATCGGTGCGCACCATCTCCGAAGGGGTGGACTATCTCCGGCGGGTGTTGAATCCGAAACGGGACGCCCCGTTGAACAGTCTCGAAGGACTGTTCGCCGAGCTTGAGAATAGTTGAGCCGCCGGTGTGCGGCCCAAGCGACCGCGCTACTTCTTGGCGAGCGCCTTGGCCAGGGCCGTTTCCAACTCAGGGCCGCGCAAGTTGCTGCCGATGATCTTCCCGTTGCCATCCAGCAAATAGGTGGCGGGGATGCTTTGCACGCCGTACTTCTCCGCCAGTTTGTTCTGCCAGCCTTTGCCGTCGAAATACTGCGCCCACGTCATCTTCTTTTCCTTGATGAAGGTTTCCAGTTTTTGCCGGTTGTCATCCAGGCTGATGCCGATGATCTCGAATCCCTGGGGGTGATATTTGGTGTACGCCTCGAGCACATTGGGCAGTTCGCGCACACAGGGGCCGCACCAGGTGGCCCAGAAATCTATCAGCACCACCTTGCCTTTGTAATTGGCGACCGAAAGCGGCTTGCCCGCCAGGTCCTTCTCATTGAACTCGGGGAACGCGGCCCCTTCATGCAAGCCGGCTTGAATCTTCTCGGCGGCTTCCTGCTGTTTTAGTCGCGCCACAATTTTCGAGTCGGGGTAATCCCGCTTGACTAGCTCCAATTCAGCGTCCCCTTTGGTGTCATCCTGCAACACTTGTTTGTACAGCATCGCCTTCATCAACCGGATTTGCGCGACCTCATCCGACTTGTCGCCTTTGTATTTTGCCAGCAGGGCGTCAAATTCCTTTAGCTCGGGGGCGAGGTCGGCTTCGGTGGGTTTGCCACCTTTGAGCTTGGCCTGCACCTTCGTGATCAGCGCCTTGAGATCAGCGGTGGCGGCGGTGTTTTCGGCGGCCTGTCCCGAGGCGAGTGAAAGCGTCAAGGCGAGCCCGGCGACGGCGATGGCGGTGAAAAATCGGTTTTTCATAATTGAATTGGAGTTGGTGTTGTCGGCGATCAATCTGCTGCGGCAAACGAACCATTCGCCCCGTCCGACCGCAAGCCTAATTATGAGAAATAATTCGGGTTGGGCTCATTTCAGTGTCTTGCCGGTGGTGCTGGTCGCGCTGCGACCAGCCCGTCCGCGCAGCGCGGACGGAATCGGATGGGCGGGTCGCACGTCGCAAGAAACTACGATGCGAATTCCAGTTTTGTCCGTCTGCCGGCTTACGGCGCCGGGGCGCACATTTGCCGAGCCAGACTGAGCAAAGCTTCCACTTGGAACGGTTTGCGGATGACGGCGGCGTAACCCTCGGCCTGTGCGCGGTGTTCGGCACTGGCCGCGTCGTGCCCGCTGATGAGCACGGCTTTGACATCCGGCCGATGTTGCCGCATGGCCGCCAACGCTTTTGAACCATCCATCCGCGGCATCGCCAGGTCCAGCACCACGAAGGTGATCTCCGCCGCACGCTTTTGAAACAAGGCCACGGCTTCCTCGCCGTCGCTGGCGGTCAACACTCGCAGACCCGTCCGCTTCATGATTTGCTCGAGCAGCAGCCGGATCGGCGCTTCGTCATCCACCACCAACACCGTGCCGTGGAGCATTGGGCCGGTGGCATATTCGATCTGCCGGATGGCTGGCGCGACGGGTTGGAGAAGGGGCTTTACGTTGCCCGTGGCCACCGGAAGCAAGACCGTGATCACCGCGCCCAGCCCGGGCCGGCTGGACACCAGTATCCCGCCCTGATGTCCATGCACCAGGCCCGACACGGCCGACATACCCAGTCCCCGGCCAGTGTCTTTCGAGGTGAAAAAAGGATCGAACAACCGTTCTTGCATGGACTCGTCCATGCCGCAGCCGGTGTCGAAGACTTCAAGCGTCACGTAGTCGCCGGGGGCCAGCCGGTTGGCGGTGCGGTTTTGCGCCAGGTAGCTTGCGTCGCACTCGCGCAACGCGGTGCTGACGGTGATGATGCCCGGGCAGTCACCCAGCGCCTCCGAGGCATTGGTGATCAAGTTCAACAGGATTTGTTGCAACTGCGGCACGTCCCCTTGGATGAAGGGCAGAGCGGATGCTAGCTTCAATCGCAGGCTGGCCTTCTTGGAAATCGAGGCGTTCAACAACTCGGACATGCCGCCCACCAGTTCGCTGAGGTCCACGTTCTCGATGGCGAATCGTCCGCGCCCGGAGTAGGCGAGCAGTTGGCGGGTCAATTCCGCCGCCCGCTGCGCCGTCGTGACGGCTTCCTGCAGCGGATTCTGCGCCGGGGATTCGGGCGGCAACTCCCGCGCCGCCGCTTCGAGCTGGCTGGTGATGGTCAGGAGCAGGTGGTTGAAATCATGGGCGATGCCGCCGGCCAGAACCCCGAGGCTCTTGAGTTTGTCCGCGTGCAACAACTGGCGTTCCATTTCGAGCCGGTCTTGCTGCACCCGCAGTCGCTCGGTGATGTCGTTGGCCAACACCAGGATTCGGCGCGAGCCGTCGGGCAGCGTGATGGCGGCCTCACGCAGTTCGTAATGCCGCAGGCTGCCGTCCTTTTGCACATTCGTCACCTCATGCTCCAGCACCTCGCCGCCGAGCATGCGCGCGATGTTGTGCTCGATTTTTTCGCGGGGCAATTTGCTGAACCGGCTGACGTGTCCGCCCACCAGCTCCGCGTGCGCGAATCCGATTTGCCGGCAGAAGGCGGGGTTGGCGTCCAGCACGAACCCGCGCGCATCCAGCAACACCACGCTGCCCGGCATCCACTCGAACAGCAGACGGTACAAGTGCTCTTGATTCGATCCGATCTCGGGCAACGCCGTTGCCGCCACCGGCTTCGTGTCGGCTGGATTCGACTTCGGGTATTTGTCGATGCGGGTCACAACCACCTTTCACATTTCACTCAGCCTCTGCCTCCCCTTACCGCTGGAATCATAACTGAGGCCGGGCGGGAAGCAACCCTTCCGCGCCGGCTTTCACCGTCGCGTCGCCTTTCATCCAGCGTGGCCCGCCCGTCCGCCATTTACCTGGCTCGCAACTGGCGACAGGCTTGGAGACCACGGAAGAAGCAGTACAGGACGAAGACATGAAACGCCACTCCGATCCAGTCCTGGACGAGCAGGAAGATCGCGCCGTCCAACGCAAACAGGACCATGCCGACGACGAAGGCCCAGAGGTGACCCTTGTTTGCGAAGACGCCGAACAAGGCGCAGACGCCAGTGACCACCAGGTTGAGAGCCAAGGCCACCACCTTGCCGCTGCCGCTGCTGCCGTGTCCAATTTCGTCGAAAATTTGCGTGATGCCCATGCCAACGATAAACCGCCAGTTGCTCCCCGCGGACGCCGCCACGGTGTTGATCAGCGACAAGGCCGCAATCCAGTAGAACCAGGACGCGCCGGATTTCATTCGCGCGGCCGTGCTCGGATCAGCCGCGGTCACGGCCGGGGCGGACACGCTGGTCGGCGTGTCCGGCGCATCCGGCGGAAACAATTCCACGAAGCGATCCGCCGTGGCCCAATCGTTCTGGTCGCTGCGCAGGACTTCACTTTGCGGCTGCACGCGGCCTTCGCGCAACCAGCCGCTGATTTGCTCCAGCGTCGCCGGGCCGTATTCGGCGCCATCGGCGCCCCGGACTTTGTAGGTGATTTCCATGGGTGTCGCGCGGTTCCTAACAACAACCACGGATGAGAACAATCCAAATCTCTCGGGGCGCTTGCCCCTGAGTTTGTGAAATATGCAGATTACCAACGAGAAAGTTCAAAAGCCAAACTCGGTTTGGCTTTGTCCGGCCGGTGGCAAGCCTCGATCCAGCCGGTCACGCACCCGCCGCTCTCCTGCCAACTTCCACAAAACAAGCTTGTCCGCCAACCGCTCCCGTCGTAAATGATACCCATGAGCCAGACCTCCCAGTTGACCTTTGATCCACGGGTCCCAGCGAATCAATACTGTTAGACCACTTCACACGATTATGATGCTCGCCGACGGCTTCTATGTCATTGACGCGTGGATTTCGATTTTGCTCGGATTAGTAGCTGTTGTCGTTTTGAGTTTCCTGGTACTTCGCGGTCCAGTTCGGCAGTCGCTGGTTTTGTCGTCATTTTCGGTGGCGATAGGCGTTCCATTGCTCTTTGTCGCCTATTACATTTCGTTCCGCATGGATACAGTTTACGAGCAGAGTTATATGCAATGGATGAGTGGTTTTGCTTGCGCGCCTTTTGTGGTTGGGTGTATTGGCTTGAGTTTAAGGCTGCGCCGGAGGAAACATTGACTATGTGGTCCACCATGCGCTGCAGCGAATCCGGCTTGAGCGTCGCGGTTGCAATTCAAGCGTCCCGTGGGCCGGGTCGCTGAGCTTGGGTCGTTGACCTCATGACACGCCACACACTTCCATACGCTTTTATAGCTGCTACGTGCTTGTGCTTGCAGATAGGCTGCGTGCTGCCGACCTCGCTGTGGTGCGACGGTTGCAGAGCCAGACCACCGAAGGCGGAGAATTTGACTGGAGTGTGGATTGGGTTCGATGAGAGCCAGCTTGATTTTTGCCGCTTGGACTTGCGCCCAGATGCCACAGGATTTTTCGCCACAGTTTCACCAGCAGACACTTCTTTGCACGACTATGGTGTTCAGGCGTATCGAGTCGCACATTGGGCGGTGGAGGAGTGGAAGTTCACAGTCAGCCTTTCGCCAGCCACTACCAATGCCGAGCCGATTTACTTGCGAGGCCGCAGAGATTACACTTCCCTCGGCTTGGAGATTGGCGGCACGACCAATCAGTGGAAGCGAAAGATTGTTCTCTATCCAGAGACACGGATTGATGGCGCGAACCGAGAGACCAGAGACAAGATTGGAGAGTTGGAGAAGCGATGAGGTCCACCCGTAAGCTGACGGTGTAAGTCATTGGGCTGGGACGAGTTTGAGGCCGAGACCGGCGGCGGTATTCTGGAGGCGCGCGAGTTTCTTGCGCTGCATTTTTTCTTCCTCCCGCTTGAACACTTCCGGGTTGAATGCCTGCCGATACTTGAACAGATGCCAGAGGATGCGCGCCAAGTGGACTCGCTCACGCCCGCTCGCTCGGCCCTGCGGGCCTTCTTCTTTCAGTCGAATTCCTTTCGCGGCTTCCCAAGCGCTCAAGTGTGCGCCATCGCCGTGATCGCTTTCTCGCCGCGCCGACACACCACCGGTTCGCGCCTCCGCAAATTCCCACCGCAACTCTTGGCAGAATGATGGGGTCAGAATCATAACCCAAAAGACGGCAGTTCAACCACGGATGCACACGGATAGAGCGTTTCCCCAAAACAGGTAGCTGCTGCAAGGCGGACGAGGGGCGCGAAGGTCAATCCGCCCGGGCTTTGGGTTGACGCGGCCGGCTCCGTTTTTGGAGTGCGGTGACTTGTCACCGCTTTGGCCGCTTGGCCGGCTTGCTGGCCAAGCAGAGCCGCGTTCAGCGGCTCGCGGTAAGCGAAGCGCACGGGTGGTTTGACGATGACCAGTCGTCTGCCAAAAGCGATGCCAGAGCAGCGCACTCCAAAGCGCCGCCGTCCCGCGGCAGCTTTTGAGAGAATAATGGGGGCAACAGCATGGAAGTGGTTTCATCAGGCGTAGCCGCCGAGGTAACGAGGCGGAAGGTTTTCGCACCTTCGCGGGTTTCTGCCTCCTCACTGCGGCTACCGGGGAAAGGGAAGTTTCGCAACCACCTCGAGGCTCATCATTCTGCCCCATGATCCTGATAATGGAGTCGTTCCGGCTCGCGAGGACGCTCGCCCCACCGAGGGTTGGCTGGACCTGCGGAACGCGAGGGCGCGTTCCGCCACACGCGCGGAGCGTGTGCTCCCCTGACGTTGGCGGTGGAAGTTCTCGCGCTGCGAGAACTCCGCCCGCGCGGAGCGGGCGGCAGGCAATGATGGGCGGCACAATTGAGCAAATCAACGCACCGCCACCACATCGGTTCATCGCACGGTGGGGAAAACTTCACGGTGCATACGCATCCGGCGTGACGATCACTTTGCGGCTCGACAGCTCTGGGGTCGAGGAGTATGAAAGACGTCATGGTATCAGTGCTCCGATCATTGATGGTTGGCCAGGTGAATCCCACAACCTGTGACTCGGCCTCTCGCTTGGCGGAAGGCAACCCACGCCTACTCCGGGGGAAGACGTCGTCGCTGGCTCGATCACGAGCCATACTGGCTTGGCCATTGCGCACATGATTCCAGTTCTCCAGACTTTCGCCACTGCTCTTGAGGTTGTCGGCGAGGCGTTTGGCCGGAGAAAGCCGAAGACTCCAGGAGAGGTGGAGCGACAGCGCATCCAGCGTCGGAACAAGCGAGCCATGCTGTTTTTCGTCGTGTTCTCACTCGTGCTGTGCGTGGCGTTGCTTGTTATTATTGCTTTGAGATGAGAACGACGTGCTACCATGCGCTGCAGCGAACTGCCGGTGGCGGTTCGGGTCGCGCGACAACCACTCGATTGTTCCCATCGCAGGCTCGGCGGTCGCTGAGCTTGGGTCGTTCAGTCTTTCAACGGAAGCAGTTGCTATTGCTTCGGTTG
>CAZLOH010000022.1:34791-78172 GCA_964561105.1 uncultured Bifidobacterium sp. | reverse complement strand
CAACTCTGCACCCCACAGAACTCTGCAAAATCACCAACAACTTCGAGATGCACGGATCTGTAAGCGGCGATCGGCAATCGCCGCCACGGCCAACATGTTTATGTGCCGCCGCCGCGTTGACGCCGCGTTCGGGCACGGTATTTTGGCGGGATACTATGACTCGTCGTTTGTGCTGCACCAAGCTGGCCTCGCTCGCGGGCCTCGTGCTGTTCTTCGGCCTCGCAACCAGCTTCGGGCAGATTCGCGATGGCGGGATTGATCCCTGGAATTTGGGCAAGGGTGATTGGATTTATTCCATCCGGGACGCCACCAACCAACTTGGCGGCCACGTTGCCGGAGTCACCAACGAAAACAGCCTGATGCAGTTTTACCACAGCCAGGGCATCCGTTACGTGGTGGTCAAAACCGGGACGGGCGCGTCGTTATACAATGGTTGCTACCCGTTCCCGCAATTGACGCCCTATTTCATCAACACCGCACACAACCACGGCGTCTGGGTGTTTGGCTACAATCGTTCCTACGGCACCAACGTGGCCGGCGAAGTGGCGATTGCCGACTTTGTGTTCAATCAGGGCGCGGACGGTTTTGTCTGGGATGCGGAGGCCGAATGGGAAAGCGGCGCGCTCGGCACGCAAGGCCCCGCGCTCGCCTGGCAGCAATGCTCGCAAGTCCGGTCAAACTGGCCGAACAAGTTTCTCGCCCACGCTCCATTTCCCATCATCTATTTTCACGCCTCGTTCCCCTACAAGGAATTTGGTTTCTGGTGCGATGCCGTCATGCCGCAGATTTACCATTTTTCGTCGTCCGGACTCAAAGGATCGCCCAGCGCGGCCATCAACTGGTCGGACGTCAACTGGCGAACCTGGCAGAGCAGCCTCGCCGGCCTGCCCATCGGCAACAGCAACGGCGTCCTCGTCAATTGGACCAATGCCATCAAGCCGATCGTTCCGTTGCAGGACGTTTACGGCCCCACCATCCCCGGGGGAATCATTTGCAACGGCACAGCCGCCGCCCAGCCGGACGAGGATGTGCAGGAATTCATTGATTACTGCGCCGCCGATCCGCACGCCCAAACTGTCGGCGGCTATCAAGGAGCCAGTTTCTGGCGCACGGACCTGCACGGCGCGGTGCAATGGTCCTTCATCAAGAACGGCACGCCGGGAAATTTCGCCGGAGCGGTCAACAACCTTGTCCTGGATGACGCGCGCGCCCGGGTCGTGGGTGGTTGGACGGCGGTGCGCGTCTTCGGTGCGACCACCACGCTGCCCACGTACTACGGCGCGACCGGTTCCGACACGAATTCCTTCGGCACGAATTATTTTTCCAAGCTGCCCGGGAATGGATCGGCTTACGTTCAGTTTACTCCGAACATCGCCGTGGCCGGCGACTACGATGTTTACGAATGGCATCCTTACGTCACAAACGCCGCGTCCGCCACGCCGTTCGTCATTCATCATGCGACCGGCACGACGACCGTGCTGGCGGATCAACGGACCAACTCGGGCAAATGGTCATTGCTGGGGCGGTTCAATTTCGCCGCCGGCACCAACGGCTCGATTCGCGTGCAGGATAATTTCTCCGAACCGGGCCATCGCGCGATTGCTGACGGGGTGAAGCTTGCGTTCGCGCCGCCGCTGGTGCCATCCCTGACTTTGGACAACACCAATGCCGCCGTCACGTTCACCGCCGGCTGGTCCACCGGCACCTCGTCGCCGGACAAGTATCTCGGCGATTACCGATTTGCCAGCACCGCCAACGGGGGCGTGGACACGGCGGTATTCCGCCCCGACATCGTGACACCGGGCTATTACGATGTTTCCATCTGGTATCCGCAGGGCGGCAATCGCGCCACCAACGCGCCCTGGACGGTGACCGATCTCGGCGGGAGCGTCACGATCCCGGTGGATCAAACGTCCGGTGGCGGGGGCTGGCATTTGCTGGCGGCCGCCAGATTGTTCACCGTTGGCACAAATGGTTACGTGCGCCTCAGCAACGACACCGGCTATTCGGGCAGGGTGGTGCTGGCGGATGCTGTGCGCTTCGATTATCTCGGCCCCTACCGCACGCCACCCGTGATTACCCTCCAACCGCAAAGCCAGGACGTGAAAGCGTGGAGCAATGTCACCTTTACGGTCACCGCCTCCAGCGACCTGCCGCTCGCCTACCAGTGGCGTTTCAATGGAGCGGTTATTGCCGCCGCCACCAATGCCACTTACCTCCGGCCGTTGGTGACGACGAACGACGCGGGCAGCTATTCGGTCGTCGTCACCAATCTTGGCGGTTCAGTTGTCAGCGACGCCGCCGTGCTCACGGTGCGACCACCGGCCGCGCCGAAATTTGCCTCCGTCGCCCGGTTGCCAGACGGCCGCTTGCAACTCGGCGGCAACAGCGACCCCGGCACGGTCACCATCGCGTCCTCAGCCAATCTGGTCACCTGGCAGGACCGCGTAAGTTTTTCCGTGACGAACGGTGGTTTCCTGTGGGTGGACTCGGAAACCAACGCCCCGCAACGCTTCTACCGCGCGCGTTTGTCTCCGTAGCGGAAAGCTTGCGACAACGCGAGCGAGGCGGTTGCGCGCGGTGAGAAATCCAATCCCGACTGAGGCGAAAATTCCAAATGGCAAATCGGTGACCTGCCGGTGAACGTCAGCGGCGATGCCCGGAGGCCAGCTTGCCGCAAACTCAGTGAATCCGCTTCAACTCCAGAGTTGCCGGTCCAACGAACGCAGTTGGATGGCCTCGGATACGTGATCGCTCAGGATGTGGTCGGTGGCCGCCAGGTCGGCAATCGTGCGCGCCACCTTCAAAATCCGGTCGTACGCGCGGGCGCTCAGGTTGTAATCCGCCATCGCATTCTTGAGCAGTTCCTTCGTGGCTTCGTCGAGCGCGCAAAACTCCTTCAACTCTTTCGTGCCCATCCGGGCGTTGCAGGTGACCTTCGGCTTGTGGGCCAACCGCGCCTGTTGCCGCTGTCGCGCCGCCACCACCCGCCGGCGAATCTCCGCCGAGGATTCTCCCAAGCGGTCGCCGGAAATCTCGCGGAACTTCACCGCCGGCACCTCCACATGCAGATCAATCCGGTCCAGCAACGGCCCGGAAATGCGCCCGAGATAGTTTTGAATCTCGCGCGGGGACGACTTGCTTTCGTGCGGCATTTTGCCGTCGGGCGTGGGGTTCATCGCGGCTACCAGCATGAACTGGCTGGGGAACGTCATGGTCCCCGCCGCGCGCGAAATCGTCACGCGGCCGTCCTCCAGGGGCTGGCGCATGGTTTCGAGCACGCTGCGTTTGAACTCCGGCAATTCATCGAGAAACAACACGCCGTGGTGCGCGAGCGAGATTTCGCCCGGGGTGGGATTGATGTTGCCGCCGAGCAAACCGGCGTCGCTGGCGGTATGGTGCGGCGCGCGAAACGGACGGCGCGTGATCAGCCCCTGCTTGGGATTCAGCAGGCCGACGATGCTGTGAATCTTGGTCGTCTCCAGCGCTTCCTCCAGCGTGAGCGGCGGCAGGATCGTGGCGAGTCGCTTCGCCAGCATGGACTTGCCCGTGCCCGGCGGACCGATGAGCAGCACGTTATGTCCGCCCGCCGCGGCGATCTCCAGCGCGCGCTTCACCGACTCCTGCCCCTTGACCTCGCTGAAGTCCACGTCGTCCTCCAGCGGTTGATCGAAAAGTTTCGTCACATCCACCCGGGTCGGACTGATGCGGATCTCGCCTTCCAGAAACTGTGCGGCTTCGCGGAGGTTTTGCACGGGGATGACTTGCAGGCCCGCGACCACGGCTGCTTCCGCCGCGTTCTCCGCCGGCACGAGCACGCCGGTCATTCCATCCGCCTTGGCGCGCAGGGCGATGGGCAAAACGCCTTTGCACGGCCGCACCGCGCCGGTGAGCGCGAGTTCACCCACGGCGATGAAGTTATCGAGCTGGTCCGTCTCCACCTGTTCGCTGGCGGCGAGAATGCCGAGCGCGATGGGCAGATCGAAGCTTGGGCCTTCCTTCTTCACATCCGCCGGGGCGAGATTGATGGTGCAGCGGCCCATGGGGAATTTGAATCCGGAATTGGCCAGCGCGGTGGATACGCGGTCGCGCGATTCCTTCACCGCTGCATCGGGCAGCCCGACGATGACGATGATCGTGTCGCCATAACCGGCATTGACCTCGACTTCGACGGGATAAGCCTCGATGCCGTTGACGGCGGCGGAACAAACGCGGGCTAACATGCGCGGCATGTTCGTGAAGCGCGGCGTCGCGTGCAACCGGAATTTGCGAGCGCTGCCGCAAGCTATCGTGCTCCTGAAGCGCAGCGGCTCCAAAGCAGCGCGTGCGGACGCGGCGGTTGGGGGAGCGTTCGGTGGGGTGGTGATTGGTAGCAGGACGAAGGAGTCAGCAGCCTCGCTACCGTGAAGCCGTCGCGCCCGGCTCGGGGTCATCGGCAGCCTCGAAGAAGCCGATGAACATTTCATCCCAGGATTGTTTGCCGAAATAGACCCGGCGGTTCGGGTCGGGATTGGCCGGATTGGCGGCTGAATTGTCGAACGCGCCGGTGACCAGCAACCAGGTGCCGGCGGGAACGTGGCGCGGGTGCTTGAAGTAGTAGCTCATCTGCCATTGGAAATCGTAGCGCGGCACGTCCAGAAGGGTTTCCCGTTTGCCATTCGGCAGGAGCAGTTCGTAGCGCATCCACTTTCCCCGATAGTGCATGTGGGGAAAAAGGCCGTAGATGGTGGCGGGCTTCCGGAAGGAGTAGGTGGCCAGGTGCGCGGCCTGGGCTTCGCCGGGCGGGATGTCCAGGTCGAACTGGACGGCCGCGCGCGTCTCGGCGCTGCGTTGCTTCGGGCCGGAGGCGAGGTAGAGCGCCACTTCGCTGGCGTCCTCCTGCGCCGTTCCGCAAGTGGTGTAATGCAGTTCGAGGGTCAGTTTCGAGCCGGCGGGCAGCTTCTTGGCCACGCCTTCGGGATAACTCAACGCGCTGGCTCCAGGCGCCCAGCCGATGAAGAACTTGCCGTTTTCATTGTCGTTGTCGTCGTCGCCCGGCGATTTCACGTAGAGAATGACGTGGTGAACCACCTTGTGGTTGCCTGGTTTGATGTCCAGAGCGGACAGCCAGACATCGTTGGTGAAGGGGGAGGCCACTTCGACGTAGCGATAGTCAACAATTCCGGTGGCGGGCACCTGCTCCGGTTTGGGCAGGTGCAGAACCACGTCGGGTTTGCCGAGCCGCCATTCCGGGAGCGGCGGCAACGGCTCCTCCAGCGGATCCGGTCCCGGGCCGCGCGGCGCTCCGGCCTTGACCCACGCCAACAGCGTCTGTGTTTGGTCGCGATCCAGTTGGTGCGCATTGCGGAACTCGCCGTAATCCGGGTCCGGATCCCAGGGCGGCATCCGGCGGGTGAGCAGTACCTCCTCGATCATGTCGGCATAATTGGCCACCTTCCGATGACTGCTCATGCTCCACGGACCGATGCCATCCGGGCGATGGCAACTGACACAATTCTGTTTTAGCAGCGGCGCGATTTGCGTGGCGTAGTCCGGCACGCCATTCGTTCCGCCCACATTGGCAAAGGCGAACCGGCAACCCCTCGTCCGCGTGGGCTTGGTGGTGACCGGTTTGTCCGCCAGGAAATCGGCCAGGGCTTCCTTCAAGTATTGTTCGCTCCAGGTTGGTTTCTCTGCGCCCTCGCTCAACTGATTGTCCATCGCGCCGCGATAAAAAATGTTCCAGTCCTTGGTGCTGATGGCCACCACTTCGGCGGTGCGTTCCACTCCGAGCGCGAACGCCACCGCTTGTTTCCGATCCAGCAGAAACACCGTGCTCCAGAGGCCAAGGTCGCGGCGTTCCTTGCGAACCTCCGCCGTGGTGTCGCCGGCATAGGAGTTGACCACCCAGAACGTGACACCTTTCGTCTCGAACTCGTCCTTGAGCGCGTTGAGCTTGGGGGCGCTTTTGCGGGCGACCGGACAACCGTTGCCGGTGAAGAACAACACGACCGCCTTGCCGGGTGCGCGATACAGCTCGTGATTGATGCCGTCCTGGTCCAGCAGATTGAAATTTGGCACGGAGGCCGCCGGACTGCGGGCGACGCCGGACTCGAGCAGCAGCGCGGCGACAAAAAATGCTAGAACGACTCGATTGGTCATGGTGGATCATTCTCAGGCACAATCAGTGAGCGGTCAATCTTTTGACCGAAGTTCACAGGGTGGGCGCATTTCCATTTGGACATTTTTCATTAGAGCGTTTCCACAAAACATGGAGCGGTTGAAAGGCGGGCGGGGGCGCGGAGGTCAATCCGCCTGGGCTTTGGGTTGACGCGGCCGGCCCCGTTTTTGGAGTGCGGTGACTTGTCACCGCTTTGGCCGCTTGGCTGGCTTGCCGGCCAAGCAGAGCCGCGTTCAGCGGCTCGCGGTGAAGGAACCGTACTGGTAGTTTGACGGCGACCGGTCGCCTGCTAAAAGCGATGCCAAGGCATCGCACTCCAAAGCGCCGCCGTCCCGTCGCCAAACCGGGGCCGTGCGCTGCTCAAACGTCGCCCGCATCGCATCGCTACATCATCGTTGAAAACGTTCTAACGCCGTGACTTCGGCCCGGTGATTGATGGAAGAAAGAACGGATAGCGCGGTTGCAATCCGGACACTTCACCTCGTAACGCTGGGTTGGGGAACCCGGCCTTCAAGACCAGGCGAACGAGACTTGCAGGCCGCGTGCCCGCACGCAGCGGCGTGTCAACCTTTCAAGCTGCTACGGAGTGAATCGGTAGGCTCGGAACTGCCGTTCCGTTTCGGGCAGTTTCTTACATTCCTCACCGTCCACCTTCCGTTTGCCATCATCGCTGATGATCATGAAGTCGGAGCGATGGTTCGCATCGAGAGTGAAAATGCCTTCCGGGTTGATCTTGTGAAACGAAACGTCCGGGACGGCCTGTGGGATGGCGTCACCGCCTGCCCATGTGAATAGCCGGCTGTCCGCATGACTCTTCTTGTGTCCGGCGTCCGGCCCGGCGACGAGGTAATAGCCGGTCGGGGTGGAACACATGTCGCGCAGACCCAGCCCGCCCAGGTCGAGCAGGATGGGATCGCCAAACCGGGGCGGTTGCCCGTTGACGACGTCATTCGGATTGAGCAACGGAGCCAGCAAAGCGCGGTGTTCCGGGATCGGACTGCGGAAGCCGATCAACAATCCTCCCTCGGGCGTATCGGCCAACGCTTCGATGTTGAAACCGCCGGGCGATTTCGGCGCCTTTTTCGCGGCTTCGGCCAGTCGGAAACGCGCATACTTCGGATCGCGCGCGAGATCTTCCACCAGGTTCCGGTAGGGCCGGCCCACCGGTTGCGCCACGATTTTTCCGTTATGCTCGGTCAGCTCCAGCGCGAAGAATCGGTGCCGATCCGGCGCATACTTGCCTTCCGCGTTGCGCCCGTGCGACGAGATGAAAAAAATGTGTTGTCCCAGCCGGGTTGCCCCTTCGAGGTCGGTTTCCGTTGACTTGGATTCGGTGGCGAGCATCCAGTTCAGGTCATACTTGAACGCCGGCGGCCCGGGCTGGTTCGGCCGGTAAAAACGCAGGACGTTGTCCTCGTCACTGGCGACGACAAACAGATTCGGGTGGAGGGCAATCGCCGCGGAAGCATCGCAAGTGCCGGTGAACACCAGCGGTTCGCCCAGGCCCGCCGCGCGGGCGTTGAGCGTTATCGCACACAGAATCAGCGCTAGAGAGCGGATCATGGCCAGTTCTGTAGCACATGCGCCGCTGTTAAACAAGCGCGCCACCCGCCGCCGACGAGCAGCCCGGACCTGGCCGACAACAACCAATCTCGGTTGCAATCACGCAGGCCCGCGTTGAATCAAGCGGACCGCCTCCAAGCGCAGCCGCGCCCCGGCCAGGTGTTGATCCAATGCGCGTTGCTGCTGCACGAGCAACTCAATTTCTTCAACCCGGACACTGCGGTTGACCTTCCGCAATTCTCTCAGCCGGTTCGTTTCGTGTTCCAATTGATCGGACGCCTCCTGGCGTGCCTGCGCCACCATTTGCGGCACCCGCCTGTCGGCGATGGCCTGCGCCTGTTCGATCAGATCTGGCAGCAATTCCTCGCGCAGCGTCGGTTGATCGAGAAGCGCGTAGGCGTCACCGTTCCTTAAATGTCGCGCGAGCATTTCAGCGGGGACGGCGTCGCTCACATCGTTCCCGCGATGATCCACCAGCACCCGCAACGGCGTCGGCGGCAGAAACCGGTCCACGTGCAGCGAGGGCGGCGCGATACATTCGAGCAGGTAAATGACCTCGACGTACAACCCGGCGGTCCTGGCATCCGGCCATTTGGCAAAACTGCAGTTACCTTTCTCCCCGCCCAGCAGCAAATCCAACGCGCCCGTGACCAGCGGATGATCCCAGGTCAGGAACTGGACGTCCTCGCGCGCCAACGCCCGCGCCCGGTCGCAGGTGACGGTCAGGCCTTGCGCCGGCAAACCCGGGAACGATTCCGCGAACACGCCCGCCGAACCGAGTTGGTACGTGCGCGGAGATATTTCTTCGACCTGGATGGAAAAATGATCGAAGACGGCAACCATGAATCCGGCCAGGGTTGGATCGGCATCCGGCCGGCGGATTTCCTCGACGAGCCGCGCGCCCACTTCGGAACGAAACGAATTTAATTCCAGCAGCCGGTCGCGTCCCTGCTCCAGCTGCGTGGCCAGCGTTTTCCGGGCGACCTGCGTGGCCGCGATCAACTGCTCCAGTTCGGCGCGGGCAGTGGTCTCGGTTTCGTGAAAATCCTGCGCGAGATCGTGGACGCGCGGGCCGAACTGTTCCAGCAACGCGCGGCCACCCGGCAGGTTTCTCTCAAAGGCGTTCAAACCGGCGTGATACCATTGCGCCAGGACTTCCTGCGAGCTGCCCTTGACGAAGGGCACATGGATTTGAATTTCCGCAGTCTGGCCGATGCGGTCGAGACGCCCGATGCGTTGTTCCAGCAGTTCCGGATCGAGCGGAAGATCGAACAGGACCAGGTGCTGGGCGAACTGAAAGTTCCTGCCCTCGCTCCCAATCTCCGAGCAGAGCAGAATCCGCGCGCCATCCTCCTCGGCAAACCAGGCCGCATTACGGTCCCGTTGCACCAGCGTCAGGCCCTCGTGAAACACGCCCTGCTTCACGTTGAGCCGCTGGCGCAACGCGGCATCAATCGCCCCGACCTTCGCTTGCGTGCGGCAGATGAGCAGCACTTTCGCCGGTGTCAACCGGCGCAGCAGACCGGCAAGCCAGTCCATCCGCGCATCCTTCGAGAAATCCGGCTGAAAATTTGCGAACACCTTCGCGTCGGCATCGGTGGCAAACTCCCGGGCCAGCGCGTCGAACAGACCCGGGCTGCCGGCCGGTGCCGTCAGTGGCGCCAAGCGGACGTTGCGTTTGGGAAACCCGCTGATGGTCGCCCGGGTGTTGCGGAACATCACCCGCCCGGTGCCGTGTTGATCCAGCAGCGCTTCCGTAAGCTCCGCGCGCACACTGACATCGCCGGCGGCCACTTGCTTCAGCTTTGACCGGACATTGGCTTCGGTGTCCGGCAGGATGCGAGCCAGCGTCGCCACATCGTTTGCGGCGAGCGGTTTATTATCCAGAAGCTGCTTCGCCAGGCGCGCGACCTCGCGGTAACTTTCCGCTTCCCGGATGAATTCGCCGAGGTCGTAAAACCGATCCGGATCCAACAAGCGCAGCCGGGCGAAGTGGCTGGCCAGGCCAAGTTGCTCGGGGGTGGCCGTCAATAGCAGGAGGCCGGGTGCATGGCTGCCCAGCGCTTCGACCACGGCGTATTCGGGACTGATGGCTTCCGGTGACCAGCCGAGATGATGCGCCTCATCCACCACGAGCAAATCCCAGCCCGCCGTCATCGCTTGTTTCACGCGTGATTCTTTCCGGGTGAAGAGGCTGAGGCTGGCGAGCACCAGTTGATCGTCCAAAAAGGGATTGGCTTCCGGGTTGGCGGTTTCGATGGCGTCGCACCGCTCCTCGTCGAAGATGTGAAACCACAAATTGAACCGACGCAGCAACTCGACGAACCACTGATGCACCAGCGAGTCAGGCACGAGGATCAAGACCCGTTGCGCGCGGCCCGTCAAAAGGAGCCGGTGAAGAATCAAGCAGGCCTCGATGGTTTTGCCCAGGCCCACTTCGTCCGCCAACAACACCCGGGGCACGAGCCGGCGCGCCACTTCGGCGGCCAGGTAGAGTTGGTGAGGAATCAGCTCAATGCGACCGCCGACAAACCCACGCACCCTGGACTTGCGCCGTTGATGCTGATGCCCCAGGGCGGCAATGCGCAGATCGAAGACTTCCGTGGGATCGAGTTGCCCCGCCCGCAGACGCTCCTCGGGTTTGTTGAAGCTGATCGCGTCACTCAGTTCGGTTTCGCACCACTCGACGCCCTGGCCGGCGTAAAAGAGAAGGCCGTTGCGTTCGCGGACCGATTGTACCGTGAGCTGGCCGGCAGTCTGACTGGTGATCTTGTCCCCGACGCGGAAGCGCACGCGGCGGAGCGGAGCGTTGTCGCGGGCGTATTCCCGCGTGGCCTGGCTGGCGGCGAACGCGAGGGTCACGGTTCGAGCGGACACGCGCTGCACCGAACCCAAGCCGAGTTCGGGTTCGCTCTCGCTGACCCAGCGCTGACCGGACTGGAAATTTTCGGCGGCAGCGGACACGCGCGGCATTAAAACCAAACGGATGACCGTGGCGGAAGCCCTCGGTCGCCTATCACTGCCGCAGCGGGATTCATTTCAAGAATCGGTCGGCGAACGCGAAGAAAGCTTTCCAGTCTTCCGGCAGAATGGCGTGGGCGCCGGTGTGGTAGAGGAATCCGAGATTCCCGTCGTTCACCGGGGTGTCGAGTGGCGGCAGCACTTTGGTACCCAGATCCCATTCTCCCAACAGGCGATAGACCGAGCCGGCGGCGACGGCGGCGAGAAACATGCCCTGCGGGTCCGCCCATTGATCCTGCGTGCCGGCGGTAATGAACACCGGATGCGGCGCGTTGAGGGCAATCAACATGTGCGAATCCACCGGCAGGTCGTTCCAGTGCCCGGAATACTTTCGAAAGTTTGCCGCAAACCACCACGGGAAATTGGCGATCACATCATCCACCGTTTCTCCATAGTCCCGTCGCGCGAGGGACGCACCCAGCTCGCCGGAGCAGCTCGCGAACACCAGCGCAAACCGCGGGTCACGCGCTCCCGCCCACAGGGCCGTTTTGCCCAGGCGCGAATGTCCGATGAGCGCCACACGGCGCGCGTCCACGGCTGGGTCGGTCGCCAGATAATCCAACACGCGGCTCGCGCCCCAGGCCCAGGCGGTGATGGTGCCCCACTCGTCCGCTGCCGGTCCGATTTGACCTTCCGGCAGCGCCAGCTTGCGGACGATGCTCAAGCTGTTGGTTCGCGTATCCCCTTCGATCTCCGTGTAACGAAACATCGCGTAGCCGTAGCCATGCGCGAGAATGTCCGGGATGGGGCCGATTTCGCCGGGACGGGTCGGAGGAGTGACTGCGGGCGGATTGGGCGGTGGCGGGCCGAACAGCATGTGCAACAGCACCGGCACCGGTCCGGTGGCCTTGGCGGGCAGATACAGAACCAGGTGGACGGTTGGCCCGTTGGTCGGATTTCCAATATGCCCGACAATGTCCTTGCGCGTGGCGGAATTGCTCAAGGCGCTCAGGTCGGTTCCCACCAGCTCAAACTTCACCTTGGGGGCTTGCTTGGGCACGCGTCCATAAACGTCCGTTGCGTAAAGTTTGAGGAGTTCCGGCCGGCGCAGCTCGAACCACGTCTCCGCATCGGTCACGGGCTGGCCGCTTTCCAATTTGAGCGGATCGGGCAGGGTGTAGTCGCCCACCTTTGCTTCATCGTAGTTCGAGACGTGACCGGTCGGCGCACGCCGCACCAGACCCTGGCTGACTTCGGCACGGTGCGGCGCGGGCGTGGAGGGATTCGGGGCCGCGTGAACTGGGGCGATCACCACCAGCATCGCGAGCGGAACGAAAAGAAGTGTGTGGCGCATAGGTTCACTAACTGGAGCCGAACTTCCTGTCAGATCAAGCTCGAAAATCCTCGGAGCCGCACCCCAAGGAGCGCGCTGTGGTGGAGATACAGTCGCAGCATTGGCGGTTTCTCGGGCGTGCTGCGGCTGGTGCTGCGCAACCCAGCCGCGCCCCGGAAAAATCTTCGCCGAACGCAACAATGTTGGGAGACAGCACCGCGAAGTGGCGCAGTTTGGTTTGACACCCCGCCGCGTGAGGACACGCGGCCTACAAGCCTCGTTCGCCCGGTCTTGAAAGCCGGGTTCCCCAACCCGGCGTTACGGGCGTGAAGTGTTCGGGATAGCCAGTCGTCGGCTGGAGCGCGCGCGGAAGATGGTTTCAACCGTTTCCCGCCGTCAAGAAACAGAAGGACATTGCGACGTTTAGCACCGCCACGATTTAACGATTTAACGACTCAATGGCGCACGCTATCCTGACCCCATGATTGCGCGGGCCAAATCCGAAGCGCTGTTTGCCGAAGCGCTCACTTATCTTCCGGGCGGCGTTAATTCTCCCGTGCGCGCGTTTCGCGCGGTGGGGGGACACCCGTTCTTCGTCAACCGGGCAAAGGGTTGTCGCGTCACCGACGTGGACGGCAACGAGTACATTGATTACGTCGGCACCTGGGGGCCGGCCATTCTGGGACACGCGCATCCGAAAATCATTGCCGCCGTGAAAGCGGCCGCCGATCACGGAACGAGTTTCGGGATCCCCAATCCCGGCGAAGTCGCGATGGCCCGGCTCATCTGCTCGTTCATGCCGAGCGTGCAGAAGGTGCGCATGACGAACTCGGGCACGGAGGCCTGTATGAGCGCCATCCGGCTCGCGCGCGGTTTCACCCGGCGCGACGGGATCATCAAGTTCGACGGTTGCTATCATGGCCATGCGGATTGCCTGCTGGTGAAGGCCGGCTCCGGGGCGCTGACGTTTGGCAATCCGGACAGCGCGGGCGTGCCGGCGGATTTTGCCAGGCACACGCTCGTGCTGCCCTATAACGAAACCGAACCGCTCCAGGCCGCGTTTGCCGCAAACCGGAATGAAATTGCCTGCGTCATTGTCGAGCCGGTGGCGGGTAATGCGGGACTGTTCGTGCCGAAGCCGGGCTGGTTGGAATTCCTGCGCGAGATCACCCGGGCGAACGGCGCGTTGCTCATTTTTGACGAAGTGATGACCGGTTTCCGACTCGCTCCCGGCGGGGCGCAGGAACGCTTTGGCATCACGCCTGATTTAACCTGTCTCGGCAAAATCATCGGCGGTGGATTGCCGGTGGGCGCGTTCGGCGGGCGGGCGGACATCATGGATTTGCTCGCCCCACTCGGCCCGGTGTACCAGGCCGGCACCTTGAGCGGCAATCCGCTCGCGATGGCGGCGGGGCTGGCGAATTTGGAGGAGCTGGTCGGTCTCGCCGCCGCTCAGACAACGAGTCGGACCGAAGCAGCGACCGGAAATCTGCCGCAACCCGGCAGCGCCTATGTCCGCCTCGAGGAGCTCGGCGCGATGCTCGAAGCCGGGATGCGCGACGCCGCCCGGTCGGCCAACATTCCCGTCACGTTCAATCGTTGCGGCTCGATGTTTTGCGGTTACTTCACCCGTGAACCGGTCTGGAATCTGACGGACGCGATGAAGTCCAACCGCGAGCGGTTCAAGCGATTCTTCCACGGCATGTTGGAGGCGGGAGTTTATCTCGCGCCGTCACAATTCGAGGCGGGATTCATTTCCACCGCGCACAGTGCAGCGGACATTGAGCAGACGGTGCAGACGGCCGCGCGCGTGTTGAAGGGTCTTTGAACCGTCGCTCACTCCGTCCGGGCGCTTGACCTGATGGGGAGCTTGCCCGACACTATCCCTGCCGTGATGGGGGCGTACTGGTTTCGACCAGGTGAACACGCCAGAGGCGGCATGCCGAGGACGATGCGTTGGCCTCGTAAATCATCGCATCAAACAAATAAGCTAACGAAGAATTAGCCCTCGCGGCCTAAGTGCCCCGACGTTCGCCCGCTGACACCTGCTAGGTGGGACGAACGCAACAGCAGGCATGGCGGAAGGCGGAGATCGCGCGCCCAAGCCGAGAAAAATCCCATGCGAACTAAGCAGCATGGATTCGAGTTCGGGCGCCATCCTGTAGCCGACAACCCACCCCGGACTAAGCATGTAGGCGCGGCTGGTAGGTTGACTTGGGACGGGGGTTCAACTCCCCCCGCCTCCACCAACAATTACAGGAGTTTTGTGATTGTTGTTGACTTGACGGGACAAAGACGGGGCAGTTCCGGCATGAAAACGCACCCTGCCGAAGCCAAAAACCGGAAGAACGGGAAGCCACTCGAAGTCGTCAAAGTTGGCAGCGTTTCGGTTCCGATTTACCGACACACGAACATCGTTCCCCAACGGGACTCCGCCGGGAAGATCATCTATGGGCCGGCGCCCGACGAGGGCAAGCCACAAGCACTCGTCAAATATCAGAGCGACATCTTCACCATCGCTTACTACGAAGACCATCCCGGCCTGCATCATTTTGAAACGTCAACGCGGCGGCGCGGCGCGTGAAATGATTTGAAACAAGATCGCTGGCGTGACTTGAAGTTGAAACGGTTTGAACAATTCGACCGGATTTCCCATGATGCGGGCCAGACAATGCCAAATCCGGCGACCAGTTCAGGCATCAGGGACAACCACCGTCGCGGTGTCGTTGCGGATTTCCTGAAGGCCAAGATTCAGACCGGCTCACGACTCTCGGTGGTTTCGGCTTACTTCACGATCTACGCCTACGAAGCCCGGAAGGATCGGCTCGACCAGATTGAGCACTTGGATTTCCTTTTCGGCGAGCCGCGCTTCATTGCCTCGCTCGACCCGGACAAGACTGAAAAAAAGGCGTTCATTCTCGACGGCAATGGACTTCACCTCGCCAACAAGCTTCAGCAAAAGCGCGTCGCTCGCGAATGCGCGGACTGGATTCGGCAGAAGGTGGACATCCGCTCCGTGCGCCATTCCCAGATTCTCCCGGTTGGAAACAACTGACTCCTCTTCTCATGTCCCTCGCTATCAACAAACCCAAACTCGACAACCTGGCCGGTGACATCTGGAAATCCGCCGAGCGGCTGCGCGGCAAGTTCAAGGCTTACGAATACCAGAACGTCATCCTGCCCATCATCGTCATCCGCCGCCTGGAGTGTGTGTTGATTGACTGGCGGGAAAAGAAAGCCGCCGAGGTGCTCGCCAAGCGGCCCAAGCTGTCCGCGAAGGAACTCGCCAAGCTGGTCAAGGAACTCGAACTCAACCCCAAGCAGTGCCCGTTCTCGAACAAGACCGATTGGACGCTCCGCAAGGTCTATGAGGAAGACCATGCGCTCCTGGAGGAAAACTTCCGCGCCTACGTCAACGGCTTCTCCCCGAACGTGGACGACATCATCGAGCACTTCGATTACCGCGCCACGATTGGCAAGATGGTGAAGAACAACCGGCTCGCCCCCATCCTGAATCAATACAAGGAACTGGAGCTTGGCCCGGACAAAATCTCACCGCTGGAGATGGGCTACATCTACGAGGAACTGCTCCGGCGCTTCTCCGAACAAAGCGGCGAGGAGGCCGGGGATCACTTCACCCCGCGTGAAGTCATCCGGCTGATGGTCGAGCTGCTGGACATCCCAATCCCCGACCGGCATTTTTCCATTTACGATCCCGCTGGCGGCACGGGCGGCATGTTGTCCGTCAGCAAGGAACACCTGCTCGACCGCGCCGCCACGCCGGAGGAAAAGGAGCGGGTCGAGACATTCCTCACGGTCCACGGCCAGGAGCTTTCACCTACCAACTACGCCGTGTGCCAGGCCGACCTCCTCATCAAGAACGACCGCCAGGCCAAGGTCACCTACGGCAATTCGCTGATTCCGCACGACCCGCAGTCGAAAGAGCCGGGCGACCAGTGGCCGGAAGGCAAATACAACTTCAACCGCATGTTGAGCAATCCGCCCTTCGGCGTCACCTGGGGCGGCAAGGACGGCTACGAAGCCGAGGCCCGCAAGCTGGAGAAAACGCGCTATCGGGCCGGGATGCCCCGCGTGAACGACGGGGCGCTCCTCTTTCTGCAAACCATGCTGACCAAGATGATTCCGTCCGACCAGGGCGGCAGCCGCATCGCCGTCATCTTCAACGGCTCGCCCCTGTCCAATGGCGACTGCGGTTCGGGCGAGAGCGAAATCCGCCGCTGGATTCTTGAAAACGACTGGCTCGACGCCATCGTCATGCTGCCCGACCAGTTGTTCTACAACACCGGCATCTTTACCTACATCTGGCTGCTGCGGAACGAAAAGCCCGCCAGTCATCGCGGGCGCGTGATGCTCATTGACGCCCGCCAGCAGTTCGAGAAAGAGCCAAAGGCTTTCAGCTTCAAACGCAACCGGATGACCGACGCCCACCGCGCCTGGGTGGAAGAACGCTACTTCAACGGCTGGGCCAAGAACTACTCGGACGAGCAGGTGAAGATTTTCCGGCGCGAGGATTTCGCCTACCACAAGGTCGGCGTCGTGTTCTGGCAGACGGATGAGAACGACAAACCGGCCATCGTCACCGAGCCATACGAAAAATCTTTCACCGCAGCTACCGTCGCCAGGGAACTGGAGTTCTACGCCAGCGACCTGACTTTCCGTGCCCGCGTGAAGGCGGGGGGAAAGGAGACAACCGTCGAGCTTGCGCTCACGGCCAAAGACAACGCCGCCAAGAAATTCAGAGCCGCGTTCGCCGACGCCGATGAAATCCTGTCCGTGGAGTGGACGCACCGGCACTACGTGGCGGACGACGAATACATCCCGTTCGGCGAAGACATCGAGGCGTTCCTCAAACGGGAAATTGCCAAGCCAATCATCCGCTGGGAGGACAGCTCACAACTCGGCTACGAAATCCTGCCAAACAAATACTTCTACCGCTACCAGCCCCCTACGCCTGCGAAGGAGCTACTGGCCGAGTTCTGGAAGTTGGAGAAGGAAGCGGAGAAGATGTTGGAGGGCTTGGCGAGCGCATGAAAGCGGACCAGGCATCGGCTGCTCTGGCGGCTCAAACGGTGTGGCCGATTGACCGGATCAAGGACCACGCCTGCAAGATCGGCAGCGGTATAACGCCGACAGGTGGGGCGTCGTCCTACCTCGACGCGGGCATCCCGTTGCTCCGAAGCCAAAACGTGCATTTTGAGGGATTGCGGCTCGACGATGTGGCTTACATCGCCCAGGAAACTCACGACGAGATGAGCGGCACGAAGCTGCGTTCGGGTGATGTGCTTCTGAATATCACTGGAGCGTCCATCGGGCGTTGCGCGTTCGTGCCAAATGGCTTTGGTGAGGGGAACGTCAACCAGCATGTGTGCATCATCCGCCCAGCGGCAAAGCTCAATCACAGGTTTCTGACCTACTGCCTCTCAGCTCCGTGGGGGCAGGACCAAATCTTTTCGAGTTTCACCGGAGCTTCGCGGCAGGGGTTGGGACAGCGTGACCTCGGAGAGATGCAAATGCCGCTGCCATCGCTGCCAGCCCAACAGCGGATCGTGGCGTATTTGGATGCGAGTTGCGCGGCGATTGACGCGGCGGTCGCCGCCAAACGCCGCCAACTGGAAACCCTCGACGACCTCCGCAAAGCAACACTCCATGCGGCCTTCTCCGAGGGAACTTGGCCCGCCGAGAGGATTAAAGATGTCGCCACAAAAATTGGGAGCGGTGTGACACCCGAAGGCGGAGCGGCTGGCTACCTTGATGAGGGCATCCCGCTGCTTCGCAGCCAGAACGTGCATTTCGACGGCTTGAGGCTCGATGATGTGGCGCTCATCTCACCAGAGACCCACGCAGAAATGGCAAACAGCCAACTCAAGCCGCGCGACGTGTTGCTGAACATCACGGGCGCTTCCATTGGCCGTTGCACTTTCATTCCAGATGATTTCGGCGAAGGGAACGTCAACCAGCACGTCTGCATCATTCGTGTGAACCACAAGCTAGACCACCGATTCCTCGCTGCATTTCTTGCTTCACCGATGGGGCAAGGGCAGGTGCTTTCGTCGTTCACCGGCGCGTCACGCCAGGGCCTGAGCCACAAGGAACTCGGCCTCATTTCCATTCCTCTGCCTACGCTGCCAGTCCAGCGTGAAACAGTGGAGCGGATACAGGCGCAGAACACGAAGCAAGAATGGATTTGCACGGTCATCGAATCGCAAATCGCTACGCTGACGGCCTACCGCAAGTCGCTGATTCACGAGTGCGTCACCGGCCAGCGGCGGATTTCGGAAGCGGACGTGCGGCGAGCGGGCGGTTGTCCGTCAGCGTCCGGCTCGTTACACTCCGCAAGATCGTCATGAGCTCAAAACCCTCCACGGCCTTGGCCCGGCGGCCCGCCACCAAACTGGCGAAGCCTTCCGCCCGTTCGCTGCTGGCGGATGTGCGCGAGTTGATTCTGCAAGCACGCGAAGGCGTGGCGCGGGCGGTGGACTCCGGGTTGGTGACGCTGTATTGGCATGTCGGCCGGCGCATCCGGCAGGACATCCTGAAGGAGAAACGGGCGGAGTATGGGGAGAGAATAGTGTCCGCACTGGGGACACAATTGAGCGCTGAATTCGGGCGCGGATTTGGCACGCGGAATCTGTTTCGCATGATCCGGTTCGCGGAGGTGTTTCCTGATTTTGAGATAGTGTCCGCACTGCGGACACAATTGGGATGGACACATTTCCGCCAAGTCATCGCTCTCAACGACCCGCTGAAGCGCGACTTCTACGCAGAGATGTGCCGCATCGAGAAATGGAACACGCGAACGCTGGCGAAGAAGATCGGCTCGATGCTGTTCGAGCGCACGGCGCTTTCCAAGAAGCCAGACCAACTCATCCGACGGGAACTCGACGCGTTGCGAACGGAGGACAAGCTCACGCCCGATCTCGTCTTCCGCGATCCCTACGTGCTGGACTTTCTCCGACTGCATGACTCGTATGCCGAACAGGACATCGAGGCGGCGATCCTGCGCGAGATGGAGTCGTTCATCCTGGAACTGGGGGTGGGATTCTGTTTCGTGGCGAGGCAGAAGCGGATGCAGATCGACGACGAGGATTACCATCTGGATCTGCTGTTCTACCATCGGAAGCTGCGGCGGCTGGTGGCGATTGACTTGAAACTGCGGAATTTCGAGGCGGGCGACAAAGGGCAGATGGAACTCTACTTGAACTGGCTGAAGCGCCACGAGTGCGAGCCCGACGAGGCCGATCCGCTGGGCATCATTCTGTGCGCGGGCCAGCGGGCGCAGCACGTCGAGTTGCTGGAGTTGAACAAGAGCGGCATCCACGTCGCCAGCTATTGGACGAAGGTGCTGCCGAAGAAACTGCTGGAGCGCAAGCTGCATGACGCGGTGCGCCTGGCGCGGGCGCGGCTGGCGGCCGGGAAGGACTGACCATGCCGCGCAAGAAGAAAGCCCCGGAGCTGACGTTTCAGCAACACATCGCGGATTACCTCGTCCGCGAGCACGGGTATGGCGTGCTGGAGCAGTCCGACATCACGGACACGGAGCACTTCATCGCCGAAGACCACCTGTGGGCCTTTCTCAAGGCCACGCAGGCCGACACGCTCAAGAAGTTGACCGACGATTACGGCACAGACGCACGGGACGAGGTCTTCAAGGCGCTGCGGAAAGAACTGGCCCACACGCCGCTCTGGATGCTCTTGCGCCACGGGTTGAAAGTGCGCGGGCTGGAGTTTCGGCTGTTCTACCCCAAGCCCCGTTCCGCCGAGAGCGCGGGCGCGGACAAATACCCGCAGAACCGCATCACCTTCCGCCCGCACTTCTATTTTGTGGCTCAGGCGTCCCCGCCTGCGGGTTCAGGCGGCGTCCCGCCGCCGGCCCAAGGTCAAAAGGAAATTGATTTCGTGTTCTTCCTCAACGGCCTGCCCATCGTGGCGCTGGAGGTGAAGCACGAGGCCAACCAGAACGTGCATGACGCCGTGGCGCAGTTCGCCGCCCGCGACCACAAACACAAGATTTTCTCGCACCCCTTCCTCTACCTCGCCGCCGACACGAGCGATGTGATGGCCGCGACCGATCCCCGCCGCGAGGAGAACTTCCGCTGGCACAATATGGGCCTGGTCAACACGCCCACGAAACCGAACGAGTATCCGGTCGAGTTCCTTTACCGCGAAGTGCTGTCCAAGGAGCAGTTGTTGGAGGCGTTGTCATTCTTCCTGGTGCGCGTGCCCAAGCGCGAGGCTGAGGCGGACAAACCCGAGCGCCCGGCATTCACCATCTTCCCGCGCTACCACCAGGCCCGCCTGGTGCGGAAGGTCGCTGAAGATGTCACGGCGCACTTTTCCAAGGAAGGCAACATCGGGCGCAAATACCTGGCGGAGCATTCGCCGGGCAGCGGCAAGACGCTCTCGATCTGCTGGCTGGCCGACCGTCTGCACAGCCTGTACAAGCCGGGCACGAACGAAAAGCTGGTGGACATCACGTTCATCCTCACCGACCGCACGGCACTCGACGACAACATCCGCCGTGACATCGTCAACTACACCCACTTGAAGGACGTGGTGGGCCTGGCCGACCGCGCCGACGACCTGCCGCGCTTCCTCAACCAGCGGAAGCCCATCATCGTCAGCACGCAGCAAAAGTTCGCCTGGATACTCGACCAGATTCAGAACAATCCCGAACTGAAGAAGCTGCGCGTCACGTTCCTGATTGACGAGGCGCACCGCTCGCAGGAAGGCCAGATGGGCGCGGCCATTCGCCTGCCATTCCGCAAGGCGGACGAACCGGACGCCGACGCGCCGGAGCAAGACCCGGAGGAGCAGCTTGCCAAAGTCATCCGCGAGCACGACCTGAATCAGTTGTTCGTCGCGTTCACCGCCACACCTTCGCCGGAGACGGTCAGCCTGTTCGGCGCGCCATTTGACAGCTACACCGAGGAGGAAGCGATTGCCGAGGGTTACATCGTGGACGTGGCCGCGAGCATCATCTCCTACAAGACGCTCTACCACCTGCACTGCCACTTTGTGCCGGCGAAGGACGAAGAGGAGGAGGTCTATCCCAAGGGCGTCGTGGCCAAGGCGCTGATGAACGTGGCGTTTCAGGACGACGGCCTCATCCAATACAAGGCCGAGGTCATGCTCCGCATCTTCGAGGAAAAGGTGATGCCGCTGGTCGGCGGGCGGGCCAAAGCGATGATAGTGACCAGTTCCCGCGTGGCCGGGCTGCGCTATTTCAACATCATCAAGGAGAAGATCAAAGAGCGCGGGGCGAAATACAAAGTGCTCTACGCCTTTTCGGACTTCACGCACCCGGCAACCAACGCGGAGATTCACGAACACGCCGTCAACGAATTGCAGTCGGGCGAGTTGATCGAAGAACGGTTCGAGGGTGAGGACTACCGCATCATGATCGTGGCCAGCAAATTCCAGACGGGCTTCGACCAGCCGTTGCTGGCCGGGATGTTCCTCGACAAGCCGGTCGTGGATCGCAACGCCGTGCAGACGGTGTCCCGGTTGAACCGCTGCCACGAGGAGAAGAAGGACGTGGTGGTAGTGGACTTCACCAACAACGCCACGGCCATCCTCAAGGCGTTTCAGAAATACCGCAAGGGCACGCCGTTCGCGCCGACCGAGCCGGACCAGGAGCTTTGCCCGAAGCTCTACCAGGAGATTCTGGACGTTGGCGTGTTCACGCAGAAAGACGCCGCCGACTTTGCGAAGCTGGCGGCGAGCGGCACGGACGCGCAGATGCAGTTTTTTGTGAATGCGCTGCGGGCACGCTTCCAGGCCAATATTGCCGACAACGAGGAGCGCAAGGCGTTCGTTTACTTGCTCGCCCGTTACGTCAAGGCGTTCCACTTCCTTACCTGCTTCTTCACCTATGCGCCAGAGTTGAAGGAGTTCGCCACGTTTGCGGAATACGTCGGGCCGCAGCTCATCAAGATGGGCAGCGTGTCCGACCTGATGAAGCAGATTCGGCAAACCGAAGTCATCAAGGCGGCGGTCGAGTATCAGGGGGTCACGACCAGCACCGGGCCGGTGAAGCTGAAACCACGCAAGGGAAAGAAGGGCACTGGCCCGCCGCCGAAGAAGGTGTCCGTGCAGGACATGATTGATGAGATTCGCACCAAATTCCAAATCACCGACGAGGAGGCCCTCTACATCAAGCAGGTGACGGAGGAGAAGATTGCCGATACAGGCATCCGTGGCACGGTCCAAGCGCACCGCGCAGACCGGGTGTTCCTCGAAGGCCCATACCGTGGCCAGGTCAACGGAGAGATTCAGACCGCCTACGACGAGCGCGGGCGCTACGAGGAATTGGGCGATCCCAAATACACCGACACCGGGGGCATCTTCGACATCATGGCCGTCACGGTTATCCAATCCCACTTGGCTTTTGCTGCATGACCCGGCCCATGAACCAGATTCCGGCGCACGACCGCCCCCGCGAGAAGCTCCTGGCCAAGGGCGCAGCGGCGTTGAGCGACCAGGAATTGTTGGCGGTGCTACTCGGCAAAGGCACGCCGGGCATGGATGTGATGACGCTCGCCGGAAAACTGGCGCGGCTCATTGACGAGAAGGGGCTGAAGGTGACGGCGGACGACCTCTCTCAGTTTGAAGGCGTCGGCAACGCGAAAGCCACGTTGATTCTGGCGGCGATTGAATTCGCCCGCCGCCGCATCAAGCCTGAAGGCACGAAAATCGCAACCCCCGCCGATATTCTGCCCTTGGTTTGCCATTACGCTGACCGAAGGCAAGAGCATTTCCTCTGTGCCACCATTAACGGTGCGAACGAGATTCTGAACATCCGGGTCGTCTCGATTGGCCTGATCGACCGCAGCCCGGTTCACCCGCGCGAAGTCTTTGCCGATGCCGTGGCTGACCGGGCTTCCGGCATCATCGTGGCACATAACCATCCGAGCGGCGGACTCGAACCGTCGCCGAGTGACATCGTGATCACCGGTCAACTCAAGGCGGCGGGAGAAATCGTTGGCATTGAGTTGCTGGATCACATCATCTTCAACCGGAGTGGGTATTTTAGCTTCTTGGAGGAAGGGAAATTGTAAAATGAGCCTGAACCTCCTTGCCCTCTCCGAATTGATGCCGGATGAAGTCAAAATCGTGGAGGAGGCGAGCAAATGAGAACGCCAACGGCGTTTCGTCCTTCAGCCCGGGTTGCCGAGTCCGCGAGGCTACCCTGGGTCATCGGTGTTTTGATTTTCCCCAACCCCAACGGGGTTGCGTCGGTGTTGCCGCGCGCCATGCCGCAACCCCGTTGGGGTTGATGAACATTTTGATTCGGTTACCCAGGGTAGTTCGTTCCTCGCAACCCTGGGCTGAACGACGCTACCCCGTTGGGGTAAATCCTCGCCACGCCCCGTGGGTTGACCGCCTCCTTGCCGCCAAGCGCCAGAATCCCGCCGCAGCCCCAGCGGGGCGACATCTTTGTAGAATGGCATCGCCGGAAAATCCAAGCTCCGTCAGGAGCGGCATATTCCGCCCCGACGAGGCTTTGAATTTATCGCGATTGTGGTTCTACAAAGATTCCGCTCCTGACGGAGCTTTGGCTTGCTCTGCCCACGGCCAGATCAAAACCGTTGAGACCGCGTCAACGGCGCACTAAAATGCCAACCGGCAACAAGACCAACCTCAAACAAGTTCTGCGCAACGAGTGCCTGCCCGCGCTCGCGCGGCAAGCGCCGTATTTCAGCGTGGCCGAGGTCCGGGACTGGTTGCGCCAGCGCCAGATCACCTGTCCGCCCGCGCTGCTGCGCGAGTATCTGTCCACCTTTATGCGCGGCAGGGTCATTCACGACGCCGGACGCGGATGGTATTCGCGCATTGCCGAACCTTGCGTGCTCAACGCAAAACCGACCGCCCGGCTGGCGCGGGAGCTGGAAAAATCGTTTCCACTCTTGGACTTCACCTGCTGGTCCACGGAGCAGATCCGCAGCTACGGGCATCTGCTGCTGGCCCGGTTCGTCACGTTCGTCCACACGGAACGCGACGCGATGTCGAGCGTGGCGGAGCGACTTCGGGATGACGGCTACGACGTTCATCTGAATCCACGAGGCGCGGCGGCGCGGGAGTTTGCCATCCGGGAGCGCACTGTGGTCATCCGCCCCAAGCCAACCACGCAGCCGCACGACGGGCATCTGGTGACGGTGGAGGGGTTGCTGGTGGAGTCGTTCGTGGAAAGCCGGGCGCTACGGTTCATGGACGAAGGGGAGTATTTCCGCACGTTCGACAACCTCGCCGGTTATTCGCGGATTTCGCTGGCCCGGCTGCTGGATTACGCCCGCGAGCGCCGTCCCGCCGGGCTGGAATTGGGACGACACATCAAAGCGGAGTTTTTGAAAAAGTCCGCGTTGGTTGGTTAGGGTGGCAAGCCATGCTTTCGCCGGAATGTATTGAAAAGGCGTGGGTTTTGAAACACGCGGCTGCAATTGGATGCCGCAACCCGGTGATGCTGGAGAAGACCATTGCCGCGCTTCAGCTTCTTGGCCATCTGGCGGAAAGCGGTTTGCCCATCCAGTTCAAGGCCGGCACGAGCCTGCTCCTGCGCCTGAATCCCATCCGGCGGTTGTCCATTGACGTGGACATCGTGACGCAGGCGAAACCGGAGGAGTTGGTCGCTGTGCTGGGTCAGGTGAGCAAGCTCGCGCCATTGACCGGTCATGAGCACGACGCCCAGCGCGACAAGGAACTGCCGCCAAGTCGTGCAGCGACTAACGCGACTGTTCCGTGATGGAGGTATTCCTGTCGAGTTGTGCCACGGGTTTTAGCAAGATTGCCTCGCTGCACGATGTCGCATACGCTGTCAGGCCGGTGACCAAACCAAAGTCCAAAGATCGGCCGTTGCAGGTGGGGCTGATATCGCTCGGCTGCGCCAAAAATCTGGTGGACGCCGAAATCATGCTCGGCTCGCTGATCCAGGGTGGCGTCGCCATCACCAATGACGCGGCGCAAGCCGACGTGGTGATCGTGAACACTTGTTCGTTCATTGACTCCGCCCAGGAGGAGAGCGTGGACACCATTCTCGAATCCGCGGAAGTGCGCGAAGCGAAAAATCGCGGCCAGGGCCTGGTCGTCTCGGGCTGTTTGTCGCAACGCTTTCGCGAGGAGCTCCCCAAGCTGTTCCCGGAAGTGGACGCGTTCATGGGTATTGATCAGGTGGCGCAGGTTTCCGCCATCGTGAAACAGGCGCACGAGCGACGCGGTGAAAAAATCCGAAATCCGAGGCTCGAAATCCGAAACCGAAAAACCAAAGTCACGACGCGCCTCGCCGAACTGGAGCAGGGACGGGGTCTTGACGCACACGAGAAATCGGAAGCCATTCGAGGCACCGCGAAGTTTGGCAAGACCAGGACCGTGGTGGGCAAGCCGCCCTCCATCGTCCCTCCGCCGACGGCTCCGGTATTCGATGTCACGGCGCGGCCGGTTTACATTCCTGATTACGAGACGCCAAGGTTTCGACTCACGCCGAAGCATTTCGCCTACGTGAAGATTGCCGAGGGCTGCAATCATCCGTGCAGCTTTTGCATCATCCCCCGGATGCGCGGGTCGCATCGCAGCCGGACGCAACGCGACGTGGTGGCTGAAGCAAAGGCGCTGCTGGCCGACGGTGTGAAGGAATTGAATCTGATCTCGCAGGACTCGACCTATTACGGCCTGGATTTGCGGCCGAACCACTCCCGGGCGATCTCGTCGCCGGAAAAGTTTTCCGCCGCCGCCCGGTCGCTGGCCGGCGATGCGACCACCATCGGCACGTTGTTGCGGGAATTGAATGAGCTGCCGGGCGATTTCTGGATTCGGCTGCTCTACACGCACCCCGCGCACTGGACGGATGAACTCATTCAGACCATCGCCGCGTGTCCGAAGGTGGCGCGTTATGTGGACATCCCGCTCCAGCACATTCACGCGAACATGCTCGAACGGATGCGGCGCGAAACCTCGAAGCAATACATCGTGGATCTGCTCCGCAAAATCCGCGCGGGCGTGCCGGGGATTGCGCTCCGCACCACATTCATCGTTGGCTTTCCGGGTGAGACGGAGGCCTGCTTCGACGAACTGATCGAGTTCATCGAGCAAACCAAGTTTGAACGCCTGGGCGTCTTCACCTACTCGCAAGAGGCTGGCACGCGCGCGGGAACGATGGCCGGTCAGGTGAGCGACCCGGTGAAACAACGCCGGCGCGCGCGGGCCATGGCCGCGCAACACAAAGTGGCGCGCGCCGTCTCGGAATCATTCGTGGGTCGCGAGCTCAAGGTGCTGGTCGAAGGCCGGGCCAGCGCGAAACAACTGGCGTCCGCCAACGTCAGCTCCTGGGAACACGGTCTAATTCGCGAAACGGAAACCCCGAACCCCGCACTTGGCGCGCGGAACTACTTGATCGCCCGGGGCGAGGCCGATGCCCCGGACATTGACGGGCGCATTTATGTGCGCGGCCAATTGCCCGTCAGTGAATTTGCCCGTGTGAAAATCATCGGGCACACGGACTATGATTTGATCGCCCAGCCCGCATGAATCTGCCCAACAAACTCACGACCGCGCGGTTTGGTCTGACCGCCGTATTCTTGTGGGCCATGTTTTCGCGTTCACCGGTCAACAATACGCTGGCGCTGGTGTTCTTCTGCGCCGCCGGCATCACGGATTTTCTCGACGGCAAAATTGCCCGGGACCGCAAGTTGATCACCAATTTTGGCGTGTTGATGGATCCGCTCGCCGACAAAATCCTGACCTGCTCGGCGTTCATTGCGCTGATCGAGCGGCACATGCGGGCCATGTTGACCGGCGAGTTGCCGGCGGTGTTTCACATTGGCACGCATCCCGTTTATGCCAAGGTCGAGGCGTGGATGGTGGTCATCATTGTCGCGCGCGAACTCGGCATCACGGGGCTGCGACTGCTGGCCGCCTCCAAGAACGTCGTCCTCGCCGCCGAAGGCTACGGCAAACACAAGACCATCTCACAAATTGCCGCGATCATCGCGCTCCTCGTCATGGATGCGTACGATGAATGGTGGCCCTGGCTGCATAATTTGTTCAGCCCGTGGACGCCCTGGTTCGCGTTGATCACCTTGTGGTTGACCGTCATCCTGACCGCGACGTCGGGGATCCTCTATCTGTGGCGCAACCGCGATTTGTATTTGCGCGAGATGTAGCGCCACGAGTTCGCCCCAAGTATCGGGTGGTTCACTACGGAGCAAATTTGCGCGGCAAGCTTCGGTGGGCGCAAATCCTCGATCTGCCGGTCCGGATTACGGTTTGCGGGGCGCGGGCGTGGGCAGCGGCAGTTTTTGGCCGGAGTTGCGGGCGGGCGGCGGGCTGTATTTGGCCGGCGGCAAGTTGCGGAGCGGATCGGCCGTCCGATGACTGCGCCAGGTCAGGATGATCCCCAGCACGATGGCGAGGACGACGAGGCCGCCGAGAATGATGGCGCCCTGCCGCAGGTTCACCTTGGAGAGTTGCAGCATCGCGAAATCCAGCACGCCCTTTTTCTCATCCGTGAGCGGCGGCGGCTCGGAGAATTTATCGGTCTTGCCCAGTTCCACATCCAGCGCCTTGATGAGTTGCGGCACCTCCAGCTTGAGCAGGGTGGCATAGGTGCGCGTAAAGCCCCGGATATAAACCGGCGCGACGAAGACATTGAAATTTCCCTCCTCGAGCGCGCGCAAGTGGTCGCCGCGAATCTTGGTGATTTCGGCAACCTCGGTGATTGAGAGCTTTTTGGCTTCGCGCGCCGCGCGGAGTTGTTCGGCAACCGTTGGCATCCCGCTATTCTTAGCTGGATTTACGGCGGCTTGGCAATGAAGGAAACGCCCGGCCGGAGTCATTTTCGCGCTTCCGTCGCGGGCTGATTTCCGGTTTAGTTCCAGGACGCTATGAGCAAGACAGCATTATTGTTCGCCGGTCAGGGGGCACAGACGGTGGGTATGGGCAAAGACCTCACCGCGACTTTCCCCACGGCGCGAGCCTGGTTTGACCGCGCCAACGACGTGCTGGGCTACGACCTCGCCAGTGTTTGTTTCAACGGTCCGGACGCGGAACTGACCAAGACGGAGAACGCGCAGCCGGGAATTTTCCTCGTCAGTTGGGTTTGCCTGGAACTGCTGAAAGAGCGGGTGGCCATCACCTTTGAGGCGGCGGCGGGCTTGTCGCTCGGCGAATTCACGGCGCTGACGGCGGCCGAGGCGCTGAGTTTTGAGGACGGTTTGCGCGTGGTGCGGGCGCGGGGACGCTTCATGCAGGAAGCGTGCGACGTGACGCAAGGCGGCATGGCGGCGGTGATCGGCCTGGACGAAGGAGCGACGCGCGAGGTTTGTGCCGAGGCCGGGGTGGTGCTGGCGAATTTGAATTGTCCCGGCCAGCTCGTGATTTCCGGCGAGACGGAAAAAATTTTGCGCGCGGTGGATCTGGCCCGGGCGAAGGGCGCGCGGAGGGCAATCCCGTTGCCGGTTGCGGGCGCGTATCATTCACCGCTCATGGCCAGCGCGCAACCGAAGCTGGCGGCGGAACTGGCGAAGCTCACCTTCAACGCCACACGCGTGCCGGTGATTGCCAACGTGTCCGCGCTGCCCTACGGCCGACCGCACCAGATCGGGGTGGAGCTGGTGGAACAGGTGACTTCGTCGGTGCGTTGGGAAGCATCCATGCGTTGCCTGCTGGCGCAGGATTTCACCCGTTTCATCGAACTCGGACCCGGCACGGCGTTGAGCGGTTTCATGAAGCGCATCAACAAGGACGTGCAGATGCTCAACGTGGCGGATGTCGGCAGCCTGGAGGCGACCGTTAAAGCGCTGACGTAGTTCCGCGTGGGAAGCTGACAATGACAACGGCATCCGCGTCGGGTGATCTGGAAATTTTTCGTGTGTTTCGCGGAGATCGTGGGTAAATCATGCCAAGGATGAACCAACTTACCAACCAAATCGCCGTGATCACGGGTGCGGGCCGGGGAATCGGTCGCGCCATAGCCTTGAAGTTCGCCGCCGAAGGCGCGGACGTGGCCTGTGTTTCGCGCACGGCGGAGAACTCGGAGAAAGTCGCCCAGGAAGTGCGGGCCCTCGGGCGCAAAGCCTGGGCCTATGCGGTGAACGTGGCGGAGGCCGGCTCGGTCAATCCGGCGGTCGAAAAAATTCTGGGCGAGTGCGGCCGGGTGGACATTGTGGTGAACAACGCCGGGGTGACGCGCGATGGGTTGATGATGCGGATGAGTGACGCGGACTGGGACGTGGTCTTAAACACCAATCTCAAAGGAGCGTTCCTGGTCACCAAGGCGTTCAGTCGCGCGTTGCTCAAGCAGCGGGCTGGACGCGTCATCAACGTCGCTTCGGTGGTCGGACTGACCGGCAACGCGGGCCAGTGCAATTACTCGGCGAGCAAGGCCGGGTTGATTGGCTTTACCAAATCGGCGGCGAAAGAGTTTGCCGCGCGCGGCGTGACGGTGAACGCCATTGCGCCGGGTTTCATGGAGACGGACATGACCGCGGATTTGAAACCCGAGGTGAAGGAACTGATCTTGAAGCAGATTCCGCTGGGTTGCTTTGGGCAATCGGAGGATGTCGCCAATGCGGCTCTGTTTCTTGCCGCCGCGTCCGGTCGCTATGTGACCGGGCAGGTGATCACCGTGGATGGCGGGATGGTGATGTAGGCCGGCGGGATTCATCCTCGGCCGCATTGCGCTTACACGCGCCTCGAGCTTCCGTGCGGAGAAGGCTCAGTGCGCCGCCGTCATCACGAGGACTTGTTCCAAGGTGGACACACCGTCGCGGGCGCGATCGAGCGCGACCATGCGCAATGTCCGCATCCCCTGGCCGATGGCGACCTTGCTGATCTCGCGGGAGTTGGAGCGGGAAATGACGAGCCGGCGGATTTCATCACTCACGGTCATGGCTTCAATCACGGCCAGCCGGCCGGAGTAGCCGCTGTTCTTGCACCGATCACAACCGCGTCCGCGATAGAGCGTGACGCCGTCGAACGTGCTGGGGTCAATGTCGAGGTCCGAGAACATCTTCTGCGGATAGGTGACTGGCTCTTTGCAATGGGAGCAGATGCGGCGCATGAGGCGCTGGGCACAGGAAAGAATCACCGAGGACGAAATCAAGAACGGCGCGATGCCCATGTCGTCAAGCCGCGCGATGGCGCCGGCGGCGTCATTACAGTGCATGGTGCTCAACACCTGGTGCCCGGTCAGCGCGGCTTCGATGGCGATTTCAGCGGTTTCCGTATCCCGGATTTCACCGATCATGATGATGTCCGGGTCCTGCCGCAAGATGGAGCGCAGGGCGTTGGCGAAGGTGAGGCCGATTTCCTTTTTGACGGGCACCTGGTTGATGCCGGGGATTTGGAATTCCACCGGGTCCTCGACGGTGACGATGTTGAAGATCGGGTTGTTCAGTTCATTCAACGCCGAATAAAGCGTGGTCGTCTTGCCCGAGCCGGTGGGGCCCGTGACCAGGATCAATCCGTGCGGCGCATCCACGGCGGACTTGACCTGCTGGAAGGTGTCAGGGTCCAGACCAAGTTTGTCGAGGCTGGCGGAGAGATTGGATTTGTCGAGCACGCGCAGCACGATCTTCTCGCCATGCACGGTGGGCATGATGGACACGCGCAGGTCGTAATCCTTCCCGCCGACGCGAATGCGCATGCGTCCATCCTGCGGCAGCCGGCGCTCGGCGATGTCGAGGCTGGACATGATCTTGAAGCGCGAGGCGAGCGCCAGTTGCATCTGCTTGGGCGGCGGGGTGGCGTCCACGAGCACGCCGTCCGACCGGTAGCGCAGGCGCAATCCTTTTTCAAACGGTTCGATGTGAATGTCGCTCGCGCGGTCCTTGATGGCCTGGACGAGGATCAGGTTGGCCAGTTTGATGACGGGAGCCTCCTCGCTGGAGGCGGCGAGCTGATCGAGGTTGACCTCTTCGACGGCGTCCTTGAGCGTCTCGATGTCGGCGTTTTCATCATCTTCGCCCTGCTTTTTCTGGGCGTCCATGATGAGGTCTTCCATGCTGCCGCCTTTGGCCGCATCCAGACTGGTGAGCTTGTCGGTGATCGCCTTTTCGGAGGCGATCATGGTGGCGACTTCGAGCCGGGTGATGCGCTTGACGTCGTCCACCGCCAAGACGTTCAGCGGGTCGGCCATGGCGATGAACAATTTGTTCTCGAGGCGGGAGACCGGAACGATCTTGTGGTTGTGGGCGATCTCGCGGGGCAATAGTTCGGCCACCTCGGGGAGGATGCTCACCCGGGCGAGATTGACGGGTGGCACATTCAGGACGCGCCCCATGGAGACGGTGAGGTCCTGTTCACTGACGAAGGCTTTCTCCGTGACGAGCTTGATGAAGCGGGTGCCTTCGCGCTTCTGCTGTTCGAGCAACTCGGCGACCTGGGTGCTGGTCAGCAGGCCATCCTCGACGAGGGCGTCGGCGATTCTTTCCCCAAATGCTTTTACGGGCGGCATGGCTTAACGGAAAACTTTGCGAATGTTGATGACGAGTTCCTGCGGCGGGACGAGATACCAGACCAGCCGGTTGTTGGTGGCTTCGGCCAGTTCCTTGGTCGCTTGTTGATTAAACGGATTCGCGGTGGCGACCAGGACGGTCTTGCTCAACCGATCAATCGGCAGCACGCACCAGCGGCGGCAGGTGTCGGCGGGAAAGCTCCGCGCCAGTTCCATGTCGAGATCGTATTTTTCGAGCGGCAAATAGGCGGTCCGGGTCCGGTCGCTCACCAATTTCAGCGCCGCGTCCAGTTGCATCAGACCCTTGTCGGCGATCACCTGGATGAATGGCTCGATGACGTCCGTGGGCCGGGTGTTCAGGTCGGTGGTGCTCCAGCACAGATCGAAGTCCGCCGCCGTGATGATTTTGCCGTCCACGAAAATCTTGCGCATCTGTTTGCGACCGTCGTCCACCTCCGTCGGGGAACGCGGGCCGGGTTTGCGGACGAAGGTGGTGGTGTTCTCCGCCGGGTTGCGGAAAGTCATCGTGTCCGAGGCGGCGGATTCGGCATTGGCCCCGCCCGCCCGGGCTTCAATGTCCTTGAGCGCCTTCTGCACCTCGGGATCGTCCGGGGCGTACTGGAGGATGGTTTCGTATTCGAGAATGGCCGAAGAATACTGGCCTGCCAGGACGTAGGCCTCGGCGATGCGTTTGGCGGTGACAATGACGTCCGATTCGCGGCCCAGTTTGCTGTAGGCTTCTTTGAGAATTTCGAGCGATTGATAGTCGTGCGGCTGTGTTTGAGTGATGACCTCAAACATTTCAATCGTCTGCGCTAACTGGGCCTCTTCGCCCTGAGTCAATGTGGTTGCCATGTCAATCAAAGGCGCCCCGCCAAAACTGGTACGGCTCAACTGACTGCCGGAGCGGGTTTTTACCAAGCAATCTGCTGGCCAAGCTATCCCGGCGCAACATTCATTGCAATCCGCAACCGTCTGGCCGGCTCGTCCAAGGAGAGAGACACGACTGTCCTGTTCCCGCACGATGACGAGCCGTGGACGGGAGGCGGAGTCGGGCGATTCGAGCCGGCTGATTCTGGCCGACGAAGAATGGGTTGGCGTCAAGAATACCAAATCAGCGGTGGCGGATACGGACGCGCATTTGGTGACGCTGGAAACGATTGCCAGTCCAACCCGCTGTGCTGCGGAGTCCGGAAGTTCGGGATACGCCTGGAAGCGGTTTCATATTTCACTTTCCCAGTCGCCGACGTGAGGAGGAGGAAACCCGCGAGCGCGCGAATCCTTCCGCCTCGTTACCTCGGCGGCTACGAATTTTGAAACCACTGCTAATATCCGAGCCTGGACTGCCGCGATTCGCCGCACGCTGCCGCCGAGCAAGAATCATTTCCGAATCGGTGCGTTACGGCTGGCTCGTGATTTTCTGCCAGTTGCGACCCTGGTCGCCCGCGTAGATGGCAAAGGCCTTTTCGTTCTGAATCAGCACCGCGCGCACGATGCTCGAGTTGTCCGCATAACCGAGGTTCAACACGCTGTCCGGAATAATGCCAACCTTTTTATGCGCGTACACCAGCGCGAAAATCGTTTGCGCCAGCGCGGCGTAGGGCAATTCCTTGTAGGCCCCTTCCAGCGCGTCTTCGGCGGCGTCGGCGAGAAACTCCAGTTGATCCACGAGGTGTGGAAACAACGGGGCGTTGATCTGGGTGAACTCCAGCTTCCACTGCGGCAACTGGCGCAACACCTTCTCGGCGATCCCAGGCGTGATGCTTAGCGCGCCGTTGTTCACAAACTTGGCAATCTCGGACATGCCGGGAGCTTAATGAACTCACCGGGGAAGCAAAGGGAAAATCTGAATCAATCGCGCGCAGCGATTCAGCGATCACTCCGGCCATCGAACCCGGCCAGCATCACCGCGATTTTGTCAATCTCGGCGCGACCCGTGTGGGTCGCATCGGGCGGGGCGTAGCGATTGAGCATGATGCAGAAGGCCAGCGGTTCGCCGGCGGCCGTGGTCACGTATCCCGAGAGCGAGTTGGCCCAGCGCAGCGTGCCAGTCTTGGCGCGCACATTGCCGGCGGCCGGAGTGTTCTTCATCCGGCGACGCAACGTGCCATCCACCCCGGCAACGGGCAGCGCCTTGAGGTAAGCATCCCGCTCACCGTGCTGACTCACGAACCGGAGCAGGGCGATTGTGGCGTTCGGAGTCGCGACATTGTTGCGGGACAAACCGGAACCTTCCTCGAAGTACACGTCTCCGCGCCGGACTTCGACCTGGTCGAGAAATTCTCGCAACTCGCGAATGCCGGCGTCCTCGGAGGTTTCCGGACGCTCCCTGGCTGACAAATTGAGCACTCCGGCGCCATTCGTGGCGGTGGCCTGTGCCCGGGCGCCGAGATGGGCCAGCACGAGGTCGGTGTAGAGATTCTGCGATGGCTTCATCACCTCCCGCACGATCTCGCGCAGGGGCAATGACTCCACCGCGCCCAGTTCAATGAGTTTGTTCGGTTCCAGCGGGTGGATCTGTCGGTCGAGCCAGTTAACCGTGCGCGACTGGCCACGCACCTTCACGCCATTGCGCGCCAGCGCCTCGCGAAAGAATTGCACGAACAGTCCGGCCGGATTGTGCATCGTCACGTCGTCCAGGTCGTTCGTGCGGTCGAGCGGCATCTGGCCAGAGGCATAGATCACATTCTCGCCGGGAGGCCGGTAAAAGTTGAGGTCGGGCTGGCCGCCGGCGGCGACGGTTTGCGTGCGGTTGCTCAACGCGACATAGCTGGTGGCGGGGATCAACGTGAGCCGACACGGCGCGCCTGGATGCGCGCCCGGGTTCACCAGCACTTGCAGCGTGTTGTCGTTGAGAGTGAGGGCCGAGATTTCCGCCCCGTAATAATAGTTCAAGTCATCCCAATCCCAGCCCGAACCATACGGCGGGCCGTGGAAGAAACTGTCGTCGCCCACGAGGTCGCCTTTGATGCGTCGGACGCCGGCATTGGTCAGCGCGGCCACGAGCGGTTGCAGCGCACGGAAAATATCCCCGCCATTCAGTCGGGCATTGAGGGTGGGATCACCGCGACCATAAACAATGAGATCGCCCGTGAGCGTGCCGCGCCGATCTGGCTTGGCCGCGCTGTACAGCGAAGTCCGGATGCGATAGTCGCCGCCGAGTTTGGTCAACGCGAGCGCCATGGTGTAGAGCTTGCAGTTGGACGCCGGGCTGAACAGTATTTCGGCATTGTGCTCGAAGAGCGTCTTGCCCGAAGCGAGCGAAACCACCTTGATGCCCCAGGTCGCGGCCGCAAAACGGGGCTGGCTTATGTGTTCAGTCAACCGCTGCTGCAAACTGGCCACGGTGGCCGGTGGCGCGGGCGACTGGGCAAACGCCATCGTTGTGAGCAGCCACAAGGTGAGAATTGCTCGAACAAGGGTTCGCGCATAGAACCCTTGAACCGTTGCCGCCGACGGGAGGGGGCGAACAAAACCGCTACGCAACGGCGCCCGCCTCGTTACCTCGGCGGCTGCGGCGGGAAGGTTCATGGGGAGTGTGGCGCTCCGGCGCATGGTTCAAGCGGTCAATGTTCCGCGCCCATCACGTTTCAGAGCCGTCGCCGAGATCGAGTTTTTTCTCGATCCTGGCAACGCGCCGGAGCAGGTGCGGTAGCTGGTGAAGGGCGATGATTTGTCGTTTGGTTGTCTTTTCGGGCTGGCACGGAGTGCCCCAGAAGCTCTGGCCGTCGGGGAGGTCATGCATCACGCCGGATTGCGCGCCGACCGTCACCTGGTTGCCGAGATTGAGGTGGCCGGCGACCCCGACCTGCCCGGCGAGAACCACGTATTTACCCAGCTTGGCGCTGCCGGCAATGCCAACTTGCGAAATGACGATGCAATGCTCGCCAATTTGGACGTTGTGGCCGATCTGCACGAGGTTGTCTATCTTCGTGCCCCGGCCGATGACCGTGGGTCCGAGTGCGCCGCGATCAATCGTCGCGTTGGCACCAATTTCCACGTCGTCGCCGACCAGAACATTGCCAGCCTGCGGTATCTTCCGATGGATACCCTCATCGAGCACATAGCCGAAACCGTCGGACCCGATGACCGTTCCCGCGTGAACTCGTACCCGCTGCCCGAGTTCAGTGCGGGGATAGAGCGTGACATTGGGGAACAAGACCGTGCCCGCGCCGAGTTTACAGTCGTGGCTCACGACGTCGCCCGCATGCAACACCACCCCCGGCCCAACCCACGAGCGTTCGCCGATCACGCAATTTGGTCCCACGTAAGCGTCGGGATCAATCCGCGCTGACTCCGCCACGACCGCGCTTGGATGAATGCCCGGCGGGAGGGGTGTTTCGGGGAAGAAAAGCGACATGGCCCGGGCGAAAGCGATCCGGGCATTGCGCACCCGGATGAGAGTTTTGCCTGAGTTGGAAGTGCCTGAGCCGCTGAAAATAATGGCCGACGCCTGGCTTTGCTCGGCGCGGGCGAAAAACTCCTCGTTCTCGGCAAAAGTCAGGTCGCCTGGCTGGGCGCGGTCGGCTTGGGCGAAACTCTGTAGGGGCGTCTCCGCATTTCCCAAAATTTCGCCCTCCAGATGTCGGGCTACGTCAGCAACGGTGAACGGCATATTTTCCTGGAATGCAAGCCAGTTGCGTAACCGGTGACTGCCGCCGCGCCGGAGCGGGCGACCTCCACTGGATTCCACGAAACCACCGGATTTTCCCGGCTCGCGGCGTTACGCCGTTGACTTGAAAAATTTTCGTCACTATAAAGACGGCCACAATCAATTCAACCACTAGTTTACTATGGCCAAAACACTTCGCGTCGGGATGATCGGATACGGGTTCATGGGCAAGGCACATTCCAACGCCTGGCGCCAGGTGGGGCATTTCTTTCCCCTCAAGGCCCGCGTGGAATTGCACACCATCTGCGGCCGCAACCGCGCGCACGTCGAGGCCGCGCGCAGCCAGTTGGGTTGGCAATACGCCGCCACGGATTGGCGTGAAGTGATCGAGTCTCCGCTGATTGACATCGTGGACGTTTGCACCTCGAACGTCTCGCACACGGAGATTGCCACCGCCGCCGCCAAGGCCGGCAAACAGGTGTTGTGCGAAAAACCGCTCGCGCTCAACGTGGCCGACGCGGAAAAGATGGTGGCCGCCGCGCGCAAGACGAAGGTGAAGAACATGGTCGTTTTCAACTATCGGCGCGTGCCGGCCATTGCGTTCGCCCGGCAAATCATCGAGTCCGGCCAGTTGGGCCAGATCCGTCATTTTCGCGGCACGTATCTGCAGGACTGGATTGCCGATCCCAAGTTCCCGATGAACTGGCGCCTGCGCAAGGAAACCTCCGGCTCCGGCGCGCATGGCGATCTGAACGCGCATCTCGTGGACACCGCGCGCTTCCTCGTCGGCGACATCACCGAAACCATCGGCTTGCAGGAAACGTTCATCACCGAACGTCCCAAGGAGGCGGCGGCCGTGGGCTTGACGGCTTCCGCCGGCAAAGGCGTGGAGAAAGTCACGGTGGATGACGCCACGGCGTTTCTCGCGCGGTTCGCCCCGAGCAAGAGCGTGGCGGCGGGCGCGTATGCCACGATTGAAGCCACGCGCCTGGCTCCGGGTCACAAGAATTACAACCGCTGGGAAATCAACGGCAGCGAAGGCAGTATCGGGTTCTGCTTCGAGCGTATGAACGAGCTGGAATACTGCAATCGCAATGATCCGACGGACAAGCCGGGTTTCAAAACCATCATGGTCACCGAGGGCAGTCACCCGTATTTTGGCGCGTGGTGGCCGCCGGGACATGTGATCGGTTACGAACACACGTTCGTTCACACCGTGGCCGATTTTGTCAATGCCATCGCCACCAACAGCGAGGTGCATGCGGATTTTGAAGACGGCGCAAAATGTGTGGCCGTGCTCGAAGCCGTAGTGAAATCCGTCAAGACGCGGAATTGGGTCAAAGTGGCGGGCCTCAAGTAAACCGCCAACGTCCGGGACGCAGGGAATTATGAAAACCATCAAAGCAGGAATCATTGGCACTGGATTTATCGGACCCGCGCACGTCGAAGCCGCGCGCCGGGTGGGTTTTGTCGAGATGATCGCCTTGTGCGAGGCGAACGATGAACTGGCGCGCACCAAGGCTGGCGCGCTGGGTATCCCCAAGGCCTACGGTAGCGTGGACGCGTTTCTCGCGGACCCGGAAATCGAGGTCGTCCACAATTGCACGCCCAATCACGTGCATTTCGAGATCAGCAAGAAAATCATCGCGGCCCGCAAGCACGTGGTATCCGAGAAGCCGCTGGCCATGACCACCAGGGAATCAAAGCAACTGGTGGAACTCGCCGCCCGGGCCGGCGTGGTGAACGCGATTGATTTCAATTACCGCTACTATCCGCTGGTGCAGGAGGCGAAAGACCAGGTTGCGTCCGGCAAGCTCGGCGAGATTTTCCACGCCACCGGCAGCTACACGCAGGACTGGCTCTATCTGGCCACCGACTGGAACTGGCGGCTCGTGCCCGAGTTCAGCGGCGAATCCCGCGCGGTGGCGGATGTCGGATCGCACTGGTGCGACGCCATCCAATTCGTCACCGGCCTGAAGATCACCGAAGTCTGCGCCGATTTTCAGACGATTCACCAGAATCGCATGAAGCCGAAGCAGCAGGTCGAGACGTATTCCGGCAAACTCCTCACGCCCTCGGATTATGAGCCGATGCCGATTCACACCGAGGATTTCGCCAGTGTGATGTTCAAGTTCGGCAACGGAGCGCACGGTTCGTTCAGCGTGTCCCAATGTTTTGCGGGCCGAAAGAACCGCCTGTTCTACGAACTGGCCGGCTCGAAAAAATCCCTGGCCTGGGACCAGGAACGACCGAATGAGCTTTGGATCGGTTATCGCGAGAAGCCCAACGAAATTCTCATCAAAGACCCGTCCCTGCTCAGTGACCGCGCCCGGGCTTATGCCCATTATCCCGGCGGGCATCCGGAGGCCTACCCAGACGGCTTGAAAAATTTCCTGCTGCGCGTTTATTCCCACATCGCCGGCAAGGAGAAGAATCCCGACTTCAGCAACTTCCAGGATGGCCACGATGAACTCGCGATTTGCGAAGCCATTCTTGCCAGCTCCCGATCGAAGCACTGGGAAACGGTGCGATACTGAGCGAGACCAAAGTATTGGCCGGGCGGAATGACCGGGTCTGAACTTGAGTAGCACGGTGGATGAACGCCCGTTGGCTTGGGCAGTGCCCGGGCGTGCCGGGCTGCTACCAGGTCCGGTGGCAGGCGTGGCCTGCACCCACGGCGCTTCGCGCGAAGCGCATTGGGTTCAAGGTTCAGCCTTGTTGCGCACCGCCTCATCCTGCGGGTCCGGCTCATGGATGGCCGTGGGTTCTCCGGCCCGATGCAGACGGGCCAGTTGATCCGAATCGCGGCGGTTGGTCTTCACCCGGTTGCCCGGCGCGCGAAATCTTCGACGGCGCGACGACGATGCACCCTAGCCCGTGCGCCCGGAGACAACGCACCAGCGGGAAGCCGTGCGGCCCGGCCTCTGGGGGTAGGAGTTCTCGCGCTGCGAGAACTCCGCCCGCGCGGAGCGGACGGCGGGCAGTGTTGGGTGGCACGATGAAGTAAAGTAGCGCACCGCTGCACGCGGTGCGGGTTTTCGCAGCGCGAAAACCGCTACCACCTCGGCTCATCGCGCGGTGGGAAAAACTTCACGGTTCACGCGCGTCCGGCGTGACGTCACTTTGCGGCTCGACAGAATTTGGACGGCGGAGTATGAAGGTCTGCATGGTGTCGGTGCTTCGATTTATGATTGCTGGCGACGTAAGTTCCGCAACCTGCGGCTCGGCCTCCCGCTTGGCGGGAAGCAACCCACGTTTACTCCGGAGAACAAACACCGTCGCTGGCTCAATCACGAGCCATACTGTCTAGGCCGATCCACACGCCATGCGACTACTCGCGCTCATTCTCTCGGTCGTAGGGGCGGTGCTGTTATTCGTCGTCGCCGATTTGCGTTGGGGTTTTGTTCATGTGCCTATCGTCGGATTTGAGTCCGGTCTCATCGTTGCGAGTTTGGCGTTGTTCGCTGGACTTGCTGCCTCAGCCGTCGCCGCCGCGTTTGCGTTTGTTCACTTGCGTCGTAGGCCAGTTTCTAGTTCGCGATGGCTTTTGGCGTGGTGTTGCGTTTTGGTCGTCGGTTTTGCAGCCTTGTTCGTCGTATGATTCAGTTACAGTCAACGCGGCCCCCTGATAAGCTGACGGAGTAAGTCATTGGGCTGGGACGAGTTTGAAGCCGAGGGCGGCGGCGGTGTTTTGCAGGCGCGCGCGTTTCTTGCGTTGCATCTTTTCTTCCTCCCGCTTGAACACTTCCGGGTTGAACGCCTGCCGATACTTGAACAGATGTCAGAGGATGCGCGCCAAGTGGACTCGCTCACGCTCGCTCAGCCCTGCGGGCCTTCTCCTTTCAGTCGAATTCCTTTCGCGGCTTCCCACGCCGCTCAAGTGTGCGCCATGGCCGTGATCGCCTTGGGCGTGCCCAGCCGTGCCGTCACGCCACCGGTTCGCGCTCCCGGGCATAGTTCCCTCGCAGACTTTGGCAGAATGATGGGGGCAGAATCATCGCCCGAAAGACGGGAGTTCAACCACGGATGGACACGGATAGAGCGTTTCCCCCAAACAGGTAGCTGCTGAAAGGCGGACGAGGAGCGCGAAGGTCAATCCGCCCGGGCTTTGGGTTGACGCGGCCGGCCCTGTTTTTGGAGTGCGGTGACTTGTCACCGCTTTGGCCGCTTGGCCGGCTTGCCGGCCAAGCAGAGCCGCGTTCAGCGGCTCGCGGTAAGCGAAAGCGCGCGGGTGGTTTGACGGCGACCAGTCGCCTGCCAAAAGCGATGCCAAGGCATCGCACTCCAAAGCGCCGCCGTTCCACCGCAACTTTTGGCAGAATGATGAGGGCAGCGGCTGGAAGGGGTTTCATCAGGCGTAGCCGCCGAGGTGACGAGGCGGAGGGTTTTGTCGCCATCGCGGGTTTCCGCCTCCTCACGTCGGCGGCGACCGGGGAAATGGAAGTTTCGCAACCGCCTCGAGCCACATCATTCTGACCCCATGATTCTGACTATGGAGTTGCTCCGGCTCGCGAGGACGCTCGCCACACCAAGACGCAAATTCCGAAGACCGAAATCCGAGGGCCGAAAGAAATCCGAAGTCCGATGGCCGAATGAGCATCGGTAACGAGGCATCCTCCGCTGGTTTCCTCGCTCGTGTGAATTGTTTCGGAGTTCGGAGTTCGGGCTTCTTTCGGGATTCGGGGATTCGGATTTCGGATTCATCGGGTGGAGAATGGGACGCGCCGCTCCCGGGTGCGCCGGCGTCCCGCCGGCGTCGCGAAAACGGCCAGGCAACGCGCCGTCGAGACGACGGCGCTCCCAGGGCGGCTCGCGCGGACGCTCGCCCCACCGGAAAAAGAGTTTCAAGTTTCAAGTTCGAAGTTTCAAGTTGCCGATTGCGGTCGGAAGGCGGCGGGCAGCGGCGCGAGAGAGACAAACAGCGCACCGCTGAACGCGGTGCGGGTTTTCGCAGCGCGAAAACCGCTACCACATTGGCTCATCGCGGCGGGGGTATTCATGGTGACTACGGTTGGGTCGAACCGGCCCGGCGTGGTAATGGAGTTTTTCCTTGCCTGCCGGGCGGTTAATGGTAAAAAGTCGCTGTCAGAACGGCTGGTGTTGCCGGCAATTTTTTGAAGCTCGATAAAATAACTATGTCACAACCGCCGAGGGTGTCTTGAGTCACCCTTTTCCTTCACGCAATTCCTCTCCCGCGTCGTTCACCCGGATCAACGGGAAAATCCGTGCCCGCGAAGTCCGCGTCATCGGCATAGACACCAAGCAACTGGGTGTCATGTCGCTGAACGAAGCACTGGCGCTGGCGCGGCAGCACGGGGTGGACCTTGTCGAGGTCGCGGCGACCGCCAATCCGCCGGTCTGCCGGATTGTGGACTTTGGCAAGTACCGCTACGAGCAGGCTAAAAAGGACAAGGAATCCAAGAAACATCAGCACGCCTCCACGGTGAAGGAAGTGCAACTCAGCCCGCGCATTGATCCGCACGATCTCTCGGTCAAAGTCGGCCATGCGATTGATTTTCTGTGCGAAGACATGAAGGTGAAAGTCGCGTTGCGTTTTCGCGGTCGCGAGATGCAGCACACCGAGTTCGGTTTTGAGGTGGTCAAGAAATTCATTACGGAACTGGAGGCGTTCGGGCATCCTGACTTTGCGCCCAAGCTGGTCGGGCGCGGCATCAGTCTCATGATCAGTCCGCTCCCCCGGAATAAACGCGCCAAGAATCCGCGCTTGGCGGAGGAAGCCAAGTTGGCGACGCCTCCGAGCGGTGACGTCGCCGGTGCGAATAGCCACCGCGCGACTCCTCCCGAATAGCCCGCCCCCGGGCAGACAACCGCTGGGGCAAACTTCCAAATTCCAAACTCCAAACTTCAGGGAGACTGCAAGTTTCCGGCCTTCAATCGGTGACGTCCGAAACGCTCACCGGTTTACGCTCACGGCAGCACCACGATTTGATAAAACCGTTTCGGCGTGGCGGTGACGTCCACTTCGATGGAAAGCGGGCTGCCGGCGCCCAGCAGATCGGAGCCGAGCGTGGTCCAGGTGCCCGCAGCGAGGTCGTTCTTGTATTGGACGCGATACATCTTGCCCGGCACGCCCGGCCAACTCAGGGTGAGCGTATCCCCGACCAGACTGGTAGCCGTGACGGTGGGCGGATTGAGCACGGTCGCAGTGAAACTCCGGGGACTGCTCGAGGGCGGCGTGCCATCGTCGGTGACGCGGATGGTGATCTGGTTGGTGCTCAGCACTTGCGCGATGGTCGGCGTCCAACTGAACGCGCCCGTTGCGGGGTTGATGGCGGCGTTCGCCGGAGCGCCGGCATCCAGCGTGTAGGTGAGTGTTTGCGGTGGTTGATCATTGTCCGTGGCACTGGCGGTGAAACTCAAAGTCTGGCCCAGAATGACGTAAGTATCGGGAATCGTCGCCAACACCGGCGGGGTATTTCCTTCAATGACGATAATCTGGAAACTGTTGGTAACGCTCAAAGCGGTGGCGTTGACGGCCTGCGGGTTGGAATCCGTCACACGGATCTTCACGATATTGGTGCTCGGACTTTGGGCGACGCTCGGAGTCCAGTTGATCGCGCCACTGGTCGAAACGCTCAGTCCGGTCGGGCCGGAAACCAGCGCGAAGGTAAGCGCATTTGCGGGGAGGTCCGCATCCGTTGCCGATGCCGCCGCACTGTAAGGCACCAGGGCGTTGACACTCGCATCGGCAGGCAGTGTCAGGACGGGTGGCGTGTTCACCTCGTTGACCACCACGGTGAAGCTGTTCGTCTGGCTCAATGCCGGTGTGCCGTTGTCCACGACACGCGTCGTAATCGTGTTCGTGCCGGGGCCTTGGGCCTCGGTCGGCGTCCAGGTGATGACGCCGCTGGGTGAGATGCTGGCTCCGCTGGGCGCGGTCAACAGGGAGTAAGTCAGGGTGTTGGCCGGCAGATCGGTGTCTGTTGCGGTGTTCGTCACCGTCAGCGTCGTCAATTCATTGATCGTACGGTTGATCTGTGTCGGCAATGTGGGCGCGCTGTTCACCTCGTTGACGGTGACGGTGAAAGAGTTGGTGTCGCTGAAAGCGGGCGAACCGTTATCCACGACACGCGTTGTGAAGGTGTTTACGCTTGGGCCTTGGGCCTCGGTCGGCGTCCAGGTGATGACGCCGCTGGGTGAGATGCTGGCTCCGCTGGGCGCGGTCAACAGGGAGTAAGTCAGGGTGTTGGCCGGCAGATCGGTGTCTGTTGCGGTGTTCGTCACCGTCAGCGTCGTCAATTCATTGATCGTACGGTTGATCTGTGT
>CAZLOH010000022.1:0-34691 GCA_964561105.1 uncultured Bifidobacterium sp. | reverse complement strand
GCTCCGCTGGGCGCGGTCAGCAGGGAGTAAGTCAGGGTGTTGGCTGGCAGATCGGTGTCCGTTGCGGTGTTTGTCACGGTCAGCGTCGCGAATTCATTGATCGTGCGGTCAAGCTGTGTCGGCAACGTGGGCGCGCTGTTCACCTCGTTGACGGTGACGGTGAAGGAGTTGGTGTCGCTGAGCGGCGGCACTCCGTTGTCTTGCACCTTGACCGTGATGAGATTGATGGTCGGACCTTGGGCTTCGGTCGGCGTCCAGGTGATGACGCCGCTGGTTGAGATGCTCGCTCCGCTGGGCGCGGTCAGCAGGGAGTAAGTCAGGGTGTTGGCTGGCAGATCGGTGTCCGTTGCGGTGTTTGTCACGGTCAGCGTCGCGAATTCATTGATCGTGCGGTCGAGCTGTGTCGGCAACGTGGGCGCGCTGTTCACCTCGTTGACGGTGACCGTGAAGGAGTTGGTGTCACTGAGCGGTGGTACCCCATTGTCCTGCACCTTGACCGTGATGAGATTGATGGTCGGACCCTGGGCTTCGGTCGGTGTCCAAGTGATGGCACCGCTGGTAGCATTGATTGTCATGCCGCTGGGCGGATTGAGCAGGCTGAAAGTGAGCGTGTTCGCTGGCACGTCAGCATCCGTGGCGGTGCTGGTGACGTTCAACGGAGTCAATTCGTTGAGCACCTGAGCGCCGGGCACGGTGAGCACCGGCGGGGTGTTTGCGGGAGCGCCGATGGTGGCACTGGCCGAGAACGTCAAGTCATCAATGGCCAACCCCTGCGCCTTCCCGGCCGGGTCCGTCATCTCCCAAACAATCCAGAGCGCCGCGCCGGGAGGCCAATCGCCGATGGCCAGGTTGCTCACGCTGAGGCTGGTTTGGTTGGCCGGCGTCGTGCCATCCACGGCCACGCCGCCCGTAGCCGACGGAACGGTCGGGAAGCTGACATTCAACGCGGGGATCAGGGCGGTGAAATTGGTGGAGAAGGCCGCCGCAGCAGTGGGATCAATCAGGTAATAGCATTTAAGTGTTTTGGCCTTGTCTGATTGTCGCCAGAGTTCGCCGGTTGCCTGGAGCGTAACATACTTGAGCGTCTGCGCCGTCTGGTTGATGAACTTCGCGCCAAACGCGGTCGTGCCCGTTGAACTGGTGGCGAGCAAGCCCAACGCGCGATTGGCGCTGCCGGGTTGGCCGAAGCTGTTCTGGCCGCCGGTGGTTTGATCGCCGGCGGTCGCACCAAAGCGCGCGTCGGCCACACCCAAACCATACCAGCCGGCCAGCGACGCCAGGCCCAACCCGCCCACGTTTCCGGTCGCGATGACCGGAAAGGCGAAGTCGTATGGGTTCGCCAACGAGTAGGTGACGCTGTTGATCGTCACGGGATTGTCCGCGTTGACTGAGCTGGCGCCGGGATTCGGCAACGCATCAAAACTCTGGGCATAGGTGGCGCCGGCGACGGAGTATTGGATGCTCGAAGCCACGGGGGTCCCGTCATTGGGATCGCCGGGGGTGTTATAGGCGAATTCCTGCCGGTCGAAACTTTGCCCATCCGGGAACGAGCCGTAGGAATGATCGAAGCCCACATTGGAGTAGTTCACAAAGTCGAGCACCTGCAACTCCGAGTTGGCCGACCGGGTCAAGGCCACTCCGCCGGAGCCGCTGGCGAGGACAAAGCTCGTGTGCAGTTCCGCCAACGTCGAGAGGCCGGTCTGACCATCGGCAAAGATCACCTTGAACTCACCGGGATTAATCACCGCTCCCGCCGGAAAGGCCCATTGTGTGAGCGCGGAATAATTGTTGGCGAGATAGAGGCCGTTCAGCGAGACGGCGCTGGAGCCGGGGTTGTAAATCTCGATCCAGGGCGCGGGCTGGCCGGCGCTGTTCGTGAGGCCCGTCAAATTGTCCGCCTGCACTTCATTGATCCACAGCGACGGGAACGGCGTGAGCGAGGCGAGCACGCTGTTGGCCTGGCTGGGAGTGGCCGGCGTCCCGGTCAACAGCAGCGGCGGGGCCGGGTTGACGGTGGCGGGGTTGGCCGAGTTGGACAACCGCACCGTGAGGGGGCCGCCGTTGGTGGTTTGCAGATACCAGAAGCTCAAGGTGTAATTGTTTCCCAGGGTCAGCGCCGGAGTGATGTTTTGATAAACCGAATTGCCGCCCCCGCTGCCGGCGGCGGTGGCGATCAGGTGCAAGCTCGTGGCGCCCGAATGTTTCTCCGTGGCGCTGACAAAGGAGCCACTGAAGTTGGCGGTCAAATTCCAGGAGCCGCTCAAGGCCGATTCAAAACCGGCATTGGCGAGCAAGTTGGGCCCGCCGCCGCTGGCCACGAGGCTCAAATCGTCCAGGTAGATGTCCCCCGCCGAGCCTAGATACAGGTAAAGGGCGCTGGAGGTGGCGGGAATGTTGGTGGAGACGAAGATCCATTGCGGCGAGGCATAGCCATTGTTGCCGGCGGCGACGGCGGTCCAGTTGCCGGCGCGCCAGTTGTCCTCCTGGGGATCCTTCAACTGAAGGGACGAGCCGGGCGCGGTGGGCGACCACGGTGCGGTGCCCTCGTAGCGCACCTTGGCGACGACCACATCGGCGCCGCCGCTGACGCCGGGTTGAATCAGTGTCAGCGTCTCGCCGTTGTTCTGGAGCGAGCCGTTGAAGGTGTCAAAGACCGGCACGGTCGCGCCATACGCCACGGCAAACGCTCCGGGATTGGCGGCCAGCGTGAGATAACCGTGCGGCGCAATCGAGGAACCCGGCGGAAAGGTGTAGGACAAACCGTTGAACTGCCAGCCGGACAGATCGAACGTGTAGGCGCTGGAGTTGTTGTACAGCTCGACAAACTCGGCTCCGGGCACGACCGGGTTGAACATGATCTCATTGATGACAACCTGTCCAACGGGGGAAGGGTTGCTGCCGTTGTAAGTCGCGTTCACATTCCCGCTGGAACCCGGCACCGGCTGGCCGTGAATGTCCACGCCCACCACGCTGAGCGGGTTGTTGCCGGGCTGCAACGGCACCGCGACGCGCCAACCCGTGACGCTCGTCCAGGTGACCGGATATTCCACGCCGTTGATCCGGATGGTTTTGATGTTCACCGGCGCCGTGCCGGTCACGGTTCCCACACCCTGATTGATGGTGACCGTCGAGTTGACGGTGAAGCTGCTCGCGTTCTCCCCCGCGAGTTGCGCGGCGATGCTGTCATGCGCCTGGGTGAGCCAGGATTTGATGGCCGCATTCGGGTTTTCGGCGGCCACGCCGTTGGCGGTGAAGGCGTTGAACTTGGCATCAAGCAACGGACCACTGTTGGCGACGTCGAGCGGACCGTTCACCAATTCCTGCAACGCCCGCCAATACATGCGCCGGAAGGTTGGTTCGTTGTAAATGGCGCTCATGTTTGGATCCGCGCCGTTGACGGAGAAAAGATTCTGGCCGGGGCCCCACGAGCCGCTGTTTCCGATGACGATGTTGAAATCAAACATCATCAGCGAGTACTTCGTGCCCTGGGTGCCGACGTAGCCGTACAGGTTTTGCGCGTTGTTGGCGCCGAAGGAGTCCCAGTTGCCCGCCGCGTGATTGGCGGCAAACACGCGCATCCAATTCTCCATGTCGGCCTGATTTTCCATGTTGGCGACATAGTTGGGTGTGCCGGCCGAACTGGCGGCGTCCACGAGCGAAAAGACCCGGCTGTAATCGCTCGCCGAACCCGGCGTGCGCCGCACCAGATAATTGTAGCGGTAACGCGCCGTCTTCTTGGCCCCGCCGGTGGTTGTGTAGGAGTTCAGCGTACACCAGGAGGCGTTGTCGAAGGGAATGTAACTACCGCTCGGGTTCGGGCCGAATTCAAACCACGGCTGCATCTTGTAGAGCCAGCCACCGTCGTCATTCGGAAAATGTTCCTTGACCATGTCGCCGCCCGGTGTCTGCGTGTCTTCCATCAGTCCGCCGCGGCGGTTGCCATTCACATACACGACCACGTAGCGCCGGTTGAGCCAGGGCACGCCCAAAGCGCGCAGGAAGGTGTTGGCCAGTTGCTCGCGCTGGATGCTGGCATCATCGCCCGCGCCGTTGCCGGGTTGATGAATTTTGTTGTACGAAGTCGCGCCCAGCAGCTCATCGTCATCGGGGAAGATCCATTTGTAATGGCACAGGCTGCCGTCGGGCGTGTTGAAGCCTTGATGGTACGGGCTGCCGGCGAACCGCGCCTGCATGTTGTAAATCACCCGGCTGCCGGTGACGAACGTGCCGTCGTGGACCTCATTGCTGAGGTTGGGCAGTTGACTCCACCGGGTCACATTGGTTTGTGTGATCCACAGGTGATACACGCCAAAACTGCCGGCGGGATTGCCATCGCCAAACATCACCACGCACTCCCGCACCGGGGCGCGATCATCCACCAACGCCGGGAAGCGGCTGGTGCCCGAGCTGTTGTCCGTGGCCGCAAGATAAAATGCCACCACGGTGTCAGCGCTTTGACCCGGAATGGTGGCGCTGAACAAACCGTCGCCGGCGATGGCGTCGCCGCCGGTGCCGTCATCCTTCATCGGGACGGTGGTGTAACTCGTGGCGGGGTCAATCCGGTAGTTGAGCGTGAAACTTTGCACGGTGGTGGCGTCGTGTCGCCGTGCGGTGACCACGGTGGCCTGACCGGCCGCCGGCAGGGACGGCGTGTGGGTGACCTCGTAAATCGCGGGACCGGCGTTGGCCAGGGCGCGACTGTTGACCGATCCCGGCGTGCCGAGGTTTGTGGGCACAGGCAGCCGGCCCGTGGCTTCGAGCCAGTTGCCGTTCACGCGCAGGAGCGCCTCCGGCCAGCCGCGCAGCCAGCGCGCCTTGAAGCGGAGGGTTGCGGTCTGACCGGACGCCAGGGAATTGGCGTTGAGCGCCACCTGACAGGAGTTTGCCCCGGTCCACACATGACCGCTGCACCGAATGTGCAGCGCCTGGCCCGACCCGCCAGGGTAACCGCCAGCCTCAATGCTGGAACGCGAGTGATCACCCTGCAACAACCAGGTGCCCAGGCCCGACTCGAAGTCAGGAGTGGTGACCAGATTCGCTCCCACGGTGCCGGAGCGCACCTCGATGTTGTCCACGAGACATTCGCCGACGTCCAGTTGGCCAATCTGCGCGTGCAGAATGGAGGATTCGTAATTGGCGCCGTTGTCGAGCACGCCGGTGGTTTCGATGTTGGTCCAGGCGGATTTCTGGGTCTCGTCGCTGTCCGCCCAGTTGGCGGCGAGGCGATTGTTGGAATTCGGATCGGTCAACTCCAGGCTGCTTCCGCCCCCGGCGGCCCATTGCCCCCAGCGCCCGCCCTTGTCGTAAGTCACTTCATTCACCACGATGTGAATCTGGTTGGTCGTCACCTGGCCGAGACCGTTGGTGGAGGTGATGATGTCCGGCATGGTCAGCGCGATGCGTTCGCCGCTGTGCGAAAGTTTGCCGCTAAAATCGCCGAGGCAATTCGCCACGGTCAGGTTCGAATAATTGGGCCGCAGTTTGGCGGCGTTGCGCGCGACCACCAGATAGTTGCCCGGCTGCATTACGATGCCGGCGGGGAAGGTGAAGCTGATGCCGTCGGACAACTGCCAGCCCGCGAGCGACACGGCGCTCGCGCTGCGGTTGTAAAGCTCGACGTACTGAAGATCGTCGTCGCCACTGATCGGCTCGTACATCAATTCATTGATCACGATGTCGCTGGGGCGCGGCGCGGCATTGGCGGCGGCGGGCGTTTTGGAGTTCAGCCGGTAGAAATCGCGCGCTCCGTCCGGCCAGCGCCCGGACGCCACGCCGTTTTCCTGATCTCCGTAGCGCACGGTGTCGAGATACCGGCTTTGGTCGGGGTTCTTGAAGTAGATGGTTTCTCCGGCGGCATCGAGGCGGAAACCCAACGCGGTTTCGTTATACATCTTGAAGCCACGCGCGGGAATCGTTGTCCCGGGCGGGACGACAAATTTGTTCGTCGCCGCGTCGTCCGTGAGGATGCAACCGGAAATGTCCACGGCCTGGTTCGCGTGATTGTAAAGCTCCACGTAGTCGTAATCGGGCGGGTCGGTGTGCGCGAGAAATTCGTTGATGACCACGTTGCGGAGCGGGCTGGGGTGATAGGCATCGAGCTGACCGGGCGAGCCGCCGACCACGTCGCTGATGCCCCAGGCGCGCGGATTGCCTTCGCCGTATGTCGGGTTGGCGAGGATCAGTGAATGTCCCGCGCCATCCGCAGCCGCCGGCCACGGGGACTCATCCGCATACGGAATTGTCAGCAACACGGCGGATTGTTCATCGAGCAGTTGCAGGGTGTCGGACGATTTCAAGCTGCCGGTGTACGGCCCGAAGACCCCGGAAAGCCCATACACGGATTGCACGTCGGCAGGCGCGGCCGCCACCACCAGGAACGAGCCGCCGGCCAGCTTGGTGTTCGCCGGAAACGTGTAACTCAAATTGCCGCCCACCAGCCGATAGCCGCTGATGTCCTGGAACCACGGGTTCGAATTGTAAAGTTCGATGAACTCCAGATTCTTCAAATCGGCGCGCGCCGCCGGCTTGTACATGATCTCGGAAATGACAATGGGCGTGGTCCGGGCCGAGGGGCCGAGTGGTTCGTGCGGACTCGCCTCAGTGGCGATGATGCCGCCGGCGACGTTCATTTGATCGCGGAATTGAGCCGTCGTGGTTTGGGTGGGATTGTGGCTGCTGACGACGAAGCCCACATAGAGCTGGCTGGGCAGGGCGAGATTGACGCTGCCGAGCAGGCTCCAGGTCTGGCCGTCGTAGCTCGCATAACCGTTGAAAACATTGCCGACGCGCTGGAGGCGCAAATAGGTGTTGGGATAATTGGCGGGGAAATTCCCGCTCGCAGTGCTTGCGCTCCCCGGCACGGTGCGGGACTCGAAGAGCGAGCCATTCATGGCCGGGGTCGTTAGACTCGCGACAAAGCGGCTGGTCGGATCGAGGGTTTCGCGCGCCATCAATCCCGCTTTGGCCCATACGTCCACCGGCGAAAGCCCGGCCACGCGGGCGCTGATGTCGAAGTCACCACTGCGCAGTTGATATTGCAAATTGCCTTGATCGGAGGTCCCACCGATGCCGGAGCCGGCCGCAACCACATCCATGCCGTTGAGACCCACGGGCGTGGCTGCGGAAGCGATCCCCGGATTGCCGATGTCTTGCGACGTAAAGTAGGTGGCGGTAAAACTGACCTTGGTGTTCGCAGCGATGGTGTTGGGTGTGCTGGCGCGGTCGCGCACGTTGTTGATCACGATCGTATAGTTGCTGCCATAGACCAGCGCCGCCGTGGTCAGGCTCACGGTGGTGTTGTCGGGAGACAGGGCGGCGGCGTTCACGGGCAGGCCGTTGGTGAAGACATAATTCCCTTTCGTGGTGGCGCTGCTCAGTTCGACCGGCTCGGAAAAGACCAACTGCACATTGGTTGACCCCAGATTCGAGACGCGCACCACGGTGGGAGGTGTGGCGTCATGCGTCACCGTCAACGTCACCGGCGCGCTGGTCACGGAACCGGCGGAATCGGAAACGACGCAACTGTAAATCTGGCCGTTGTTGAGCGACACACTGAGATTGCTCACGGTGAAAAACGGTTTGAGAGCGGCCGCGCCGGCGAGATTCGCACCGTTCAATCGCCATTGGTACGACACGGTCGAGTGGTTCGTGACCAAGAGCGACAAGGTCAAGTCCGTCCCCTCCACGGCGCTGCCGCTGGTCGTTTGCGCGTAAATGCCGGGGAGCAAATCCACGCCATCGAACGGGATGAGCCGGGTGCCGGCGGCGCTGGTGGCGGTCAGTGGCTCCTCGAAACTGCCGTCGGGCAGTTGCCAGCGCACCGCCAGATTGTCGCCCCCGCCGCCTTGCTGCATGAGTGCCTCGAGATAATAACGGCGTCCGGCCTCGAGAAACACGGGCGCGCCCTGCTGGTTGGGTTCTTTGGACCATTCGCGCGAGTTCGTCCAGGCGCTGACCCAGGCGTTCTGGCTTTTGTTGCCGGCGGATTCATCGCTGCTGACGAACAGGATCGAGCTGTCATCGCTGGAAATCCAAAAGATGTAGTTGCCGCTCACGGGCGGCACGACGAAGGCCCGGACTCGCTGGCCGTAGTTATCCAGGCCGATATTCACGCCCGTTTCAAAATCGGTGTAAATCTTCGTGTAAGCTGCGTTGGGGTTGTCCGGCCAGTTCGGATTGTACGCCGTGTTGGTAAGGACATCCAAGGTGTTGCCCGGCCCGGGATCTAATCCGGTCCACATCTCGCGATAGACGCCAAAGATCGGTCCCGCCACCGCCGGCACGTTGGAAACGGTCACGCTGCTGAAGGTGGCCGTGCTGAGGGCGGCGTCATTGTGGGCGGTTACCGCCAATCCGGCCAGTCCGGCGCTCACCATTGGAATCGTCTGGCTGGGTCCGATCGGACTCCAGGCCGTGCCGTCGGAACCGTAATACCCGCTAAAGTCCGTGCCGTTGCGCACGAGCTTTACCCAGATCGGGGCCACGATTCCATTCACTTGCGAATAACCGCAACCCCCGTCGGTGTTGGCCCGCCATTGAAAATTAACTCCGTTTCCGGGCGTTATCACCACATTGGCAAACCTCGAGCCGGCGGCCGTGCTCTCCCGGAACATGACTCCGGCTTTGGCCCAGGAATCGGTTTCCTCCACCGTGCCCACACGGGCAATCACCACCTCATTGGCCGTCGAGTTTGTGTAGGCGTAATGGAATTGGTCCGCCGCATTCCAGATATCGGCGCCGCCTCCGGTCACCGTCCAGTTGCCGGCGGAATACGCGGCAGATCCCGCCTGCGCGGGGCCGCCAATATCGGCGTCGCTCCAGCCGGGTGCCAGTTGCGCCCGGGCGGGCGTCATCGCGCTCAACCCTGCGAGTGCCACTGTGATCAGTCCGCGTTTCAGCCATTGCCCGGGTCTGGGAGCCACCGTTGTTCCTGCCTTGGTTCGTGTCGGGTGGATTTCGATTGGCGTCGGGTGGTTTACTTTTGAATTCATGGCAAAGGGTAAAATGGATCGGGAGGCTTCTCCTTTAACAGTTCTCCGGAATGTGAATAACAACATGCTTCATTTCCGGGGGCTGATTGCTTTTTGGCTCTGCGCTGATCCGCCGGTAATACAACGCAGTGTTTCTAGTGATGATTTTATTTATGCCACGCTTCCACTAATTCGCAATCTCAATCCGGTGAGAATCATCCATCGCGCATCGTGTCCCCATCGTGTCCCCAAAAAAAATCCCGCCCCCAAGGACAACTCCATTGACAATGAAAGGCGATTCGGTTATCAAGTCTCTCATCAAGCCATTCTCCAAATGCGAAATTGCGGTAAGCCGTGCGCTACTTGTTTGCGTCCGGCGGAGAATTGCTTGCGTTGTGCCCGGTCAGAGAGGGTGTTGTTCTCAGACAACGCTTTTTTACCGGGTGTCTTGTTTCGGGTTGAGCCACCCAATCGGGCGGCCAGCCTGAAAAAGTACCAGTAACCCACCCCAAAAAAAACAGTCATGAAATTCAAACTACGTTCCACTGGCGCAATATGCGCCTTGCTGCTTGTGGCCAGTGCCGCCCACGCACAATTCTTTACCGGCACCGATCTGGGAGGTCCGGCCGAGCCGGGTTCCATCGTTGATAACGGTGGAGGTTCCCTCACCATTACCGGCGGCGGTGGTGATATCTGGGGTAACTCCGACCAGTGCTACTACTACTACGCATGGGCCAGTGGCTCTGAATGGGTTGCCACTGTGAAGTGTACCGACCTGCAGGGCCCGGACAACTGGACCAAGGCCGAGTTGATGGTGCGTTGGTCGGACCCAACCGCGGGCCCGCAGGCCGATGATGGTTTCATCGCCACCATGACCACTCGCGCCCTCGGTCAAAATCAGATTGGTCCGCAGTATCGCCCCGCCCGGGGAGGGGGCGCGGGCAATGCCGGTCCGACCGCCACACCCGCCTATCCCAATGTGTGGCTCCGTTTGGCCCGCACCAACAACAGCTTCACAATCGCCTACAGCTTCGACAACGTCACCTTCACCACCCTCTCGACGATTGACACATCCAGTACGGACAATGGCTTTGGCCAGGCTTGGCCGGATCTCGTCACGGTTGGGCTGGCTGTTACGTCCCATAATAACGGCGCCGGACAAATTGCCACTGCAGCCTTTGAAGGCCTCAATGTGACGTTCCCCGCCGTCACCGCCCCCACCGTGATTGGGGCTTCGGTGCAGGTTACAAACACCTCCGTTTACGCCGGCTCTGAGGCGTCATTCAGTTTCGCCACCACCAACAATGCGAATCCTCCGGTCGTTGGCGGCAGCTACACCTCCTATCAATGGTACAAGAATGGCACGGCCATTCCCAACGCAACGGGCCTTTCTTATACGCACTTGGTCAATCCCTTTGATGCGGCCGAAAATGGGGCCGAGTATTACTGCAAGGCCACTATTTTGCCGCCGTATAACACGACCATTACCGGCATGAACAGCGCCACAGGCATCGTCACCGTCCTGCCGGGTGCGCTCTACTACACCAACGGCTTGAAGCAGGAATTCTTCCATAGCTCCGGCGTCAATCGCGCCTTGGTTGAAGCCGGCAACGTGCCCCCGGCCACCTCGATTTCCCGGTTGGCCGCTCTCGATAGCAACGGTGGTTTGGGTGATAATTATGTGACCCGCCACAGCGGCTGGTTCATTCCGCCAGCCACCGACAATTACATCTTTTTCCTCGCTTGCGATGATGACACCGATCTCTTCCTGAGCACGGACAATAATCCTGCTCACAAGCAGTTGATCGCACAGGAAACCTCCTGGGCGGGTACTCGCAGTTGGCTGACCAGCAGCGGCGATGGCACTCTGACGCGCTCAGATACCTTCACGCCGGATAACGGCATAACCGTGCCTGGCGCCAACGGCTACGCTCTGACTGCCGGCACCCCATACTATATCGAAATGGTGCATCACAACGGCGGCGGCGGAGACAATTTCGGCGTCACCTACCAGACCTACAATCAGGTCTATAATGATCCGAACTGGCCGCTCGTCTTCACGAATGGCGTCCCCAGTCTCATGACCAACGGCTTGGTGCTCCTGACCCCGCCGACCACGACCTTGACGTGGGCCACACAGCCGACCGATTCCAGCGCCTACCAAGGCGACAGCACCACATTCTATTCATCAGCCAGTACGGACAGCGAAATGGTTCCAACCTATCAGTGGTATCGTAACGGCGCTCCCGTCGCCGGCGCAACCGGTCCAACCTTGAACACCGGACTCACGACTCCGGCCAATAATGGCGACACCTTTTACGTTGTTGCCGCCACGCAGGAAGGTGGACTTTCCATCACCAGTAGCCCCACCGCCACCCTCACGGTGATTACCGCCGTACTCGAAAAGGGCTGGGCCAAGGTTGAGTTCTGGGCCGGCAGCGACAAGGACAAGATTCAGGCGGGAACCGCCGGCTCGCCGACTTACATAACCACCTCGCCCGCGTTTGAGGCCAGTGTGAACAACGAAACCGGCGATAGCTACGGCCGTCGCATCAGCGGCTTCTTCATTCCGCCCACCTCGGATAAATATGTGTTCTTCGTCAATTCCGACGACAATTCGGACCTGTATCTCGGCACGGACGACACGCCAGCGACCAAGCGTCTCATCGCGCAGGAAACTGCTTGGAGCGATCCTTGGCACTGGCTGAGCAGCGGTGGCGGCAGCAGCCTCACGCAGAAGCGTTCCGACGGCTGGTCGCCGGATGGTGGCACCACCATTCCCAACGCGGCTGGTATTTCACTGACCGCCGGGCAAAAGTATTATGTCGAGGTGGTTCATACCGAAGGTGGGGGCGGTGACAATGTTGAAGTGAATTACAAGCGCTTCTCCGACCCCGACCCGACCGATGGCTCGGACACTGCGTTCAAAGGCAATGTCCTGGCGATGTACGCGCCGCGTTGCAGTTGGGTCGCCTTCACGCAACAGCCCACGAATCCGGCGCCGGTTGGATCTTCCTCCTCGGGTACGGTGTCCTTCTACGCGGCGGGCGCGACCGATTCGCAGACCCCGATCGGGATCACGGGAGACGTTCGGCCGTTCATCGGCAATTGGAATTATATGACCTTCCAATGGCAGAAGAACGGTGTGGATATCCCCGGTGCGACTGGCTCTCAACTAACGCTATCCAGTCCGTTCCTTCCGAGCGATAACGGGGCCGTGTTCACCTGCAAGATGCGGGCCTTGGGCTATGCGGATGACAGCCTCAACCCCATCTGGAGCAACAGCGCTCCGGCGACGCTCACGGTGATCACGAATACCCCCAACTTCGTCTATTCGTTGTATTACACGAACAACAGCTATGTTCCGTTCGTCGGTCAGGCCTACACCCTCGTTACCGTGGCGTTTGATTCAGCGATGGATCCCGGCCTGCTCAGTCAGCCGAGCACCTACGTCCTGGGTGGAGGTCTCACCATTGACAGCGTGACGGTCAACAGCAACGACTACCGGAGCGTCCAACTGAAGGTGTCCGGCACTCCCACGTTCCCCTTCAATGTGACCATTAACGGCAATGTGTCCGGGCTGGGTGGCGGGGCCAAAGTCGCCAATACGACCCAGTCGGTCATCATGTCGCAACTTGTCTGTGAAGATATCGGGGCAACCCCAGGCACCGATCCGGCCGTGCCCGGCCAGATGTTCGGCTTTGCTCCCAATGGCTACAACATCGCGTGCGAAGGCAGCGACGTTTGGAACAACGACGACGGCTTCAACTTCGCTTACGAAATGAAGACCGGCGACTTCGATGTGGTCGTGCGTCAGGTGGACACCAAGCACACCTCCAACTGGGCCAAAGGTGGCCTGATGGTCCGTGAGTCGCTGGCGTCCAACAGCCGTAACTGGAACATCGTCAACGACCCCCTCGCGTCCGACGGCATCCAAGCCCCGGATAGCAGTGGTTTTGGCGCCAGCTTCGTCGAGTGCAACGCGCGTAACACGACCGCCGGTGCTTCCGCTGCTTGGGATTTCGTTGCCCGGCCCGCACCGACATACCCCAATGCTTGGGTGCGCCTGGCGCGTGTCGGTCAAGAAATACGAGCTTATCGGTCCACCGATGGCGTCAGTTGGACGCTGCTGGCAACGAATACGCCGGCGTTGGTGGGCGAGATGACCGCATTGCCGGCCACCGTCTATGTCGGCCTCTGCACGACCGCACACAACAATGATGCGCTGGATCCCATTACGGGTCAGTTGCCCGATCCGCTTCGCTTCCTCCAGGTTGTGAATTATGCGGATTACAACTCGAGCTTCGTGCCCTCCGCACCTCGAGCAAACCTGACCGCCACAACTTCGGGCGGGAACATCGTAATCTCCTGGTCGCCCGCCGGCGGCCACTTGGAATCCACCCCCGGCCTCGGCAGCGCCACAAACTGGCAACCCGTTCCCGGCGGCACCACCAGTCCGGCCACGATTCCGATCGGTCCGGGCACGCAACTCTTCCGGGTGGTCAATCCGTAACCGTTGCGAGGTTTGAAGTTCACCGAGGGCCGCGGCCAAACCGCGGCCCTCTTTCTTTTGGAGGGTACAACCATTCGCTCCGACGAAGTGTCCCCGCCCTTGAACCGACATTGACACCCGTTCCAGTGCCGCGCAATCTCCTCGCATGCAAATCGTCATGCGTTTAGCCGCGAAAGTCCAATTGATCGTGCGATCCCTGGGGCTGCTTCAGCCAGCGATGCGAACCGTTGTCTGCCTCCTTTGCCTTGCTCTTTCGATCGCAATTACCAGTTTCGCAGCGGAGCCTGCCGCCGCTGCCGACGGCGAGGTCGTCGTCCCCCACGAGGTCATCCAACTCTTCAATGGTCACGATCTTTCGTCCTTTTACACCTGGCTTGTGGATTATCACCGCGAAGACCCAAGCAGGGTCTTTTCGGTGGTGGATCGGGTGGACGGAGCGCCGGCCATACGCATCAGCGGACAGTACTTCGGCGGGCTTTACACGAAGCAACTGTTCGCGAATTACCGGTTGGTGGCCGAATTCCGCTGGGGTCTGGCCACCTGGGGCAGCCGCACGAACGCCGCCAAGGACGGTGGTGTGCTGCTGCACGGCTCCGGTCGCGACGGAAATTATTTTTCCAAGGACTTTAACGGCCCTTGGATCCGTTCCTACGAATTTCAAATCATCCAGGGCGGCGTGGGCGACCTGCTCGTGCTCGGCGGCTATGAACCGGACGGGACGGTTCAAAAAACTTTTGCCACCGCCACCGTCGTCAATGACCGCGATGGGGAACCCTGCTGGGACGCGAAGGGCGCCGCCAAGGTCTTTGAAACCGGTCGCGTCAACTGGTGGGGTCGGGATCCGGATTGGACCGACACGCTTGGCTACCGCGGCCGGCAGGACGTGGAAAGCCCCGGCGGGGAATGGACGCGCATTGAAGCGGTGTGCGCCGGCGATACCATTGATTATTTTGTAAATGGCAGGCAGGTGAACCGGGTCACGCACCTCAGCCGCAAGTCCGGGCGGCTCGTTTTTCAGTCCGAGGGTGCCGAGATATACTTTCGCCGGATCGAACTCCATCCGCTGTCCGGCTCGAAGTGACGGACGTGGCGATCCTCTATCCCCTGCGCTGCGCGAACTGCGGATCTCGCCGGGAGATCGTTTCCAAATTGAACCGGCTCTGCGACCGCCGACTGGCGAACGGTTGGTCGTTTATGCCGCACCGCGCAGACTGGTGTCTGAATCTTAGATAACGAAGCGGGCCTGGAGCCGGGCGACTTCGCTGGCGGCGAACTGTTTTATCCGCGACTTGATCCGCGGCCAGATTCAATTGCAAGAAACTCATCGAGCACTTGATGTCCACGCCGACCGGGCCGGGATAGACATGCGTGGGCGACGTGAGCATACAACCCACCGGCGCCCCGTAATCCGCGTGGGCATCGGAGTTGAGAACCAGATCGGTCACGCCGCGAGCGTTGAGCGCCTGCTGCAGGCACATGGCGTCGAACTCGGCGCGAATTAAGTTGGGAGCATTCGCTCCCGCTCGGCGCTGAAGGGAACGCTGAGAATCCCATTTGATTAACCGTCAGAGTGACCTTTGACAGATTTCATTCGGCTGGTTGCGGGACGGGTGTGATACCCATCACACGCGAGTACCGGCTAGTCCTCGGGTCGCTCGCCGCTGGGCGCCATCTTCACCAGTTTGGGGGTGAATTCGCCCAGGACGGTTACCAGGTCGTGCTGCGCCGCCATGACTTCACGGATGTTTTTGTAAGCCATGGGAACTTCATCCAGGCCCGCGCTGATCAACTTCACGCCTTGCTGTTTGAGGAAGCGATTTACGTCCTGCCAGTTGAACTTCTCGTTCGCGGCCTTGCGGCTCATGGCGCGGCCCGCCCCGTGCGACGCCGAATTCAACGACTCGGCATTGCCCTTGCCGCTGACGACAAATCCTGGCGTCGCCATCGAACCGGGAATAATGCCCAGCACACCTGCGCCCGCTGGCGTCGCGCCTTTGCGATGTACCACGACCTCGCGCTCCGCGCCATCAATCACGTGCTTCTCCTTCCACGCGAAGTTGTGATGGTTCTCCAAGTCGAACAGTGACTGCGCCCCGAGATGTTTTGCGATGTGATGATGGATGCACGCGTGGTTCGCTGCCGCGTATCGGCCCATCAACTCCATCGCGTTCCAGTATTCCTGGCCTTCCTGGGAATCGAGCGACAGCCACGCGAGCCGCTTCAATTCGCCTGGCAGATCGGGGAACTGGTTGAACGCGATCTTGCTGTAATGATCACACACCGCCGCGCCTGTCCCGCGACTGCCGCTGTGAGACAACAACGCCACGTAAGTTCCCGGTGGCAGTGGCCGCGACGCCCCCGTCGCAATGTCTCCATGCGCCGTGAAAATCCCAAACTCCACGAAATGATTTCCGCTGCCGCTCGTGCCAAGCTGCGACCACGCCTTGTCCTGGTTCTGCTTGGTGACACCGGTGACCGACCAATCCGCGTCCAGCACGTCATGCTGACGGCGTTCGCGGAACGACGCCCCCACGCCGAAACGTGTCTCCGCCTCAATGGCGTGCGTGAGCCGGTCCTGTTTCAGTTCGAGATCGCGCACCGGGATGTCCAGCACCGTCATCTTCATGCGGCACGCGATGTCCACGCCCACGGCGTACGGGATCACCGCGTTCTCCGTGGCCAGCACGCCGCCGATGGGCAGGCCGTAGCCCACGTGCGCATCCGGCATCAACGCGCCCGCCACCGCCACCGGCAACAGACACGCCTTCTCCATCTGCATCACCGCCTCGTGTTCCAGCCCGTCGCCCCACTGATGATACTTCACCGGAAGCCGGCGTGGGTCACCCCCTCCGCCTCGACCGGGGTGAGGGCCGGGGTGAGGGCCGGGGTGAGGTGTCGAAAGCAACGCCTTGGCAAAATCCTTCCGCAATGCGTCGTCAAGGAAAGCGCCGGGGTTGGCGACAATGGCCGCAACCTCCTCATACAACCGCGACTTGTCGCCGCCGCCGAGGATGAGCTTGGCCACAAAATCCGTCGCGCGCCGCGTGGCTTCACCCAGCGGCACGCCGAGCCGGAGAAAATCTTTGGTGTTCATATCAATACGGCGCGGCAATCGCCTCAAACTTCATGTCGTTCAAATCGTGCAAAAGTTTTTCGCCAACAAGTTTTCCTCGTCCCAATCTTGCGGCGCACAACTTGCCTTCAACTGCGAAAGCCAAGCGACCATCTACAAAATCCGCCCACTCCCATTCTGGAAAAGCTAGAACCGTGTTTGTAGATTCGTGTCGCAACTCGTGCGCATCCCAGTAACAGCCGCGACCCGGCGGTGCGCCAATCTCTGAGAACGCCAACTTTCGTAGCAGCCATCCTTTTGGCAGCTTCTTTTCGAACAACGTCGTGCCTTGATATTCCTCGTCGTACATCGTCCAGCCGTCGCGTTGCAGGCGGTTGTAATAAACCGTGAGGCACTCGCCACCGAAATACTCCCTGGGCTGGCCGTTCGTATTCCGTCGAAGGTGGTTCGACTTCTTCAACTCGGTGTGGCCGTAACCGTCGTTGAGCCAGAATTCGCGGTCGGACAAAAACATTCCGCCGCCGTGCCAGCAATCGCCCTTGGCAAACAGGCTCACGGCCCTCAGATACGGGACGCGCGCGATGGCCGTCCATGAACCCTTGGTTTCGGATTTCCAGCGGCCATTCATGGCGAAGTAGATGAAATGCCTTCCATCAGGCGACAGGTCGGAGCGACGTTCGTAAATGCGCCCGCGCAGCCATTGGCCGAGCTTGAACGTGTCGCGCTGCCGATTCCACAGCACGGTGCAAACGGACTTGGACGGCCCGCGCCGAATGACCAGGCCGATTTTGGCGTCGCGTGCGAGCAACACATGCAGCCGCGCAGGGAATTTGCCGCGCTCCGCCCGAGGTTTCGGCACGCTGAGACGAAGAGAAACTTTGGTATTCATGGACAGATTAACTAACCAAGAAGCCGCTCTGAAAGGAGCGTCCCTAACTGTGCAAGCAAAGTCCCTAATCTTTGAACTTCGGTCGCGTTGATTGAAATTTTTCTTCCGACGATTGCCGAATGGTCATTCGCAGCTTGCACATAATCGTCATCCACAACTCCCATCTTGTGCGCCAATAGGTGGCGCTTCTCGAAGCATCGGCAAACAAACTTCCAATCGTCGGACGAAATGAATGAAGACACGTCGAAGCCAAATAGTTTTTGAAGGCGCTTTCGTGCTCCGGCAAGATTCTGGAATCTGACGTCAATTGCTTCATCAGGCTTTGCCGCTTTTGGAGCGGCTACTCGGCAAACCTCCCTGCCAAATCCATCAAACGCAGAAACAAGGTTTTCCAATGAGTCGCCGACAAGACGCTCAGCCAACTCCCGCTCTTGACTCTCCGCCAAGGTGAGCATTTTACCCACAAACTCGATGTTCTTCTTAAGAATGGTAAGTGAGTTGTGTGAACCGCAATCAGGGCAAAAACCGAACTCTCCGTAAATTGCATACACCAAGGTGCAGGCGTCACAAACTACATCAGTCTCAAGTTTCGTTTCGTAGCAATAGCTAATTGGTTCGGGTGAACGAGGCTGCAACTTCATGCTGACAGTGATGCCAAACAACTCTTGCGGCTGAGTTTCAAATTCGAGCTTCTCTAACTCGTTGTGCAACATGTCGCCGAATTTTCTCATCGCGACAGATTTTGCGTATTTGATTTGTTCTTTGGTGTAGAAATGATCGTGTCCTGCTACGTGGCCGCAATAAGCGCAATGACACGGAAGATTCTTTCCTGTAAGTCCAGCTCCAGACTTTACCCTAAAAACTTTTTCGCACTTAGGACATTCCCGCGCAGTTAAACCCTTTTCGTCACGTGGGAGGGTGACGCTTACCTGCATCCGATTTGGCAGATTGAAGCTCATTTCAGCGGCTTGATGGTATTTGAATATAATTGGGAGAGCGAGCTTTGACGCCCGCTCTCCCGTTGTTCACTCGTTCAGGAACAATTTCCATTCGGCGACGCCGTGGGCGTTGCGCAGGTGGGCCGTCACCGGCAGTTCCTTCGGCGCGCGCGGGACGCTCAGCAGCTTGAGGCCGGCTTCGTGCGGGAGGCGGTCGGCCTTGCGCTGGTTCACGTCCTTCGCGGACCAGACGAGGTTTTCCCACGAGTCCACCCCGCCGCGCGAGCGCGGCAGAACGTGGTCGAGGCTGCCTTCGGTCGGGTGCAACAGGCGGCCGGTGTATTGGCAGCGGTTGCCGTCGCGTTCGCGGATGTTCTTCGCGCTGAGCTTCGGGCGCTTCTTGGGCACGCGCGCGTAGTTCACCGCCACAATCACCGTTGGCACACGAATCGCGCCGCGCGCGGTGCGCACGGCATAATCGCCATTGCGCACCGGCAGCGTGATCCACTCGTCCCAAGTGACGGGGCGGATGTGGTTTTCACCCTCGATGTCCAGTGCCGTCGCCACGTTCGTGGCCAGTTGACAGAACGCCTCCTGCGGCGTGCGAATGTTGATCGCCTGCCAGTTGCGGTTGAGCACCAGCACAATCGTCTTGTTCAGAATGTCACTCATGGTTCGTTAATTCGCTAAACCGTTGAATCGTTAAATCGGATAACAACGCGCGGGGTTCTGCCCGGTTCGACGATTTAACGACCCAACGAAACACGTTTTGTTTCGGTGTTTGTTCTTTGTTGAAACGGTCTTGCAGTGTTCCGGTCAAAGGCCCAATTTCTCGCCCATGAATTTCCCGCCATTCTGGGCCAGAGGTCGCAGTGGTGATTTCTTCACCTGGCGCTGGTCAGCGCAAAGCCTCGCCGAGGCGCAAACCCTCGCGGACCAGGCGGCACAACAACTTGAAAAGCGCTTTCAGGCGGGCGACCGACTGTCGGCGCATGGAGGTTATTATCCCAATCGCCCGTTTCGCGAGCTGGTGCTGCAAGAGATTAAAAGTGATTCGGACGAAACCATTGCGGTGATCACCCGCAACTCCTACGGCTGTCAGGTGCTGAATACCGTGCGCGTGATGTTCGTGGACATTGATTTGCCCGAGCCGAAAGCTTCCGGGGGGTTGTTCAAAAGGCTTTTCGGAAAACCTGAACCCGCGCCGCGCGACAATCCACAGAGCCAGGCGCTCACGCGCATCGAGAACTGGACGCGCCACCATCCTGATTGGGGCTGGCGGGTTTACCGCACGCGCGCCGGACTGCGCCTCTTGGCGACGAGTGATCTTTTCGAAGCGGATTCCGCGGAGGTCAGTGAGGTTTTCACGGCGTTAGGGGCCGACCCGCTGTATCAGAAACTTTGCCACGCGCAAAAATGTTTTCGTGCGCGTTTGACTCCCAAGCCGTGGCGCTGTGGCCTGCCGGAAAAACCGGCGCACTGGCCGTGGTTGGACGCCAAATCGGAAAAGCGATTTCAAAAATGGGAGGCCGAGTATCAACGACGCTCCGCTGATTGGGCCACCTGTGAATTCATCCGGCACGTCGGAAATCTCGCGATTCATCCCGAGGTGCAAGCGGTGCTGAAACTGCACGACGGCCCGACGCGCGCGGAATCAAAGTTGCCACTCGCGTGAATTGGCTGACTCGCCTGGTTTTGCACCAGGTCCTCCGAAGTCAGAGACCGGCGCGCTTCTGATTACACTACGAGTCAGAAAAAATTGAGGAGTGGATTGAAAGAGTGTTGGATTGCTGGGGCAGACTTTCGCGGGACCTGCGGGTTTCCACTGCGCCATTGTTCCAGCACTCCATTTCTCCATTCTGTGGCTGGTCGCCTGCCAGTTGCGGTTCAATCAATACTGGGACAGTTGCTCTGGAGTGTGTCGGCATAAACTCTTTCTTCGTGATTGCACTCATAAGTGTGCAACAATCTGTCTTGGCCGGTTGCGTTCTCACAAATGCAGTCACACCTTGCAGTCAGCCGCGTCGTAGTCCGTAGCACTCTTCAAACCTCGTTCAATGGCAGTCGTTATTTGCGCTCGACGCGACAGCCTCAATCCTCCAGCGCGCCGGGAATGGAACTGATTGTTGTCCTTTGAGAAATGCAAGCAAGGTTGTTCCCGGCTCGCAAATCCGTGAATCCCCGGGGTAAGACTTCGGAGGCATTCGTATTGTAAATCCTTCCGGCTGAGATAAAAGTGTAGTGACTGTTCGCGGTTGTGCAACAAGTTGCCACGGCTTGAATCGCGGGTTTAAGAACGATTCGAGGGTTCGCGAACGAATGAAAAACTGAACCTAAATGAACGAGCAAACTTCTATGAGTAATTGTGTCACCGGCAATACGAACCAACGCGAACGAGCATGTTCCAGTAAAACGACTTTGCGTGTGCGCATTGTTCAGCGCTGCCTCCCCGCCCTGGCGGGGCTGGCGCTTCTGGCGAACGCTGATGCACGGGCGACGGGTCTGGCGAATCTCCGATCGCTGTCCACGGTCAACAGCAAGGCCGAAATCCCGTTTACGAGCCTGGTCTACGTGGACAAGACCAGTGCTCCGGAATGGGTGCTGTTTTCCGGCAAACTGGAGGTTGCGGCCGAGGTGCTCAGGCCTCGTAACAGCGATTGCACGATGGATGATCCCTGCTCGCTCCGGGGCGCTGCGATCGTCTATGCCAAGGGCATCTCGGGTGTGGGTGTTACCAGCGGTTTGAAGTATCAGATGCTGGGATTGCAACCGGTCAAAGGGCCGTTCGAAGTTCCGGGAACGCGGATGGTGGAGTCGCGACTGGCCGTGGTCTTGCCCCGGTCTATCCGGCCGGTCAGAACCCTGTTGGTCTCGGTGACAGTGCCGACGTTCCTCACCTTTGGTGACAACGGAAAAATCGTGGAGGCCTCCGCTCCACCCCTCGGTCTCACCAGTTGGTGGCAGGCGGAAGGCAGCGGTGCCGACACCTTGGGTGCCAATAACGGGATCCTGTCATCACTCGAACCGGTGGGTTTCGTGCCGGGCCGAATCGGTCAGGCTTTCAGTTTCAACGATGCGGGCTTTGTCGAGGTTGCTTCAACTCCGGCGCTGGAAACTCCGGCGGTTACGGTGACGGCCTGGGTTCGTTCCGAAGGTTCGCCGGGGAATTTCGCCTATGTTTTGTCCAAAGGCGCAGCCGACTGCGACGGTGCTTCCTACGCCTTGTTCACGGGTGCCAACGGCGGATTGCAATTCTACGTTTCCGACGGCGCATCGTTGGCAGTTTCACCGGATGCGGGACAGACCTTGTGGGATGGCAACTGGCACCTGGTGGCCGGAACATTCGATGGCGCGACGGTGCGTCTTTACGTGGATGGAGTCGAAGTGGGCAGCGGAACTCCAGCGCCCATCGCAATCAACTATGATTTACCCACCAGTGACAGTTTTTTCATCGGTGCTTTCCAAGGCACTTGCGGCCTGCGGTTCACGGGTGACGTGGATGATGTGCAGGTATTCGGTCGCGCCTTGACCGATCCGGAATTGCAGGGGCTTTTCAACGCTCAGAATTGAGCGCTGAATAGTTGATTCAATCGCTCATACCCGGCACGGGGTTCCCACCTCGCTGCCGGGTAATTTTTTGGTCCGTCGCGCAAAACTTGTCTCTGGTAAAGACGCTCACTTCGTCCACGCCTGGCTTCGTTTTTCCAGGGTTGGTGACTCTCCGGAAACCACACTCGAACCGCTGGTGTCGGAGATCGGCACGCTGCTAATTTGGCCACACCCCCTGCAGATTGTTTCCCAAGCAATCACTTGCGCGGCCACGAGGCAGGTAGAAGTGAGCGGTGGATTGATGGAGTGTTGCTGGGCCAGACTCTGGTGTTGGCTGGGGGTTGCCGCTGATCCACTCCTCCAGCACTCCAATCCCCCCGGTCCATCGTTGGTCGCCCGGGAAGGCTCTGCCCCCTCGACTTCTGGGTGTAGGCCAGACGTGATGCTATTTCACCACCGGGCGATTGGAGCGCGGGCTTCAGTCCGCGTCATCGCACGAAGACAACAGTCACTGCAACTCGACTGCAAATTTCGGTTCGCATCGTGAAGCGGCGTAAAGCGCCTGTGTGAGAAAGTTTTCCCGTTGACTGCGCGTCCACCTCACCGAAAACTACAGCATGAGTATGCGGGTGGGAACAACGCCAAAACCGCTGGAATTGCCATCCGGTGATTTACAGTTGATCTACCAATTGCCCTGCATCACATGACCGCGACAACCGAAGTCCATGCGTCCATCAACCGCGATTCCTTCTCTGAAATGAAGGGCACGCTCACCTCCGCATGCTCACACCAACGAAAACAAAAACCTGGCTGACCGCTCTGACTGTCATTGTCCTCGCCTGCCTCGTGCGATTGCCGCTCGCTGCTTCCGCACAAACTGCCGTCCATCCCTTTGTCGTCGAGGGGCGACTCTTAACCCAGGAATTCAGAACCGACACCAATCTCAATTACCGGACCGACGCGAGCGTGGTTTTTCTTTACAGCAACGGCTGGTGGCGAGTGCAGGCCAGATACAGTTACTTGCATCTGGCCAGAGGAATCACAAACGTCGCAGACTGCATGAGGATTCCGGATGGCACCCGCTCCTACCTCATTTTCGAGGGTAGTACGAACAAAGGCTTAACGACAATGGCCACGGCTTGCCGAAGTGCTTTTCCCATACCTGGACGGGCGGAGTTGTTGGTCCCGTGGCTGGCGCTTTGTCCGCGTCCCGAGCTGCCGCTGATTGACAGCAAGCGAATGCGAAGGTTCATCAATCTGCCCGACTACCGCCCGCAGATTTTCAATGCTCCTCAGAACGAAGGTTTCTACCAAGCTTCTTATCTCGGCCTCGAGAATGTGTTTCTTTCGGAATTGGTAATTACCAGTAACGGGTTCGGCATGGAGTTGAACGTTCACAAATCCGGCGTGGAGGATCCGGGTGAGATTTTGCGATTTGGACCACCATTTGACAACGGCTTCACCGAGATGCAATACCGCGTCATCGAATCTACCAATCTTCAAGGAATTGTTTTTCCTCTCCGAGCGGTTTGCGAACGCTTTACCCCCAACTGGGGTGGGAAAGACCGGAATGATCTGCGCGTCAGCCTTCAATCGGAATTGACGGTCACGAAGATCAGTTTCTCCGCCAAGGACATGGCCGGGCGAATCGTGGTGCCATCCAAAATTCTCGCCGAGGACATTCGCCCGGGCGTGAGCGTGAGTTATCTCGTTCGCGATGACCAATGGAAACCGGTTGCTGACCCGGAGATTGCCTGGCGAGCTCGGATTGCCCACCAGAGAGCGGGATCCTCCGAGTGAGTGCAACCTTGGATGATGCCTTCAAACATCTTTCCGCTACCACCACTCCAAGGTCCAATTGCCCCATGATGACTCTAATGAAAACGACTATCTGGCTGCCTATGGTTCGCGCGGTCGCTACGAACAAAGTGAGGAGGCTGGGTATTGCCGGGCGTTATTCTCGAAGATGAATTTTGAGGATCCGGCGTCGGCGGCTACGACGCGAGCTCGGGTTTTTTCATACAAGCTCCAACAAACGCCGCGCCCTTGAATTGGCTGCCGGGGCTGGATTCGCACCAGCGCGGCCGCCTTCAAAGGGCGGTGTCCTATGAGTTAGACGACCCGGCTATGGTGGCCCGCCAGGGTAACGCTCCCTGTTCAACGGATTAAAAGTCCGTTGCATCACTTTAATGCTTGCAGGTCGAAATGGTGGCAGCCTCCGGCGCCGCCCCGGGCACAGCGGGCTTATGAAAGCCGCTTGAGCACTGGCCCGACTGCGGAAATTCGACAGGAGCAAACGAAGGTAACGGAGATGGAACATTTTTCTTCGTTTTCTCCGTTACCTTCTGTTCAAAATGGCGGAATGTCGTGGAGTGGACTTCCCAAGTCTTGCGAGATGGAGGCCCCAAGCGGGACGGTTCGCCGTCGCGAGCTGCAAAGCACCGCCACGGGGCGGATTTTTGAGTTTGCTGCCTCTGCGTTGGGCTACGGGAAGCGAGCTAAGAGGAATCAATTCATTTAGGGGACCATCAAACTGCCTGCGATCAAGCAACCGGGAGCACAATAGGCGATCAAAGTTCCATCAAGCTATGCTGACTGCTCACTCGCTGCGACTTTGGAAACTTGTATGCTTCACACCCGCTCCGCTCTGGGGCCAAACCCAGTCCCGCCCGCTCCAAGGCGACTGCTCCTGCCACCGGTGGTTATCGGTGGGTTCTACAACGAAGTCGCCTCCATCGTCCCTCAGGTTTTCCCCTACGGAATACAGAACAAAGCTGCCGTTGGCATTCCGTTGGTATCGGAGCGGCTGGCCATCCATCAGATCGGTGGGCACTGTGCTTAGAAACTCCGGCGCCAAGGCGGCGAGGTTGGCTGGCGGTTGGCCGTGCCTCAGGTCATACCGCTTGAGCGCGATGGCCGTGATGACCATCTGATGCAGCGTCAGGCTTTTCAGGCTGGTGAACCAGGCTCTGGTAAAATCGGGATAAGGGTAAACCGGTTCCGAGACTTTGTCAGAGTTGACAACGACCGACAGGCGATCCGCCAGCGGCAGAGCTCCGTAGAAGCGCCACGCTGCCACCGGGGCGCGATAGCTTTGATATTGTGCGGTCAATTGCCCCTGCAACCGTAACCAGGATTGTTGCTGGGCAGCCCCCCGCAGACTTTCCACTTCGCGTTGCGTCTGGCGCAGGTATTCCAGTTCCTCCTGGTCCGCCCACGCGAATGTCCAGAGCGGGTGAAAGACCCATTGCTGCAAAAGAGGTGCTCTTTCCGGGACAAGCTGCCCCATGCCGAAAGACTGAGAGAGTTCCTGGTAGCGGTGAAGCCAGGACTGGTAAGAGTGCGAGCGGAACCACTCCAGCTCATAAAGGCGACACGCACGTTCGGACTCGGCGGTTCGTGCCATCTGGGGCAGTAGCCTGCCGAGGTCCAGACACGCTTGCTGAAAGCTGGCCAGTTGCGGCTCGGTCCATCCGTCGGCTTGGAGGGCATCCCAGCAAACATCAATGCTCAGGCCAATGATCGCCATCCGTATCATGTAATTGACCAACGAGGGGTCCTGCTCACCAAGTTTTGCGAAGGCCAGGAGCGCCCCGAGGTCCTGCACGGCTTGTTCAAGATTCCCATGATGCAGGTGGTTGATCGCGGCGGCTTGCAAGGTCTGCGCGCCCACCCGAACTCCCACCAGACTTGGAACAAAGTCTCCCTCCTCCAGATCTCTCGCGATGTCGCGGCCCAGTGTGGGCGGCGGGTCTCTCATCAGTTCGCGCAATGCCTGCAAGCTGGGCTGGCTTTGCTGAATCAGTTCGTCAAAGTTGCGCCAAGTATTGGTCGGGGTATCGTTGTTGCGCCGTGGTGGCCGGCGTTCCTGGCTGCCACGCCAATAACTGCCCGGTTGCTCCACGATGATGCCCGAGAGTTGGCCGGCATAATCAGACAGTTTCCCTCGCAAGCCCGCGATCGCCTGGGCCAACCCGTTGGAGAATTCCAGGTGTGTCTCCGAAGCCGGTGGCCAGAGCCGTTGCGCGTCAAAGATTTCGCCTTTGGCTGACATCTCGTTCTTCCAGTTGCTCAATGCCCGTTGACCTCGCCACCGCTCGACCAGCAATGCCCCCGCCAATCCTGCCAGGAGCAACGAAAACAGCCGCAACCAGCACTTGCGGCGTGGCGATTTTTCGAGCTGTGAGTGCGATTTCGGCATGACGGTCTTTGCCGACAGAGGCAGAGACGGCTGAACTCAAGCACCCACCATGCCCGCCTGGATGTGCCCTCAACGAAACAATGAGGGCAACGGTTCCCAAGGAATGGCAAACCCCGGTGGATTTTCCGTCAAATCCGGCAACTTCATGACCCGATCGGACTTTACGTGGAATTGGTGCCGCGTGAGGGAGTTCCACCCTCAACCTCTCCGTTCTGAGCGGAGCGCCTCTGGTCGTTGGGCTAACGCGGCGTGAAATGGTACTCCCGGCAGGACTCTCACCTGCAACCGCGACGTTCGAAGCGTCGCACTCTGATACTTTGAGCTACGGGAGCGTGAACCGGAGCCGACGGAGAGACTCGCGCTCTCGTGGGGCAATGCCCGGCAGTTTACAAAACTGCTGCTGTCGCTGCTGAGCCACGTCGGCAAATTGAAATTGGCCCGCCGAGCCGGAGCGCGGAGAGCGAGGCTGGTGCTCCGACAGGGACTCGCACCCTGACACTTCCGCTTAAGAGGCGGATACCCTGCTACTCGAGTTCTCGGAGCAAAATCCGACCGCGACGCGAAGGCGGAGTTGAACCGCCGCAGTCAAGCCTGTGAAGTCATGACCGGCACCGGTATTCGCGTCGCGGAAAAACAGGAAGCAGTCGGCGCGCTGCGCCGAGCGGACGCCGCAGCGCGGCGTCCACCACCAAATGAACGGGCAAGAGGATGGCGCGCTCTTTGAATGGTTTTGCGGATCACTACCTCGGTGGCTCGGCCACCGGGATTGACATGCTCTCTGTCAGCCAGTAGTGTCTGACAGCATGAAAACGATTTCACTCCGCACCTTGGTCCGCGAGCCTCTGAAAGTGAAACGCATTACCCGCACCGGCAAATCCGTAACCGTCACGGACAATGGCGACCCCCTGTGGATTCTTCAACCCGCCACCGGAACTGCTGCTGATGAGGAACGGCGGCGGCGCGAGATCGAAGAACTCTTCGATGAAGTGCGGCGCGGCCCACGCTCCAAAATACCACTCTCCCAGATCGTTCTTGAATCCCGACGATGAGGGCCTATGCCGACACCAGTTTCCTCGTCCGATTGATAGCGGAAGAACCCGGGTCGGCGGAGGCCAGGGCCGATTACCACCGTCTCAGCAGGCCAGCGCTTTTCTACCTGCCGCTGCATTCGTTGGAAGTCGCGAACGCTGTACGCCAACGGGCTTTTCATCATCGCCACTCCGCTCCTACCTCAGCGCGCGCGGCGATCAAGCGGGAAACCGAAACCTCCCTCGCACTTCTAGCGAAGTTCATCGCCCGCCGTGTCTTCATCGAAAGTGCGGTGGACATGGATAAGGCAATCGAAACCGCCCGCTCGCTTTCAGCCAAACACACCGAACGACTTGGCTGCCGCGGATTCGACCTGCTGCACGTGGCGTTGGCGCTCGAACTGGAGTGTGAAATCTTTCTGACTGCTGACCGCACTCAAGGCGCCCTGGCCCGCGCCGAAGGTTTTGAGGTGACCGTGAGCGCGGAGGATTGATTCCGCGCTCCGAATTCCGCATTTGAGAATGCCTGCCATCCATAGCTTGAGTGACGGATGGGATCCCGCGTGAGATTTGCACTTACGTTCGCGGTTTTGCGGACCGCTGCCTGAACTCCTCGGCCAACGGGATGCGAAATTGAAGGTGCGGGCGGAAGCTTTCGCCTCCGCCCGCATTGTTTGCTCTTGGCATCCTTGAACGAGAATCATTTTCTTAACTGACGCGCACGCGGTTTCTCGTGTCGCCGAACGCGCCGTGGGTTCGTTGCGCTCAACGAGCTTTCGGCAGTCTCGGAACTTTTCGAGAACGCGGTGGCCAGGAAATTGTCCACCTGCTCGTTCTCGATCAGCCCGAATTGCCGCAGCACCGGCACGCCAATGAGTCGCCCGGCCATTTCCCTAACCGGCAGGAACTCATTGATGGCTTCCAGCACTCGTGCGTAGTCTCCCTCGTCGGGATCAAACCACGAATAAGAATCCCGATACTGCGGTTCGTTCGCGCCTCCATTCTCCTTCACGACGTCGTCCTCGGACAACGTGGTGCGGCGGAAATAGAGCCGCGCGTCGTCCCGAATCGTCCGCCGCTCGCCCAGCAGCCAGAGCAGCACCGAGCCGCCTTGGAGGCTGGAGTGCGCATGGGTGATGATTCGGGTTTTCGCCGAACGCTTCAGCAGCGCCGCCTGGAAGCGTAACGCCACGTCCGCCGGAATTTCACCCGCTCCGACGACTTCGATCTGAAGTCGGCGCGGCTGTTTCGCGAGCACTCGCTCAAGGTCGGCTATGCGCTCGACGTAGTTGCCGTAAGAGCTGACCTCCACGCGAAATCGGCGGAGGCCTTGCCTTGATGGTCTTTTCATAACTGTTCTCTGTAATTGGTTTCATGTTCTTTGTTTTGTGGTTGAACACTTGCCCTCACCCCGGCCCTCTCCCGTCTGACAGGAGAGGGAGAATCCGTCGCCATTGCTTTGGAATGTTGTGAATCGGAATTGCTCTACGCGACATTCGAGAAGGGCGAATCTGTGAACGCTGTTCCCTCTCCTGGGGGAGAGGGTCAGGGTGAGGGCGAGCTTCAGACCGTTTTGTTCTGTAGAAAAAGTGCGGGCGAAGACATTCATCTCCGCCCGCGTTGGTCAACCGGCTCCGTCCTCGGGCGTCGGCGCAACCGGGCCCGCCTTGCCGTTCGGCAACGGCACGAAGCCGCCGGGGACACCAAGCACGAGCGTATTACCCGCGTTCTGCGCCGCCGACAGCGACTGCATCAGGCGCAGGTTCATCAGCGCCGGATTGCCTTCGAGCACCCGGGCGGCGTTGGCGAGATTGCGCAGCGCCGCGCTTTCGCCCCGGGCGCGTTCGAGGGCGGCCTGGCCTTCCTGCCTCGCCTTCAGCACATCGGCAAAGGCGCGCTTCAGGTCATTTGGCAGCATCACATCCTTGACCTCGACGGCCAGGATGTGGATGCCAATCTTGGCCGCTTCCGGCTGGACGCGCGCCAGCAACTGTGCGCCGATTTCACCGCGCTGGCCGAGCAGGGCTTCCATGGTCACGCCGCCGGCGACCGCGCGGAACGCGATCTGCGTGGCGTTGTAAAGTTCGCCCTGCCAGTGCTGCGTTTCGTGCGCAGCCTTGACCGGGTCAAGGACCTGATACGTCACGAGCAGGCTTGCCTTGAGGCCGACGTTGTCCGCCGACAACACTTCCTGGCCCGCGACCAACAGCGACGTCTTGCGCAGGTCGGCCACACCCAGCGTGAACTTGCGGCCCCAGCGGACATGCTCGCCCGTGCGCAGCACTTCCACGAACTTGCCCTTGTGATAGAGCAGGCCCGCGTAGCCTTCCGGCACAAGGAACGCATGACGGAACTTGAGCAGCTTGGGCAGGCCAAAGATCAAGGCGACGACAAAGGCGCTGATGGCAATAATGGTGATGAGTTCGTTGTTCATAGTTTTCCTTTCTGGTTTGGCTAAATTGAAAGCTCAAGGCAGCCGACCACCTTCCGGCGACGGGAAATCCGGCAAAACCGATTTCGCTGGGTCGCTTTCGGGCTGCACTCGCGTGCCAGTCGAACTGCCTTGAACTCTTTTCGAGGGCGGGATTCGAACCCGCGACAGACGGTTGATGAGACCGTTGCTCTACCGCTGAGCTACATTGAGACAGCTCATTCGCAGAACTCTATCGGCGAACTGCCGACACGGCTGCTGGCTGGCTCAAATTCTAAAATGGTCAGGAAGCCGGGATTCGCACCCGGACCGTTGCGTTCACGACGCGAAATGCTGCTGTTACACCACGATCCTGAATTAAGCGGCCTGTCATCCATAGCTCTGACCCGGGTTCAAGGAAAACCTCGTTCGCCCAGAGGCAAAGGAGGTCATGGCGAAGCACGCGGGCAAAGAAAAACCCGAAAGACGAATTCCGAAATCCGAATCGAGACTGTCGCGACACGGCGATACCTGTTTCATCGTTCGGATTTCTGATTTCGGTCTTCGGCTTTTAAGTTGGCGCTCTCACATGGATTTGCACCAAGAACCTCCGGCTTCGCAAACCGGCGTGCAGAACTGATTACACCTTGAGAGCGGAGAAAAATTCGAAGACCGAAATCCGAAGCTCGAAAGAAAACCGAAACCGAAGGTCGAAAGCTCATCGCGCACTGGATTCGGATTTCGGGCCTCGGACTTCTTTCGGATCTCGGTCTTCGGAATTCGGATTTCAAACTGGCATCCGTGGCCGGACTCGCACCGGCTAGGCCTGGCTTGAAGGGCCGGGTGCGCGAGCTGCTTTGCATTCACGGACAGGAAAAGTGACGAGAAATGGTTTCAAAATTTTACTTTCCCAGTAGCCGACGACGTGAGGAGGCGGAAACTCTCGCAGGCGCGAAACCTTCCGCCTCGTTACCTCGGCGGCTACGACTTTTGGGATCCACTTCAAGTGACAGGTGGCGTGTGGCGGGACGAGAACGCTTTCGCGCACTCGCCACACGTCACACGTCACCGTCTTTGCTTGCGCATCTTGTAAGTGAGGAGCGGCCGCAACGTCGCGATGATGGATGCGAGTCCAGCGTCCACGAGGTCCGCAATCACCGCCTCGATGTTCTTGTAAGCGGCAGGTGCTTCCTCGTAGAGCAGGTTGCGTTCTTCGCAGATGACGCGGCCACCGAGGCCAGTTTGCGCGAGTTCTGCCACACGGAATCGTTCGCGCATCCGGAGGCGCGCCTCAATACGCGCCCACTTCCGACCCGCACCGTGAGCCAGTGAACACGCATGGCTTTCGCCATCACCCGTCGGCTTCACGAGGTAGCTCAACGAACCACGCGAGCCCGGGATGACGACGAACTCACTGTTGGCAGCCACCGTAGTGCTATCTCCCAACTTCGCCGCGCGCTGCGAAGATTTTTACAGAGCCGATACGCTTCAAAGTGCTGCCGACTTGCAGTCGGCAGACCCGGGAACTTCCGACTACAAGTCGGAAGCACCTCCATGCGTCCGTCCTCCGCCTTGGTTGCGGCTTGAGTCGCGCTGCGCCTTTGCGGTGGATCCACGCCGAACCCCTCACCCCATCCCTCTCCCCATCGGATGGGGAGAGGGTGTCCGTCAGGACGGGTGAGGGGACTCCGACGCGCGTGATGCTATTGTGACAGCCGTCCCAAACACATTCCGCTTCCGCGCCGAGCGTTGCAACGAAGCGCCGCGCAATGAGTTCGCGATTTGCCTTGGCCCAGCGCACGGCGAGGTCGTGACCACGAAGATACTCCTCCGCAGCGAATGAATCCGCTTCCGCGCCTTCGCCGAAATGCTGATCCACTTGCGCACGCAGGATGGATTCACCGAAACCGCGCGAGCCGCTGTGAACGAGCACGACGAGTTGCCGCTGGCCGAGGTCGAGCTTCTTGAATTCGTCGGCGTCGAGAACTTTTTCGATGGCTTGCAATTCGGCGAAGTGATTGCCGCCACCAATCGTGCCGAGCGCCGGGGCGAACTCCGTGGGTTCGAGATCGTGCTCGGCCAGGAAGCCCTCCACGCCCTCCTCCCAGGGATGTTCGAGATTGAACCGGAGCGCGGCCCAGCGATCCAGTCTGGCCTTGCGACGTTCAAGGCCCGTCCTGAACAGCGCCATGCGCAACCGATGTCGCCACCGATGAGATGCGGATAGATCACGCCTTCGGTCACAAAGGCGGCGCCGACGGGCGAGCCTTTGCCCGGATGCAAGTCCGGAAATCCGACCGCGAGGCGCACGCCATTGAGTTTTGCCGTGGCATGGAGTTGGCGCACTGCTTCGCCCTCGATCCAGCTTCGGGCCGAGGCGAACAAGCGCACCGGAGTTTCGGTCAAAGTGCTCATAGGTTTGAATCCGCGAAATACGCCAAATACTCGAAAGCTGATTTGCTTGCGCATGGTTCGCATGGTTCGCGGTTGATTGACTGGATTGGTCCCCGAGGTTGGTATCGCGCCGACGTCTCAGCGGCTTCAGCGCTGCGCTAATCTGTCTCAGCTACCCGGGGGAAATGTGCGCGGTGGCTTTGGTTGGGCGCCGTGGACGCCGTCAAGAGGCTTGCGGCCTGCGGCTTGAAGCGTGCGGTTTGAGAGCTTGACCGGTGCGTTTTGACGATCGGCATCGGCATCAGCATGACCCATTCACAGTGGGTGGCTCATTTTGAGTGAGCAGACGCCTTGCGGCGTGCGACAGCTTCCAGTTGGTCCTGCCTCCGCCTCCGCGCACAAGAATGTCGCGACCAGATTCGTGCCGCGTGGGCGACACAAATCTGGTCGTTGAATTGGACGGCGACTTAGAGCTTGGCCGTGTGCGTAAAGTTGAACTCATCCAGCGCGTCCTGCAGCGACTGGATTTCTGCCCTCAACTCAGCAACCAGCTTGTCCACGTCCACCTTTCCGAGTTGGGCAACGTATTCGACTTCGTAGGCCGATTCGGCATAGCCGCGGCCTTCGTGAAACACGCCCGCCTTGGTGTCGAGCGCGGTAAGGGTCGCAACCAGGCCCTTGAGTTCCGCCAGACGGAAAATCTTGTCGTAGATGTCCGTGTTGGCGACGGCGAGGGCGGCTTTGACTTTGACCAACTCGTTGAGCTTGGCGCGCAGGCGAGCCAGAACTTCGTTGTTGTCGTAGTCGAACTTCTGCTTGGTGGAACGGGAATTCTGCTTGGCGAGCAGGTCCTTCAACTGGGCGACGTCGCCGGCCAGTCGGTTTTTCAGCTTGAGTGCTTTTGCGATTTTCATGTGACTCCTTTCGGATTTTGGATTTCAGATTTCGGGTTTTCAAATGGTTGTCCCGCGCGGTAACGCTCTGCGGTCGGCCGCTAATCGGGCGGCGGCTCTGCTTTTGAGCTACGGGACAGGCGCAGGCGGTTGGAGTGATGGAGTTGTGGAGAAATGGAATGTCGCGATTCGCAACCCTCCAAAACTCCAGCACTCCACCACTCCGTAGTTTGGTTCAGTCCAGGAACGCCACGCGAACCATCGTGCGGCTCTGGGTCTCGGTGTTCATGCTGACCCGATGCCAGAACGACAGCGTGATGGTTTCGTGATCGCTGTGACGCACGTCGCCCCGGGCATAAACGCCCGGGTTGCGGCGCATTACCTGCCAGCCCCAGCGGGCCGCGGCAGAATTGTGCTGCAGAACCGAGCGATACTCGTCCGGCGTGATGCCGTTCGGATGCCGGCTGCAAACGTGAACCGTCTCGCCGCCGCTGCGGAAGATTTCTTCCACCAGATGCGGCTTGCCCGCGCCCCGGCGGAGCGGTTCGTTGCGGAGGATGAGCTTTTCATCCACCACAAGCGACGGTTCGGGCACGAAGAACCATTCGCCCTGACGGCGAAAAGCGCGGTTCTTGCGCGCGTAACGTTTGCGGGACGACACGTGCTGGCGCGTGAGCGCGGCACGAACGTCCGGCGGCTGGAGCGCATCCATCGCCTGACGCACGCTCGACGCGCCGCCCGGTACGGCAGCGACGAACCATTCGCGTTCGTCGTGGCCGCAGAGGAAGCAGTCGAGTTGCGTCTGGTCACCGGCTTTGCGCACGGCCAGGAGCAAATGACGCTGCTTCGGCTCGCTTTGCATTACCGTAACGGCCAGCGCCCCGCTCAGATGCGTCGGCACGCGGAGTTCAAAGAACTCGCCCGCGCCGTCCTGCTGGATGTCCATGGCAAAATCCGTGGGATTGATCCAGGAACGATGGCCCTGTTGCCAACGCGACGGAACTTCGCGCAGTTTCAGGCGTGCGCCCATCGCGGCGAACTTGGACTCGATGTGTTTAGCATTCATACGTTTTGATTTGTGGTTTCAAACCGAAACGCAGCGGACGGAAGCTGAAGTTCAGTTTTACCGGACGGAAGCGGAGGATACGATTGGGTTTGTAGCTCCGGCGAAAGAGCAACTGACTTTGGTAACGGAGAACGGGTTTCATGGGATTTCCTTTCGTTAATGGTTAAAAAGTTGGCCTGCCATCCATAGCTCCGAGCCGGGCAGGCGCGCCCTCCTTCGCATAGGCTTGGAGGGCGTCGGGCCGCGTTTCGCAAAGCGAACATCAATCGTTTGGGCAACTGACTCGTGGCGGAACTGGGAGTTCAAATGCGCCGACCTCGGCGACGCCGATCCTGTTTTTGAGACCGGTGCAGCCAGCTTGTATCTGCCTGCCTTCCGGCTGCGGATTTCAAATCTGAAATTGCGGATTTGAAATTTCCAGAGTGGCTGCCAGACCTGGACTCGCACCAGGACAAGCGGTTTAACAGACCGCCGTGCTACTTTGACACCACCTGGCAATGGCGCTGCCAGCAGGATTCCCACCTGCATCGTTCCGTTTAGAAGACGGATGCCTCATGTATTCGACTACGGCAGCAATTTGAATTGGTCGGAACGGCAGGATTTCCACCTGCGGCCTCCCGGTCCCAAGCCGGGCGCTCTGAAGACTGAGCTACGCTCCGAGAAAATGGTCAGCGCGACAGGAGTGGGCTTCCCAAGCCTTACGATTTGGATGCCTAGCCTGCATATTTCACACGTTTTTGTGAAGCGCGCGGCGGGCGGTGATTTCGG
>CAZLOH010000021.1:0-87316 GCA_964561105.1 uncultured Bifidobacterium sp. | reverse complement strand
GGGACTTCCGGGACAATGCCACTGATCCCCGCCCGCTCGCCGCCCCGCGCCGTCATGCCCGCTGCGAGAATCCAAGGCCAGCCGTCCCGCCGTCGCGGGCCTGCTCGCAAAGACAAAGTCAGTCTGCCCGTGGCCGTGTTCGTCACGCTGTCCGGGAGAGACGAGAGGCTTTTTAGTTTGAATGTCTCTCCCGGCCCTCGCGCCGAGATTTACACCCACATCAACGTCCAGAAGCTCGTCGAAGTTCACCGCCTCAACCACCCAGCAAAACTCCCGAAGGCAGAGTCTTCACCCAATGGCGTTGACGCATCTGGTGGCCGTGTGCCAGCACCTTCCTCTTCTTAGACGCTTTCCTCCGAGCTGTTGAGCGGCTAGCCCGAACACTTGACAGTCGAAACGCCGGGTTGGGGAACCCGGCCTTCAGGACCCAGGCGCGCGAGGCGTGTAGGCCGCGTGCCCTCACGCGGCGTAGTGTCAGCATTCCCTGCTGCGTCTTCGCTGCGGGGACCGGCACGTCCAGTCTGCGACTCTGCACGGCGCTCCGTCCGAGTCGCTCATTGGCTCCAAGCCTTCGCGGACAGGCAGCACGGCCCGGCGGAAAGCGGCAACGGAATAATCGGCAAGGGAATTGGGAAACGAATCCCGCCGCCTTCATTCCTTTGCCGTCCATTCCCTTGCCTTCAATGTTGTAGAATTTCGGACTCCCCTTTGTCTGCCGCGAAGGGTCCGTTGCGCAGGTCTAATACCGGCGGTACCGCCGATTTCCAAATCGGCGTCGCGTCGGCGCTCCGTGGTCGCCCACAGGTTTAGACCGACTTTCGCACGAGAGACAACGCTGGGGCTGAGTGTCAGACGGTTGCCGGCGTAAGGGCCGCAAGTAGGCCACACGAAATCAGGTGGCTGGCGGCGGCGATCGTGTCGTCCTGGGTGCGGCGGGGATTGCCGAGGCTGACGATCTGACGGCGTGTCGGGCCTTCGGCTCAATCTTCGCAGGAGTTCAATGACTCAAGCGCGGCTGGAATATGCCGAAGGCCCGCCCACTCAAGCGTCCTTGTGGAGTCGCTGATTATCGGTGACGAGTCCGACATGCAAGCGTAGTTACATGCGCAGTACCAGCCGCAGCAGATCAACCCCTAATCTTCGATTCCCTGACTGGCGGCGACTGCTCCCCTGAACACAGTCATCCGCCTCAGCAATTGAAGTTCACCCCGGCTTTCTCCAGCCGCCGCACCAGCTTGCGATTCACCGGATCGTCGAACCAGTGTGTCAGCCGGCCCGCGGTGGTTTCCGTGACACCCTCGAGCCTGGCCAATCGCTCGCGCCCGGTCGCAAACAAGGCGTCCAAGGATTTGAAATGTTTGCAGAGCGTCTGTGCCTCCGTCGCCCCAAGGTTGGGAATCCCCAACCCAAACAACACGCGCCACGCCTCGCGCTTCAGGCTGGCGGTGATGGCGTCGAAGAGTTGCTGCGCCTGCTCCTTCGTCACGCCATCCAGCGACGCAATTTCATTCAACCTCAACCGGTAAAATTCGGCCGCATCCCGCACCAGACCGCGTTTCACGAGTTGCTCCACCAACGCGACGTCGCAACCCTGAATGTCCATCGCTTCCGGCGACGCCCAGTGCGCCAGCCGCTTCAACACCTGCGGCGGGCAATCCGGATTCGGACAATGCCAGTCGCCCAGTTGGTGGGGCGAAACTCCCGGCGAGCCGGCTTGGTTTTCTCCCAAAGGCTCGCGAGGACTCTCGTCCCACCCAGCCGCGTCTCGCGCCAATTGCGAACCGCACTCCGGACACGTTTGTGCCGGATGCAACTCCACATTTGCGGCGAACCATCCGGCAAAAGCCCTGGAAAGCGATTTAAGCATTTCGCACAAGAAACTTCTTCCAATGCGCTTCGGAGATAATTGCAATCCCTGAGCCGGAATCTCGCAACTCTACCGCACGCTCGATCTTGCGACCGTGACTCGTATGGATCCAATCCCGGCTCGCGAATAGACCGATGATTAGGTAGTTGGATTCGCGTGTAGGCGTGGAATCCAGCGCTTTTCCACCAGCACCGTTGATTGCCTCAGCAACTTTAGCTCTGGTGCCAAAGGCGAACTTTCCAGTGATGTTGAACACCTTTTCCGGAAAGACCACTGGCTCGGGAAGCGGATCATTGAGCGGAAGGCTGGTTGAATACGTTTCCTCTGGTTTGGCTTCGTTTGTGTAGCCACACAACGCTTCCATCACTCCGCGCAACTCTGCACATTCTTCTTCGCTTACTCGGCCATCGGCAAAAATTTGCTCCACCCGCTTCAACACATCAGTAAACGGCCAGACCGGTTCGAGCGGGGTATATTTTTGAACCCAGGCTGAAAAGTACTCAGCCTCTTTGGGATTAACAACGCCATCAGCAAGAATGCCGGCGCAAATTCCAGTGAGTTGATCAACTGCTTTTGCGGCATTGTTCTCTACTCGGGCCTTGAATAGTCGGATCGGCTGACCGTGAGCATCCTTGGGCACTGTTAAGCGGTACGTCTTACCTGGCGAACTCATAACAATGTTCCTTGGTTTTGTCCCTTTGTTTGAGCATTCTTACGGTCGGAACTGCCAAGCATCCGCCGAAATTCAGACTCATCAATGATTGCAACGGCCATTTTTTTGGCTTTTTCCAACTTCGATCCTGCACTTTCCCCAGCGACAACAAAGTTCGTATTTTTGCTAACTGAACTCGCCACGCTTCCACCAGCAGCTCGAATCAACTCAGACGCCTCGTCCCGTGAAAGCGATGGCAATGTGCCTGTAAGGACAAAGGTTTTATGTGCAAATGGCAGGGACTCCGATGGAGTAAGGCTAGCCGACGGTTCAGTTGGGTGAATGCCAAGGGTCTGAAGCCGCTTAAGAATGTTCTTCCCATCTTGCGTTTCAAAGAAACGAAGTAGGTTTCGCGCGCCTTCCAATTCGATGTCAGCAGTGACTTGCAGGATTGGTGGAGCCAGTTCTTTGTCACCTCTTTTCTGCTTATCCCTTTTTTCAACCTTAAGAACAACTCCAGCTGTTTGAAGCTTTCTTACAAGCTCTTCAATCTGCTCATTTACTTTGCCTTGCTGGTCAACTCGCCGCCGCCATTCCTCCATTTCTCGACTAGACAGTAGATTAACTTCATTTTTCAACCGCTGTCGGTTTGCGGCATCCGTTTCAGATTCTAATAATTTCTGTTTGTTGATTCGCTCCCTGCGTACCGGCCCCATGTTGGTCATTGAATCTGGACTCAAGAACTTGGCCTCCTCTACTTTTTCATAGAGCAAAAGGCACTGCTTCAGAATCTTTGACCGCGAAACTTCTTCAAAATCCTTATGGAGTCGTGCCAATCGGTATGCGGTTGTTTCTCCAACACTCGAAACCCCCAGCGCGTGAATCCACCGATGCAACGGCGCGGTCTTGGCGCGTTGCAAGGCTTCGATGATCTTGGTTGCGTTCTTCTCGCCAAAGATGCGTGGCTCCTCGTCCGTGCCGAGATTCAACTTGGCGAGTTGCTCCAGTTTGAGATCGAAGAGGTCGAGCGGTTCTTTCACCAGGCCGCGCTCGACCAGTTTCTCCGCCACGATGCCCCCGAGTGATTCGATGTCCAGCGCCTTGCGTTGGGCGAAGTATTCGACGCGACGCGTGAGTTGCGCGGGACAACCGGCGACGTTCTGGCAGCGCCAGGCGACTTCTTCATCTGCGGTGGCCGTCGAGCCTGCGGAGCGACCCCTCACCCCGTCCCTCTCCCCATCGGATGGGGAGAGGGTGGCCGTAGGCCGGGTGAGGGTATTCTCAGCGCCGGTTGGCGTTTTGATTTTATCCTTCGCAATCGGCCCGCCGCACGCAGGACATTTGCCGCCGACGAACTGGAACAGGTCGAATTCTTTCGCGCCTTTCGGACGCTTGGATTTCAACACCTCCAGCACCTCGGGAATCACCATGCCGGCCTTGCGGATGACCACGGTGTCGCCGATGCGGATGTCTTTGCGCCGGATTTCATCCTCGTTGTGGAGCGTGGCGCGCGAAATGGTCGAGCCTTGCACGAACACCGGTTCAAGCTCCGCCACGGGCGTAAGCACGCCGGTGCGACCGACCTGCACGGTGATGTCGCGCAGGATCGTTTCGGCGGGCGTGATCCACGGGATGGGTTTGTGAACGATGGCGTAACCGGGCGCGCGGGTCTTGCTGGGGATGCGCGCGCAATCGTCGAAGCGATTCACCTTGAGCACCAGGCCGTCAATGTCGTAGGGCAATTGCTTCCGCAGGTCGCGGGCTTCGTCGTAGTCCGCCACGATCTCCTTCCGGTAAATCTTCAACACCTCGGCGATGTCCGGGCAAAGCCACCATTTCTTTTGCGTGGGCAGGCCAAACTCCGCCAGCGCTTGCAACATCTCCGCGTGCGATGCGAACTCAATCCCTTCACACGCGCCCACCGCGTAGAACACCGCGTTGACCGGACGTTCGGCCACGGTGCGCGGATCGAGTTGCTTGAGCGTGCCAGCGGTGGCGTTGCGGGCGTTGGGCAGGGTTTTTTCACCGGCGGCTGCCAGCCGGGCGTTCAGTTTGTCAAAATCCTGGTTCGCCATGTACGCCTCGCCGCGCACTTCGAGCAGCGCGGGCGGATGGGCCATCTTCAATTCGAGTGGAATCGCGCGCACGGTGCGGAGATTGGCGGTGATGTCGTCGCCAAACGTCCCGTCGCCGCGCGTGACGCCGAGCGCGAGTTTGCCGTGCCGGTAATGCACACTGATGGACACGCCGTCCACCTTCGGCTCCATGATGTATTCCACGCGCTCGCGCTTCAGTTGCTTGCAGATGGTGGCGTCAAAGGCTTCCAACCCGGCGAGCGTGTTCGCGTCCTGCGCGCGATTGCGCCGGTCGCGATCGGGTTCGTCGTCCTTGGAGGGAATGTCGGACGCCTCGATTTTTTCCAGCGAGAGCATCGGCTGCAAATGCTTCACGCGGGTGAATCCCTCGGCGGGCGTGCCGCCGACGCGTTGGGTGGGCGACTCCGGCGTGATCAGTTGTGGAAATTCCTGCTCCAAGTCCTGGAGCTGCTTGAATAGCTGGTCGTATTCGAAGTCCGTGATTTCCGCCTTGCCGACGACGTAATACGCGTGGTCGTGCCGCCGGATTTCGGCGGCGAGTTGAGCATGGCGGGCTTGGGCGGCTTTGGCAGTCACCCGGGAATTGTTTCTCCAACGCCGTCAGCAGGGAAGAATTTTCGGCGCGCCCCGCCACCGGTTCAGCGTCCGGCTTTGGTGGCTACGAAGGCGTAGCGGGCGTGGGTCAGGCCGTTGACCGCCTGGTCGAAGTAGTATTTGAATCCGCGCGAAAGCACGACGCGCTTCAACTCGAGCTGGAAGCCCGCGTGGGTGAAGAAATCGCGATACTCGCTCACGGCATAGCCGGGGAGGACGGGCTTGCCGGCGGCAACCTTTTTTGCAGTGGAACGGAATTTCATCAGCGGACGGACCGGTTCCCGGATGGCGACAAAAATGCCGCCGGGTTTCAACACGCGGCGCACTTCGCGCAACACGCGGCGCACGTTGACGGCCCGATGCAGCGCGTCGGCGCAGACCACGACGTCGAAATGATTCCGGGGAAAATCCAGGTTGCCAAAATCGGCGGGCATCCGCGTGAGTTTCGCCTCGTGGGCCTGGAGCAGTTTGAACACTTTGGGCGCGTGAACTTTCAGCAACCGGGCCGAGGCGTCCGTGACGATGATTTCCACCGCCTGCGGCAGCTTCGAGAGTTCGGCGCTGAACCACGCCGCCCCGGCGCCGATTTCGAGGATGCGTCCCCGAAATTCCAGGCCGCATTGCCGGGTGAGGAACGGGATGAACTTGCGAAAATCCTCCTTCACACAGCGCAACCACGCGGCCTCATTGGGAAATCCCTCTCCAGGATGCGACGCCTCCGCCCGTTCGATCATCATCGCGGGCAGTTCCACCTTCTTGTCTATGAACTTCGATTCGGTCACGCGCAACTGCGGCCAAGTTAGGAATTGGCCTGACCTCGCGCAACGAGTTTCGCGCGCGTGAGAAAAATTGCGGATCGTACTTTATTGCAGCCGTACCGAATGGAGGAAGCGAACGGCGACGCATCCGCGACTAACCTCGTGCGGGAACATGCGGGGGGCACGGCGCTCCTCGCTGCGCTCGATTGCAAACAAAAGGCGCACCGGAAAGCCGGCGCGCCTGATTGAAGCAGGATCGGATTACGACAAGGGGTTCGAGCCGTAGGTGATCGGGGTGACTTCGCGGCCGTCGCCGGTGGTGACTTTGCGTGTCTTCTCATCGAACAGGCAGGCGATGTTCAGCCGGTTCGACATTTCGGCGAGCGAGATGACGGTCTGCGCGCGCACGGCCAGGTCAATGCCGCAGTTGGGTTGCTTGTTGTTGCGGATGGAATCAAACCAGTTCGCGTGATGCGCGCCGATGTCTTCCGTCGGCTTGAGGCCCTCGATGGTTTCCGGGTCAATTTCCTCCGTAAACGGCAACTCGGGAATGATGGACAACTTCTCGCCCGAGGAGCCGATTTCGAGCGAGGCCTTGTGCCCGTAGATGGCGAACCCGGGGCTGCGGGCATTGACCGAGCTGGAGACCAGCACCAACGAAACGCCGCTGGGAAATTCCACGAGCATTTCGAGATGCTCCGGTGAATCCCGCTCCGGCGTGCCGGGGGTGTTTTTGTCCGTATGCACATTCTTGGTGCCGATGCAGACCACGCGGGACGGAAACTCCGGATTGCCGGTGGCGAGCATGAGGGGCAGCAGCCGGTGCGGAATCAGATCGCCCAGCAGGCCGGCGCAGTACGGGTAGTACTTGCGCCAGCGGAAGTATGCGTCGGCATCGAAGGGGACGCGGCGCTTGACCGGCCCGAGCCATTTGTCCCATTCCACATTTTGCGCCGTGGCCTTCTCGTCCTTGGGATAATTCCATTCGCCCTTGGGGTTGTTGCGGCAGTAATAGCCTTGCGCCCAAACGAGCTGGCCGATCGTGCCGGCCCGGATCAGTTCCGCCGCCTTGTGCCACGCGGCCGCCGTGCAACCTTGCGAGCCGACCTGGAGAATCTTGCCGGTCTTCTTCACCACTTCCTGCACGGCGAAACCTTCGTCCAGGTAGCGCGTCATCGGCTTCTCGCAATAAACATGCTTGCCGGCTTCCATCGCGGCCATGGTGACGCGGGCGTGGTTCGGATCGTGCGTGGCGCAAAAAATGGCGTCCACATCCTTGTTCTCGAGCAATTTGTTAAAGTCATCGTACGTCGCGACGTTGGAGCCGGTGCCGGCTTTTTCAATGAAGTCCTTGGCGCCGGCGATGCGATTGGACCAGACGTCGCAGACGGCGATCTGGGCAATGTTATTGGCCTGGGCATTGGCGCTCGAGATGCGCACATGCGCGTTCATGCCCTGGCCGCCGACACCGACGTAACCGATGTTCAGGCGGGAGTTGGCACCGAGGATCTTGCCGGGCGCGGGGGCCTGACCGTAAACGGTCGGGCGCAGCAGGGGCGCGGCGGTCAACGCGGCGGTGACGGTGGCGGTTTTCTTGAGAAATTCACGGCGCGTGGCCGGAACGGATTGGGCGGTTGGCTTGTTTTGCATATTGGCTCGTTGTGTCATGGACGAAAAATAGCCGGATGTTATTCGTGGCGCAATCACACAAATGAGGGATGGCCGGGTGGTCTCGATCGTAATTGACTGCAAAGTGTGCAATCTCCAAGCGGGGAATTCCTCGCGCTGCGAGGAGTCGCGCCGGGCGGAGCGGTGCGTCGGAACGTTCCGTCCGACTCCGTCCGCTCTACGCGGACGGGCTGGTCGCGGCGCGACCAGCACCACCTAAAGCAAAATAAGAGCGCCCGGCCGGGTGGAAATTTTCGACAACGGTCAACTAAGTCCGGGTGACGAATTGCGAAAATCACCTGGCCGGAGCTGCGGCGGCAGGTGGGCTGTTGGTTGGGGCAGGCGCGGCGGGGATGTTGGCCGCGGGCGCGTTGGTTGATGGAGCGGGCGGTGGCTCGGGGGGCATCCCCAACTTCACGCGCAACGCCGCGCGCATTTCCGGTGGCCAGCCCTTGTCCGAACTGAGCAGCCGGTCGGCAACTTCTTTTTCCGTTTCCTCGACGGTGGGCAGGCCAATGCGCGCGTCACTGTTGCCGCCGCCAATCGAGTTCATGTATTTGGTGCGGAGCAGGCGGGCGAGCGCGCGGTAGCCGGCGTGGCGTTTGTCCTGGCCGCGGATCAAGGCGAGATAGGCTTTGCCAACCAGACCTTCCATGGCGGCCTTGACGCGGACACGCGAGGTTTCTCCCAGGTCCTCGTAGATGCGCGAAACGCAGTAATCCTCCAGTGTCAGGTTGCGCGGCAGCGAGTTGGTGTCCCCGTCCAGGAGCATCTTGTTGGGGTATTTTTCGCCGATGTATTGATACCACTTGAGCGCTTCGGGGACGCGATCGTTCTCGTAGAGAAAATAGACGGCGTCGCGGAGGAAATTACGATGCGCCTTGGTGATGCCGTCTTTTTGTCCCGGGTCGCCTTCCTCCCGGTACATCTCTTCGTAGGCGGCGTTGACTTTGGGGATGATGTCCAGGTTCGGCCCGGTGTCGAAGCCCTTCATCACCGGATCCCAGATCAGGTGACCCTGCTGGAAGCTCGACTGCATGGACTGGTAAATCACCCGGCGCAACTGGATGAGGTCATCGGCTTTCACTTTGGTGGGATGCTCCTTGGCCCGCTCCAGACCGGCGGCCGCCCAATAGATCGCGCTTGCCTCCGGCAACCGCCATTCCAGCGGGCCATATTCGTCGTCCAACTTTTTCATGAACGCCGGGTCCATCTTGTATTTGTTGGTGAGCGTCTCAAGCCGGGCCCATTCGTTGGTCGTCTGCGGATGAATCAAGGTCAGGTAGCTGTTGCGGTTGGTGCCCAGGACGGCGGTCATGTCCCGCAACCATTCGCGTTTGTATGTGACGTTGGCGTCATCCATGTTCTGCCCCATCTTGTGCTGGAAGAACCACGCCAGTTCGCGGTAGATGAGCGTCGCATCCGGGTTGTAACGCAGCCCTTCGTCACGCAGCAGCGTGATCCCGCGTTGGACCCACCGCCAGCGGTCGTCAAAATCCTTGAACTTGACGGAAATGTTGTAGGCCATGTTCCAGGCTTGCACGACCCAGACCTGGACGAAGTGCGGTTCGAGTTTGGTGATCCAGTCGGCCAGTTGCGCCATCTCGAAGAACTTGTCCTCGTCCTGCAGGTCGCTGGCGCGAATCCAGAGCGCGTTGGCGATCAAGCCCCGAAAACCACCCAGCGCCACGGTGGTGAACGCCAGCACCGGCGGCGCGTTCTCCAGCGGCTCGACGCGCGTCAACCCCAGCCGCTCCCGGTCGCGATTCAGCGCCTTCTGGATCTGCGCCACGCCCACCAGCAGCACGGCGGCGAGCGCGAGCAAACCAAATTTTTTGAGGCGACCGTTCATGTTGCCGGGCTCCAAAAAACGACCGCGGACATGCCAGGCTGGAGTGGGAAAGCGGGCGGTTTCATTGATTCCCTTGCGCCGTGGCCAGCTCGCGCCGGTGCAACGTCCAGATGCCGAGCAACGCCAGAATGCCGCCGAGCAGCAAAACGACCTGCGCGAACGCGCGGCCCAATTCCGTCCAGGTGATGCTGCGCCCCGAACTCAAGGCGTCAATCGGCGAAAAGTTTTTCGCGAGGTTCACCACGTCCAGAATGGCGCGGAAGACCGGGAGGACAATCACGTCCACGGTCTTTGGTCCGGTCGAGCCGTGCTCGGGATCGTAGCCGAGGATCGAACCCTCGGACACGGCGGTTGCCAGTGTGCCGGTGGAGAACACCACAACCAGCGCCGCGAGCGACGCAAAGGCCGCCACCGGGAAGGACATGAAACTCGCCGCCGCCAGACCCAGGGCCGCCAGCAGCGCCATCCAACAGAGGATGATCGCCAGCCCGCGGGTGTAATTCAGCCCGAAACCGCCTTCGCGATACAGCACTTCCAGTCCGTCCTCGAGCGGAAACAGCAACGCCGTATTGTTTGGGTTCAGGAACGAGACGGTCAAGACACCCTGGTCGTCGAACAGGTCGGCGGGAATTTCAAATTCATGAAACGTGTCGGGCGCCAGGCTCATGGGATCCTGCGTCTGCCAGAATTTCGTCTCGCGCGGCACGCCCACCTGCCACATGCCGAGGAACGTGCCGGAAGGGCTTTTCTCCGCCGCGTTGAATTTGATCCGCAAATACAGCGGCTGATCCTTGAGCGAGTTTTTGGCCAGACCCAGATTGATCTTCCACGTCCGCACGTAACCGGGCGGCACCTCTTGCAACTCCGACTTCAGCCCTTCCTTGATTTGCTGGCGCAGCAACGCCAGGTCAGCGGCCGAAACCTTGGTCTTGGCCAGCGTCGCCTTGAGCTGGGCCTCGGTCTCCTTCCGGATTTCCTGATCCGCTGACGGCAGCTTGGCCGAGGCGCGCGCCACGAGGACTTCGTTGCGCAGGACTTTTTGTTCCGCCGCCGGCAGTTTGGTGGCGCGCCATTGCAACAGCCCATAGACGCTCGCTCCCGAGAGGGCCAGCAACGCGGCGTTGAGCGACACGAGACCCAGCCACTTGCCGACCCAGATTTGCCAGCGCGCGATCGGCTTCACCGCCACCATCTGGATCTGACACTCCTCGACATCGCGCGCCAGCGTCCCGCAGGCCAGCCAGAGCGTGGACAACCCAAGCAACGCCGTGATGGCGCTCAGCGTGTAGGTCAGCAAAATCTGCGTGAAGCCGCGCGCCGTGCCGTCGTCCTCGATGAGCAACGGCAGGCCCACCACCGCCGCGAGCAACAGAACGGCGATGACGATGAACAGCCGGAAACGGAAGGCGGCTTTCCACGTCAGCAGGGCAATGGCGAGAATGCGTTGCATGGTTGAATCGTGCTCGTCCTGATCTCCGGATTACTTCTTTCCGCCGAGGAGCGACGACAGTTTTTCATCAGCCTGGGACAAATCGGCCGCCGGTTCTGCGGGCACGGCCTTGGCCGGCGGCGGAGCAGGCTCGGAAACCGTCAAGGCCGCCAGCTTCTTCTCGTCCACCACCGGTTTGACTTCGGTCACCGGCGGAGTCACCACCGGCGCGGCTTGCGGCAGCGTGAGTTTTTCCAAAACTTTCTCGCCGGAGACTCCCGCTCCGCCCTCGCCGCGCAGGTAGGCCGCCACCTTGGCGCCGGATTGCGCGCCGCTGGTTTCCGCCGCCGCGCGCTTGGCCTTCTCCACCACTTCGAGAAAGTAGCTCTCCAGATTTTGCGTCGGATTGTCCACCCGCACCTCGCCCGTCCCGGCATCGTGGCGAATCATCGCCAGCACCCGTTCCATCGTTTCGCGCGGCAACACCGGTGTGGTGATGCGCAAGGTGTCGGGCTTGGCCAGCAATTCCTGGAGCGTGCCGAGCGCCTGCACCCGGCCGCCGTAATAAATCACCACGCGGTCGCACACATCTTCGACGTCCGAGAGCAGATGGCTGCTCAGGATCACCGTCTTGCCGCGCCGGGCCAGCGCGAGGATCAAATCCTTGATCTCCCGGCAGCCGATCGGATCCAACCCCGCGGTCGGTTCGTCCAGAATCACGAGGTCGGGATCATTGATGAGCGCCTGCGCCAGGCCGATGCGGCGTTGCATGCCCTTGGAAAATTCGCCCACGGCCCGCATCCGCGTCTGGCTCAGGCCGACCATCTCGAGCAACTGTTCGGCGCGATTGGCCCGCTCGTTCTTGTCCAGATGAAACAGGTTGCCAAAGAAATCCAGCGTCTCGCGCGAGTTGAGGTAGCGGTAAAGATACGATTCCTCCGGCAGATAGCCGATGCGCGACTTGGTCGGCACGTGCCGCGGCGAATGGCTGAACACCTCGATGTGCCCCTTCGTGGGATACAGCAACCCGAGCAGCAGCTTGACGGTGGTGGACTTGCCCGAACCATTCGGACCGAGCAGGCCGAACACCTCGCCGCGCTTCACGTCGAAGCTCACATTGTCCACGGCGCGCGCCTTGGGGCGATTCCAGAAATCCTTGAAGACCTTCGTCAGGCCGCGGACGGAAACGACGACTTCATTCGACGTGGGCGTCGTGGCTTCGGATTTAGGGTTGGGTTCGACCACAGTCATAATTTTTCAGCTGGTCATACGGCACTCGCCCGAAATAGCTCGGCCAGGTCCGTTTTGGTCATTTTTTTCTCCGCCAATTCAATCATTGCCGAATAAAGCGCCCATTGCGGTGGCTGCGTATAGACTCCGTTGAGAGCCAAAAAAACCAAGGCAGTCGCCACGCCGGTTCGCTTATTCCCGTCAATAAACGCCTGCGATTCGGCAAGGTGGAACGCATAGCTTGCCGCGACATCGAACAGGTCTCCCTTCGCGTAATACAGAGTATTCTGGGCGGATGCCAACGCCGACTCGATCAAGCCGAGATCGCGAATGCCTTCACTTCCGCCGTGCTCGCTCAGACTTCTTGCGTGAATGCCCAAGACCTGGTCCAAGGTGAGAAAAGTCGGTTCACTCACTTGGCCAAAGCGCTCAACACCTCACGGTTCTCCCGGAAAACCACGTCACACGCCTCCTGAAAGGATAGCTTTTTTCCCAGCCACCGCTTCGCAGATGCACTCCGGCTGCCGACGACCCTTTGTGCGAGCAATACAAATAACTCCTCCTGCTCCTTGACGGGCAAAGCTTCGATTTGCTGCATGATTTCAGTGGCACTCACGGTCGCTTGCAAAAATAACCGCGCTCCGGTCTGCCAGCAAGACGGAGCGTCAAGATCGCCATTCGGCCTTTGAACGTCATCGAGCCCTCAAGCCGTTTGCGGCACCAGCCGGCCGGGTTGCGCGCTGCCGCCACCTTTGGGCGCGGCCGGCTCCGGTTGGTAATGCTCCAGTTCCTCGCCTTTGCGCACGAGCCGGGCGCTGTTGAAAATCACGATCAACGAACCGACGTTGTGCAGGATGGCCGCCACGATCGGGCCGATGTAGCCCATCGCCGTGGCCGTCAGGCCGACAATGATGAACAGCACGCCGAACAGAAAATTTTGGTTGATGACGGCGCGCGTGCTGCGGGAGAGCTTCACCAGGAACGGCAGCCGGCGCAGGTCGTTATTCATGAGCGCAATCGTCGCCGTGTGGATGGCCACCTCGCTGCCGGCCGCGCCCATCGCAATGCCGATGTCACCCGCCGCCAGCGCCGGGGCGTCGTTCACTCCGTCGCCAATTACCGCGACCTTGTAGCCCTTGGCCTTGATGGCGCGAACGAATTCGACCTTGTTCTGCGGCAGGCAATCGCCCTTTGCTTCCTCGCAACCGATCTCCGCCGCCACCCGCGTCGCCACCGGCTGGCGGTCGCCGGAGATCATCGCAATCCGCCGCACGCCGGACTCTTTCAAGTCCGCCAGCGATTCCCGCGCCTCGGCGCGTGTCTGGTCCTGCAAGCCCACCCAGCCGATGCACTTCCCGTCACGCGCCACGAAGATCAGGCTCCAGCCTTCCGTTTCGTTGAGGTCCACGGATTTCTCGAAGCCGTCCGGCACGCCGTTGTCCCGCAGCCATTGGGCGCGACCCACGAGCACTTTCGTGCCGGCAATGTCGGCCTTCACTCCGCGACCGGCGGTCTCGGCAAAATCTTTTGGTTCCACCAGCGGCACGCCGGCTTCGCCCGAAATGGTGGCGAGCGCCTTGGCCGTGGGATGGTTGCTGTATTTCTCCGCGCTGGCCGCGAGCCGCAACAGCTCGGCGGGTTTCACGTCGCCCAACGGCGCGAGCCGGCTCACGGCGAGTTCGCCGGTGGTGAGTGTGCCGGTCTTGTCGAAGACGAACGCGTTGATTTTCGCCGCCAGTTCGATGTCGGCGACGTTTTTGATCAGGATGCCCAGGCGCGCGGCGGCGGAGAGCGCGGCCACCATCGCGGTGGGCGTGGCCAGAATGAAGGCGCAGGGACAGGAGACAACAAACACGGCGATGACGCGCCCGAGATCGTGGGTGAACGCCCAGACCAGCGCGCCGATGACGAGCACGAGCGGCGTGTAGAAGCCCATGTATTGATCCACAATCTTCATGATCGGGAGCTTGGTCTTCTCGGCGGCCAGGATGAGTTCGCGCACGCGGCCCAGGGTGGTGTCCGTGCCGGCGCGGCTGACTTTGATCTCAAGCACGCCGGTCAGATTCTGCGTGCCGGCAAACACTTCGTCGCCCGGCTTTTTGTCCACGGGCAGGGACTCGCCCGTGATGGTGGCCTGGTTGAACGAGCCTTGCCCGTTCACAATCACGCCGTCCGCCGCGACGTTGTCGCCGGGCCGGATGCGGATGACATCGCCGACGGCGAGCTGGCTGGCGGCAATTTCCTCCTCGGACTTGTCCGTCCGCAGCCGGCGGGCCTTGGTGGGCGTGAGTTTGATGAGCGATTCAATGGACGCCCGCGCACCCTCGGCGGTGCGGGTTTCAATGATCTCGCCGAGCAACATGAAGAACGCCACGACGCCGGCGGTCTTGTAGTCGCCCGAGGCAAAGGCGGCGAGCACGGCAATGGCCACCAGCTCATTGATCGTGAGCCGGCCAAACTTCAGATCCTTGACCGCCGTGACACAGATCGGATAGCCGAGGATGACGGCGCCGATGAACGCGCTGGCGCTGGCCACGGTGTGCGCATTGTCCAGCACCCAGTCCACGATGAAGGCGTTGACGACGAAAACCACGCCGAGCACAGTCTGCCCGAGCTGGATGTTGCTGTGCTCGTGATCGTGGCCGCAACCGCATCCGTCGTCGTGGTCGTGGCCGTGTTCGTTTTGACTGAGAAGCGAGGTGACTTGCATGGCGGTAAGTTCAGCGGGCCGGAGACCAATTGCGGATCAAATTCGCGACCCGAAACTGCGGGAGTCGGAATGTTCCGCCAACCAGGTCGGACCTGGTCCTTTGGTTTTCAGCTTTCATTACGGTTGCGGGGTCGTCGGTTTGGCTTTCGGCAATTCGCGATTTAACAATAGCCGCAGTTCGACCGGTCGGCCAGTGGCGGTCGTTGGCAGATACATTTTATCCTGCGCATTGGTGAATACGCGACCCATGGTTTCGACCAGGCGCAGTTGGACGAACAATTTCGGGTTGCTCTGGTAAGCGGGCAACAGCTTGCGGAAGCTCGCGGTATCGGCGGTGATACGGTCCACCATCAGGGTCTTCTCGGTCTGCGCGGTGTCCACGCGGCTGGCGGCATCGGCATCGGCCTGGTTCAAGGTCTTCTCCCGATAAGTGTTGGCCTGCGTGATGGCGGTGCTGCGGCGCTGGCCGGCGTCGGTGACGCGCTTGAACGCGTCGTCCAACTGGCGCGGCTGCCGGCTTTCGACGATGCACTGGTCCACCACCACGCCGAGCTTGAGTTCCTGAATTCGTTCCACGACGTGGCGCTGCACGGCATCGTGGAAGGCGGTCTTGTTGAACAAGGTGTCGTCCATCTTGAAACTGGCCGCCGCGCGCACCAGCGCGTTCTCGAGAATGTTGCCCACGACGTTGGAAATGCCCGCCAGGCTGTAGGTCTGGTTCGTGTCGCTGGCGAAATCGAACACGCAGCGCACCGGGTCCTCGACCCGGTAGCGCAAGGACCCCTTCACATGGATGATGTTGTCGTCGCCGGTGAGGGCGTAGCCGTCAATGGCCGGGTTGAGCGGGGTGCCAGCCGGGGCAGGTGGGATTTCCCCCTGCGCCTCCTGGAGCGGCGTCTGGGCGAACCAGCTCGCGCGCGCCTTGACCTCCTGAATCTCGGCGATGGGAATCTTGATGACTTCGTCAATGGGATACGGCCACGCCCAGTGCAGTCCCGGGCCAAGGAGCGCCTGCTCGCCTTCACCCACCGGTTTGCCAAAGCGCAGCTTGATGGCCTTTTCCTGCGACTCAACCTTGAAGAGGCCGGACAGGAGGAACAACACGAACAATCCCGCCATCAGAACTTTGACGATGGAAAAACTGCTTTGCAGCGCCTCGGCCAGCGCCTGGGAGCCGCTGTCCACCGGCGTGGGCGGTTCGCTCCGTGAAGCCGGCGGCTTGGGTGAGGAAGGGTCTTGGCTCATGGCTTTAGCTCACAGGGCAAGGAACTGGGGTTGATCACTCATGCCGGTTACTTGGCGGGCTGGTTGGTGAGCGCGCCACTGAACAAATTGAACGGTGTCGTGCGGCTGTCGAAAATCAGCGTCGTCTTGTCCTTGGTGGAGGCCTCGAGGTTTTCCAGGTCCAGGAGGAAAAGCGCCAGCTCGGGTTCTTTTTGGAACACGGGCAACATCTCCGCCGCCACCGCCTCGCCGCTCGCGCGGATTTCGCGCGCCTTGCTCTCGGCGCTGGAAATCATCTTGGACGCCGCCAGGTCGGCCGCCGAACGGATTTTTTGAGCCTCGCTCAATCCCTCGGCGTCCAGATTATCCGCCAACCCTTTGCGCTCCGCCGTCATGCGGTCAAACACGGACTGGGTGACACTCTCCGGCAAGCCGATTTTCAGGATGCCCAGATACCGGATGGCGATGCCGCAATTGTTGGTGGCGAGCTGGCTTTGGGCGAGGTCCCGAATCTCCTGCTCGATGGCGTCGAATTTCAGTTCCTTGGGGTTGGTATTGACGAAATCACCCAGCGGATGTTTGCCGACGACCGCCGCCTTGGCCTGTTCCACAATATCTTCGAGCATGCGCCCGGCCGCCACGGTGGAGCCGCCCGCGAATTTCGGAAAAAACGCCTTGGCATCCGTGATCTGCCAGCCGACAAAGACGCTGACCAGCAGGTTGTTGTTGTCCAGCGTGTACAGCTCGCGAAACTTGTCCTGCACGTCGAAGGTCTGAATCCGCTTGTCCAGTTTGTAAACCTTCTGGATCGGCCAGGGCCATTTGAAAAACGGGAAGGCGCGCGGCTCGGAAATCTCGCTCGTGGTCCGGCCAAACGTGGTGACGACCGCGACCTCGGAAGTGCGGACCTGGAACGTGAAGAGCAGCAGCACAAAGATCACCGCCAGCACGGCGCTGATGATGATGGTGAGCAGGTTTTTTTTCATGGTTGGAATTACTTCTTCGGCGAGGTGACGGATTCGCCCAGCTTGCGGATGTATTCGTCATCGGCGCTTTGCTGGAGATCGAACTGGATGACGTTGTCGGTGTTGGTGGCGACCAGGATGTATTTGCGGGCGTTGGCGATGGCGCGCGGGAACGCCTGGGCATACACGCGCCGGAGATACACGGAGGGCGCGGCCTTGAACGCGGGCACCTGGTTCGTGAAGGCCGCCGCCCGCGCGGTGGCGGTCAATTCGAGACTGATGCGCGTGGCCTCGGCGGAATTGGTCAGGGCGAACGCGTGCGCGCCAGCCAGGGTGTTGGTGGTGATGGCATCGGCGTTGGCGGCGATGATCTTCGCCTCCTTCTCCTGGATCGCGCCCACCACTTTCTGGAATTCCGGCGCCACCTTGACGGGCGGATGCAGGTCTTGCAACCCCACGAAGAGCACTTTGGCCCCGAGCTGTTTCGCGTCGGAGGCGGTCTGAATGCGGTCGCGCAAGGCCAGCGAGGCTTCCCGCCGGTGGAGCGACATCAAGTCATTGATGTCCGCGCTGACCAGGTAGCGGACGACCTCCCGGGTGGCAATCTGCTGGAGCAGGTCTTTGGAGCCTTTATGGTTGTACACCCAGTCCATGAGGTTGGTGATTTGAAACTGCACCGGGATGCTGACGGTGATCAGGCTCACGGGCGGGGTTTTCTTCGTCCCGCTCTCGGGTTTGGAATCCGTCGTCCGCTGTTCGCGGTTGGCCACGAGAAAATTCTCCTCCTTGGTGTGGGCGACGTTCCAGAGCACGACCGGGCTTTCCTGCTCGCCGGCCTGATGGGTGAAACCGACGTCGAGAGTCTGGATTTCCTCGGTGCGATAGCGATAGACCTTGTCCATCGGCCACGGCCACTTGAAGTGCGCGCCGGGATTGAGCGGCGAACGACTCGCCACCGGGCGACCGAACCGTTCCAGCAGGGCTTGTTCGCCCGGATCAATGAAGACGACGCAGGTGGAGAGCAGCAGCGCCGCCAGTTGCAACAGGAACACCCAGCGCACGGCCTGCTTGAACACGGAGTAAATCCACGTCTCCGAAACCTTGAAGCCGAACTGGTAATCGAGCGTCTGCGCGGCGGTGGCGACCAGGCCCTCGGGTTGCGCCAGCAATCCGACCACGCGCGAATCGTAGAGCGCCCGGTTGATCCGGCCTTTGACGCGCGGGCGGTAGATTTCAAACACCAGCGTGGCGAGCGTTTCCACCGCCACCAGCCCCAGCACGATCACCTGCGCACGCGCGACGTAGAGGTCCGCGTTGGGAAACTCCGCCTTGACGCCGGCCACCGCCAGCGCGGCCAGCGCGCAGAGATACGCGGACAGCAACAGATAATTGGCGCCCGGCCGCAGCAGGCGATGGTTCTCCAGCCGGGCAATCGTGGCCGAGAAGCGCCCGATCAAGAACAGGATCAACGCCAGCAGCCCGAACAGGGAGAGCGCCACCATTTCCTCCCGGAACGGCGCGGGCGCGAGCATTTGGGACAACCACCGCCAGAGGAAAAACGCCGTCGCGCCTTGCAGGATCAGGAGCGCCACGGTGAAGCCGGGCACGAAGTACTTCTCGAACTGCTCGCGCGCGCGTTGCGCCGGGAACACCTCGGAGTCGCGGCCCTCGAACAGCGTCGCGCTGGATTTGGCGCGGGCGATTTCGTCCAACTCGAATTTTTCCAGCCGCTCGCGTTCTTCGAGCCGCATTTGAAACCAGCTCACGAACGCGACGAGCACGCCCAGCCCGAGGAACACCGCCGTGACCTGGCCGGTGAGCACGTTGGCGTAGCGCGCCAGCCCATACGCCGCCCCGCCCAAGACCAGCATGGTCAGCAGGTTCACCAGTCCATTTCGTTGTAGATTACGTTCCATGTCGCTTAACTCAGTTCCCGTTCTTCAAACAGGCTCACCGCCACCGCCAGGGCCGCTCCCACGTAACAGACAACGTAAGCGAGCGCTTTGCTCACATAACCCCACTGGAAAGTGCTCTTGCCGGTATCCAGGGCGTCCGCGAGCCAAAAATTCTGCCAATTCGGAATCACCGTGTAAAGAATTGTCCCCCACCACGAGCCTTTGTCCGCCGCGCGCCCAAAGAAATAATCCGACATCAGCCCCACCAAGAAGAACGCCGAGCAAATCGCCAGGGTCGGGATCATGTCGAACCGGGTCGAGCACGCCAGCGCAAGCGCGGCGAGAATCCACAACGCAAACAGGATCAACACCGCCGCCGGCACCAGCCGCCAGTCCACGTGCGCCATTTCGTTCGCGCTCTGCTTCTGGGTGGTGAATTGAAAAATGATGAACGCCGCGATCGTGAGGGTGATCAGCAGCGAAAACACCGTATCGCTCACAAACGGGCGGCGCAGGAAGAAATTGCTGAATCCGCCCAGCCCGTAGGCGGCGAGGACTCCGGCAGCGAAAATGCCCACCGCTCCCAGATCGGTGCCGCCATAGGCATCAAACGTCATCCGGCTGGCAATCAGCGCAGCGACCGTGTTCACGTAAGTCAACACCGTCAGCGCCATGACCAGCCCGGCATACTTGGCGAGGAGAAATTGCGCCCGCCCGATGGGTTTGGACAGGACGGCCAGCGCCGTGCCTGCGCGAATTTCACGCGCGAGTGAGGCAGAAGCACTCAGTACTGCCCCGAACAGCCCGGTCAGCAGCATCGCCGCCAGCACCGTGTTTTTGACCAGTTTTGGCTCGTCGCCAAAGGCGAAGTAATAGGGCGTGGCGAGGAAGATTTCAAACGCCGCGGAGCCCGTCATCAGCAGCAAAAACACGGGCTGGCGCACCAGTTCCATGAAGGCGTTGACCGCTATGGTTGTGAATTGTCGCATGAGCCGTTTTTGAGCGTCGCAAAGCTTATCGGTCTGGTCATTGAAAGCAATGGGTTAATCAGACTGCGGTTCAGACTGTGCTGGTACCATGCCACCAGCTTTCAGTTTTTTGGGGAACACGGCAAGCGTGCGTTTTGCCACGGAGGTTCGGCAATCGGAGGAGGGCTTCCGGGAAACCCGGCCAACGGCGACCGCCTTAACCCGCCACAATTTCCTGCGGGCCTTTGCCGCCATTGACGAGGAACAAGACGGCCATGCGGATGGCGATGCCGTTGGTCACTTGTTCGAGGATCAACGATTGCGCGCTGTCGGCGATCTCGCTGTCTATCTCCACGCCGCGATTGATCGGGCCGGGATGCATGATGAGCGCGCCCGGTTTCGTTTTCGCCAGGCGGGCCTTGTTCAGGCCGAAAAGTTGCGTGTATTCGCCGATACTCGGAAACATGGTCTTGCGCTGGCGTTCATGCTGGATGCGCAACAGATGAATGATGTCGGCGTCGCGCAGCGCGTCGTCCACATCATGCGTCACGCGGCAGCCCATGGCTTCGAAGGTGCGCGGAACGAGCGTGGACGGACCGCACAACGTCACCGTGGCCCCCAGCTTGGTGAGCGCCCAGATGTTCGAGCGGGCCACACGGCTGAACAGGATGTCGCCCAGGATGGTGACCTTCAATCCGGCAATCCGGCCGGTGCGTTCGCGGATGGTGAACGCGTCGAGCAAGGCTTGCGTGGGATGCTCATGCGCGCCGTCGCCGGCGTTGATGACATGGGCGTTTAGCTCGCGCGCCAGAAAGTGCGCCGCGCCCGCCGCGCTGTGACGGATGACGATGAAATCCGCGTTGAGCGCTTCGAGGTTCTTCGCCGTGTCCTTGAGCGTTTCCCCCTTTTTCAACGAGGACGCCTCGGCGGTGAAATTGATGATGTCCGCGGACAGGCGTTGTTCCGAAAGCTCGAAACTGATGCGCGTGCGGGTGGATGGCTCGACGAACAGGTTGATGACCGTGCGCCCGCGCAGGGCCGGAACTTTCTTGATCGTCCGCTCGCCGACGGCTTTGAAGGCCATCGCCGTGTCGAGCACCATGGTGATTTCCTCGGCGGTGAGGGATTCGAGGTCGAGCAGATGGGGGCGATGCCAGATCATGATCGTTCCAAAACCACTTCATCGGCGCGATCCGGCAGGTCCACCCGAACCAGGACCTTTTCGGTCGGGGTCGTGGGCTGGTTCTTGCCGACGAAATCCGCCTTGATCGGCAACTCGCGATGGCCGCGATCCACCAGGACCGCCAGTTGAATCCGTTGCGGCCGGCCAAAGTCGTTCAGTGAGTCCATCGCCGCCCGGATGGTTCGTCCACTGAACAGCACGTCGTCCACGAGCACCACGGTCTTGCCGGTCACATCGAACGGGATTTCCGTCGGGTGCAGCGCGGGCGCGGCGCGGCGATCCAGATCGTCACGGTGCAAATTCACATCGAGGCGGCCGGCGGGAACGGGGAGACCGACAATGTCCGAGAGGATTTTCGCCAGCCGCTCAGCCAGCACCACCCCGCCGCGTTGGATGCCGATCAACACCACCGCCGCGCTGTCCTCGTTGCGCTCGGCAATTTCATGGGCGATGCGAGTCAAGGCGCGCTGAATGCCAAGGGCGGGAAGAATGACGATGGACTCAGGCATGACGGGGAAAAATTCCAAAATCCAAACTCCAAATTCCACGGCGGCTCGTGGTCGCAAACTTCAACTGCTCCGCCGATCGCTCGTCCAATGCGCGTTGCGAACTGGCAGTCTGATGGAGTCTGAAATTTGACGGCGGCTGGTTGGCGACCCTGCGCCACGCGGAAGCCCGCGAAGAACAAACCCGCCCCGAGCCTCGGGTTGCGGTTCGATGATTGTCTTGCATGTTGCGCCTTGGCGGCCTCGCCGGGCCGGCTTAAAGGAGCGAAAGCCTGGGTTAATGCGCCGTCGCTTGGGGAGTCTGACGCGACTTACGCCACTTGGACCGGTGCTTGACGATCCAGTCCGTGAGCGCTTGCTCGAAGCCGATGTCGTGTCCGGCCTTCTCAGACTCGATCCACTTGTGCTTCAGAATTTCTTCGCGTTCCGCTTGAAACTCGCGATACAAGGACGAGTTCTTCAGCAAGTCGCCCGCCGCCGGCTCTTTAGGGTTTTCGGCCATAGGTTGAACGAATAATGCTGGAACCCTACGCCGCAGCCTCCCGGCTGACAATCGAAAAAATGTCATGTGAATTGGGGGGCGCCGCAGTGGTGGGTGATGCGATTGCGCGCAACAATGCATCGGTGGACGCGGCGGAGCGCGACTGTGCTGAGAGCCAGTCGCAGCCGGATGCGAGGCATCAACACCGCGCATCGCCGGTCGCGGTGCGGATTTTCGCGGCGCGAAAACCACTACCTCGCTGATCCTGTCAGTTTCTGTGGACTGGCCGGTTCCCCTTCGGCCTTGGGCAGAATGATGGGGAGCAGAATCATCACCGCATCATTCTGACCTCATTATTCTGACAATGGAGCTGTTCCGGCTCGCGAGGACGCTCGCCCCACCGGGGAAAATTCGAGCCGTGTTCGCGAGTCGTAACTGGGAGCGCCGTCGTCTCGACGGCACGTTGCCGCCCTGCCGGCGGGACGCCGGCGCTCCCGGGAGAGATGCGTTCCACCCGAGTCCCCTTCTCCACTCGTTCAATCCGAAATCCGAATCCCCGAAACCCGAAAGAAGCCCGATCTCCGAATTCCGAAGCCGTTCACGGCGACGACGGAGGTGGTTCGCCCACGCTGCCGGTCAAGGCTCGCCTTTCGGTCTTCGGCCTTCGGATTTTTTTCGGATTTCGGGGCTTCGGCCTTCGGATTTCGCGCTCCCCTCACGCTCCACCGACCGCAATCGGCAACTTGAAACTTCCACCTTGAATCTTGAAACTCCCCTTCCGGCGGAGCGAGCGTCCTTGCGAGTCGTACCTGGGAGCGCCGTCGTCTCGACGGCGAGTAGCTTGGCCGTTGCCGACCTGCCGACGGGACGCCGGCGCTCCCGGGAGGGACGCGTTCCACCTGCGTCCCATTCTCCACTCATTCAATCCGAAACCCGAATCCCCGAAACCCGAAAGAAGCCCGATGTCCGAATTCCGAAGCCGTTCACGGCGACGACGGAAATAGTTCGGCCACGCTGCCGGTCAAGGCTCGCCTTTCGGCCTTCGGCCTTCGGATTTCTTTCGGATTTCGGGGCTTCGGCCTTCGGATTTCGCGCTCCCCTCACGCTCCTCCGGGAGCAACCTGCAACCTGCAACTTGAAACTTCCAACCTGAAACTCCTCCTCGGGTGGAGCGAACGCCCCGGCGCTCCAAACTCACCAGAGCCGATCGCGCGCCTTCATCCCATGGAATTTCACATAAAGCCGCGCCCAATCGCGATCGGTGCGTTCGGTTCGGATGGCGGAATGATGCAGCCGGGGTGACGAAGAAACTGTGCCGCCAAACTTCCAACTCGCTTCGCACCGCCGGATTCATCTACTCTCCCCGCCTGATTTGGTAGGGGCGCGTTCCACCGCGTCGCTGACATTTTTCACTCCGAGGAAGTTGGGCCGGGGTGGACCCGTCCCTGCCACGAGCCATTGTCATGATGACCAGCACACAGATCCGCCAGTCGTTCCTCGACTTCTTCAAGTCGAAGTCGCACACCATTGTCCCATCGTCCTCGCTGATGCCGGACTCGCCGAACCTGCTCTTCACGAACGCCGGCATGAACCAGTTCGTGCCCATCTTCCTCGGCCAGAAGAATCCCGATGTGAAATCCTGGGCCGGCGTGATTCCTGGCAAGGACACCCGCGCTGCCGATACCCAGAAGTGCATCCGCGCCGGCGGCAAGCACAACGACCTCGACGACGTCGGCCTCGACACCTATCACCACACGTTTTTCGAGATGCTCGGCAACTGGTCCTTCGGCGACTACTTCAAGCAGGAGGCCATTGACTGGGCCTGGGAACTGGTCGTGCAAGGCTGGGGTTTTCCCGCTGAACGGCTTTACGCCACGGTCTTTTGTCCCTACCTCGGTCAACCCGGTTGGGAAAAGCAATGGGCGACCGAGCTCGAACAAGTCATCGCCCTGACGATGACGTCGCCCGATTTCATCTCGCCGAATCCGAACGCGTCGCCCTTTGAAGTCGCCGACCAGGAAGCCGCGATGTATTGGGCCAAGAAATTTCAGACAGCCGGTCGCGATCCGAAAATTCACATCATCCCCGGCAACCGGAAGGACAACTTCTGGATGATGGGCGAAACCGGTCCGTGCGGTCCGTGCTCCGAATTGCACGTGGACCTCACGCCCGCTGGCGACACCCGGGGGTCGCTGGTCAACCAAGGCGACGCCCGCTGCATCGAGATCTGGAATCTCGTCTTCATCCAGTATAACGCACAACCGAGTGGTGGCGACGCCTCGTCGCCGAAGGGTGGCGGCAGCGCCCCCGCTTCCGGTTCTGCGCCGGGGGCGGCGCAGCCACTCGTTGAATTCGTCCCGTTGCCCGCCAAACACGTGGACACCGGCATGGGCTTCGAGCGTGTCACCAGCATCATCCAGGGCACGAAAGGTTTTTCTGATTTCGCCAACGCGAAAATTTCCAACTACGAGACCGACATCTTTCGTCCCATCTTCGACGCGCTGGAAAAGTTGAGCGGGAAAACATACGGGAGCACGCTGCCTGGGAGCGCGCCCGCCCCGGGCGCGGCCGACCGCGCCCTCGCGGTCGGCACGGGAGCGTCCAACAACCAAGGCGCAAAATATTCGAAAAGACGCCTCCCGCACTTCGAACGTCCGTGGGGCAAATACATGGTCACGTTTTCCACGCGGGAACATCGTCAATTAACCACTGTCGAGCGCGACATCGTGCTGGAAAGCATCCTCTACGCACACACGCATCGTCAGTATCAGCTCTTCGCCGCGTGTGTAATGCCCGACCACGTTCACCTGCTGTTTGAGCCACAAATCAAGGATCAGGACAAGGATGGCAATCCGGTTTTCCATTCCCTCGGAGAAATCCTGCACGGCATCAAGTCCACCACCGCGCACAAGATTAACAAGGCGGCGATGGTGACGGGAGTTCATGTCTGGGAAGAAGAATCGTTTGACCGACTGATGCGCGGTGACGCTGACTTGGAAGAAAAATTTCACTATATCTGCCGGAATCCTTGGGACAATGGAGTTGTCCCCCTGACGGAGAATTATCGCTGGCTGTGGACTCCCGACGCGTCGGTTGCAGGGGACGCCCCTGAGTTTCCCGCGAGGGCGCGGGAAACAGCGCCCGGGGCGGGCGCGCTCCCCGAGCAAATCCAGATCGACGTCGCCTTCCGCGTCATCGGCGACCACATCCGCACGTTGAGTTTCGCGATTGCCGATGGCATCCAACCCGGCAACACCGACCGCAACTATGTTCTGCGCCGCATCCTGCGCCGCGCCGTGCGTTATGGCCGCACGCTCGGCTTCCACGAACCGTTCTTCTACAAACTCGTGGACGTGCTCGCAGGCACAATGGGCGATGTGTTTCCAGAAATCCGGGCCAAGAAGAAGCATGTGCAGGAAGTCATCCGCATCGAGGAAGAGGCGTTTAACAAGACGTTGGATAAAGGGATTGCCTTGTTCAATGAGGCTGCTGGAAGGGGGAGCATTACTGGTGCGTTTGCGTTCAAGCTTTACGACGAACAAGGTTTCCCGCTCGACCTCACCGAACTGATGGCTCGCGAGCGCGGTTTGACGGTGGACAAGGCAGGGTTCGAGAAGTTGATGGAAGGGCAGCGCAATCGCGCCCGCGCCGCGCAGAAGAAGGAGATCATTTCGGTTTCGCAAATCGAGACCACCACGCCCACCAAGTTCGTCGGCTACGAGCAGCTTGCAGTTCAGGCCAAGGTCTTGGAAGTCGTCTCGCTGAAGGACAAAACCGCCGTCATCCTCGACACCAGCGCCTGTTACGCCGAGATGGGCGGGCAGGTTGGCGATACCGGCGCAATTTACTCCGCTTCTGTAGCAGCCGACATAAGTCGGCTCAAACCTTCAGATGAAGCGGACTCACGTCCGCTGCTACAAATCACGAACACCCAAAAGTCCGGCAACACCTGGTTGCACATCGTTGACGCCGAAGGAGCGGAAGCCCTGCCTGGCGACGGCAGCACGGTCACGTTGGCTGTGGACGTTCCCCGCCGCAACGCCATCCAGCGCCACCACACCGTCACGCACCTGTTGCACTGGGCCTTGCATGAAGTCGCCAGCAAGGAAGCATCGCAGAAGGGTTCGTTCGTTGGTCCGGACAAGCTGACGTTCGACTTCAACAGCGCGCCCCTCACGCCCGCGCAGGTCGCCGACATCGAGAAGCTCGTCAACGAACGCATCCTCGAAAACGCCGGTGTGTCGTGGACGGAAGTGCTGTACAACGACGTAAAGTCGCGCAAGGACGTGATGCAATTCTTCGGCGACAAATACGGCGACACCGTCCGCGTCGTCCAGATTGGCGGCGAAGCGGGCCAGTTGGACGGCTACTCCATGGAACTTTGCGGCGGCACGCACACGCGCGCGACGGGCGAGATTGGTATGTTCCGCATCGTCGGCGAAAGCGCGATCGCCGCCGGTGTCCGGCGCATCGAGGCTGTGGCCGGCCTCAACGCCTACGACGTGATGAAGCACGATCGGGAGTTGATCAAGACCGTCGCGGGCCGGATCAATTCGCCCATCCACGAACTGGAGAAGAAAGTTGAATCCCTGCTCGCCCATCAGAAGGCGCTGGAGAAGGAAGTGCAGATCGCACTGCAACGCAACGCGTCGAACGCCGCGAGCGAATTGTTGTCGCTGGCGCAGCCGGTGAATGGCATCCCGATGATTGTGCACAACCTCGGCGACGCGAACGGCGATTTTCTGCAAGCGATTGCCGATGCGTTGAAAGGCCGTTTCAAAGGCGTGGTCGTGCTGGGTGGTGGTTCGGAGAATGCGGTGACGCTCGTGGCTACCGTTTCCGCCGAATACACCGCGAAAGTTCAGGCCGGAAAAATCATTCAAGCCATCGCGCCGATCGTCGGTGGCAAAGGCGGCGGCAAACCCGACCACGCCCGCGGTGGCGGCAAGGACGCGAGCAAGCTGGACAACGCATTGGCGAAGGCGAAGAGTCTGTTGGGATGAACTGGTAGCGTTCGTCGCGCTGCGACGAATCCGGCCCGTGCAGGGCCGGAACGCTTTCTGATTTGAAGTGAGGGTTGAAGCGTTGCGCCGGTGCCTGCGGTGCTGCTTGTCGCAGCGCGACAAACACTACCAAGCTCAGATTGACGCTCTCCCGGCTTGCCGGTAGGGTTCATTCGTGAGTGCCGAAAATCACAACACCAACTATTCCGAAGCCCCATCGGGCGCGGCTGAGTTGCGCGCTGCTACGGTCAGTGATGCGGCTAGATTTCGGCTTCTGGCGCAGGAGGAAGCCAGCCCGCAACAGATTGCAATCTTGCGGCGCATGACCCCTGGACAACGGTGGGATGCCGCGCACCGATTATATTGGACCATGCGACGGCACAAAGCTGCGTTCCTGCAAAGCCAGCATCCGGATTGGACGGAACAACAGGTGGCCGACGAAGTGCGCCGCATCTTTTCCCATGCTCGAACCTGACCTGATCGAGCTGTTTGTCGGTCCACTGCAATCCGCAGGGGTTCGGTATTTCATCAGTGGCAGTGTGGCCGCGATGCTTTATGGCGAGCCACGTGTCACGCATGACATTGACCTGGTTGCCTTTCTCCGGGCATCGGACATTGCAAAGTTGCCCCAACTTTTCCCTGCGCCCGAATTTTATGTCCCACCCGCGGAAGTGATCGCGGCGGAGGTGTCCCGCCAGCAGCACGGCTGTTTCAATGTCATCCACGCCGATTCGTCGTTGAAGGCCGATTTCTTTACGGCAAATCGTGACGAGTTTCATGCTTGGGCATTTCGCAATCTTAAAAAGTATTCAACTCGAGGCGTGGAAATCATGCTCGCCCCGCCGGAGTATGTCATCGTCCGCAAGTTGGAATACTTTCGCGAAGGCGGCTCGGAAAAACATCTGCGCGACATCCGCGGCATGCTTAATATCTCCGGCAGCCAAATCAATCAAACGGACTTGCAGGAGTGGGTGCAGCTGCAAGGTGTCACTGCGGAATGGCAGAAGGTGACGGGAGGCAAATGACCGATTCAACAACTTCACTCTACGACCGCCTCGGCGGACACGACGGTATTTTGAAGCTCATCCGGACGTTTTACGTGGATGCGCGCCAGCACGCGGTCCTGGGGCCGATCTTTAATGCGCAAATTCACGATTGGCCGGCGCACCTGGAAAAGATCACGGAGTTTTGGGCGTTGCAATCCGGCGGGCCGACGCGCTATCGCGGCGGGTTTGCCGGCGCGCATCTGCCGCTGGGATTGGAGGCGGAACATTTTCAGCACTGGCTCGGCTTGTGGGAGTGGAACAATGGCCGTCATCTCGCACCGCGCGAAGCGCAGGAGTTGAATGGACTGGCGCATGAATTTGGGCGGCGACTTTATTCGGTCACGCAACAACGGCGGAGATTGAACGTCACCGGGCAGTCGAGCTAGAATGTGCGCCAGACGGAAGGAAACGCGGAATCGAAACCAACTCATGGCGGAGCCAACTCTGAAAATACTCCTGGTCGTTGGCAGCACGCATGCGGATTCGGTCATGCGGGTGGTGCTGACACGGATCGCGGCGGATTTGCGCGCGGCAGGATGTGCGGTGGACCTGCTGGACTTCAGCCAGGAGTCGCTGGCGTTGTTCAACGTCGAAACCGCCCACGCGCAGCCGGGGTTTGCCGCGCTGCAAGCGCGCGTCGAGGCGGCGGATGTCTTCGTGCTCGGCACGCCGGATTATCACGGCAGCATCAGCAGCGTGCTGAAAAATTTTCTCGATCATTTCTGGCGGGAGTTTGCCGGCAAATTGTTCGCCACGGTCGTGGCCTCGCACGAGAAAGGGCTGACGGTGACGGATCAATTGCGCACGGTGGCGCGGCAATGTTACGCCTGGTCGCTGCCCTACGGCGTAGCCTTCGCGGACAAGCAGGACGTGGTGGCGGGTAAAATTGCCAGCGAGTCTTTGCAGAACCGGCTGGAGCTGCTGGTGAACGATCTCCGGGTTTATGGCACATTGCTCGCGAAGCAACGGCGTGCCGATTTGTCCGGCGCGACCCCGGGGTTCCTGGCCCGGTATCGCCTCAAATCCTGACCCATGATCACGTACCGCACGGGAAACGATCTCGAGCTTGAGGCCGTAATCGAACTGTATCGCGCTTCCACACTGGGGGAGCGGCGTCCGGTGGACGAACGCGAACGGATGCGAGAGATGCTGGCCAACGCCAATCTGGTCGTGACCGCCTGGGACGGCGATTTGCTGGTCGGAATCGCGCGCAGCCTGAGTGATTTCAGCTACGCCACCTATTTGTCCGATCTCGCGGTGCGGGCATCTCACCAAAAGCAAGGGATCGGGCGCGAACTTGTCCGGCGCACCCAGCAGGCCGGCGGCGCGGCGATGGTGATATTGTTGTCCGCACCCAAGGCGGTGGATTATTATCCGCACATTGGCATGAAGCCGCATCCGTCGGCGTGGACGTTAGAGGCGACGTCACCGGTGCGTTGAATCCGGACCGTCACGATTGGCGGGCGGAAAATGTCCGTTGAAAATCCCGAGGTCCGCCACTAGTTTTTGCACAGAATGATTGAGAACCGCGACTACATGCGGAGTGATTACCGGAGTTCCGGCGGCTGGGCGGCTTCCCCGACGATCATCGTGCTGATTGTCAACGCCGTGGTGTTCGCGCTCCAATGCGTCAATCGCGCGTTCCTACATTCACCGGTGGAATACTATCTCACGTTGAGCGGTGAGGGGCTGAAACACTTCTATCTGTGGCAACTCCTCACCTTTCAATTCCTGCACTTCACGCCGTCGCATTTCTTCTTCAATTCGCTGGCCCTCTATTTCTTTGGGCGGCCGGTGGAACGGGCCCTGGGCAATGGCCGATTCTGGGAGCTTTATTTTCTCAGCGGCGTGGTAGGTGGATTGTGCCAGGCTGGCTTGGGGATTTTACTTCCGCGCTATTTCGGGGGCGAGACGATGGGGGCGTCCGCGGGTGTCGCCGGCTTGGTGGCGGCCTTTTGTTTGCTGGAGCCGAACGCGATCATTCTCCTGTTTTTTGTGATTCCGATCCGGGCGCAGTATCTGTTGATCGGGGCGTTGGGGGTGGCGGCATTTTTTGTCCTCGTGCCATCCTCCGGTGGAATTGCTCATGCGGCGCACCTGGGCGGGATGCTGGCGGCCATCGGATATTTCCGCTGGATCCTGCGACCAGAACGCCGGCTGTTTAACTGGCGGTCGTTCGGCGAAGTTCGTGGGTTGAAGCCCGAGCGAGCCGCCAGTGTCCGACGCTCCATCCTGCGGCCGGCACGCCCGGCGCCGGAGCCCGACCTCGCCCCGGAGGATTTTGTCAGCGCCGAGGTGGACCCGATTCTGGACAAGATTTCCGCGCATGGCATCCAGAGCCTGACGGAGCGGGAGCGCAGGATCCTGGATTCAGCCCGGAAGAAAATGTCGCAGCGCTGAGTGCGCCTTACCAATCAATGACGGCGGCGCCCCAGGTCAAACCGGCGCCGAAGACCACGAGCATGATCAAATCTCCCCGATGGATGCGACCGGAACTCACGGCTTCATCCAGGGCGATGGCGACCGAGGCGGCCGAGGTGTTGCCGTAACGATCCAGGTTGACGAACAGTTGGTCGGGTCGGGCGCCGAGGCGTTCGCCCACCGCGTCAATGATGCGGCGGTTGGCCTGGTGGGGAATGATGCACTTGATCTTGGTGATGTCCAGGTCGCAGCGGTTCAGCGCTTCGGTGGCCGCGTTGACCATGGCCTGCACGGCGTGCTTGAAGGTTTCCTTGCCTTCCATCCGCAGATAATGCAGGCGGGACAACACGGATTGCTCGGTGGCCGGGCAACGGCTGCCGCCGCCGGGCATGTGCAACAACTCGGCCTTGCTGCCGTCCGCACCCATGACCGCGGTGAGCAGGCCGTGGGCATTGGCGCGGTTCTGCAACACCACTGCGCCGGCGCCATCGCCGAAAAGCACACAGGTGTTGCGGTCCTGCCAGTCAATGATGGAGGACAGTTTTTCCGCGCCGATGACCAGCACGGTGTCGTAGGTGCGCGACATGATGAACTGCTGGCCGATTTCCAATCCGTAAATAAACCCGGAACAGGCGGCCTCGAGATCGAAGGCGGCGGCGCGGAGCGCGCCGATTTTTTGCTGCACGAGGCAGGCCGTGGACGGGAAGACCATGTCCGGCGTGATGGTGGCGACGATGATGAGGTCAATTTGGCCGGCGGTGACATCGGCGCTTTTCAAAGCACGCTGCGCCGCTTTGGCCGCCAGGTCGGAGGTGAATTCATCCTTCGCCGCAATGCGCCGTTCCTTGATGCCGGTGCGCGTCGTAATCCATTCATCGGTGGTCTGGACGGTTTTTTCCAAATCAAAATTGGTGAGGACGCGGGCGGGAACAAAAGCCCCAACGCCGGCCACCGATACGGTGCGGCCTTGAAAGCCGAAGCGGGCGCGCGGATTTTTAAATTTGGGTTTGGCGGGCGGGCTCATGAGGAAATGGGGACGGCCGGTTGTGCGGCCAGACGTTTGGCGGCGAGGGCGATGCGTTTCGCAATCACATCGGTGAGGCCGTGCTGCACTTCGTCCGCCGCGACGCGGATGGCATTCATGATCGCCCGCTCGCGCGCGGAACCGTGCGCCTTGATGACATTACCATTCAGGCCGAGCAGTACGGCACCGCCGTAAACTTCCGGGTCGAGCCGGCGTTTGAGCGAACGGAGCGCGTCCTGGGCGATGAGCGCGCCGAACTTGCGCACGGGGGTGGCGGTCAATTCCTGCTTGAGCAGGTGCATCATCGCGTAGCCGAGGCTCTCGGCAGTTTTCAAAACGACATTGCCGGTGAAACCATCGGCCACCACCACGTCCACCGCGTCGTTGAAAAGATCAAAGCCCTCGACGTAACCGATGTAATTGAGATCGAGCAAAGCGCACAGCCGCGCGGCTTCGCGGGTGAGATCGTTGCCTTTGGAGGCCTCGGAGCCGTTGCTCAGCACGCCCACCCGGGGTTTTTTATGGCCGAAGATTTCCCGGGCATAGACATCGCCCATGACCGCAAACTGCGCCAGGTGTTGCGGTTCGCAAACGGCATTGGCCCCGGCGTCGAGCAGGACGAAGTCAATGGCGCGCGAGGGCATCCGCACGGTGATGGCGGGTCGTTCCACGCCTTCGATCCGTCGGAGCTTCATCGAACCGGCCACGAGCGCGCCGGTATTGCCGGGAGAGATGATGGCGTCCGCCTGGCCTTCGCGCACGAGCTCAATGGCGCGCACCATCGAGGAATCTTTCTTCTTCCGAATGCCCTCGACGGGGCTGTCCTTCATCGTGAGCACTTCGGACGCATGAACCACCTGCACGCGCGGGTCCTGGAGACCGGCGGCTTGCAGCGCGGGGCGGATTTTGTCCTCCTGACCGACGAGCAGCGCGGAGCCGATGCGGTCGTCGGAGTCGAGGGCGAGTTTGACACCTTGGATGACGACCCCGCAACCGTGGTCGCCTCCCATGACATCCACTGCGATTCGCATAGTTGAAGAGCGCAGCGAGCTTCCCTGCGCCCGGGCGCACCCGCAATTACGCGCCCGCGGTCACCGTCAAAACCTGACGCCCCTTGTAGTAACCACACGCAGGACAGACGCGATGCGGCACGTAGGGCGCGTCGCATTGCGGACACTTGCCCAGTTGGGGCAGTTTGAGGACGCTATTGTAAGCGCGACGCATGCGCTGACGGCTGGTTGACGGTTTACGCTTGGGAACACCCATATAATTCTCGTTTCTAAAACTGCAGTTTGTCCAAGTCAGCCCAAGGGGACGTTTTTTTCGTCACGTTCAAGCTGCTTTTTTTCAATTTTCGAACTTCCGGTCTTTTCAGGCCGCCGCAATCAGGCTTGCACAACGGATGTTGCGGCAACTCTAGGAGAATATCTTCCCGCAAAAAGGGCGTCAAGTCCACGGAATCACCGTGGACCGGAGCTTTCTCGTCGCCCGACAGCGGCACCAGGCAGGTCCAGTCGGGCAGTTCGAGCTGGAGCGCGAACGGTCGCAGGCAACGGACGCACTGGCAGGCGAGCGGTAACGACAGTTGACCGCGCACGAGCACGCTTTCGTCCAGGGCTTGGGCCTCGACGCGGTAGGTGAGCGGGCCTGACACGTGGAGCATTTCGTCGTGGAGTTCGATGTCGAGTTCCTTCGCCGACAGTTCGCCGGTGAGCGACACATCGTGCTTTTCCAAGTGACGAAGATTGACGAGCAGCGCCATGCGGGGACTAGGTTGTTTTCTCCGCCACGAGCCGCGTCGCGAGCGCGTCCCGCACCTCCGGCGGAACGAACGGGCTGACATCGCCGCCGAGTCGGGCGATTTCCTTCACGATGCGGGAACTGAGAAACGTGTAAGTGTCCTTGGGCATCATGAAGATGGTTTCAAAACTTTCATTGAGTTTGCGATTCATCAACGCCATTTGAAACTCGAACTCAAAATCGGAAATCGCCCGCAAGCCCCGCAGCACCACCTGAGCCGAACGGCGCTGGACGTAATCCACCAGCAAGCTGTCGAAGATGTCTGCTTCCACGTTGGGAATCTGTCGGATGGAGCGGGCTACGAGGTCCCGGCGTTCCTCCAGGGTGAAGAAGGGGTTTTTGCCTTCGTTTCGGGCCACGGCGACGATGACCCGGTCAAACAGGCGGGCCGCGCGTTGAACCACGTCGAGATGACCGTTGGTGAAGGGATCAAAACTGCCGGGATAAATCGCGGTCCGCATGAAGTCAGTCTAGCCGCCCGACCCGAGTTGACGAGGATGAAAATGGGCGGTGAATTCAGGAGGCGGGCGAAGCGGGCGGCGCGATGTCGGTGCGCCACGGCACTTCATAGTTGCGGACGGCTTTCAGAAAGCCCTTGGGTGTGGTGGGTTCCTGTTCGACACAGGTGGTGGCCAGCGCCGGATCGGTGCGCAAGATGTGCTGGTAAGTTGCCTCGCCGATGATGATGCGGCCGCGACCGGAGACGGTTTCCAACCGGCTGGCCAGGTTCACTTCCCGCCCGAGGACGGTGTAATTCAAACCGTGCGTGTCCGAGCCCATCAAGCCCACCATGGCCGCCCCGGAGTTGATGCCTGTTCCCAGCAGCAGCACCGGAAGGAGTGGCCGGGGCGGTTGGCCGGCGGCCAGCCGCGCCCGATTCTCAATCTCCAAGGCGGCATTTTCGGCCTGGCGCTTTTCGTTCAAGGCATGAATGCCGCGCTGGGCTTCGATGGCGGCCCGCACGCAGAGTGACGCATGGCTTCGATTCGGTTTGGGTGCGCCCCAAAATGCCATCGCGCAATCGCCGATGTACTTGTCGAGCGTGCCACCGTGCTTCTTGACCGTATCGGCGACGAAGCCAAGGTAAAGACTGATGGTTTGCAGCATCTGCTCGGCAACCTGGTCGTAACGAGCTTCGGCCGCGCGGCCGGTCAGATTTTTCTGCTGGATATATGCCGTCGTTTGCTCCTGGACCTGGTCCGTGATCTCGGTGAAGCCGCGCACGTCGGCGAACATCACCGTGACTTCCCGGCGCGCGCCGCCCAGCGAAAGCGATTCCGCCTCGAGCAGTTCGGTGACCACGTCCGGGGACACAATGCGGGAGAACACGGATTTAACCCGGCGTTGCTCGCGCTGCTCAAAGACCACACGATAGGTGACGAGCAAGCCATATTCGACCACCACAGCCCCGACGATGGGCAGCACCATCGGCAGCCAGAGGCGATAAGCCACAAACAGGAAGACGCACAGCGCCGCGTAAGCCGCCGCCAGCAACAAACTACCGACCAGTCCGGGAAGGGCACGAAGCCGCCAGGTCAAGAAAGCCGTACCGACACCCAGGAGCGCGATCAATCCCAGATCAAGTGGCAGGCCGGACGGCCGGATGAAACGATTCGTGATGAGGGCGTTGGCCACGTTCCAATGCTTGCTGACAAGGAAGGTGTTCTTTTCGAGCGGCGTTGCCCCGCGGTCGGTCAGGTCATTGCCAGTGGCGGTCGAGCCGATCACCACGAGCTTGTCCTTCCAGTGATTCGACAGGCCATTGGTTTCGCCGTGAGTGCGCAGGGTATCCTGCTGGAGCAGGCTCTCAAATGACTCCGTCGTGAGCATGGGATTGGAGGGCTTCAATTCCCAGTTGACGTAGAAGTAACCATCCCGGTCCACCGGAATGATCCGTTCGCGGCTGTCGGCACTGTGCAGCGTGATGCGGCCGTGGGGCAAATCCACCCTGGCATTCGCGAGATTGATCCCCAGGGATTGGGCGGCGAGCACCAGACCCAGATGCCAGACGCGCTCGGTGGTGAACGCCTTGGCGGTGGTTGGCGATCCCGGCGGGAGGTTCGTTCCGAAATCGGAGAGCTGAAAATTGTTCTCCGCGTCCACCGGGATTGGGATGTCGGGCAGACCGGTGCGCAGGAGAACTATTTTACCCGGCTCCAGACGCACCTTGTTCAAATCAACCGCAAAGTCAGGATCGGCCTCGACCTGTTTGAAGGCCGGATGCCAGCGACGATAGTCCTGGAAGGCGCGGGCGCGACGCAGCACCCCGTCCGCATCCGGTTCGGCCGATATATCACCCAACGCCAGCGCCTGGTCGGCAAAGAGCGGTAGGGGAAGGACACCTCGTTTGGCGGCCAGCACACCGAGTCTGGTGAGTTTGAGCTGCCAGGCAAAGTAGTCGTCTGACTCCAGGAGGGTCAACTTTTCACCAGTAACTTCGTCCTGATAGCTGGCGGGCTTTCGTTTTGGCGGCAGCGTGGCGAGATAGCTCAACAAATCGGGCCATTGGACGGTGGAGACTTTCACCGGCGCTTGATCGGGACGCGCGTCCGGGAACATGATGTCCAGTCCCACTGCCTTGGCGCCTTGGGTGGACAATTCCCGCAAGACCCGACCATAGATGTGGCGTGGCCAATAGAGTCCGTAGCGGAATCCTAGTGAACCGTTGTTCAGCGCGGTGATGCTATCATCACTAATGTAAACAAAGCCGAGGTTGGTGGCGGCCGGTGCCGGAAAGTAGGTGGCCGAACGGGCACGCCAGTCGTAGGTCATCCGCTCCAACCGGTCGAAGAGATCGAATTGGGCCAGGCGAGCCAGACAAACGAGCGCGATCACTCCCGCCGTGATCAGGACGGGCGCCTGTTTGAGTGGCCGGAATTTCACCGGGGCGAACTAAACAAAAAAACCAGAGCAACTCAAGGCTGCTCTGGTTTGAAAGTGGCGCGGGGAAGTCTGCGCCCGTGCGTTAGTTACTCTGCGACACCAAATACACCGTGTAATCCACGGGCGGCGTCGGTGCCGTGGTAGGTCCCGTTTGCGAGTAAATTCCGGCAAAATCAGAAACCAGCGATTGGAACTCAGACATGGCCGGGGACGAAATCGGAGAGAGACTGTGAGTCACACAGTTATACTGGTAACCACCACCAACCACTTCCGCCGGGGTATTCGCCGCCGCTGCCACGAGCGAACCTGAGTAGCAGGCAAAATCACCCTTGGCGCTGGCGTAAACGTAGGTGCCGCGAATACCCGCGACCCCATTCGGAATCTTGATTTCAAATCGAGACGCTGCCGCCTGCTTTTTCACCGCACAGAAAATTGCGCCCGTGCGCAAATCGAGTTCGGTTTCCGTAACCCGATCCGTTCCGGTATCCACTGCCGTCAGACGGTCGAACGAGAGGACAGAATCCTCCAACACGCGGACGACATCCTGGTCAACAGAGCGTGCGGCGGCCGAGGCCGGAGAGGGAGACTTGGGTGCAGCGCTCGAACTGGCGGCCTTGCCGGTGGCTTTGACGGGCACAGCCGGGGCGCTGCTCTCTTCGTTCAGGACCACGTCCACGTACGAGTCCTGGGCCGTTTGCACGATCGCGCCGGACTTGAGCACCGCCCCAACTTTGAGCGGCTGCCAGACATTGTTTCCGGTGGAGTAGCGCGCGGCACCTTTGATACGCACGATTTTGCCGGTGCGTTGTTTAGCCAGTTGAGCGTCGGCGTTGGCAACGAGCAGGAGCGAGACAGCACCAGCGACCAACCAGGTTAGGGTCTTGTTTGCTAGTTTCATAGATTGAGATTGAGTGGCATCTAGTTGCGTGACAGCTTGACTTACGGCTTCAGTCTAAAAGCAAGCCCTTCTCTGTCAATGGAATTTTCATGATAAATTTCCGCCACGATGTTCGCAATTCCAGGGCCAATTTCGTAATGTCGCTCACAGTCCGCCCGCCGGACGGCCACCGGGACTTGGCCGGTAAGAATTTAGCATGGACGAGGGACTCACCGGTGGTAGTTTGTAATGCCAAACTGCGTTGCACCAATGATGGATTCGGATGAACAGGAAGTTTACTTCCACCTGAAAGCCCAGCCGGGACAGTTCGTGCCCGCAAGCGCCATCTGCCGGCATGCGGGGGGTAAACACCGGTACCGTGAATCGCCGGACTGGGCCAAGCCCGCGCTGCGTCGCATGTTGGAGCGCAGAATCCTGGAAGTGGACGACACAGGTGCGTACCGCCTCAAGCCGGCAGCCAAGGCCAAATCCGCCGTCAAACGCTGGGTGTCACCCCAGATCGCTGACGCCCTCAAGAAAAGCGGCCGCAATTTTGACGCCTACTCAAAAAACGATCCCGGCTCGGACGCGTACTACAACAGCCTGTGACGGTCCGGTTTGGCTTGGTCGCTTAAAATTGAGCTGGCATATTTCATTGCGGCACGGGCGACCCAATGGTTGATTGAATTTGCGAGATAATCCCCGTCGTGAATGTCCAATTCTAAAGGCTGAACCAACGCGTAGTTGGTTTCCCAAGCGGGACACATTCGCGCACAAAACTCCTACCTGGCAAAGCTACATGACCAGGCAACGGTTTTTGATTGCCCGCCTGATGGCATCTGCTATTCATCCGCCCGATAGCTAATTCAACACCATGAAAACAAGTTTGCTCGTCTGGAGCGTCGTCTCCCTCGGTTGCAGTTTGCTCTCATCGCCGGCTCAACCCGGTGGCTTGGGTGGGCCCAAACCCCCAAGTTTTGGCGGCAGCCTCACCAAGCTGCTCGGACCAAACAAAGCGTTCTCCAGCGTGATCGAGATTCAGACCAAGTCGCCATCCGGCGGCGCGTTGACCCTCCCCGGCCACATGTATTTCAACGACGGCAAATCCCGCATGGAACTCGATATGTCCAAGTCCATGGGCACAAACATTCCTCCCGAAGCCATCGCGCAAATCAAGGCCATGGGCATGGATTCCATCATCATCATCGCGCGCCCGGAAAAGAAAATTTCCTACATGGCCTTCCCCGGCTTGAAAGCCTACTTCGAAACGGAAATTCCCGACACCGAAACGGCCGAAGCCACCAGCAAATATAAGGTCACCTCCACCGAACTCGGCCAGGAAACGGTGGACGGCCACCCCTGCGTCAAAAATAAATTCGTGCTCACGGATGACCAGGGCACCAACCACGAATCCACCGTCTGGAACGCCACCGACCTGAAGCAGTTTCCCGTCAAACTCGAAACCGCCGAACAAGGCCAGCCCATCACCATCCTCTTCAAGGAGGTCAAACTGGCCAGGCCCGACGACGCCCGGTTCACGCCGCCCACGGACTTCAAACGCTATGACAACTACATGGCGTTGATGCAGGAGGAACTCATGAAGCGGATGCCTGGCGCCGGCGGCGTGCCCGTGCCCCCGCCCCAGCGCTGATTCCGGCCCAACCAAAGTTTTTGATTTCGCGGCCTTCCGCTCTCGGGCATCGTCAGGGTGTTTATGGGAAAACGCCGCGAGGCGCGCGAACGCGCCGTCCAGTTTCTGTTCCAGCACGACCTGAACCCGCCCGACGACACCGAGCGGGCCTTGAACGAATTCTGGGATTCGCAGCGCGCCGCCGCCATCGCCGGAGACAAAGGCCCGGCGAACTGGGGCCAGCCCATCGAACTGCCGCCGCCCAGCGTGGACGAGATGGAAATGCGCCTTTTTGCCGAACCGCTCATCCGCGGCACCCTCCAGCACCGCGACGAAGCGGACCAGCACATCCTGCGTCATGTCAAAAACTGGGAGCTACGCCGCATCGCCGCCGTGGATCGGAATATCCTCCGGCTGGCCATCTACGAAATGCTCCATCGCGAAGACATCCCGCCGGTGGTCAGCATCAATGAAGCGGTGGACATTGCCAAAAAATTCTCCACGGCGGACAGCGGCAAGTTCGTCAACGGCATCCTCGACCAAGTCAAAGCGGAATTGCCGCGTCCGTCCCGGATCGTCAAATGAGTTTTGCCGATCTCCACATGCACTCGTTCTATTCGGACGGGACGTTTGCCCCCGAGGAGATCGTTGCCCACGCCCGGCGACACGGCTTGCGCGCCATCGCGCTGACCGATCACGACAGCGTTGAGGGCAGCGATCGCATGGCGGCAGCTTGTGCGGCGGCGAATCTCGAATTCATCGTGGGCGCGGAATTGACGGCGGAGCATAACGGCTTTGAAATCCATGTGCTCGCCTATCTGGTGGATCCGTCAAACGCGAAGCTCCTCACCCAGATCGCCAAATTTCAGAGCGTCCGCCAGAACCGCATCCGCGAAATGGTGGCCCGTCTCAATGAATACGGCGTACCCCTCCAGGTGGACGACGTGTTCGCACTGGCCAACTGCCGTTCGCCCGGCCGGCCGCACGTGGCCCGCGCGCTGGTGCAGGCGAAGCTCTGCGGCACCCTCGATGAGGCTTTTGAGCGATTCTTAAAAAAAGGCCGGCTCGCCTGGGTGCCCAAGTCCAAGATGTCCGCGCTCGAAGCCGTCGAATTGATCCACCAGGCCGGCGGGCTTGCCGTCATGGCTCATCCAGGCTTGAACCGCACGGATGAATCCATCCCCGACCTGGTCGCCGCCGGGTTGGACGGCATTGAATGTTTTCACACCAAACACAACGCCGCCACCGCTGCGCGCTATCAACGCCTCGCCCACGAGCACGGACTGCTCATAACCGGCGGTTCGGATTGTCACGGCCTGAGCAAAGGCAAACCCCTGATTGGCACCGTGAAGCTCGATTACGCGCACGTCGAAAAACTTTACGCCGCCAAGAAGTCGGCCGACGAAAAACGCGGTGCGCGATCATAACTGCTTCCGGCGGCCGCCTCCCTTCCTCCTCCACCCATGGGACTATTTTCCAAATTCAAAGCCGGACTGGCCAAAACGCAGGCCCGGCTCACGCACGAGATCAAACGCATCGTCTCGCGCTCGCCCAAGCTGACCGCTGAATCGCTGGCGGAACTCGAACAGGCGCTCATCGCCGCCGACCTCGGCCCGGCCATGACCGGGCAGATCGTGGCAGCGGTCAAGCAAGCCTATGAATCGCAAGGCGCGACTGGACTCGATTACCTTGCCGTGGCCGAGGCGGAAATTGAGAAAAGCCTGGCGTCCAACAAAGCGGATTTGCTTCAAGCTCCCAGTGGCCCGACGGTCGTTTCCATCGTGGGTGTGAACGGCACCGGCAAAACCACCACCAGCGCCAAGCTCGCGCACTACGTTCAGTCACAGAAAAACACCGCGCTGCTTGCGGCGTGCGACACCTTTCGGGCCGCCGCCATCGAACAACTCAAACTCTGGGGCGCGCGGCTCAAGGTTGAAGTCATCGCCAGCGCTTACGGAGCGGACGCCGCGTCGGTGGCGCACGACGCCGTTACCGCCGCGCAGGCGCGTCAGGCGGATTATCTCTTCATTGACACGGCGGGCCGTTTGCACACCAAGCACAACCTCATGCAGGAGTTGCACAAACTTCATCGAGTCATCGGCAAGCAATTGCCGGGGGCGCCCCACGAGGTCTTGTTGGTGCTCGATGGCAGCACCGGCATGAACGCGCTCAACCAGGCGCGCGAATTCAACAAAGCCGTGCCGCTTACCGGCCTCATCGTGACCAAGCTGGACGGCACGAGCAAAGGCGGCATGGTGGTGGCGATTCAGCGGGAACTTGGCCTGCCCATCAAATTCATCGGCCTCGGCGAACAGCCGGACGATCTGCAACCGTTCGACGCGAAACAATTCGCGCAGGCATTGTTCACGGAATAGGTTCGGCAGCCGCGCGGACGCTGCTTCTGAATCCAAAGATCATCACGGAAACCGCCCGCAAGATTTTGGCGGGCACCTCTTCGTTCGCGGAAACCGCCGGCCGATTGTTACTTCGGCTGGCCTGCGTGTTCGTGGTCTTTCAGGTCGGGCAACAGTCCGGTCAGTAATCCGATCAACGGCAGGAACGAACAGGTTTTCATCACGAACAGGATGCTGGTGGCGTCGGCGAGTTTGCCCAACACCGCCGAGCCGATGCCCGCCAGCCCAAACGCGAAGCCAAAGAATAATCCGGCAATCGTGCCCACTTTCCCGGGTAACAATTCCGTGGCGTAAACCAGGATGGACGGAAACGCTGAGGCCATGATCAGGCCGATTACGATGGACAACATCGCCGTCCAGAACAGATTGGCAAAGGGCAGCAGCAACGCAAATGGCGCCATGCCCAGAATGGAAATCCAGATGACCTGCTTGCGGCCAATCCGGTCGCCCACCGGACCACCGATGATGGTGCCCACCGCCACGGCGGCGAGAAAGAGAAACAGATACATCTGCGAGCCAGTCACCGACACGCCGAATTTTTGGATCACATAAAACGTGTAATAATTTGTCATGGACGCCAGGTAAAAGAACTTGGAGAACATGAGTGTCAACAAGATCAGCAGGAAGAACGCGATCCGCTGGCGGGACGCCGCGTAACGCGGATGCGTAACGGCCGGGGTCGTGCCGGCATGGATCGCCGCGAGTCGGCGGCGATACCAGTCGCCGACCCGGGCCAGAATGAGCATCCCGAAGAACGGCACCACGGTGAACCAGAGGATGTAGTGTTGCCCGTGCGGCACGATGATCCAGGCGGCGAGCAGCGGTCCCGCGGCGCTGCCCGCGTTGCCGCCGACTTGAAACACCGATTGCGCAAATCCGTGGCGTCCGCCCGAGGCCATGCGGGCCATGCGCGAGGATTCCGGGTGAAAGACGGCCGATCCCATGCCCACCATCCCCGCCGCCAGGATGACGATGTGATACGACGGCGCCAGCGCCAGCAGAACCAGACCGCTGAGGGTGATGCCCATCCCCACGACGAGCGAATACGGTTTGGGATGCCGATCCGTATAGGAGCCAACAATCGGTTGCAGCACGGAACCCACCATTTGAAACGTCAACGTGATCAGCCCGATTTGTGTGAAGGACAAAGCGTAGGACGTTTTGAGCAGGGGATAGATGGCCGGGATCAACGCTTGAATGGCATCGTTGAGCAAGTGCGAAAAACTGAGCGCGAACAGGACGGCCAGCGTCGCGGACGGAGCTTTGACCGTGGGCAGGGCCAGCGTGGGTTCGGCGGCGGTTTTCATAATCGTCGTTTCAAATAATAAAAAAGGCCCTGCCTTTTTGGGAAGCGCAGGGCGGGAGAAAATTTGTTTGTTTGGTTTCTATCGCGCTGCTCTGCCATCGGACCACCAAATGGAACGGGTGAGATGTCGCGCGATCGTCGGCTTCATCACGGCGACCCCTGCGTTTGCATCAATCAAGGAGATCCCGGCGAAGGAATACTCCCGATTCAGCAGAGCGATTTTATTGGCAGCCAGCACGACGGAGAAAATACGTTGAAGTTCAGCACTGTCAATCACCGGTTGTGGGCGGGTGTCGGATGGACAAGATTCTCAGCGAGCGCGTCCGCCTCCACCGCCGCCCCGTGCAAAACCGCCCCCACCACCGCCGCGCGAGAAGCCGCCGCCGGCAGACATGCGGGGCGCACTGCTGAATCCGCCACCGCGAAAGCTGCTCATGCCGCTGTAAGCGGGCAGGCTGGGGCGGCTGAACGCAGCCGAACTTCCGGTGGAACGATAGCTGTAAGCGGGGCTGAAACTGCTGCTGCGTTGATAGCTGGCCGATGGTCCGGCGGCGTAGCGGGGTTGAACGGACGGCCGATACTGGACGCTGGACGATCCGACATTGCCACGCGGCGAGCGCATCGCGACGGTGGCGCTTTGGTTCCAGGTGGGCCGGACGCTGGCTGGCTGACTCGTCGGGCCGCGCCGTTGGTTCACGGTGCTGGTGTTGCGGGTGACTTGCGCGGGATTGCGGCTGACCGTGGCGCGATCACTGGCGGTCCGGGCGTTGGCACTGTTGCCAACGCTCATCGGGCGGGCGGTTTGACGGGTCAGCGCGGAGGTGGACTGGCTGGGGGTGTTTTGCGCCGTCGTGGGCCGGTTGCTGTTGTTGCTCCAATAGCTCGTGGGTCGCGCCGTGGTCGTATTCCGCGTCGTGCCGGTGGCCGCCAGTGTTCCGGTCGTCGCGCCACGACCGGTCCTGACTCCAGGTGGGACCGTTCCATGAGGAGCGACCGGGCGGCTCACAGTGCCCGGCGGCGGATTTCCATAATTACAGTAGTTGTTCCAGTAGCCGTAGCTGCAATAGCCATTGTTCCAATAACCGTTGTAGCAGTAGCCAGGATTCCAACAACCGAAAGCCCAGGAGCCCCAGTAAAAGCCGAACGAAAAACACGGATACGGATACCAGCACGACCAGTAGGGCCACGGATCGGCAAACGTGTAGTAGGCCGGAGCAGCCGCCACATAAACTGTCGAGCTGGGGACGGTTTCGACGTAGGTGGTCGAGGTCGGTGCCGGAGCAAATTGGGGCGCGCTGGCGGATTGATCGTTTGCCGGTGCGGCTGGCGGTGGAGTTTCCGGTGTGCTCGCCGCCGGCTGGTTGAGCATGGCGGCGAGTACCTGATCCGACACCCCTTCCGAACGCAGATAGATTATTTCGTTTGCCGTCAGGTCATAGCGGAGGCCGCTGCTGTGAATGAATGCCAGGGTGACGGAGTCGTTGACCTTGGCGTGCGCGAGTTTAAGGATGTCAGCCGCGCCACTGGATAATTGAACCGGCGCGGGAGCAGTAGCGGGTGGGTTGGGCGCGGGAGACTCGGCGGAACGGGCCAGCAAGGTAACGCTCGCGATGGCGGTGATCGCAATCGAAGGAAATCGAATTCTCATAACGTCAACCCTTCCGTTCATTCCTAGCTTCCCAGAACCCAACCCGACCGTCAAGTTCCGTTGCGCCCGGCAAATTAAATCGGGCGCAGCTTGGCGCCGCCCCGGAGCGCGACTGTGCTGAAAACCAGTCGCGGCAGCTACGCCTTCATGGAACGGTTTGGGAGGGCTAACAACGACTCGTCGTTTGGGCCTGCTGCGGGCTGGTCGAGGACGACACAGCCACGCGCCCAATTCAATCTCCGATGAAATGCAACGTGATCCGGCGCGTATGCGGCGCGTGGCGGTGTTCCCACAAATAAATTCCCTGCCATGTGCCCAACGCCAGTCGTCCACCTTGCAACGGGAGGCTGAGGTTCACCGTGGTCAGGGCGGTGCGGACATGGGCCGGCATGTCGTCCTTGCCTTCGCAAGTATGTTGGAAAATTGGATCTCCATCCGGCACGAGGCGTTGGAAGAATCTTTCGAGATCGGCGCGAACGTCGGGATCGGCATTTTCCTGGATCAACAGCGAAGCCGAGGTGTGCCGCAGGTGTAGTGTGACGAGGCCGTCCTTGAACCCGCCCTTGGTGATCCAGGAGGCAACGTCCGCCGTGAAGTCGTAGAGTCCCCGGCCGCGCGTGGCGAGGGTGAGTTCGTGGAACGATTGGCGCAACATGACATCCGGATCAACTTGAACGCTCGCGATCAAATTCGGTCAGTCAGCACTGGCTCGCGTTCGGTTCTGGTCCGAAAGCAGGTAAACCCATCTGCCGACCTTTCATTTCGTGGTCGCCTCCTGTTTCTCAAACAGCTTTTCCAATTCGGGATTCTTTGGATGACCGGCGTCCAGGGCTTTTTGGTAGTGCCAGCGGGCAAGTTCGAGGAGCGGTGGCGTCTGGGTGGCGTAGATTACGGCCAGGTTGTTCTGCGCGTCGCTGTACTTGGGATCAATCTGGATGGCTTTGCGCAACGCGGTTTCCGCCGGCCCGCGCAGTCCTTTCTGACTCAGCGTGACGCCGAGGTAATTCTGGATTTCCGCGCTCTGCGGGATCGCCTTCGCCGCCCGGCTCAGGGCCGCGAGCGCGTCGTCAAATTTTCCCTGGCGGTATTTTACGTAGCCGAGAATGGAGAGGTTGTAGCCGTCGTTCGGAGCCGCGGCGAGCGCCAGCTTGATGTTTTTCTCCGCTTCCTCGAGCCGGCCCATTTCCAACTGGATGGCGGCGAGGTTGGCGAGGGTGTTGGGGTTGTGTTCGTCCTTGCGCAGAATTTCGAGATAGTCCGCCTCCGCTTTGTCGTAATCCTTGGCCGCGAAATTTCGTTGGGCCGAGGCCACCAGCGCCGCGCTGCCCGGCGGCAAGGCCCGAATGGATTTCCGGCTGTCATCGGAATCCGCCGTGACGGTGGCATCCGGCGGAGCCAGGTTGAACAACGCCAGTTCCTCCGCCGTGTAGGGAATGGCCGGCGCCTCGAAGACCTCCACCCGGGCGCGCAAGCCGGTGACCTCTTTTGTCAACTGATCCACCTTGGCCACGAGTTCTTGATTGGCGCGCCCCTGCTGCTCGGCACGTTCCCGTTCGAGTTGCCGGATGTGTTGCGTGGCCGCCTCGTTGGGTGCCGCCGGTTGTGCGGCCACGGTTGGTGTTGCCGTCTTTTGGAGGCGGTTTTCGAGCGCGAGTTTTTCGAGGCGCAGCACCTGGACATCAGATTGCAGGGCGGCCAGGCGGGCCTCGGCTTCCGCGCGCCGGCGATTCGCCTCGGTGTCGGATGGACCGGGAGCGGAGCGGAGTTGCGCGAGCTGTTGTTTGAGCAGGGCGTTTTCGGCGCGGAGTGCGTCTGCGGTCGCCGCGCTGGTGGCGAGCTGGTTGACGCGCGCCCGCAGGGAATCTCTGTCCGTGGCCAGCTTGCCGGCATCGGCCGTTTGCGCGGCCAATTTGCGGTTCGCTTCGTCCAGCGACTGTTTGAGTCCGGCCAGTTCGTTGGTGCTCACCGCGACGGTGCCGGGGGCGGGTTTCGCCGGCTGCGTGTCCAGACTGGTCTTGAGCAACGCGTTTTCCTTGAGCAACGATTCGATTTTTTCCTGCGCCTTGGCGAGTTCGCGTGGGTCCGCGGCGGCAGGCCGGGTGGTGAGAGCTTCCTTGAGCTTGGCCTCCAGCACGGCCTTCTCCGACTGCAACCGGTTCACATCGTTCTGCAACGCCGTCACCTGTGGTGACGGGGGCGGCGGAAGCGCGGATTTCGTTTCCGTCGAAGTTGCGGATGAAGCCGGCGTGGGCACGACGGGTGTCGGCGTTGGTTTCAGTGGAAGCACGGGCGTTTTGGTGGCGGGGCCGGCCTCAATTTTCTCCTTGAGATACTCGAGGCGGAAGTTGACGACCCTGGGGTTCCAATCCGGGTTCGACTTTTGGATGTTTTCCAGCGCGGACTGGGCTTCGAGATATTTCGGCAAGGCCAGGGGAAACTGACCGCTGCGGTTCAGCGTGTCCGCCTGCTGGATCAAATTATAGATGCGGACATACCGGTCCTCGGGGCTTTGCGCCGGGGCGGCGAAAACCCAGGCGGTGAGCAGCGCGGTGAGCAGCGCGGACGGACGATTCATGCGCGCAGGGTAGTCCCCGGTGCGGGAGGTTGGCAATGCTTTGAGCGCGGAAAGCGTGGAAAAGGAATTGACGCCTGCGCACGGGTGCGATACCCGGATGGCAGTCGTTTTCAGAAAACCCACAACCATTAAGAAGCTATGAGCGACAGCAAACCTCCGGGAGCCGACAAGAAAATTGCCGCCGGCATTTGCGGAATCCTGCTCGGTGCCCTTGGCGTCCACAAATTCATCCTCGGTTACACCGCCCAGGGCATCATCATGCTGCTGATCACGGTGCTGACCCTGGGCCTGGCCGCGCCCCTCATGGGCTTGATCGGCTTGATCGAAGGCATCCTGTATCTGACCAAGAGCGACGAGGATTTCTCCCGCATCTACGTGCAGAACAAAAAGGGCTGGTTCTGATCGGGCGGTCTGGCGTTGTGAATCCCCCGTCCGGGCGCGACGCCTACGAACTCGTCCGGTTGGCGGGCGGCGCTTACAGCCTGCACTCGCTGGACTACGGGGAAACTTTTCATCCGGTCATTGGTCCCGTCGCCGAGGCGGAGGCGCTCTACGTCAATCAACTTCGCCTGCCCGACCGCCTCCGGCATCAGGCTGGCGAATTCGTGATTTGGGATGTTGGGCTCGGCGCGGCCGCCAATGCCCTGACCGTCCTGCGCGCCACGCGGGAACTGCCTTGCCCGATCCGGCTCGAGAGTTTCGACTGCACCATCGAACCGCTCCGATTTGCGTTGTCCCACGCGGCGGCGCTGGGTTACTTCGGTGGATACGAAGAACAACTTCGGGCGCTTCTCGAACGGCCGGCCATCCAGTTCCGGGATGGTGCGCGGGAGGTGAACTGGCAACTTCACGTCGGAGATTTTCCCACCTGGCTGGCGCGGCAAGCCGAGGGCGGAACTCCAGTTCTGCCCGGTCCGACCGGTGCCGCACCGGGAGTTGAACGTCAGTTCATTGCGCCGCCACCACACGCGATTCTGTTTGACGCCTTTTCGCCCGCCAAAAATCCCGCCATGTGGACGTTGCCGTTGTTCACCCGCTTGTTTCAGCGGCTCGACCCTCAACGACCCTGCGCTCTGCCGACATATTCCCGCAGCACGATTCTGCGTGTCACCCTGCTGCTGGCCGGTTTCTACGTCGGCGTTGGTCACGCGACGGGTGAGAAGGAAGAAACCACCCTGGCGGCCAACACACTGGAATTGATTTCCGAACCGCTCGACCATCGCTGGCTGGACCGCGCCCACCGCTCGCACAGCGCCGAGCCGATGGTGGAAGGCATTTATCGCATTGGCCCGCTGACTGCGGCTTCCTGGGAAAAACTGCGGGCGCATCCACAGTTCAAGTCCTGAGCGCGTTCCGTTTTTCTGGCCGACACCGCTTGTCCGCACGCGCTGTCCGTCGGCTTCAGGCGTCATGAACTTGGGTGGAAACGACGCGCCACAGAGCTTTAAGCTGGCCCACTACCCGTACCGATACGGCTGGCTCAGCGGAAACGAATTCGGCAGATGCCGCACTTCGCGCACTTTGCCCTCCGCCAGTAGCACTTCCACGATGTCGAAACGAATCTTCACCCTGGGGTTCTTGAGCAGACGCAAATAGTCGAGCGCGGTCTGGGAGAGCAACCGGCGTTTGCGCGCGTCCACGGCGGCGGCGGGGCGGGTCCAGTCCTCCGAGGAACGCGCCTTCACCTCCACGAACACGAGGCAATCGGCGTCCCGGAAGATCAGGTCAATCTCGCCGCGTTCGGAGCGGAAGTTGGCCGCGAGGAATTTCAGGCCGAGTTGTTTCAGGAATTTTTTCGCGGCGCGCTCACCGAGTTCTCCGCGGCGCAAGTGCTCCGGTTTTTCGGACCGGTGGAACCATGATTTAAGATGCGTTGCAAGATTCATCGGGTGGGCCGGGATTTCATCGTGAGCGTGGATGTCGCTGGCTTTATAGCCGACCAGACCATCGCGAGGCAATCAGGATGCGGGACAGGCGCTGGGCGCGTCCGAGTTCCGGCTTTCCCGTCCGGCGCGCGATTCATAAGCTCAGGCGTGACTGTCACCGAGATTCTGGCCAATGAAGAGTTGCGGCAACGCGAGTTCCCGGTCGCCCGGAGCAAGACCTTTCTCGCGCACGCGGGGGATTGTCCGCTGCCGCGCCGCGTGGCGCAGGCGGTGGCGGACTACGCGCACGCGGCGACCGGTTGCGATCAGGAGGAGTTGATTTACCCACAGGAGTTGGATGACGGACGCCGGCTGGCGGCGCGGCTGTTGAACTGTCAGACCGGGGAGATTGCACTGGTCGGGCCGACGTCGCTGGCGCTGAGTTTTTTCGCGAGCGGACTCAAGTTTCGCAAGGGCGACAACCTGCTCATCTATCACGATGACTATCCGTCGAACGTCTATCCGTGGCTGGCGCTGGCCGAACGCGGCGTCGAGGTGCGATTGCTCAATGTGCGGGGACTGGGCGTGATCCGCCCGATGGACGTGATCGGGCAGGTGGATGAAAACACGCGGTTGGTGGCGCTGGCCTCGTGTCATTTCGTGAGCGGCTACCGGCTAGATCATGCGGCCATCGGCCGGGCATTGCGCGAGCGGGGAATTCTGTTCTGCCTCGACGCCATCCAGACCATCGGGGCGTTTCCGACGACGGTGGAGCATGTGGATTTGCTCGCCGCCGATGCGCACAAGTGGCTGCTCGGTCCCTGCGGCGCGGGCGTGATGTATGTGCGCAAGGAGCTTCAGCCATTTCTCAATCCGCCGGTGTATGGCTGGCAGAATGTGCGCTGTCCAAATTACGTGGCGCAGGAGCAGATCGCGTATCTCGACGGCGCGCAAAAATACGAGGCGGGCACGACCAATCTGCTGGGGTTGGTGGGGTTGAACGCCGCGCTGACGATGTTGCTGGAACTGGGCGTGGACAACATCGCGAGCGAACTTCTGCGCAAGCGCGCGTGGCTCGTGCCGGCGTTGCAGGCGCAGGGCTGTTCGGTGCTCAACGCCGCGGCCGCGCCGCAAAACGCCAGCGGCATCGTGACTTTCTTCAAGCCGGGGGTGGACTTGTCCGTCCTGCACCGAAAATTGCGCGACGCAAACATCATCACGTCGCTGCGGATGGATCGGGCGGGGCAGACGTATATCCGGTTGTCACCACACTTCTACAACACGGATGCGGAGTTGCAGCGGCTGGTGGAGCTGATTTGACGTTGGCTTTCAATCGCGGGTGTTGTGCGACTCACGGACGAGCGCCGGTCAGTAGTGCCGGACGATCGAAGTCAGCCCTGATCGGGGCGAATTCTCCGGCGTCATTACTTCGCCGGGAGCGGAGTGGGCGAAACATTCGTACCCGGCGGGTGGGCCGGGGCTTCCGCGGTCTTAACTTCCGGCGGCGCGTTGGTGCCGTAAGCGGCCGCTTGCTTTTCCCGCCAGTTGCGTTCGAGCCGTTTTTTCAGATCGGCGTACATCGCATTGGTGATGGCGTCCAGGTGACCGCGGGCTTCGGCGAAACGGCCGGCATTGAGTTTGATGCGGGCGAAGTGGACCTGGACGCCTTCGCGTTCGATCTCGTCGTGGGCCAGGCGAAACGCATTTGTCCACGCCTGCAACGCCGCCTCCGTGCGGGGTGGTTTGATGCCGTAATAAGTTTGCGCCACATCGGAGGCGAGCGGGAAATCCTCCGGGGCCAGGCGCATCGCGTTGCTGTAAAGCTTCAGCGCCTTGTCGAAGACCTGTTGCTCGTTGATCGTGTAGTATTCCTCCACGTCTTTGCGGAACAGGAACACCGTGGTGCCGAAGTTCTGGTAGTAAACCGGCTCGGTGGGATCGAGTTCGATGGCCTTCTCGTAATAACTGAACGCCTTCTTCACCGGGCCGCGATGGCCGTAGTAATTGGCCAGGTTGTTCCAGATGGCCGGGTCGGTTTTGTCCAGTTCCAGCGCCAGTTCCAGTTGCTGGCGCTGGCCTTCCTCGTCGCCCATGTCGTTGAGAAAACTGCCATAGGCGACGCGCGCGCCGACGTGTTTGGGGTGTTGCTTGAGAAAATCCTCGTAACCCTTGCGGACGGGAGCGAAGCGTTCGCGGATGCGCCGGTTCAACTCGGCGGTGGGTGTGCCGCCGCCCTTGGCCACGAACTCCGCGTTGTCGCGAATCCATTTGTCCACCTCGGCTTGCGCGGCGTTGTCCGCGTCCATGAGCCGCTTGAACTCCTGCTCGACCGGATCATTCGGGTCGGGGAGCTTGACGGCCAGGCCGGTTTCGGAATGGACAAGATTGCTGACGGCGACGGGTTGATTCGTCGCCAGCAGTGCGCTGAGCGCGGCCATGGCCAGATTGCTCACAGGCGGAAGTTATCAGTCGGAGGTCGAAAGTCCACAGGCTAAAAAACCCGGGGCGAGGGGCGCACCTCGCCGCTGCCTCGGAGCGCCGGTCTCCGACCCGGCAGGAGTGTAAACAGTCTGGGAAACGTGTTGGATCGGAGATCGTCGCACCGCCAGTTCACGGGTTTCGAGCCGGGACGGCATTGATGGTCAATTCCGCCAGTTCGCGGAATCGTTCGCCGTCGGCCGCGACGAGATCGAGCCGGATTTCAACCTGGTTGACCGGCCGCAGGCCGGGAATCATCAGCTCGACCGAACGGCGATCCGACGACAGCCGGACTTCCTGGATGGTCAAGCGGTCGTGCCCTGGTTGATCCGGATGCGCGACGGAGTATTGATCGGAGCCGTAATTCGCAGTCCAGCGGTAGTTCCATTGCTCCAGATGGTAACTCGCCGGGTCGCGCGCATTGTCCGCGGCCAGTTCAAAATTAAACCGCAGTCTCAACCCCTCGGGACGCACTGCCACATCGTCCAGCAATTTGACCGGTCGACCGGTGTAACGCAGCCGTTGCAGGCAGCCGTCCTTGCCCTCCGGCGGACCTTGCCAGCCGGACAGACCCGTGGCGTACACCTGGCCATCGGCCGGATTGATGCGGGCGCGCATGATGCCGGCGTCGAACTGGAACGGGAGTTTGACGATCGCCGCCTGGGAAATCGCGCCGACGTCGTGCAGCATCAGGTAATACAGCCAGCCCTTGCCAAAGCTCGTGTGCAGCAGGTGGCCGGACAGCGGACCGAAGCGCGGGTCGCCCGCCCAGACCTGCCCGCCGCTCGAACTGTCAAACTCCTGCGGCATCCAGATGATTGGTTGATCGAAGGTCGCCGGCACCGGGACGGTCTTGGGGTTGATCCGACCGCCGTCCGGCGACCAGTGGTCGCCAAAAGCGCCGCCGCCCTCCAGGTTGGGCACGTAGCCATAGAAACCACCGCGCCGAACCAGATTGATTTTCGAGGCCGGCATCCAATTGCCCTGATTGTCACTGACGGTGAGCCGCCCGTCCGGCAGCAGCCCCAGTCCATTCGGCACGCGAAAGCCCGTGCAATAGACGTGCGCGTTTCGACCGTCCGACGCAACCTCGATCACCGCGCCCGGCATTTTGAAATCGGTGTACTCGCCGGGCTTGACGTAGTAGAGATTGCCCTGCCGGTCCACTTGCAGATCGAAATTGAAGGCGTGGAAAAAAGTCGAGACATCGGTGTCCGCATAAAAAGTCTCGACGTAATCCGCCGCCCCGTCGTGGTTCAAATCGTGCAGTCGCACGATCCCATTCCGGCAGGTGACGTAAATCAAACCATCAATGACTTGCGCCCCGAATGGCTCGTAGAGGCCGGCCGCGAATCGGGACCACTTGACGTGTTCGAGGCTGAGGTCCAGTCCGGAAACGATCCAGACATCGCCGCCGTACGTGGTCACTACGGCCCGGCCATCGGGAAAGAAAGCCAGCGCGCTGGTCCGCATCCAGGCGCGATACGGATTTTTGTCCGGCAACGGAATCGTATCCAGGACGTAACCACCCGGCTGCCTTCCCGGCGTTCCTCGCACTTCAATCGTTGCCGGCCACAGGTTCGGTCCGCCGTGCGTGAGTGATTCGGGGTCGGGCAGAGTATTGCCCGAAACAAACTCCGCGCTTTCAACCCCGGCACCGTAGCCGCCGGCTTGAGGAGGCGGAAAAGCCAACGGCTCGACGGCGTCCGCCTCGTTACCTCGGCGGCGACGAGGAGCAGGTTCCGGGGGTGACGATTTGCGCGCTTCGACGACGTAGCGCTCGCTGGCTCGCAATTGCTCCGCTCCGTCGCCCGCAAAGCAATACACTCCAATCACGCGCGGCCTGGTGTCCGCCGGAATGTTCAGCACCATCCGATGTTGACCATCAATCTCCCAGCGCAACCCCGCCGTTTGCCCAACCACGCCGGCCGCGACAAAAGCTGGGTTCGTCGTCGCGAGCGAATTCGACTCCCCGGCGAGGATCAAATGTTCTCCCGCCGACCCGCTCAATTCCGCCGGGATGGTTGCCCCCAACGCCAGCACGCCCTCCATTTTCCCCGATGGATTGTCCGGTCGGCCCACGCACAAGCGCAGCGGCGACCGACCGGGAGCGATCCGCAGGACATGGCTCAACACCAGGCCCGTCGCCGCTTTGTCGGCTCCGGGGAGTTCGAGGATTTCCCGTCCGCCGATCTCGTAGGCGAGAACCGTCTGCCAGCCGTGAAGGTAATGACCGCGATAACGCAGCCATTGCTCCGGCAGGGGACCGCGCGGCAACAAATCGTTGGTGGGATAATCGAACCGGCCGTTGAACGCCCAGGACCAATGCTGCAAACCGCGCAACCGCGTGCCGGCCGGCAGCGGCTGGCCCTCGCCTCGTTGCTGGTCGTGACCCGTGCGGGACAAATCCAGAAAACCGCCCTGCCACGCGCCGGCCAACCGCAGGCGATGCAGATCGTAGCTGACCGTCACGTCGCCGCTCAAGCGAAGGGTCAGTGCGTCCTCGATTTCCGTGCCGAGCTGCGACTCAAGCGCCGGCCCGTAATCCCGGTCGCCCACGGTGGCCATGTTCGTCCGGGAACGACTCGGGGCGAACTTGGGCAGCGATGCGAGGTACGCCCGGTCCACGACGACGTATTGCGATGGGTTCAACGGTTTGAGGAAGGTCTCGCGGATGTATTGGATCACATCGTACCGCTGCTCCGGCGTCATCCAGCCTTGCGACGGCATGTTCCTGAACCCGCCGGTGAGGGTCCGAAACAGGCTGAGCGGATCCACCCCGTTTTGAAAACGATCCACGGCGAACGGACGCGACTGCGGATTGAGGGTGTGAATGCCGTCCGTGCCGTGGCACGGCGCGCAGGCAATTTGAAAGAGTTGCCGTCCGCGCTCGAGGCTTTGCGAATTCCAGGCGGAGATGGTTCCGGCATGGTCCACGTTCTCGCTCTTCGGCACGCTCTGCGCCCCGACCCCCATTGTTGCCAGCATGACGCCGCAGGCTGTCCCGAGATTCAAGGCGCGACACCATCGTCGGAAATTTTTATGGGGAAAGCCAGTGCGCATGAATGCCGCGAGCATAAATCCGCCCCGGGCTGGAAATCCAGCCAGTTCATTCAGCTTGCCCGCCACCGGCGCAGCTCCGTTTTTTGCCAATGCGGGAGTACTCTCATTAACGCCTGGCTTTAACCCCTTGTCATTACCCACATTGTTTTCATTCTTGTTTGAGCGTGGCTACTCCTTCACACATCCACATCAAGCGCTGCCAGCCGCGCCAGATCGTCTGCCAGCCGGGCGAGCCATCGCCTTTGCGCGCCAAGAATCCACCCAACCGCGCCACCCCGATCAACACGCTTTGGTTGGTCCAGCCGCCGCGAGGCGCACCCAGTTTGGCTTCCAACAGGGCCAGCGCTTCGGATCCAAAACTCGCCACCGCTTCCAGTCCGGCGGGCTGGCTGCGCGCCAGCAGCTTGGTCGAGAGCAGCCGCACCGCCACCACCGCCAGCACCGCGATCAGCGCCTCCAGCCGATGCCCCCGTTCCAGTTGGCTGGTCTCCACCCCCGTCCCCGTCTTGAGGGCTTTATGATATTCTTCGATCCACCAACGCGCCGTATAGATGCCCACCACCCGCCGCGCGGCGGCCAGGCTTTCGCAGGGCCGCGAGGTCAACAGCCGCCAGAGCAACGGGGTCGGCACGTCGGCGGGTGCCCCCACTTCGCGCGCTTCCACCGTCCAGACGCCGGCGAGTGCGGATGGCCGGCCCGCAGGTCGCCAGGGAGCGCCCAGGTCCACGCGCCCGCCGCCCGCTTGTTCAATCCTCTGAACAAAAATCGTTCCCTAAGTCCGACAGGCTGCTAGTAACCGTCTCTATACCCATCTGAACCTCTGGAGTGTTTTCAGTGCAAGGTGTTGGATCTTCGTGATACCCTTTTTTGCAGGAGTGTGTTTGAGGATCCCGGTTTAATTGATCCCAATTCACGCCTATTATGGACAAACCAAGAATGTCGTATTCGTTGACGGGATTGTTTACAACAAACCCGTATAGGTTGACGCCTCCCTGTTCCTCCGACGGGTCTCTACTGAGCCATTCTCTGACGAAGGGGTCACCGCGCCTCCGGCAGGAGGGGTGACGGTGGGGCGGTGTAACTGTAATTCGCCCGGCCCGATGGTCGCTTCCGCGGCCGGGGCTGATTTCATCGCGTCGTTGTAATTGTAATTGCATTGCGATCACGCCTTCATTCCACCCAGTGAACGCTGGGACTTAATCACGCTCCAAACCTCCCGGCAACCTCAAACGAACACGAATTTCAGAAGCCGCCGGTGGGTAGGGCGAGCGTACTCGCGAGCTGAATTCGGCCGCGATTTCAACCCTCGGCGGCTCGCCAGTAGCCTCGCCCCACCTTCTGAAGCCAGTTCCCGCATGATCTGCAGATGACCCTGCGTCCCCGGCGGCCAGCCCTCGTCGCATCTGCGATTTGAGATTTTGCATTTGCCCTCAAGCGTCACGTGGTGGGTGGCCGGCCGACGAAGCTGAGGGAGCGCCCAGGCGGCGCGGCGGCCTGCGCCGTATCTGCGATCTGAGATTTTGTATTCGCCATCAAGCGCAGCGTGGTTGGTGGCCGACCCACTCCGGCGCGGCGCCGCTAGATTCCTTCACACCGTTTGTGCGGGACAGCCGGGATTAATTCTTTGCCGGAGGACTAATGATTTGTTTCAACGGGCCAGGTTCATCCACCAAACGATATTTCTTCGGTAAGTCTTCCGAGACAAAGCCCCGCAGCTTGCGCACATTTGGATTGCTGTAAAAATAGTCCAGTAGAGGTTTCAAATCGCCTTCGATGGACGTTTGTCGTTCTGAGGCTTCCTCCGCAACCTTGACGCTCAACTTGCATTTGGTTTTCCCGACCGTGATGCGTGGTTGATTTGTCGAGATTTCACCGATGGTAGCCTGAGCGAGTTTCAGCAATTCGCTCATTCCACCTTTGAAGTGATTTGTTTGAACTACGAACGAACGCCCATTGGTTTGGAGTTCGACCTGGATGGCTTTATCCGTGATCCCGCGTAAATGGTATGACCATTTGTCTCCCGCCAAATTCGTCCATTCGATCACGAGAGGATCGCCAACTTTTTCCGCAGCGTTTGATTTCATAACGAAGAGAACTGCGCACAGGATTGCACCCCATGTGGCCGAACGATGGATAGTTTGAATCATGCTCTTTATCAGGGTGCTGATGTTGGTGCTGGGGTGAAAGGAGCTCCCCGACCAGGCGGAACTGGCCACGGAGGATTGGTGTCATCGTAAGGGCCTCCTGGCGGTGGGAACGGCCCAGTGTGATAAGGATCTCCGCCGTAAAAGCCGTCATCGAACGAAATCCTGAACTTATCCTTGTGCCTCTTACACGCATAGACTTCCAAGTAGTAATGAACAGGCGTTCCCTGCGGTGTGGCGGCTGTTACTGCCATTCCTATTTCAAACGAAAAGCATTTGAACTTCGTGCTCGATGCTGCGTTCTGAAAGATTGTGGCCCAGTCCCAACAAAAATACCCACCAACAGTGTCACTCCCTGGCGCGTTATCGTCGTGCGGTCCACTCCCATAATTCCTCTTCCAAGCATCAGCAAGGAGTTGAACCAACTGTGCAGCTTCCTGGTTGCAATGCTTCTTGGAACAACAGTGAAAGAATCCGCGCCGCTTGTCACAAGCGGCCTGAAGACTACTAAGTTCGTCGTTGATGGCCTTCGCTCCTCCATCCTTGGACAATTTAAGACGGAGATTATCGACCATGTTAACTAGCTCGTTGCCTGCGAATGCCAAAAGATTGAGTCCTCCGCGTTCGGCGACTGGATCGCGGCTTGGCCATTCTCTGATATGAACTTGGTCGCGCCTCCGGCAGGAGGGGTGACGGCGGGGCGGTGTAACTGTAATTCGCCCGGCCCGATGGTCGTTTCCGCAGCCGGGGCTGATTTCATCGCGTCGTTGTAGTTGTATCCGCATCGTTATCATACTGTCGCTCCGCTCCACCGCCTCCGTGCCGCACTCCGCAGCGAAGACGCAGCGTCCAGGGCTGTGCGGCAGGCGCGGGTGGCCGACCTGCTATCGAGCCGGCCTGAGGCGAGCCAGATTCCTTCTCACCGTTTGGCGGGACACCGCGCGGGTTCTCCGCGTAGTTCTGAAAGCTGAGTCGGTGTTCAATCAGAGCCGGACCACCCGTAATCTCTCGTGAACGCAATATGATGGTGTTGGAAAGGCCACCACCTTGAGACGATAATGTTCTGCCCTGGAGAAAGACCATATTGCCTGATGACGCTGATTTCCTGAGAACGGCTGTATCCCTCTGCTGCGATGAAAGCGAAAAGGCAGACTGCGAGCATGCCGAAAGCCTTACGCCAAGCAGTGAGGCCGCGAAATGGCAGCCAAGCGATAGGCAAAACACCAATTGAGATTACGAGGGAAAGCTGTGCGAACGTTGACCAGTCCAAACCAAAAGTTGAAGTGCGGAAAAAACTGATAAGCCAGAAGGCGTAAAAGGCAACGAGGCCGCCGAATCCCAAACGAAGAAAAAATCTTGGCAGGGGCTTCATAATTGGCGCGGTAGAGTTCATCAAGCGTCTTGCTATTGCTTGCGTTTCCGCGTGTTGTCTCGCTCAGGCACGATCCAGTCCTTTGGATAATAGGGATAAGGATCGTCAGGGCCGCCTATCGTAATTGGGCGATCCGGATCTCCGGGCGGGTCAATCTTGTACGGTGGGATATTTGGGGCTGGCCAGCGCTTTGGCGGATTTGGATCTCCATATTCCCAGCGCGAACCGTCGCCAAAAAGATGAGTGAAAGTTCCGCGCCAAGTTGGCTTCCCGCCTTGGCACGTAATGTACACAGTTCCCAAATCGCCGATCTTGACCGCACCACCCGGATAGTAAAGCGCGTCAGCATGCACGCATCCACCTGGGGGCGGCAAATACCGAGGCTTCTTCGCTCCTTCTTTCCGGCCGGCAGCTTTATCTTCGTCCGAAGGCGCTTCTGCTTCTTCCAAGTAGGTCCAGCGGGACAGATCAACGCACTTGCATGAGTAGTCCACGCAAATTTGGTTTAACCCTAAATAATCGATCACGCCAGTCGGACGATTCTTAACGAAGCCGTAGAGGTTGATTCCACCTTCTTCTTCGATAGGGTCTCTGTTTGGCCATCTTCCGGTGGTAGGGTTGTAATAGCGATAGCCGTAGTAAAGCAGGCCGGACTCGTTCTCGGTGTATTTGGTGCTGAACCGGAAGGGGTTCATTCCCGCATAAGTACCCGTCTGCCGAACAGGCTCGCCAAAGGGACCGTACTCGTAACGGCCCGTTTCCGCGCCATCGCTGGCTCGCACTAAAGCGGATACATTGCCATTGCCATCCAGAGCGGCGAAATGCGCGTCCACCGCTGCGCCAGCCGCGAACTCCTTGTCCCAGAGCAATCCGCCCACGCCGCCAGCGCCTTGCATTGAGCCACTGGCATCCAAGCCCCATGAGAAAGAATATAGGAGCGAGGAGTTAGGAGCTAGAATGCCGACCAGATTCCAACCGTCATACACAAACTTGTTTTCGGATAGCACCGTGCTCGTATCCAAGCTGGTGACCTTCTTCCAAATCCACCGGCCTTTGTCATCATACGCAAATTCCAGCTTCAGTTTCGAGCCGGTAGGTGAGCCAGCAGCCCGGCTTTGCAGCTTGACCAACCGGTTCTCGCCGTCCCACGTGTAATCCCAGCGGCCATCCTGCGTGAGATTGCCGTCAGTGTCGTAGGTGTACGATTCCGGTGTCTTAGGCACAAAGACTTTGCCGGTCTGATTTTGACCCGGAGCATAGGTTGAAGCGACGGTTACCGAGGGATATTGAGACGCACTGGTATTAACCACCGGCAAGGCATAATTGTAATATTCGCCCTTGCGGCTCGCGGCAATACTATTGACGGTGACGGAGGCTGTCGGATTGGCGATGCCCAGGATGTCCACGTAACCCGGCACGGTGCGGCTGGTGGATTGGTTCACAGCATTGGCAGTGTAGGTGGCAGAACGCAGCCCCCCGCCAGTGGCATCGCCGCCTGTTAATGTGCTCTTGCGATTGCCAATCTCATCAAAGCCGTATTCGAATTGCTGCCCGGCCACGGGGGTGTTGTCGCCCCAATATTTCCGACCGGCGGTCACCTGGCCCATCGAGTCGTAACTGTAAACCCAGTAGCTACCGTCCACGTTTGTAACGGACGTTCGCTGATTGGCTGAATTGTATTGGTAAGCAAACGCGGACGAGAACGAGGACGACGACGAGGCGATATTCGTGAGCCGGTTCAGGTAGTCGTAAGCTTTGGTCGTCGTCCTCACGGTCGTGCCGTTGGTGGCGAAGGCAATTTGTGCCACCAAGGGGGAATTGTCCAGATTGTCGTAGGTGCCGCGGTTGGCGCCGTCGCCCACGGTCAGGAGGCGGGAGGCGGGGTCGTAGGCGTGAGCAGTAGAAGTCAGGAGTTGGGAGCTAGGAGATAGGAGTGGAAGATTGGTGCGACGCAGGCATTGATCGCAGCCGTTGGTGACGTTCAGGCCGTTGAGCGGGCCGCCGGCGTAGGATTCGCGCAACCGGGATCATTCACAATTTTTTCCCACGTTGCCGCGATTGATTGAAGGCTTTCAAAACCTCGGGGGTACGTTCAAAAAATCCCGCGAGGTCCGAAAGCATCTCCAGCGTGGCCGGGCTGAGATGGTGTTCGATGCCTTCGATGTCGGCGCGCTGGGTCTCGGCATCCAGGTCGAACAGGGAGAAGAACCGGGACAAGGTGGCGTGTCGGTGCTGAATGGTGCGGGCGACTTCGCGGCCCTGGTCGGTCAGCATCAAGCCGCGATACTTTTCGTATTTCACGAAACCGGCGCGGCCAAGTTTTTGCATCATGCTCGTGACCGAGGCCCGGCGCACCTTGAGGGACGAGGCGATGTCCACAACGCGGGCGCGGCCCGTGGCCTCGATCAGTTCGTGAATACGTTCGAGGTAATCCTCGGCGCTCTGGCTGGGCGTGGTGGACGCAGGCATGTGCGGGGATTAAACACGCTTTCCGCGGCGAAGCAAGCGGCGCGCAACGCCCGCCTTGCCGACGATTCGCGCTTGCGGCATCTTGGTTATCGTTATGAAACGCTGGTTTTGCCTGCTCAGTTTGAGTTCGTTGCTGGTCGTCACCGCTTGCGCCCCGAAATCACCGGAGGCCGCTCCGGCGGCGGACCACGCCGCGTCCGCCGTGGCCGACACGAACGTGCAGGTGTTTCACGTCAACGGCAAAATTGTGGACGTGTTGCCGGCGGAGAAGACCGTCCGCATCCGGCACGAAGACATTCCCGGTTACATGCCGGCGATGACGATGCCGTTCGACGTGAAGGATACGAACGAGCTGGCCGGGTTGCAGGCGGGCGACGCTGTGACGTTCCGTCTGACCGTCACCGAGCGGGACGGATGGGTGGATCAAATCAAGAAGGTCGGCGGGGCTCCGGTGAACGAGCCACCCGCCGCCACGGGCCTGCGCATCGTGCGGGATGTCGAACCTTTGAAGGTCGGGGACGCGCTGCCCGATTATGCGTTCACCAATCAACTCGGACAAGCGGTGAGTCTGGGCCAGTTTCGTGGTCAGGCGCTGGCGTTCACCTTCATCTTCACGCGTTGCCCGTTCCCGACGTTTTGCCCGCTGATGTCGAATCATTTTCGCGACGTGCAGGACGCCTTGCTCGCCCGGGCGAACGGACCGACGAACTGGCATCTGCTGACGTTCACGTTTGATCCCGACTACGACACGCCCGAGCGACTGAAGGATTACGCGGCCAACTACCACGCGAACCCGGCGCGCTGGAGCTTTCTGACGGGCAAGCTGATTGACATCACGGCGTTGAGCGAGCAGGTGGGGATGCAGTTCTGGCATGAACCGGGTGGTGGGATCAGCCACAATCTGCGAACGGTGGTGGTGGATGCGCAGGGGCGGGTGCAGAAGATTTACGCCGAGAACAAGTGGACGCCGGAGGAGTTGACGGCGGAAATCGTGTCGGCCGCGGGCCAGTGAGGCATCAACCGTTGGCGGCCAGTTTCAAATGCGTGATTCGGAAGCGGGCGCCGTGAGGTTCGTTCGCGTGACATTCAATTTCCCAGCCGTGCGCCAGGACGATCTGCTGGACGACGGCCAGACCCAGGCCGGTGCCCTTTTCGTTGGTGGTGAAGTAGGGTTTGAAAATTTCGGCGCGGCGTTCGGGCGGCACGCCGGGGCCGTTGTCGCTGACTTCGAGCGTTGCTTCCGAACCGTTGCGCGCCGTGACAATCTGGATTTCGCCGCCGGGTGACAGGGCCTGGATGGCGTTGAGAACCAGATTGAACAGCGCCTGGCGCAACAGGGGTTCGTCCGCTTCGATCTTGATCTGCGTGTCCCGGGTGCTCACCCGAATCCGCTTTTCTTCCAGGTCCACGTTGAGGGTGCGCACGACTTCGTCAATCACCGTGCCGAGCGCCACCACGGAGCGCCGGACTTCGCGGGGGCGGGAGTAGTTGATAAACTCGTTGAGCTGCGCGGTGACACGGTCGGTTTCGTTCACGATGTCGCGTGAACGCTGGCGAATCTCATCGGGCAAGGCGGCCTCCTTGGAAATCATCTGGGCCAGGCCGCGCACGATATTGAGCGGATTGCGGGTTTCGTGAGCCAGACCGGCGGCGGCGAGGTTCAGTTCCTTGAGGTGCAGGTTCAACTCGCTGGCCCGGACGAGCCGGATCTGCAGTTCGGATGTCTTGGCGAGGTTGCGCCACGCCATCGCCAGGCCGAAGACGGACAGCGTGGTCAGCGCGAGAATGGTCGAGCGCAACCATAAATCCTGATTCAGCGCGGCCCGCACGGGCTGGGTGGACATGACGATGAGAAAACTGTGAACGCCCTTTCGCTCGATCATGGATTTGAAATCCTCCTCGGACATCCACGGGGGCCGGCCAAACCGCCAGCGACGAGGGCCGCCGCGTGGTGGCCGGCGGTCGCCCTCGCGGTCATTGTGTTCGGGTCGGGGCAGGATTTCGCCGGCGGCGTTGGTGGGTGGCGGTGGCGGACTGAAGTGGCGAACGGGCGGCGGGCGATTGGTATCGCCGGGGTGCGGGAAGGCATCGCGGCCGAGGACGATGGGCGGGTTCGTGCCTTCGAGATCGCGCGTCACATTCGCGCCCAAATCCACCAGGTTGACCAAGGTGACGGTGTCCCGCTCCCAGAGTTCCGCGGGACGCACGGTGCCGCGCGGTTGAAGGTCGGTATTGGTGCCGGCGGAAGCCACCACGTCGCCGGCGGCATTGAGCAAGGCGAGCGCGTTCAGTTCGCCCGGTCGCACCAAGCCCGCGAGCGCGGATTCGAGGCGTTCCTTGGAGATGACACCGAACCAACTCTGCGAGCGTAGCACGGTGCCGACGGTGGAAGAAATGTCCTTGGTGCGGTTGATCAATTCCGCCCGCGTCCGCTGACGCACGCGCAGGTGTTCTCCGATCTGCCAGCCCAGGACGAGCACCCACGCCAGGACGAGCAGGGCGTAAACCAGGTTGCTGCGGCGGGCGGGGTTCATTCGCTCACGAATTGGGATTCAGTTTCACGCATGGCTCCGGGTCGGCCGTGGTTTGCTCAATCGTAGCCGCTAATCCTTCTTGACCGGAACTTTTTCCAAGAACCGATCGAGTTCCTGTTCCGAGTAGGATTTGGGGACCAGCGTGTGGGCGCGTTCGTGCTGCGCCATGGCCGTCAGTTGAGACGGGGCCTGCACGATGTGAGGCGTGAGGAAGATCAGCAACTCGGTTTTGACATCGGTGGTCGTCTTGCGACTGAACAGGGTGCCCAGGTAGGGGATGTCGCCCAAGAGCGGAATCTTGCTCACCGAGCTGCTCTTGCCACTGCCCATCAAGCCGCCGATGACGACGGTTTGCGAGTCCGGCGTGATGACGACAGTGTCGGCGGAACTGATGTCAATCACCGGGGCATTGACGCCGGCGGAGATCGGCACGGTGTCCGTCTTGCTCACGGCCGAGTTCTGCGGCGAGATGATCATTTCCACGTAACCCTCGGGCGAGATGTAGGGCGTGACCTTGAGAATGATGCCAACGTCGGTGTAGGTGACATTGTTCACCGGGGTGGCCGAGACACCGGCGAAGGTGACCGAGGTGATCAGCGGCACCGACTGGCCGACGGTGATGGTAGCGGGCTGACCATCACGCGCGAGGATGGAGGGGCGGGATAGGAGTTCCGCCTTGCCCGAGGTGGCAATGGCGCGCAGCGTGGCCTGGAAGTCCGAGCCCAGGATTTGGTACAAACCGGCGCCGGGAGAGGCTTGCGTCAACGCGGGGACCGCCATTGGCGGCACGGCATTGAAGTTCGTGGTAAGACTGTTAAGCCCGTTTTGCCCAAACACGTTGGCAACGGTGCCGGTCATGGAATTGCCGAAACTATTGCCAAAATTCCCTTCCACCCCGAGGTCCAACCCGTCCGAGTGAACGACCTGGATGAACACAACCTTGATCAGCACCTGCGGCTTGGGACGATCCAGATCGGCGATGACATTGCTAATCTGCATGCTCGTCGGCTGATCGGAAATGACCACAATGTTCTTGGTGTCCGGGTCAAAATAAATCGTCGCGCCGCCGACGGTGCCATTGTTGTTGTATTGGCTGCTGGAGGAATTGTTGCCGCGGTTTTGTTGGTTGCCACCGAAGCCGCCGAAGCCACCAAAGCCGCCGCGCGGCTGGGCGAATGTAGCCGGCACGAGCGCCAGGCCCAGGATCAGAATCGCCCAGTGGACGAGTGACATTTTCAAAGAGTTCGTTTTCATGGTTGGTTGCTCAAGTCGTTGATGGCTTAGAATTGCACGCCCCGGCCGCTGTTGCCGCCGGCCGTCCGCCCGCCCAGGGTGGAAGTGGTTGAGGTGTTACCCATCTGCTGGGCGTTTTGCCGGACGCGCTGCGAGAGCGCGCTTGTGTTGGCTGTCGAAGAGGCACCGTTGCGGGAAGTAGTGCCAGTGGCGCCGAACGTACTTTGCAGAACCTGCACCATCTGCTCCGGATCACCATTCTCCACGTGGAAAACCGTGACCTTCTGGTCGCGATCTGAAGCGACATCCAGTTGCTGCATCATCTGGTCAATTTGCGCGATCAAATCCTTGGACGCCGTGACGACGACCGAGGAGGTGCGCAGGTCCGCCACGGCCGTCACCTGGGTTTCCTTGCGGATGCGGTCGGCGGACGGACTGTTCCCCGCCGTCGCTGCCGCTCGCATCCGTTCAAAAAATCCGCCCGGGCCGCCGCGCCCGCCGCCGAACCGGATGGGAGACTGCGCTCCACCCGTGCTGCCCTGCTGCGGAAACACGCTGCCGAGCAGCGTGGCCACATCCGTGGGATTGGCATACTGCAGGTGATAAACCTTGATTTCGGTGGTGGCTTCGGCGCTGGAGTCAATGGCTTTGATGATCTCGGCCAGATGCCGGATGTTGGCCTGGGTGTCGGTAATGACAATCGAATTCCCCGCTTCGTTGGCCACGATGGTCGCCTGGGGCGAGACAAACAGGGACAGGTCGCTCGCCAGTTGCTTGGCGTCCACGAACCGGATGGGAATGATCTGGGTGACGATCTCCGCCGTTTTCGGAATGCTCGTCGGATCATCGTTGTAAACATTCACCTGGATGTCCCGCGTCTTGGCCTCGTTGCGATCCACGATGGTGAGGAACTGGCCATTGCGGATCGCGGCCGCGCCGTTCTTGTTCAACACCGAGTTCAACAGATCCACGGCTTCATCCTTGGTCATGGGATGGGTGCTGATGACGGTGACGTTGCCGCGCACGGGAGTTTCCACCACGATGTGGAATCCCGCCGCATCGCTAAGATATTTCAAGACCAGGTCCAGGGGCGCGTTGCTGAAGTTCAGGCGCAGGCCGTTGGTGCTGACTTCATCCGGCGCCTCGGGCTCCGCCAATGTCAGGGTCGGAGTCGCGTTCGTCTCGACCGACGCGGGAACAGCAGGCGCTGCCTCCGGTGCCGCCGGAGTTACTGCGGGCGCGGGCGCGACTTCCGGTGTCGGCGGCGGGGCGGTGTTCGTCTGCGCGGCCGCGGCAAAGCTGCCGCCGGCCAGGAGCGCGGCGACGATGAGGTGGTTGATCGTTTTCATGGTCTTAATTCCTCTTAATTCCTGTTTCCTGTCTGTTCTTCTTCCTGCCGCCGCCGTTCCATCAATCGCTGCAGCGCGTCGCCGGCGGGTCCGCCCGGTACGGCCAGCGTGGCGGTCGCTTCCGGCTCATGTTGTTCTCCGGCTTCTTCGGTCGGGGTCTCCCCGGGCTGGTTCGTCCCTTCCTCCATCATGGCGGCTTCGAGGTGATTGGTCCCCAGACCATCGGCAGAGGCGGTCGAACTGTCAAAGCTGCGGCGGCGCGTGGAATTTCCGGAGTCAGGCTCGTCATAAGTGCTCCGGGCGTCCGAGGCCGACGGCTCGGCCATCACCCAATGGCCCGGACTTTCCAACCGCAACTGGTGGCCAATCGGAAGCACAAACTGGTTGGTATCATTTTGCAGGGTCACGGCTTCGAGCGTAACGCGGCTGACCTTGAAGTTCGCAATCGTTCCGCCGCGTTGCAGCGCCTGGCGAAAGTCCGCGCTGGAGCCGTCAAAAAAGGCGTACGTTCCCGGCGTCTCGCCTTCCCCGTAACTCATGATGCCCGTGAGTGTGAAACTGGTCGTCCGCCGGGCGGGCCGGGGCGTGTAGGTGCGCGGCCCGGAGCGGGCGTAACGATTCGGATTAAAAATGTTCCGGTCCGCAACGATTTGAAAGTCCGCAAAGCCGGTTTGGGCCGGCGCGTTGGTGGTGTCGGCGCGACCCGTCACCCCCCCGACGCACAATAACGCCAGCAGCGTCCAGGGCAGCTTTCGAACGGTCAGGAATGGGGTCGGGACGTTCATGGTTTTGCCTCGGCCAGGAGCACCAGCCCGCTGATTTGCAGGCCGAGCGTGAGTTGCTGCCCCGTCGCATCGCGCGCGCTCAATTCCACGGAATCGAGCTTGAGCGCCATCGGGTCGTTTTCGATCTCGTACAGGAACCGGCTCAGGTTCGCCAGACTGCCACTGGCCTCCACGCGGCAATTGAAGGTCATGTACTCATCCGCGTCGTTCTTCCATTGCGGGATGATGCCGCTGATGGTGGCGCCGGTCTGGCGCGACCAGTCTTCCAGGGCGCGCAACACCTGTTGCTCGGCCAGCGAAGTATCCTTCGGCAGCATGTTGCGCTTCATCTCCGCCCAGTTGGTGCGATAGCTGTCCGCGTATTTGATCAAACGGTCGCCGTCCCGCACCTGCTGGCGCAATTTGACGATCTGCGCGGAACGGGACGACCACCACTTGCTCAGCGGCTCATAAATCAGGGTGTTCCCCACGAGCAACGCGGCGGCGGCGAAAACCAGGATGACCAAAAACTGCTGGCGGTTTTCAATTTTCATGGCTGCCTCCCGCGTTCCAGCGGAACGCAAATGTGAATTGCATCGGAGTTTTGCCGCGCATCTGGTCCACCTTCAGATCGGTGATGTTTTCGGCGGCGCGCAACTGCGCATAGGTTTTCAAGAACGAGGCTTGATCGCGCGCGTTGCCCGAGCAACTGACCACGCGGCCGTCGCGAATATCTATGGACTTGGCCGTGACCGCCCCGTCCTGCGGGAAGGCCAGGGTGATCCCCTTGAGAATGCTCAGGCTGCGGAAGGAATCATCGAACCAGGGCCGATATTGTCCGATCTGCTGGCTCAAACTTTCCAGTTCCCGGACCTGGGTGGACATCCGGTTCCAGCGCGTGCGCAGCAGGGTGAGCTGGATTTGCTGCACCGCGAACGCGCCGGCAATGAGCAGCAGGACCGCCGCCGCCGCCAGCCCGATCGTGCGCCGCTGACCCGAGGCATAGCGACCGGTGAACTGCTGCCAGGCCGTGGGTTTGGGCGGCAAATACTCCAGGGCCGGCGATTGCCCCACCAGCGCCCGGGCGGCCAGACTGAACGCGCCCGACAACGTCGCGGCGGGCGGAAGTTGCACCCCGAACTCCGCGGGCGCGTAGGCCGTGACGACTTCCACCTCCAAGCCCGCGGGTTCAAAGGTGAGCATCAGCTCGTCGGCCAGTTGCTGCGCCAGGTCGCGCGCGCCAAAGATGCGGATCGTTTTCACCGCCGCGCGCAATTCCTCCGGCAATTGGCCGAGGGTGATGCGCGCCTCGCGGGCGACGAGCTTGGCATGCAGCACGCGCTGGCTCGGGGCATTTTCAATCACTCCGTCCAAGGCTCGCAGGGCGGCCACGCCGCCACCGCTGGTAACTTGCAGGCCCACCTGGCTCTCGCCCACCATCAGCGCCAGGATACCGTCGGACTTCGGCTCCGTCGGCGGTTGCAGCGCGGCCAGGCGCAACGCAAAACTGATTGGCTTCAACTTCGCCGTTGCCAGCGCCTTTTCGAGCGTGGCGAGCTGGCTGGTGGCGATGCCGGTGAGCGTGACGTATTGCCGGCCGTCGGCCAGGGCGCAGGACGAATTCGCCAGTTGCAACGTGGCGGGATCGGAGGGGAAGGCGCGCTCGCCCTCGAGTTGCAGCAGATTGGCGGCGTCCTCGGCGGAAAGCTCCGGCAATTCCGTATGCGCGGCGAGCACCCATTTGAGCGGAACGCCCACCACACACCGGCGTTCCCGCACACCCACCGCGTCGAGGTGGTTGCGAATCTCGCGCCCGACCAGTTCCGGCGCGGCGGTCATGGGGTCGAGCGCCAGGGTGACGGAGAAACTCTGGAGCTGTTGCAACGCGCCGTTGGTGCGCCGCAGCACCACGCCGTCGAGCCGGCTGCCATCCAGCGTGAGACCCAGCACGCTGTGGCGCACTTTGGGTTTCCGGAAACTGGCTTTGATCACAGTGCTCATTGGGTGTTCAGGGCGACGTAGGTGCGCCGGACCTTTTCTCCGAGCGCCCAGCCCAGGCGGCTGAGGTCCTGCCGGTAGATGATTTTCGGACTGGCTTCGCTCGTGTCGAAGATGAACTTGACCCGGCGATAGCCGCGTCCCAACGGCCCGACCGCCGCGATGTCCGCCAGAAATTGGTAGCTGCGCGTGGTGACGAGGTCCCGGGTGAGGAGCGCCTGCACCACCGGACTTCGCTGGCCCAGCGCATCCACAATCCAGGCGATGCTGGCAAGGTTTCCCGGGTTTTGGTCGCGATAATTCAGGAGCGTGTCCGCCGCGCCGAGCGCGGTGTTTTCATCAATGCCGATGCCCATGAAGAGCGCCGTCAACACGGGTTCACTGGCGGTGTTCACATTGACGCGACCGGTGAAGAACTGCGTGTTGGTGTCCTGCGTGGTGAGGTCGTTGTAGATCTGCGCCAGTTCCACGGAAGTCATCTGGCTCTGAAGATAAAACTGCAGCAGCGTGGTGAAATTGGGTTGCTGTCCGCCACCGCCCCCGCCGCCATCGTAACCCAGATTCTGCATGATCGTCTGGGCGCGCGACGAACCCAGCGAAGTTTGCAGGAGCGAACGCAGATCGTTCGCCGTGTTCACGTTGGTCAGAGCCGTGCCATCCGAATGAAAATTCGGCTCGCGGGAATACACCGTCACGTACTCGAACAGTCCGCCGAATGCGCCGTTGTAGAGGCTCGCGCTTTTTTCCTTCCCGTCGAGCACGCCGTTGCGATTCAGATCGTCGCCGACCAGCAAGCCCACATCTGCGCCCTCGACCAGCCGGAGTTCATCCAGCGTCTCGAACGGCGCGTGTTTTGCCTGATACCCGTATTGCGCATAATCGAACGCCAGACTCGTGTTCGTGTCCCGCCAGTCCAGGATCGCCTGCGCGAAGTCCAACGTCATGTTCGGGAGATAGGACAACGTGTTGGAGCCGGCGCGGTTCAGGTTCAACTTCGAGCCTTCGTCAATCAGGTTGAAATACGGCTCCGTGCCGATGTTCTGGTACGGGTCGCGGCCGATGATCCAGAAGCGCGCCTGGCCCACCGGCACGGCCGCGCAACTGAACAGGGTGTTGGAGGGCACCGCCCCGTTGGTCGCGTAGGTCGTGAGCACCGACGCCACGTAACGAGCCGCGCCCTCGATGGCCTGTTCCGCCGCCAGACCGCTGCTGCGATTGTCCGAGGCGCGCAGCTCATAGGTCATGCTGTTGGCGAAATAAAGCGCGATGCTGACCAGCCCGATGGAAATCCAAAGCACGATGATCAGCACCGACGCGCTTTCGCGGCGGCTCGATCGGGTGCTGGCTGGGTTCGGCTTCATCTCAGTTATTCGTGCGGGACTGCGAATCAATCGGGACCACAATTTCCACCGGCGCCAACGTCGCGCCCCGGGTGGAAGCCAGTTGAATGAGCACGCGCACCGCGCTGGGCAGATTGGTGGTGCCGGTGGCCGCGTTGACGCTGGTATCCCATTGATCGGCCCATTGGACGCCATCGAAACACTGGAACCGGAGGTCCTGCACGTTGCCCAACAGCGATTGCTCCTCGATTTCCGGCGTCGTTTCACTCAGCAAATTCCGGGTGACGGTGCGGACCAAATCCTTGCCGCGACCCGTGGCCGGCACCGGACTCTTCAACCCGTAGGTGACGCGTTGCACATCCGCCCAGGGAATCGTCGGATCGGAATTCAACACGCCGGTGGCGGTGTAAAGCTCGAGATTGACCATGTCCGGCAGGCCGATGCTCGTCACATCGCCGGCCTTGAAATCTCCAACCAGCACGCTGTTCGAGCCGGGCGGCACGGCGCAACTGATGTCGCGTCGCAGAATGGTCAAGGCCGCATCCAGGGGCGTCGTGCCGGCCACGGCCTCGGTGGTGGCGTCGCGCAAGCGCAACGAGGCAAAGAAGACCGAGTTGACCGCGACCAGGACAATCGCCGCCACGCCAATCGCGAGGATCAGTTCGATCATCGTGAAGGCCCGGTCGGCGATTTGACTGGCGCGAAGCAATTTCATGGTTTCAATCCGAGACCCGCGCCCAGCGTGACGGGCGTGGCCAGCGTGCTGGACTGCACGGTGTAATCGCGGCCCTTGGCGGAAAACGTCACCTCGGCCGTCAGCAGTTCCATCGTGTCTTGCGGCCAGTTTTCCGCGGTCAGTTTCCAGCGCAAATCCAGCGTGCCTTCCGCCGCCGTGCCGGTTTGGGTGCCGCGATTCCAGTTCGTCGTTACAATGCTTTCGTTCAAAATCCGGTCCGCCACGCGCGCGGCCACGCTTTTCCGCGCCGCGACCTCGCCCGCCAGGCTGGCGATGTGCATGGCCTCCACGGCCGCCGGAATCACGATGGCCAGAAACAACAACGCCGCCAGCACCTCCGCCAGCGTGAATGCGGCGCGTGCCTGCCTATTTGTCGGTGTCCTTAATTTCATAACCGGTTCGAGTCCGGGTTTCGATCAACCATAACGAGCGGCCCGCCGAATCCGTCAGTTGCACCGTGGCCGGACTTTTTTCGTCCACGGTCCCATCGGCCAGCAACCGGATCGCCGGCAGCGAACGCAGCGTCGTCTGTCCCGCCGCATTGTTCTTCACCACCAGTCGCAACGTGTCATCCACCTTCAAGCGCTCCGTCTTCGCATCCGCGTCTTGACCGCTGGTTTCCGCTTCCAAGCCGTACGCGCCGGTCTTCTCATCCAACCAGACCCACATCGGCAGGCCTTCGGAGACGGCCCGGCTTTGGGCCGCGTGCAACAAGGCCTGCATCCGGCGCGCTTCCGAGTCCAAAGCCCGACCGCGGATGAAACTCGACATGGCGGGCACCACCAGCGACGTGACCACCACCAGCAGCGCCAGGACGAGGATCAACTCGATCAACGTGAAGCCGCCGCCTTGCGGTCGCCTACTTGCCTTGCCAATTGCCAATGTCATCTTCCGTCCCTGCTTTGCCGTCCGGTCCGACGGAATACAAATCGTACGAACTCTGGTTGTGTTTGCCCGGATACTCGTAAATGTAGGGGCTACTCCAGGGATCGGTCGGCAACTTGTCGAGATAAGGCCCGTGCCAGTTCTTGGCATCGCGCGGTTGATTGACCAGGTCGCCCAGACCGTTTTTGCCCTTGGGATAATACCCGTTGTCCACCTCGAAGGAATCGAGGGCCGACTTGATGCCGCCGTTGATGTCGGCGCGCGCGGCGGTGGTGCGGGCCTGTTCGCTGCGCCCCATGATCTTGGGCAGGACGAGCGCGGCCAGAATGCCGATGATGGTCACGACCAGGAGCATTTCGACGAGCGTAAAGGCGCGGCGACGGAGCGCGGCGGACCGGAATGAGTTTGCGGGGAATGTCTTCATGATCATAAGCGGGTTGAGTTCTATTTAATGTAATCCTGCAAAGAGAAGATCGGCAGCAACATGCCGATGAAAATCAAGCCGATGAAACCGGCGATCAGGAACAGCATCAACGGTTCGGCGAAGGCCACGGCGGTTTTCAAGTGCCGGTCCAGGTCGCTCTCGGTCACGCTCGCAATGCGGACGAGTTCGGCGTCGAGTTTGCCGCTTTCCTCGGCCACCGAAACCATTTCCAACACGGACCCGGGGAAAAGCCCCTGGCACTCCGCGAGACTCTGGCCGAGGCGACCGCCCTGTTGCACACGCTCAATCGAGGTGGAAACCGCGTCCACCAGAATCTGATTGCCGATGGATTTGCGGGCGACATTCAAGCCATGCACCAGCGGCACACCCGCGCCGAGCAGCGTGCCCAACATGCGGCAAAAGCGCGCCATGGCGAACTGGGCCACCAGCGGACCGACCAGCGGCGCCCGCAACATGCCGCCTTCCCAAACGCGCTTGCCCTTGGCCGAGGTGAACCATTGCCGGGCCAGAAGGAAAATGCCCAGCGCCGCCGCCCCCACGAGCAGGCCGTAGGAACGAATGAGCGTGCTCGCGCCGATGATGATCTGGGTCAGCAGCGGCAGCGAGCCATGCACGCTGTTGAAAACCTTCTCGAACTTGGGGATGAAAAACACGAGCAGGACGGTCAAGACCACGAGCGCGAGAAACAGCAGGATGATCGGGTAAATCATCGCGGTGAGCACCTTGGCCTTGAGTTCCTTTTCGCGATTTTGAAAATCCGCGATCTGGGCCAGCACCACATCCAGGAAGCCACCCGCTTCCCCCGCTTCCACCATCGCCACATAGACCCGCGGAAAAGTCTCCGGCGACCGGGCCATGGCGTCCGCCAACGACATGCCATCCACGACCATGTCGTGAATCTGTTTCCATTGCGCCTGCGCGGTGGTGGACGCGGACTCCTTGTAGAGAATCACCAGCGCTCGACTCAGCGGCACGCCCGCGGCCAGCAAACTGGAGAGCAGCCGGGTGAAATTTTCGAGGTCCTTGGCGGAGACTCGTTTCGATTCAAACTTGAAGGAGAGATTTCCCAGCGCGCCGGGCAGCGCCTTTCCCTCCGTCGCGCCATTCTTCCCGACCGCGCCGCCCCGTTCCGCCACCGCCACCGGACGCAAGCCGAGCGTCTCGATCTGGCGCAGGGCATCGGGCCGGCCCGGAGCCTCGAGGTTGCCCTCGGCGATGGTGCCGTTGGCTTGCAGCGCGCGATAGGAAAACGTGGGCATGATTTACCTCGCCACGGCCAGACTCGCGGGGGTTTCGTCCTCGGCTTCCGCGGCTTCGCCCTGGGTGGACCGCGCGATTTCTTTCGCCGTCGTCACGCTCAGAACTTCTTCCACCGTGGTAACGCCCAGGCGCACCAGCCGCCAGCCGTCCTCCGCCAGCATCCGCATGCCGTTGCGCTTGGCGGCCTCCCGGATTTGATCCGTGGACGCGTTTTTCAGGACAAGTTGCCGGATTTCCGCATCGGTATCCATCCACTCAAAAATGGCGTGCCGTCCGTGGAAACCGGTGTTGCGACATTCGCGACAACCGACCGACCGATAAATTGTGGTGTTGGCGGGAATGCCGATCTGCGCCTTGAGGGTCACGGCGGTTGTGGACGTATCCGGTTGCTTGCAATGCTTGCAGAGCACGCGGACGAGCCGTTGCGCGAGCACCGCTTCGAGCGACGAGGCGACCAGATAAGGCTCCACTCCCATGTCCACGAGGCGCGTCACGGCGCCCGGCGCGTCGTTCGTGTGCAGCGTCGAGAACACCAGATGCCCGGTGAGCGAAGCCTGCACGGCGATCTGCGCCGTCTCCTGATCGCGAATTTCACCGATGAGCACCACGTCCGGGTCATGGCGCAAAATCGAGCGCAGTCCGCGCGCGAAGGTCAGGCCCGCCTTCTCGGAAACCTGGATTTGATTGACGCCCTTGAGCTGATACTCCACCGGGTCTTCAATGGTGATGATCTTGCGGACGGAGTCATTGATCTCGTTCAATGCCGTGTAGAGCGTGGACGTCTTGCCGCTGCCCGTCGGCCCGGTGACCAGGATGATGCCGTGGGGCAATTGCAGCACGTGCTGGAAGCAGTTCAACTCCCGCGCGTCCATGCCGATTTCGCGCAGCCCGCGCAACGTGGAATTCTGTCGGAGCAAACGCATGACCACCGCCTCGCCGTGCAACATCGGAATCACGGAAACCCGGATGTCCACCTCCGCCTCACCAATGCGAATCTTGATGCGCCCATCCTGCGGCAGGCGCTTCTCGGCAATGTTCAAGTGACTGAGAATCTTGACGCGGGAAACGATTGCGGGTTGAAACCGCTTGAGTTGCGCCGGCACGGAGACGTCCTGCAACTCACCGTCAATGCGATAGCGGATGCGGAATTCGTCCTCGAACGGCTCCAGGTGAATGTCCGAGGCGCGCAGCTCGATGGCGTCTTTCAGCACCTGGTTGACGAAGCGAATGATGGACGCCTCGTCCTCTTCCGCCGTGTCGAGATCGTTGTCCTCGGCGTTTTCATCAACGACTTGAAACGCCTTGTCTTCATCAAGGGTGCCAATCGTGTCCGCGCCCACCCCGAGTCGTTTCTTGATTTCGCGCTGGATCGCCTCGCTGGACGCCAGCACGGGCTTGAGATTCAAACCGGTCAACGTCTTCAGCGCATCCAGACCCTGCGTGGAAAACAAGCGGCTGGTGGCGACGTCCACCGTGCCATTGGTGCGCCGGAGCGGCAGCAATTCTTCCTTCAGCAGGATGCGGGCGGGAAACAGGGAGAGGAGCTGGCGATCCGGGTCCGCGTCCTCCAGGGTGCTGTAATCCACCTCGTACTCGCCGGCCAGCCAGCGCAAAACGTCCTCCTCGCTCTGCACCGGCGGTTGAACGCCCGGCAAAGCCGTCGCGTCGGTGGCCGACAGTTGCTTGCCCGCGACCATGCGGGCAAGCAACTGCGTCAACGGTGAATTCTGGAGGGCGTTTTCACTCATGGTCGAATCGTCAGCTCGTTGAATATCTTCGGACTATTCCACCAAGCCCATCAACGTGGCCTGAGCCTCCTGCTTCACGGACAGTACCTTGCGGAGATCAGCTTGCGCGGCAGCGAGCTTGGCCTGTTTTTCTTTCTTCGCGGCTTTGTATCTGGCGAGCAGTTCCTTGATTTGAGCTGCGGGGGCGTTGGCTTCAATGGCATTCTCGAGCGCTTGCTGCTCAGGACTGGCTTGCCCAAACATGCCACCGCGATTGCCACGACCTTCGGGACCACCAGGGCCACCGGGTCCGCGACCACGGCGAAACATGCCCATGCCGCCAAAGCCCACTTCCCGTCGGGCGTCCATGACCTTCTTCACCAGCGGCTCCACCGCGTTCCAGTCGGTGTCGCTGGTAAAGCCCAGTTCCTCGCGAATTCCCTCCATCATGCGCTGCTGCATCTGCGCCGGGTCGAAATTCCGGCCGCCGGGGCCGCCGCCACGGCGATCCTGACGATCCTGCCGATCGCGTCCGGGTTGACCGGGTTGATTTTCCTGCGCGGACACGGTGAAGGCGGTGAGCGCCATCAGGATGGCGACGCCGGAGACTTGCAATGCTTTTCTTAGTTTCATAACTCTGCGATCCTTTTTTACGGTTTGGTTTGGTTCATCAAATCAGAGCGGCGCATCGGCGCAACTCCACGTTGCGAGGGCGCCATTGCAATGATTGTGCCACGCGAATTTCCCTGTAAATTCGACATTTTTCTCCACGCCCCAGCGCAGATTTTGCGCGCCTCGCAGACTCTGACGTGCAAATTGTGCGCGCGAAGAAAACGTCAACGCATCTTCCGGCAGCTCGATGTTTAACACTGCCACGCTTTGGCCAATTGAGCGGCGCTTGAAAGCTGTCGTTGGCCCTCGTCGTCACCCGGGGGCGCGGGCTTTAGCCTGCCGCCGATGTCGAAATTGCCGTTTGAATTGCTCCTGGCGCTGCGTTATTTGCGGCCCAAACGGACGTTCGTTTCCATTATCACGGTCATTTCCATCATTGGCGTCATGCTCGGCGTGGCCGTCTTGATCATTGTCATCAGCGTGATGAGCGGGTTCGATCACGACCTGTGCGCGGGTTAAGCACCGGATTGAGCCCACGGCTTTGACCGCGAAAGCCGCCCACCTCGTGAACGGTGACACCGCCCTTTCCTTGCGGGCTGCCGGCGGGTGAACAAGTTGTCCGCAAGTTTTTCTTTGCCAGCGATCCGCTTCATGTTTCAATCACACGCAGAACCCGAAGGCAGCAAGCGTCGTTCGAGTTTTCTGCTTTCATCAGTTTTTGCCGACGTTGTTTAACCAGTCGTGCAACGAGAATCGTACAACCGAATTCGAAATGACGGGATGATGAAAACGACGTCTCACGCCCCAGCTTCGCACGCGGGCGGGGGCGCGTTGTGGTTTTACTACGACGCGGAGAACCAGTTGACCCAGGTGACCAGCAACAACGTGGCGGGCTTCATCACCCAATGGCAGACCTTCCTGGCCTACGACGGCCGGCAGCGGCTGCGGTTGCGGATCGAACGGTCACCCGCCGCGCCGGCGGGCGGCCCGGCGGCTCCAGGCGGAGGCGTGGTGCCGCTCAGCGCGGGCTGGGTGACCAACAGCGTCACCGAATACCTCTATGACGGGATACGCGTTATCCAGGAACGCAATCAATACAACACCCCCACCGTGAGCTACACCCGGGGCACGGACTTGAGCGGGAGCATGGAAGGGGCCGGGGGCATCGGTGGATTGCTGGCGCGGAGTCACGGCTACTCGGCCGGCAACTGGAGCACGCACAACTATTATCACGCCGATGGCAACGGTGGTTGAATCGGGATCCGTAGGTGAACTGGGGGGTGCTAATCTTTACAGCTTCTCCTTGAACGAGCCAGTAGCATACTACGACACAGACGGGCGGTTTGTGTCTATTGCTCTCGCAGCAGTAATCGCGAAAATTGGTTGGGAGGGAGCTTGCTGGGCGTATGCATTGAACGAGACATCCAAAGTCACATTTCCAAAAGATGGTCACGAACACAAGAAGCACTGCATGGTAGGGTGCCTGAGACAAAAATGCATGTTAGATACGGACGCAACCACTATGCTTGGGCAGATAATCAAGGAGATCGTCTGGGCGATTAAAGATGGCCGTGTTGATGTGAACGAATCAATCAAGGACACATTGGCGACAGCAGTTGGCATCGTCTTAGGCCAAAAAGGAGTGTTTGGCGACTGCCAAAAAGACTGCGACTGCAAAATCCTAGATTCATGAGCAGACTGAAACTCTCAGTTCTGGCGGTTGGTGCGCTACTGTTGATTATCGCGTTCTTTGTCGCAGTGGACCTAAGATTGGATAGGGAACAGTCTTCGCTGGAAGCCGTGTACGAGAAGTTAGACGTTGGTGACGACCGCGACAAGGTTGAGGCAACGGTGCGCAATTTGCAGAGTGTTGCTGGTTATCGGAGGTTTAAGTCAGAAACGTACGAGCGAATTGTGCCCGGCCCAGTTCCACTTTCATTCATTCTGGTAGAGTATGAAAGTAACACTGTGTCCTACGTTGGAATCTTAGCTGCCGACCGGCACGATGTTGTTCGTAAAGAGAAAGGCAAGCGCAAAGCGGTTAGCGCTGAATGACGAGAAGTGGCCGCCCATTAGCAATTCATGAAGGAGTCGTGAAGAGTCTACAGTTCTCGGTTTTTACAACTCACCAGGAGTGACGCAATCAAACCGGCTGAATAACCTGGTGGACGGGGTGGGCACGACCAAATATACTTACACCGCCACCGGGCAGTTGCGAACCGAAGACGGCCCGTTTGCCAGCGACCCCTTCGCCTCCTCCTCCGAGCAAGTCATATCCCCTGACGAATGCTTGGACTCCAGGAGGTTTGCATGGTACGAATCCGTTTGAGAAAGGGCCTGCAGAACCTGGTCCACCAAATTATCCATGGCAAATGTAAGGAAACTTGCGCGCCGCGGCTTAGTGATGTTGCTGGTACTGGGGCCGCTCGGCTTCATATTCTATCATCTGGGCCCTTACTTAGGCTGCCGAACTGGAATGGAGATACGGGCTAGCACCTACTTGGATGATGGCTCATGCCTCTTCATTTCCCAGAGACGAAACAAGAGCTTCTTTGAGGCTTACTCAACGTCGCTGTATCGCGTGTATTCAAATGGCCAAGCTGAGGTTTCACCGGTTGGTAGCGAAGAGTCCTACTGGTGGTTCGTTAGCTTTCGACCGGCAACTGACCGTACAAATGTTAGAGTCCGTACAGCGGGGATCACTGTCCTCGTGTACGATACCATGTCCAAGTTTTCATCGTTTCAATACCATCCAACACCTTTCACATACGAAGTCGTCCCGCCCGGTGAGGCCGCCACAGTCGTGCAGATGCTAGAGCGTAATAAGAAGTGAGACCACCACGGGCGCGGGCACACGTTGACACCCGGGCGCACGGGCTTTAGCCTGCCGCCGATGTCGAAATTGCCGTTTGAATTGCTCCTGGCGCTGCGTTATTTGCGGCCCAAACGGACGTTCGTTTCCATTATCACGGTCATTTCCATCATTGGCGTCATGCTCGGCGTGGCCGTCTTGATCATTGTCATCAGCGTGATGAGCGGGTTCGATCACGACCTGCGCGAAAAGGTCTTCGGCTTCAGCGCCCACGTCAAAGTCGTCCCGCGCGCCAAGACCATGGACAATTACGCGATGGTGGCCAACGTGGTGGCATCCAACCAGGCGGTGCTGGCCGTCGCGCCGTTCGTGATCGGCCAGGTCGTCATCGAAACCCAGCCCGCGTCGGGGCAGTCACTGTTCCTGGCTCCGGTGCTGCGTGGCATTGATCCGCAGTTGGAAACCAACGTGACTTCGCTGGCGACGAACATGGTGGCCGGCGCTTTTGATGTGAGCGGTCGCGGCATGTTGATCGGGTCGCACCTGGCGCAGAGCCTGAACGTGCAGGTGGGGGATGAAGTTTCGGTGTACTCGGCGCGCCAACTGGAGAGCCTGCGCCGGCAAAAGGAGCATCGGGGCGAGCAGGTGGCGCCGCCGGACGATTACTACATCCGCGGCATCTTCGAGACCGGCTACAGCGAGTTTGATTCGTTGTTCGCGATTGCTTCACTGGCCAGCGCGCAGAAATTCAACAGCCTGGAGGAAAGCGACAGCGTCAGCGGCCTGACGGTGGCGTTGCACGATCCGTATCAAGCCGCGACCGTGGCGCGCGAGCTGCAACGCGTCTTGGGGCCGGATTTCGTGGTGACGACGTGGCTGCAGGACAGTCTGCTCATGCAAGCCGTGATGGTGGAGAAAAACGTGATGCTCTACATCCTGTTCTTCATCGTCATCGTGGCGGCGTTCGGCATCACCTGCACCTTGATCACGTTCATCGTGATGAAAACGCGGGAGATTGGGCTGATGAAAGCGATTGGCGCGTCGAACAACCAGGTGATGTGGGTCTTTCTCGGCCAGAGCCTGATCGTGAGTGTGCTGGGCGTGCTGGCGGGTGTGGGGCTGGGTTTGCTGGCGATTGCCTACCGGAATGAGTTCCTGAACCTGATGCGCAGGCTGACGGGCTTTCAGCTTTTCCCGGCGGACATTTACGGGTTCAGCCAGCTCCCGGCGCTGGTCATGCCCGGCGACATCGCCATCATCTGCGGCGGCTCGCTGATCATTTGTCTGGCGGCGGCGGCATTTCCCGCGCGCCACGCGAGCCGGTTGAATCCCGTGGAGGCGTTGCGCCATGAGTAACGAACGGAAATTTGGCGAACCGCAACCGCCGAAGCTGGTATTCCAAGCATCGCACCGTTCATCCGGTCACGGCCCATTTGATGTTCGCGCTTCAATGTTTGGTGTTTGGTATTTGGTATTTCGTGTTTGGTGTTTCATTCCCGTCCACCCATGAGTGACCCTCTGCTCTCCGCCCGTTCCGCCACCAAGAGCTACCCGATAGGGCGGCGTTCGCTCGAAGTGTTGCGGAGCGTGTCGCTCGAAGTGGCCGCCGGCGATTTTCTGGCGCTGCGCGGCGCGTCGGGCGCCGGCAAGAGCACTTTGTTGCATCTGTTCGGCGGTCTGGATACGCCGAACTCCGGGGAAATCTGGTTCGCGGGCCGAAAGCTCGCGCAGTTGACCGAAGGCGAACTCACCCGGCTGCGCAATACCCGGATCGGTTTCATCTTTCAGGCGTATCACTTGTTGCCCGAACTCGACGCGCTGGAAAACGTCTGTCTGCCCGCGCGCATCGCCCGGCGACCGGCCGGGCCGGCGGAACAGCGCGGGCGCGAATTGCTGGCGCGGGTCGGTCTGGCCGCCCGCGTGGATCACAAGCCCTACGAACTCTCCGGCGGCGAACAACAGCGCGTGGCCATCGCCCGGGCGCTCATGAACGAACCCGAGTTGATCCTCGCCGACGAACCCACGGGCAATCTCGACTCCCACTCGGGCGCGGAGATCATTGATCTGCTCGCCAGCCTGCGCACGGACAAGCAGACCACGTTGATCATCGCCACTCACGACGCCAGCGTGGCCGCGCGCGCGCCCAGGGTGGTGGAACTGGTGGACGGTTGCATCTTATGAACGCCTCCTATTGGGAAACCCGCTATCAGACCGCCGACATGCCGTGGGACAAAGGCGCGCCCTCGCCCGGGCTGGTGGATTTTCTGGCCGCGCATCGCGAGTTGCCGGGCGAAACCGTCTGTGTTCCCGGCGGCGGCACCGGACACGATGCCTGCGAGTGGGCGAAGTCCGGCTTCCGCGTTTACGGCTATGATCTCGCGGCCAGCGCCGTTCGGCTCAGCGCCGAGCGCGCCCGCAAATATGGCTTGCGGGCGGAGTTTCGGACGGCGGATTTCCTGCGAACCGAAGCGCCCTTCCGTTTCGACTGGTTGTTCGAGCACACGCTGTTCTGCGCGATTCAACCCGCCGAGCGCGATCTCTATGCGCGGGCGGCGCGGCGCTGGCTCAAACCCGGCGGCAATTATCTGGCGGTCAATTATTTAATCCCCGACCAGGACGGCCCGCCCTTCGGCGTCACTCGCGCGGAATTGCTCGAACGATTCTCGCCGCAATTCGAGCTACATGCGGAATGGGTGCCCCGCTCCTATCCCAATCGCACCGGGCTGGAGCGAATGTTCTGGTGGAAACTCCGCGCGGGCGGAGCGCTCGTCGTGTGAGTGCTTCCAACTCAAGCGAGCGGAGAATTGTGTAGCGGCGCACGCAATCAACAGCGTGGTAGAACGGCTCGCGCTGCGAGCCGTCGCGTCGCGTAGAGCAACGCGCAACGGACTGAGTGAGGCCGCGCGCCCTGGATCGTTCGCTTCCGCCCGCTCGACGCGGGCGGGCTGGTCGCAGCGCGACCAGCACCACCAGGGGAACCCTCCAGCGTGCGAACTTTCACCTCGAACGACGGAAGCCCTCCAGCGACACGCCTTGTGAATAACTTCCTTCACGATGGCTTGCGATAAGGTTCGTTCTCGCTACTATCTGGTCGTGAGCCAGACCTTCCCGGTCCACCCAACAACGCAAACCCGACTGCGGGAGCGTGTCGGCACGGCTGGCTCGGCGGACAAAAAATTCCGGTCGCGTTGCGCAGTCGGCCTGGACAGACCGGATCCCAGCCGTTCGGATTCAACGAGCAATCAATCAAGCATTACACAGGCGAAGTTAACGTGAAGGAACACCAGAAAAAGAACCTGACCTGGTCCGCGTTCCTGACCGGCGCGATGCTGGTGTTGTGCTTTGTCGGCTGCGCTCAATCTCATTCCACGCGCTACGATGCCTACGCTCCGCGCGCTGCCAGGTCCGCCTCCACGACCACCTACAATGAATCGGCCGATGGATTGATCCGGTTGGGCAAGACGCAGCCAACCGAAGCCAGCCTGGGCGGCGAGTTCCTCACGGAATTGACGCTCACCGCGCAGGATTGCGCCGCCAACGTCGTCCTGCGGGACATCGTTCCCACAGGGGCCAGTTACGCGCGCAGCGAGCCTGCCGCCACGGTCGAAGGCCGCGAGCTTATCTGGAAACTCGGCGATCTGGATGCCGGCCAGGTCGTCAAAACCAAAGTCTGGTTCAAGGCGGAACAGGAAGGGCCGCTCACCAACTGCGCCACTGTTTCCGCCGATCCGCGTGTGTGTGGCGTCACCTTGATTGGCAAACCCGGTCTGAGCCTGGAGACCAGCGGGCCGGAGACCGCCGTCCTTGGCAAGGAAGTGACTTACAAGATCGTCGTGAAGAGCACCGGCAATGTGGTCGCGCACGGCGTCGTGGTTTCCAATTCCGTGCCGCCGGGCCTGAGCCATAGCAGTGGCCGGAGCGAGCTCTCCTTTGACCTCGGTGATCTCGCTCCCGGGCAGAGCAAGTCCGTGTCCGTCACCTTCAAGGCCAATCAGCGTGGCAAGGTCTGCAACGTCGCCACCGCCCACGGCAGCAACGCCGGCCCGGTCCAGGCGGAAGCCTGCACTGTCGTGCTGGTGCCGGGGTTGAAAGTCGAGAAGTCCGGCACCAAGGAACAGATTCTCGGTCGCAACGCGGACTATGAAATCACCGTCGCCAACACCGGCGACACCATTCTGCGCAACGTGGTCATCACAGACAATGTGGCGGCGGAAACTTCGATTGTGGCCGCGCCGGGCGCGACCTTCACCAGCACGAAAGCCACCTGGACCATTCCCGAATTGAAACCCGGCGCCAAGGTGAGCCAGGTGATCAAACTGACCTCGAAGGTGACGGGCACTCATTGCGGCGAAGTGACGGCCAGCGCCGATGGCCTGAGCGAATCGGCCAAGACCTGCACGCTGTGGAAGGGCATTCCCGCCGTGCTGCTCGAAGTCGTGGATGAGCCAGATCCCATCCAGGTTGGCGAGAGCACCACCTACACCATCAAGATTACGAATCAGGGCTTCGCCGACCTGCACAACTTGAAAGTCATGGCGACGTTCGACGACCTGGTCGTTCCGGTCAGCACGGCCGAGGGCGTGATCCGCGGTCGGGCGGTGAACTTCCCGCCGTTGGCGCTGTTGGGGGCCAAGCAGGTCATGACTTATCGCATCACGGTCAAAGGCGTCCAGACCGGTGATTCGCGCAACCAGATCGTGTTGACTGGTGACGAACTCAAGACGCCGGTCGAGAAAAGCGAAAGCACCACCGTTTATTAACTCCCCAAACCGCGACGCCACGATTCAGCCGGACGACCCATTTCGGACAAACCAAACTCAACCCTCAACCAATCAAAAACTCGCAATCCAATGAGCACACACTTGTGGAAATTTTTCCGCGCCGGCGGCTTTGACCAGGTCAAACTCGAATCCGGCGCCGACCTGCTGAACCTCGATCAGCTCGACCAGAAGTTGTGGGTCGCGCTGGCCTGTCCGACGACGGGCCTGGAATTTTGCTCCAAGACCGCCGCCCTGATTGACACTGACAAGGACGGCCGCATCCGCGCCCCGGAACTCATTGCCGCCGTCAAATGGGCCGGCGCGATGCTGAAAAATCCCGATGACATTGTGAAGGGCGGCGAGACGGTGGCGATTTCGGCCATCAACGATTCCACACCCGAGGGTAAACAACTCGCGGCGTCCGCGAAACAAATCCTGGCCAATCTCGGCCAGAAGGATGCCACGGCCATTTCCGTGGCCGACGCCTCCGACGCCAACAAGATTTTCAGCAACACCGTCCTGAACGGTGACGGCGTCATTCTTCCAGAGTCCGCCACCGACGACGCCACCAAAGCGGTGATCAACGACATCGCCGCGGTCCTGGGCACGGTGCCGGATCGTTCCGGCAAACCGGGGATTGACCAGGCCAAGACCGATGCTTTTTTCGCCGAGTGCGCCGCGTTCGATGAATGGAGCAAGAAGGCCGAAGCGGACAAGGCCGGCATCCTTCCCGCAGGCGATGCCACCGCCGCCGCCGCCGCCGCCGTGCGCGCCATCAAGGCCAAGGTGGACGATTACTTTGGCCGCTGCCGGCTCGCGGCGTTTGATCCGCGCACGGTCGCTTTGCTCAATCGCAAGGAGGAGGAGTATCTCGCCATCGCCGCGCAGGACCTGAGCATCACCGCCGCCGAGATTGCGGCCTTTCCGCTCGCGCAGGTGGGCCCGGCCCGGCCGCTCCCGCTCAAGGCCGGCATCAACCCCGCGCACGCTGCGGCCATCGCCGCCTTGCACGCGCAGGCCGTGAAACCGTTGCTCGGCGAGAAGTCCGAGTTGACCGAAGCCGATTGGACGAGCCTGCTCGCCAAACTTGGCGCGTTCGAGTGTTGGAACGCCGGCAAGGCCGGTGCCGCCGTGGAGAAACTCGGCCTCAAGCGCATCCGCGAAATTCTCAGCGGCAAGGCGAAGGAAAATATCGCCGCGCTCATCGCCAAGGACAAGGCGCTCGAACCCGAGGCGGCGTCCATTGCGAACGTGGAAAAGCTCACGCGCTTCGTGCGCGATCTGCACTTGCTTTGCATCAACTTCGTCAACTTCAGCGATTTCTACGATGCCGGTGAACCGGCGATTTTCCAGGCCGGCACACTGTACCTCGATCAACGTTCCTGCACGCTGACGTTGCCGGTGGAGGACGCCGGTCGGCACGCCTCGATGGCGGCCTTGGCGGGTTCGTATCTGGCGTACTGCGATTGTGTGCGCAAAGGCACGGGCGAAAAACGCCAGATCGTGGCCGCGTTCACCAACGGCGATTCGGACAATCTGATGGTCGGCCGCAACGGTCTGTTCTACGACCGGAAGGGCAACGATTGGGATGCCACCATCACCAAGATCATTGATAACCCCATCAGCATCCGGCAGGCGTTCTGGTCGCCGTATAAAAAACTCGTCCGTCTGATCGAGGAAATGGCCGCCAAACGCGCCGCCGCCGCCGATGCCGCCGCGGACAAGAAACTGGCTGGCGCGGCCACGGCCGTCACCACCGCGGACAAAGCCAAACCGGAGCCGGCCAAGAAGATGGACGTCGGCACCGTGGCGGCCATCAGCGTGGCGATCGCGGGGATTGGCGCGTTGATTACCTCGCTGCTGGGCTATGCCACCGGGTTGTTCCAGCTTCCCTTCTGGCAGCTCTGCCTGGCCATCGTGGGTCTGCTCCTCGTCATCTCCGGCCCCTCGATGATCATTGCCTGGCTGAAACTGCGGAAGCGCAACCTCGGCCCGATTCTGGACGCCAACGGCTGGGCGGTGAACGCCAAGGCGAGGCTGAACGTGCCGTTCGGCGCTTCGCTCACCGGCATCGCCGTGCTGCCTCCCGGATCGAGCGTCGGCGCGGACGACCGCTTCGGCGAAAAGCCCAGCTCCTGGCCGAAGTTGTTGTTGTTCGTCGTCATCGTCTGTTTCATCTACAGCCTGCTGAATCAATTCTATCTGATTGACGCCATCGCTTATCGGGCCACCGGCCACCATTGGGGCAAGCAAAAAACTGAAGTCACGGCGACTGCGACGGCGACGACACCACCCGCCGCCAGCACCGCCACCAACGCGCCGGCGGCTACCCCGTAGGCTCGTTCAGCCGGAACGGTTGGCTTGGAGTCGCGGAAGCGCCCGCGGCTCCCGCAACTCCGATTGCGCCTGGCGATTGGGGTTGGCGTTCCGCCGCGCGTCTGGCCGAGCGCGGAGGCATGCGCAAAACGGTTGACGCGGGCGTCAACCGCCGCCCGCGTGGGCACCCGTGCTCCCGGGAGGGACGTGTTCCACCGCGTCCCATTCTCCACTCATTCAATCCGAAATCCGAATCCCCGAAACCCGAAAGAAGCCCGAATACCGAAATCCGAAACCGTTCACGGTGACGGCGGAAATGTTTCGGCCACGCTGCCGGTCAAGGCTCGCCCTTCGGACTTCGGCCTTGAGACTTTTTTCGGCATTCGGCCATCGGTCTTCGGATTTCTTTCGGCCCTCGGATTTCGACCTTCGGAATTCTCGTTCACCCACGCCCTCCGACGCCACCGGCAACTTGAAACTTCCAACTTGAATCTTGAAACTCCCTTTCCGGCGGGGCGAGCGTCCCCGCGGGCCGAGCCTGGGAGCGCCGTCGCCTCGACGGCGAGTTCCTTCGTTGCGGGATCTAACGAGCCGGCGAGACGCCGGCGCTCCCGGGTTCCTGGGGAAGGAGAACGCTTTACTATTTCATCCCGCAAACGATACCCGCCTCGATCGTGAGAAAACCTGAAAAAAAGTGTTGCGCTTCTTGTTGGCGGCACCATGTTGGGGGGATCATCCGCAGTGAGTAGAAGGGAAACGCAATGGCACGCGCCCATTCACCGAAACCCCGCTTGCGTTCCCCGACGCTGACGGAGGGAATATGCCCAAGGGAGAAAACCGTGCTGGCGGAACGATTAATTTGCGGGGCTCACGAATCGCGGAACGGACAGCCATCCGGTTCTGAGTTTTCTAAAACTGTGCGGTGCGGAAGCCAAACTGCCCGTAGCAAGACTGGGAAGCCGCCAAACCAAATGAACCGCTTGGGTAAGATTTTCAAACGAGTGTGGCGGTGCTGGAGGCAAGCGGGTAAATTTTTGTGCCAGCGGCCAGGGCTTCTTGATGGTGATCTTCGAGTTTGTCTCCGGCGAACGCTGCAAATCGTTCTGCTCAGTTTTTTTGCCGGCGCGCATCCGGTGGCGGCTGATGCGAAGGCTGTGCGCCCTGGCTTGCGTGCTGTCGGTTGGTTGCCATGCGATGGCGGCGGGTGATCCGCCGAAGCTGAATGAAATCCTCGCCAGCCTGGACGCTGGCCGTTCGTGGGTCAATTACCCGCTGACGCTGGAATTTCGCTGGAGGGTTGACCGCTTCAAGCCGCGCCGTCAAACGTTGGTGTATGAGTCCCATGGTCTGCTTTTCAACGGTGGACATAAGGGCCTTCAACTGCTGGATGAGGAGCACAGTTCCGGTGTGGTACCCGGAACGGCACGGCAGATTGCGTATGTCGAGGATGGAGATTACTTGATGGATTACTCGGCGTATCCGCCCATCCGGGTGGCGACTGACGGGACGCCCGTTCCGCCCTCTCCCGCACAAACCGACTGGACCCGATTCGCCCAAGGCGATGCCACGATTGGTTTGCTGTCGTGCCGATGCAACTCCCGATTTATCCCGTTCCCCCTCACGCCCGGTGCGGTTACCGCCCAACTGAAACGGATGTCGGCCGTGGAATGTGTGGCCACCAATTCCACATCGGGAAGGCAGACCTGGCTGGTGTCTGGCCAGCCGGAGAATGAGTCGGAGGGAAGCCGCTGGAATATCTCCTTTGAAAGATTGGGGGAACTTTGGTTGCCAGTGAGCACGGAGGTCTGGTTTGGTCGGGAGTTGCAGTCGGTGGTGACCGCCTCCTTCGACGGCGACGAAGCGCGACAGGGACATTACACGATCAAAATGATCGAAACGGTGGTCCTCCACGACGGTGAGCGGATTGCCACCGTCACGACCAGCAACGTCAGGAAAACGCCCGGCGACAAAATGGGGAAGCTGGCCGCGATTGCCGCCAGCATCCCGCCTGGAATCATTGTGAATGATTATCGTTTTGGAAAGCCGCTCGTTTATCAAATGGGCTATCGGCCGCCGAGCGAGGCCGAACTGGCCCAGATGACCAGGAGCGCCGCCGCCGTTACGGCTTACCAGAGTGCCAGTCTGGACGAGTTTGCGCCTATTCCCGAGAGGCCACTCGGCCCGGTTTTGCGCATCGTCCTTGGCGTGCTTATTTTCGCGCCGCCTGTGTTTTGGCTTCTTCGGTCGCGGAGGAAGCCGGCTTCTCGATGTGAATAGCGATGGATCGAATTCCACCGGCCGGCGGGCGAAGCGTTGGCGGTGGCAGCATTACGGGTTGCGGCAACGTCCTCCCTGCTGCCATCGCGCACCGGCAGGCCAGGTGGCAGTTGCGGTTGATCGGGTAGGAGGCGGAGGTTGCCCTCCGCCGTCCTCCCACACCACCGGACAT
>CAZLOH010000020.1:0-87600 GCA_964561105.1 uncultured Bifidobacterium sp. | reverse complement strand
ACTTTGGCGAAATGCTCATGAATTTATCCTGACGCCTATGCGCGGGCAGCGGCGCAACGGTTGGGTACAGGCACACGCGCTGGATCGTTCGATTCCGCCCGCTTTACGGGCGGGCTGTCGCAGCGCGACAAGCGCTACCAGCATTGCGTCTCTCCGCGCGTGAATTTTCCTCCCCGCTGCCGTCGGCACACGCCGCAAGTCTTGGGAAGTCGCTGGTTGCTCCGTGGCGCAATCAATGTTACTACGATCCGTCGCACGCAACATTGATACGCCAAAATGAATTATTCCAAGCTTCGCGCTCGCTCAGCGGATCGAAAAGATTTCGTCCTGCTGCTTCTGGCAGCTCTTTGCCTGGTCGCCCCCCGCGCCGGCTTGATCGCGGCCGAGGACGGTTTCGTTTCCATTTTTAACGGACGAGATCTCACCGGTTGGGACGGCAAACCGGGCTGGTGGCACGTCGAGGATGGCGCGATCACGGCGCAGAGCACGCCGGAGAAACCTTGCACCAAACACAACTACCTCATCTGGCGCGGCGGGCAGCCGGCCGATTTTGAGTTGCGGCTCCGCTTCCGCTTGCAAGGCGGGAATTCCGGCATCCAGTTTCGCAGCCGGGAACTGCCCGACTGGGACACCAGCGGTTACCAGGCGGACATGGATGCCGCGGATGAATACACGGGCGGCATCTATGAGCATACGCGCGGCGTGATCGCACCGCGCGGAGAGCGGGTCGTCATCGCAGCCGATGGCGCGCGGAAAGTCGAGTCGCTCGGCGACCCGGCCGAGTTGCGGAAGCACTGGAAGCTGGCGGACTGGAACGATTATCGGATCGTGGCGCGGGGCAGCGAAATTACGCTGTGGATCAATGGCGTGTTGACGGCCCAGGTGAATGATCAGCAGACGAATCAAGCGGCCAGCCGCGGCGTTCTCGGTTTTCAAATGCACCCGGGGCCGCCCATGAAAGTTCAGTTCAAAGACATCCGCCTCCGGACGTTGACCAACGATGCTCCGGCGCCAGGCGCAGCGACGACACCGAAACCAACCGCCACGCCGGCCAGTGAGATCAAGGTCGCCAAAGATTTCAAGGTGGAGCTGCTTTATTCGCCACCCAAGGAGCAAGGGTCGTGGGTCAGCATGTGTGTGGATCCCAAGGGCCGGTTGTATATGGGCAATCAATATGACGAGGGGCTTTACCGCGTGACGCTTCCGCCGCCCGGAGGCGACGCCTCGGCCACGCGAGTAGAGAAGGTCAACGTCGCCCTGAGCGGCGCGCAAGGGTTGGTGTGGGCATTCGACAGCCTGTACGCATTGGTCAGCAAAAACGGCAAGTACGACAGCGGACTGTATCGCGTGCGCGACACTGATGCCGACGACCAACTGGATCACGTGGAATTGTTGCGCGCGCTCGAGGGCGGCGGCGATCACGGCTGGCACGGGCTGGTGGCGGGTCCGGATGGAAAATCCATTTACGTGGTCGCGGGCGACGCCACGCGCGTGCGCCATCCGGAGTCGTCGCGCGTGCCGCCGATCTGGAGCGAGGACCACCTGCTGCCGCGCCTGCCGGATGCGCGCGGGTTTATGACCGATGTGCTCGCGCCCGGCGGCTGCATTTATCGCGTGGACGCCACGGGCCAGAACTGGGAGCTGATCTCGAGCGGCTTCCGGAACCCGTACGATGCGGCGTTCAATCGGTACGGCGATCTGTTGACGTTCGACGCGGACATGGAGTGGGACATGAACACGCCCTGGTACCGGCCCACGCGCATCTGTCTGGTGACCAGCGGCAGCGAGTTTGGATGGCGCAACGGCGCAGGCAAGTGGCCCGCGTACTACGCCGACAGTCTGCCGGGCGTACTGGACATCGGGCCTGGCTCGCCGGTCGGGATGACGTTTGGTTACGGCGCGAAATTCCCCGCGCGTTATCAGGAGGCGCTGTTTCTTCCCGACTGGAGTTACGGTCGCATCTATGTCGCGCACTTGCGGCCGGAGGGCGCGGCCTACACGGGCGACTTCGAACTGTTCATGAGCGGCGCGCCGTTGCCGACCACCGATATTGTGGTCAACCCACACGACGGCGCCATGTACTTCGTGACCGGTGGTTGGCGCATTCAAACCGGGCTTTACCGCATTACCTACACCGGCTCGGAATCCACCGCTCCGGCGACTCCGGAAGATCGCGGCGCAAAAATGCGGGCCACGCGGCACAGGTTGGAAAGTTTTCACGGGCACAGGGACCCGGAGGCGGTGAACACGGTCTGGCCGTACCTCGGCGATGCGGATCGCTACCTGCGCTTCGCCGCGCGGGTGGCGTTGGAATGGCAGGACCCCGACCAGTGGCGCGCGCGCGCCTTGCAGGAAACGAACGCGCCCCGCGCGCTGACGGCTTTGATGGCCCTGGTGCGGATCAGTGCGCGCGATCAGTTTCATCGGCAGCCAACGGACGCGCCGTTGGATCCGAAACTGCCCGGCCAGGTGCTGGCGGCGCTGGACCGAATCGCCTGGGCGCAACTCACCACCGAGCAACAACTCGAACTGTTGCGGGATTATTCGCTGACATTCATTCGATTGGGGAAGCCGGCCGCCGCCGAGCGGGAACGCCTGCTCGCGCGGTTTGATCCACTTTTCCCGGCAACGTCGCGTGAACTGAATGGCGAACTATGCCAACTGCTCGCCTATCTCCAGTCACCCCAACTGGCGGCCAAAGCGCTCGCGTTGGTGGCGCACGCGCCGACGCAGGAGGAACAAATCCAATACATCCAGGCGTTGCGCGTGCTGCGAGCGGGCTGGACGCCGGAACTGCGCGAAACCTACTTCCGCTGGTTCCTCAAGGCCGGTGGCTACCGGGGCGGCGCGAGCTTTGCCGGCTTCATGAAGTTGATCAAGAACGATGCCGTCGCCACGTTGGCTGCGGCGGAGCGGACGCAGTTGAAGCCGGTGCTCGACGCCGCGCCCGTGACCCAGTCGCCGTTGCAGGTGATGCAACAAAGCCTGGCCGACCATGCCTTCGTGAAGGATTGGACGGTGAAGGAACTGGCGCCGCTGGCCGCAGCCGGGTTGACGCACCGTGACCTGGCGCAGGGACGGAAATTGTTCGGCGCGGTGGGTTGCTTCGCCTGCCACCGATTCGCCAACGAAGGCGGCGCCGTCGGACCGGACCTGACCGGGGCCGGCGGGCGATTCAGTCCGCGCGATTTGCTGGAAGCGATCATCGAACCGAGCAAGACAGTCAGCGACCTTTACGCGCCAATCGTCATCACCCTCACCGATGGCGAGACGCTCACCGGCCAGATCGTTTATCTGGGAACGGACACCGTGCAAGTGAGCACCGACATGTTTAATCCGGGCGAAACCACCAAGGTCGAGCGCAAACAAATCAAATCCATCGTGACCTCCAAGACTTCGCCGATGCCCACCGGATTGTTGAATCAATTGTCCCAGGACGAAATCCTGGACCTGCTCGCCTATGTGCTGTCCGGTGGCAAACCTGTCGTGGCGAGCGCGCCGGGATCGGCAAGCGCCCGGTGACATGCTCGTTCACGGCGGCGACTGCAGTAATTTGCGTATCGAGGTCATCAGCACGCCCTCGGCTTCCGGGCCGACGTTCGAGGCGGGAGGCGTCGTCTCGTATCCGCCTTGTTCATACGCGATGGCCGTGCCGATATACCAAGGCGAATAATCGCCGTATGCCGCCACCGCGACAAACAGGTCAGGTCGCGCGGCCTTGGCGGCGAGTTGATATTCCACGAAGGCCTCGCCCGGCAGATGCAAAATTCGCGCCCGCCCCAGGCTCAAGCAGGTGACGTCAATCTTGTGGCCGGCCGCGCAACGCCGCAGCCACGCCAGTTTTGAAGCACCCCCGTCGGCGGCAAACTTGGGATCGCGGGCCTTGAGCTCCGCTTCGAGCTTGTCCATGGAAAGATATTTCGCGGGCGTCAGCACGACAGGCTCGATGCGCCAGCTCACATCGCTGGCCGCAATCGGTTGACGCTTGGTATCCTCCCAGGCGCGGCGCATCCCGTCGGCGAGTCGCTCGGCCAGAATGCCCCGGTTCTCCGGCGAACCGTCGTTGTATTTGCCCGCGCCGATGTTGCCACCGGCGCCGTCGAAGTGAACATGCAACGCTGCCGGAACCGCCAGCGACCGAAGGAATCGCGCGACGCCGGGAAAATCGGGATTGGGAATCCCGGTGCGGTAATAACTCTGGGGATGCGTGGCAAAGTAACTCAACACCGCCACCGGCCGATCGCCATTCCAAAAGCTCACGAGGGAAACAATCGGATCAATGACGCCTTCCGGTTCGGCGCGGACTTCCGGATCCGTGGTGGCCGTCCAGCGCTCGGCGCGCACCTTGCCGTCGGGGCCGAGAATGCGCCGGTTGGAAACCACCTTCTCGACCTTGGCCTCACCCAGACCAAGTTGGGTGATTGGTTGGGCGCGCGGCAGGGCTTCCTGGATGGCGGTCACCAGATTGGAAATCACCTGGCGCTGGAACCGGCTGTCGTATTGCCGGGGATCAAGCCCGGCGTTCTTGAGAATCTCTTCGGCGGAAAAATCGCAATCGGGCGCGTCATGCAGATGCAGACTGTGAATCGCAACCCGTTCCGGCGAGGTGCCGGCCGCGCGCGCCAGGGCATTTTGAAAAGCATCGTGGCCCCCGTTGGCGATGCCGATCCAGTCCACCGCACACAGCACGATCGGATCGCCCGCACCGAGCAAGACGACGCCACGGGCGCTCAGCCTGAGATCCCAAAGATTTGTCACTGGATCGTAGGCCATCATCGAGCCGATCGGCGGGGTGGCATCCACATCGAAGGTGGCCAGCCGCAAACCTGCGGACTCAGCGGCGGACGGAGTGGAAGATTCGGCGGCCGTTGCGCGGAGGCTGACCGCCAACAGCACGCACAGAGCGAGGCGTAAACAATTGTGCATGGCTCAGACTAACCTTCCACCCGCAGGGAACGCCAGTCTGGAGATGCCTCGGAGGAACGATTTTGCGGACGGGCGTCGAGCCTGTCTCCAATTTCGTTCTGGTCGCTCACTGAAAAGTGGTGACGATATCCGGCTTGTCGTGCGCTCAAAACACGCCACTTCAGCTGAGGCTACTGGAGTCCGAGGCAGACGCGTGTCCGCCCTACAACGAATCCGCCACGAACCGCTTCCAGCCCCTTTCCTCGTTCCGACTTGGAATCTGGCCGCAAAAAATTTCCAGAATTCTGTCCCCAGTGTGCCGACTCGTTCGTCGTATCCATGACGGCACGACAACAACACGCGACGCCCGGAGCCAAAAACATGAACCAAACCAACTCATCCATTCCAAACATCTTGTTCCGACTCGAAACTCCTGCGAGCGACAACCCCCGGCCGCAGACCTCCGAGGGTTGTTTGCCCGCCAAAAATGTTTCCTGAAGCAAAATAATTTCTCTGATTTCAACCCTGCATCCGCTACCCTCAAACCATCAATCGCTCCAAACCCTTGAACCCAATGAATACGCCGAAACCGACCGGATACTTGCTCATCTCCCACACCGACGAGTGGTATAAGGAACTCTCCCTGGCCGAGCTGCAACAGGTCATCAATCAAAACAAAACCTGGGTGGAAGGACTGATGGCCCAGGGCAAGGTCAAGGGCGGCCTGGCGCTCGCACGCGCAGGCGCCACGGTGTCAGCCCACAAGCGCGTGGTTTCGGACGGGCCGTTCGCGGAGTCCAAGGAAGCCATCGGCGGCACGTTGGTGCTGGACGTGGCGACGATGGAGGAAGCCATTGCCATCGCCAAAGGCTGCCCGAGTCTGCGCTACAACACCGCGATCGAGGTTCGTCCCATCAGCGACGAATGTCCGCTGAACACCCACGCGCGGCAATTGGAACAACAACTCGCCACCGCCTGAGCTTCGATTTCAAATTACCGTCAACAGCAACCATCAACTCTCAACCAGGAGCAGACACATGAGCACACAATCAAACAACGGTTATCTCCTCATCTTCCGCGGCACGGACTGGTACCAAGGTCTTTCGCCCGAGCAAATGCAACAGGTCGCCGACAACTGGATGGCGTGGTTCCATCGCCTGAAGGACGAGGGCAAATGCGCCGGCGGCAATCCGCTCGAACGCGAGGGCCGGATTGTCTCCGGCAAACAGAAGGTCGTGTCGGACGGGCCGTTTGCGGAAGCGAAGGAAACCATCGGCGGTTACTTTTTGCTCACTGTGCCCGCGTTGGACGAGGCCGTGGCCATCGCGCAGCAATGCCCGGGTTTGCCGTACGGCATCCGCGTGGAAGTGCGGCCCATCGCCCCCCAGTGTCCGATAGTGGACGAGCTGGAAGCAAAGGAAACTCTCGCTCACACCTGAACTGTTACCCACCATCAACTATCAACCCTTAACCAGGAACTCATCATGCCCAACTACATTGACGGATTCGTTCTCCCCGTTCCCAAGAAGAACATTGGCGCCTACACCCGCATGGCCAAAAAGGCCAGCAAGGCTTGGAAGGATCACGGCGCGCTCGATTACAAGGAATGCGTCGGGGATGACCTGGACAGCAAGTTCTGCCTGCCGTTCCCGAAAGGCATCCGCAGCAAGCCGGGTGAAACCATCGTGTTCGCCTACATCGTCTATAAGTCCCGCGCGCACCGCGACAAGGTGAACGCCGCCGTCATGAAAGATCCGCGCCTCAATGAAATGTGCGATCCGAAAAGGATGCCCTTCGATTGCCAGCGCATGTTGTACGGCGGGTTCAAAACCATCGTGGAAATCTAAAAACTGCCAGCAAAACGACCGAGTTGCGAGTGGTTCAACACCGACTGGGCACAAGCGAAAGGCGCGGTAGCGTCTTGGAGTGCGACGGCCCTCCGTCGCTTCCATATCGCTAATGCTGCTGCGCCAAAGCGGTAGAGGGCTACCGCAGTCCAAAACCTAGCGGAAATCCAACGTCGTCCGGTGTTCCATTTGACAAGTGTCGCGCCCCGCCCCAAAGTATCCCGACAATTCATGGCCGAAGAACCCAAGCCGCGCAGCAGCGGCGAAATTCTGCTGTCGGCAACGGGCCTGACCAAATCCCTCGGCGGTAAGCGCATCGTGGAAGGCATTGACCTGACGTGTCACGCCGGGGAAGTGCTCGGCCTGCTCGGCCCCAACGGCGCGGGCAAGACCACCAGCCTGCGCATGTGCTACGGATTCCTGCGCCCGGACGCCGGGCAGATTCGGATCGCCGGCCATGATCTCGCCACCGACGGCGATGCGGCCCGGCGCGCACTGGGCGTCTGCACGCAGGACGACACGTTCGACAGCGAGTTCACCGTGCGTGGCAATCTGATCCAGACCGGACGTTACTACCGGCCGCGGCTGGCGGATTTGTCCCCACGGATTGATCAACTCCTCGAACGATTCGGCCTCAGCCCGTTTGCCCGGCAAAAACCCGAAACGCTTTCCGGCGGCTTCAAGCGTCGCCTGATGATCGCGCGCTCCGTGGTCCACAATCCGCGCGTGGTGTTCCTGGATGAACCCACCACCGGCCTCGATCCGCAGGCGCGCGTCGCGGTCTGGGAATTGATCCACAGTCTGCGCGCCGAAGGCATGGGTGTGGTGCTCACGACCCATTACATGGACGAAGCCGAACGCTTGTCCGACCGGTTGCTCGTGCTGCAAGCGGGCAAGGTGCGCGCCGCCGGCTTGCCGCATGCGGTGCTGGGCGATGTCGTCGGCGAACACGTCGTGGTGTTATCCGCGGAAACTCCGGAAGTCGCCAAAGCCATCGAGTGGTTCAAAGCTTGTGGCGCGAAGCCGGCGCAAATTTTGTCGGACTGGCATGTGGCGTTGAACGCGCCCGGCCTGGCGGCGTTTGTCGCGGCGTTCCCCGGATTGCGTTACGAAGTGCGACCGCCGACGCTGGATGATTTGTTTCTCGCGCTCGCCTCGGAGGAAAAACGATGAATCTGAAACCGGATGTTGGTGGGGCGAGGCTACTGGCGAACCCGGCTCGCGCGTACGCTCGCCCCACCGATTTGCCGAGGCGCAACGAAACAATTTTGCCTCCGTGTATCCGCTCCGCCGTAGCCGCCGAGGTGACGAGGCGGACGCCGTTGAGCAGCCGCCTTATCCGCCTCCTCACGTCGGCGGCTACACTACAGCGTGAGGGCGGACAGCAAACAATTCTGTTTCCCGCTCACTCAGCGCAAATGTTGAAAGGCCCACGATGAATCCCTACCGCCCCGCTTTCGCCTGGCAAAGTCACGCCGTGCTCGCCCGCCATGTGCGCGTCCACCTTCGCAACTGGTACACCGCCACGCTGCCGCCCGTGTGCGAACCGCTCATCATGCTGCTCGCGTTCGGCGTTGGCCTGGGCCGGCAGATCGGCACGTTGAACTGGGGCGGAGCGCCGATTGATTACATGCATTACCTCGCGCCGGGCATCCTCGCCTACACGGCGTTCATGTCGTCGTTTTTCCAATCGCTCTTCGGCGCTTACATCCGCATGCACTTCCAGAAATCGTGGGAGGGACAATTGACCACCATGGTGCGGCTCGAGCACGTCGTCTGGGGTGAAGCGCTGTGGGCAGCCACGCTGGCGACCGCCTACGCGGTGATCGTCTGTTTCGTGCTGTTGGGATTTGGATTGGCCGGCAAGCTGACGTTGCACTGGGCGTGGTTGCCGGTGGCGATTCCGCTGCTGTTCCTCGCGGCGCTGAGTTTTTCCGCCATCGGACTCTACTTCACGGCCATCATCCCGAGCATTGACCACATGAGCCTGCCGTTTTTTCTGGTCATCATGCCGATCGGATTTGCGTCGAGCACCTACTTCCCGATGCCAGATGTGCGGTGGCTGGCGGCCGCATCACAATTGAATCCGCTGCATCATTTGTCGGAAGGGATGCGCGGGTTGCTATTGCAAGGCCAGTTGACCTGGCATCTGGCGGCGGCCGCCGGCTTGTGCGTGCTGCTGCTCGCCCTCCTCATCCCGATTGACCTGCGCTTGCTGCGCAAACGCGTCTTTGGCGATGGATGAGCGCCTCGGGCCGGGGTTGGTTTTGCATCCTCGTCCGTATAAATCTCCGCATGCGGTAAGGCGACTGATATTGAATTCTCGCTCGCGCCCATCTACTTCTCAGGTGCAATTGTCGCAGCCAGGTTGTTTTCCTTCATAAACGTCTGGACGGTGTTGAAGACATTCAGGAAAAGTGGAGTTCCCGCAAATGAAAGGGGGCTGACTGGCCCAATGGTCATAAAACTGTATTGTCGTGAAGAAATGTCGAACGCGCTGTGTGGGTCTCGAAAGAGTTGGTATAGCTCAATAGCGCGGCCTTTACCGCCAACTAATTGGCTCAACGCTTGATACTCCATGCCGAGGGCTAGGCCAAAGCCGAAAAATGAGATCCGAAGCTGATGCAGAATCTCGGAATGTAGGCTTGAAAGCGTTTGGCTGATGAACATCCAACCAAGGCCATACTTACGGGTCGTGCGCACCGCATCAATGAGGGTGGCTCTCACCGCTTTCGCTTCAGTGTCTTCGGCGGAGATTTCACGCGGCGCAAGCCGGTGTGCTTCGTCGATCACGACAAGCGTGTTGAGTCCGTGGTTTTGCTGAAAGGCCTTTTCTGCCACCGTCGTTACGCCCTGAAGCAATCGTCGAATGACGAGGGCTTGAATCTTGTCGTTCCAAAACATCCCGGTCGCCTGTTCACGCGATAGATCGACAATTAAGACGGGCCGGTTTGCATGCTTAGAGTCAAAGAGCCAATTCAAGGCAGCCTCAACGGGGCGCGCCTTTGCTCGATTGGCGTCGAAGAGCGTCGTGACAGGAACCCAGTGATCTATGTAAAAATCATCGCGAATAGATTCTGCAAGGACAGATTGAAACCGAGTGCGCGATGCTTCAGACCGGTAAAACTGCTTTTGCACAGTTTCGTTGCCGAGAAGCTCCCAAGTTTTTTCAAAAGATTCGCGTTTTTGTAGGTCTTTAAGTTTCACTCCTGCCTTTTGCAGTTTTTCAGCAAGGATGCCGCACGCAAGTTCACGGTTTTCGCCGCGCGTCACGGACAGTCTGTCGAAAAACGCGGACTCATAGAGAATCTGCTCGAACAGGGCCCAGGTATCGAGAACGAGATTTCGTACACTGAGAAGGGCGACGTGTTTTCCAAGCGACTTAAGGATTCCACCGAGCGGCAGTTGAAACTCACCAGAAGGATTTCCACGCGTATCCTTTGAGAACTCTCCTTGTGGATCAATAACGAGCAGGGCCATCTGGTGGTAACGGGCATAGCCAGTGAGAACCATCTTCGCCAGCACAGATTTTCCTGAGCCTGTCTTCCCAAAAATGCCAAGATGATAGGCTTCGCCTGCTCCGTCCGGACCTGATCCGAAATGCTTAAACCAAAGAGGCAGCTTCGGTTTCGAGCCGTAAACATTCCCAAGGTAGAAAAGCTGCTTCCGGAATGGAGAAAGGACTTCGCCTAACACTTCGTCGTTCACCAAATGGATATTAGACCCAGTTGCGGGAACGGTGCCGAGCATGCTTGGTTCGTAACCTTTGGACGTGTGGGAGAAGACAGCACTCACGGTCATTTCGCCTTGATGGGTATCCTGGCGCTCGCTGATTGCGTCCACCTTGCCGCGTTGGCGAATGAGACTCCTCATCGTGGCATCCTCATGCCAAATGTTACGGAGCTTCACTTCTGTGATTTGACCAAGCGCGTAATGAGGCGTGCTGTCTTGTGAAAATGGCAGAATGGCAAGTTCACCTACAAGCTTTCTCCCGACGGCGGCCCCCATGATATCGAGCGCAAGCTCCGTTGTAGTTGATGGCGATCCGACAACGCTGATTCGCTCTGTTGTGGCTAAAATAGCGTCAAGTTTCGTGTGTGTGCTCATAGTTAGGCGCCGCCTTCCGTGCGGTAACCGTGCATGCCGTAGAAAACCTCATCCAAGCTGCCAGTGTAAGTGGCGGCGATGCTTTGTGTTGCTACCTGGCGAAATGCTGGAATAGAACGTGGCAGCGACTTCACCATTCTATCGGCGAGGTAAAGTGGGTAAGGCTCCATTATCGCCGCCGAGCTGCATTGAAGTTTCACGCCGTGAAGGAGGCACGCAAGCCGACTCCGATTGGCTGCTACGCTACGGTTCACCTCCAAACGCAGCGTCGGCGACCATCGGTTCGGCTTGTAGTAGATGACGGCCACGTTTTTCAACTCTGCGACCACGCTTTCTTCAAGTTGTTTCACTTCCTCTCGATCAGCTTTAGGTACGCAACTGGTGTTGATGTGCCACGGCGACTCTGGCTCTTGGAGATTCCGCGCGTCCGTGAACTCTCCCGAATCTAGCAGCATTGTGAGCATGCCCCGGTCGTCGTGAGACGCAGGCCATTCCATCTCGATTCCGATCTCCCGGTTCGTCGTATACTTCGGACAAAACACCCAGCATTTGTCCGAACGCTGCGACTTTAGAATTGTCAGATACGCCGCCAATGCTGTCTTTGCTCGTTGTTTCAGATTTTCTGCAAACTTCGGAGCATAGGCGGCATTCGCACGGCTCAATGATTGATTGAGGTAGATGACTGGCGTAGTCATTGAGCCATCGAGGAATACGAGATCGTGCGGCGCCTGTGTGGCAAGCGCCATCTCCATCGTTATCATCAACCCGCGCAATACCGTGCCCGTCGTGTCATTGTGGGTTTCAGATTCAACTACGACTTGATGTTTTGGTTCAGGCCAAAAACGCTTTTCCGATGGCGGCGTCAACCCTTCGACCGCAACAGCGGCGGTTGCGGCCAAATCCGTCGTGAGCAGTCGCTCGACGGCATAAGAGCCGTCCACACCACAACTGGTTGGAATGTGAGGGCTCTCAAGGTCGGACTCACGTCGAAGAAGTCCCGCCGCCAGGAGTTGTTCGCGGCATTTCTGACGGCCAGAACGAACCTGCTCAAAGGACGTTAGCAAACGCTTCCCAACACCCTGCGAGCACTGAATGACTTCATCCACGAGCGCAGCGGGAAGATCACTAAATGGGCTTGGGTTGTCTTGGGACATTACTTTCTTTTCTCCCATAGTCGCCATTCCTCGTTGTCGAAGTCGCGAAATGACGAATCGCGCTCGGCACGAGATAGCAACCACCGCTTACGCCAGAACTGAACTGCCTTCTTGAAAGGAAGATCAAAATAGCGTGGCGTATCGACCTCTTTTCGGAGGAATCGGCGCGCATTAGTTGCCAATGGAGCGATAAACAATTCACGCTTGATACCATGATTGAGCATCTCTTGAGAAAACCCCAACTTGGCAAGGGCCTTCCTAACCAGCTCGCGCCGGTTTCGGAAACCTGCACCCCAGATTTCATTTTTGGCGGTAGGCGCACAGTGTTTACCTGCGAATTGCGATAGATCGTCGTACACACCGTTTGAGAAGTGAAACTCACCCCAGCCGTTTGTAAAACCCACGCTCTTCATCACCAGCCGCTTGTGATATTTGACCCGATTGTAAATCGAGGAACGGCCGAGCGCGGAGGTCGTCGTGATAAGCGCAAGGTGTGGCTTACGCTTTTTCCCGGAGATGAGTGTTTTGCGGTTGCCGTAGCGTGTGGCGAATGCATCACGAACTTCATTTGTTGTGACAGCTAAGGCCACCAGTTTCCCTGCCAACAAACGCGAATATGGCTGAACCCCACCGAGCACATAGGCATCCATTACGTGATAAAGACGTTCTGCTTTCGCAATCGCATTCCAACCAACCCAGTGGTCTCGGTCCTTGATGGCGTACACCGGGTCGCCTAGAGCAAACAATCCCATCAGCTTGTTAATGCTCTCGTCAAATATGAGAAAACGAAGACGCCTTCCATAGCCTTCAGAAATTGGAATGCTCCAATGCAGGCAGGCGTAACGAAAGAGCCGAGAATGTTCGGTGTCTGGTTGCACCTGCACCAACTTTGGTTTGATGCGCGCCGGATCGAGTTCGTGACCCGAAGCAATGTAACTCAAAAGTTTGTCCTCATATCGTGACAATGCGGAGCTAGCCAGCTCAGCCTTTTTCGCTACTGCGTGTTCATGCCGCCTACGAATGCTTCGTTTGTCATTTTTTTGACGGAACGAAACCCGGTCCTTTGCGACCGTGAACCCTTGTGCCTTCAGAGAGGCATGAATGGCTCTCCTCAAGCGTTTTACCTCTTTTGTAAGGTTGACACTCGGTTTTGTGGTGCTCACAGTTTTGCTAGATCGAATCAGTCGCCAAAATCAAATCGTCGTTTGAGTTGATTAGCACGTGAAAACGGCATCTTGCTTTCGTGCTGAAGTCGGCCAGCCACGATGCCGGGCGCGATGCCAAGGTGATTCGCGAATTTTCGGATGGCAGCCACACTGAAATCTGCGTTCGTACAGAAGTGTTCATACTCCGCAGTGGGAATCAAGAGATCACAAGCGAAGGCGTCGGCTTCTGCTTCACGGGGGTCACGGGCTGCAGCCTTCGGGTCGCCGTCTTCTACGAACACAGCCCGTTTGCCATGCTTCAGCACGTGGCCGGCTTCATGAAAGAAGGTGAACCACAGATGGTCGTCAGTCTTTCCGCGCAGGCTCAGTTGGATAAGCGCTTTGGTGGAGTGTAACCAGCGGGTCGCACCATAGGCTCGAACTCCCGGGAGAGGCGGAACGATGACAACCGCTACGCCCGCGCCCGAACATTGATCATGGAGGGCTGGCACAAATTCCTCCGGATTCATTACGGTGAAGCCGCGCAGGTGTGCCAGTGTTTCCGCAAAGCGAACCTCATCGAATGGCACGCAGTTGATTTTCTGCGCCTCAAGCTCTCCCTGACGGAGCCATGCGGCGGTGGCGGGCCGATTTGTGGTGAAAGCGGGCGATTTTCGGAATATGGCATCAGAGCTTTCCCAAAGAGCACGCCATTCATCAACCCCGGCAACACCGAAGAAACTCAGAACAATACGAAGTTGGGCTACGGGTTCGGCGGCAGCCACGATCCAGCGCGCGCGCACCATCTCTTTAATGGGCATCGCTTTCAGCCAGCCGAGTTGTCGCTCAAGCTCGTCCGTTTCGCGATGACGCGCGAGCGTGTCTCGATAAATACGCTCATGATTAGTCCAGAATGAAGCAGGGACACCCAACACCTTCTCCAGTTGCAGGGCGGTATCGGACGTAATCGCAGCCTTTCCGGCAACGATCTCGTTGACAGTTTTGAGTGGGCGGCCCATACGTTCAGCAAGCTCCGCCTGCGTCATGCCGAGGGTTTCAAGCGTTTCGGCCAGCGTCTCACCTGGAGGGACGGCAAAGTTAGGTTCAAATGTCGTGTTCATATGCTTAGTGTGTGTCCACAATGCCAAGGATTTTCACTTTTGTGACGCGGGTCCAATCCAACCCTCCATCGGGCTTGCGCGGAATCTCGTCATGGTCCGGCACGAGCAACAGACGATATGGATGCCTGACGTCCACAGAAATCTGTCCGCTACGGTCACCAGTAAGCTCGTGCGCGCGAGTCTGCGGCAGTAGGCGTAAAGTTTCGAGGTTGTCTGCCGCCATAAGTTGCGCCAGTCGCTGGCAAATGCGCCTGCCGTTATCGGCGCCATAGTTCCGGACGGTGGTTCTCTCGTCTGCCAGTTCCTTGGCGAGCTTTCGGTTGGCAAAGGAGAGTTCCACGCGTCGCCCCTATAATTAACCCTTGGGGTTAATCGGTGTCAACTGCTGTTTTGAACCCTTTCTACGGGTGGGTGTGAGACAAAATTCTTCCTCAATCTTCAAAAAGCCTCAGAACGGCGATATTGATGCCTAAGCAACCTAGGCATGAAATGTAGCCTTTGCAGGCATACTCGAAATGGCTGGAAGAATTTTGTCTCACACCCTCTACGGGTTTCGACAGTTTGGATCGTGAACTCGAAAGGTGGCTGGGCGAATTCGTAGGCCCGCCATTCCAACCAGCCGCATTCGACTTCGGGGACGGCCGAGATGTAATCGAACCATTCGGCGGCAGTCTCGTATTTCAGTCCGGCGTAGATGTCGCGGTGCAGCATGAGATGGCCGATTTCGTGAGCGACGGAAGTAGCGCAGGCGGTACTCGAGGCGCGGGCTCATGAAAGCGCGCTTGACCACGGGGAGAGATTTCAGATCGCCAAACGAGGAGAGGGTGAATTGTTTTGCGTGGCAGGCGTTCTGAATCAGGACTTTGTCCGTGGCTAAAATTGTTTTCAAAAGTTGTCCTGAGCGCGGGTTCTCGTTCGTTGTCTTCATGAAGTCGCATTAAACAATTAACAAACATCGAAAGCATGAAGACAAAGTTCACCGCCTTATTCACCACCTTGGTTCTGGCCGCCGCATTGGCCGCGCACGCCAGTGAAACCGACAAATCCAAACCCACCTCGCCCGAGTTCGAGCGCATGAAATCTCTCGTTGGTTCGTGGACCGGCAAGTGCGACATGGGCCAGGGACCGATTGACATGACCATCCAGTATCGTCTGCTGGCCGGCGGCAGCGTGTTGGAGGAACGCGTGTTCGCGGGCACGCCCCAAGAAATGGTCACAATGTATTATGACCAGAACGGCCAGCTCGCCATGACCCACTACTGCGTGCTGGGCAATCGCCCCGCCATGAAACTGAAATCGTCCGACGCCAAATCCATCAAGTTTGACTTCGACGCCACCTGCGGCATAAATCCCAAGAAGGAATCGCACATGCACGCCATGAGCATCACGTTTGACGACGCCGATACGGTCACCACCAGTTGTCTCGCCATCATGGACGGCAAGGAAATGCCGCAAAAACCCACGACGCTCAAGCGGGTGAAGTCTTAACAAATTGCAAACCCCTCACCCGGCCGTCGGCCATCCTCTCCCCATCCGATGGGGAGAGGGACGGGGTGAGGGGAACTCGATAGTGCGACAAAGAATCCATCAGCAAAACACAAAACCAAATCCCCTCAACATGAAATCAGTCATTGAACCGTATCTGTTCTTCCGCGGCCGTTGCGAGGAAGCGTTGCAGTTTTATCAAAAAGCCCTGGGCGCGGAGGTCCAGATGATCATGCGCTACAAGGAATGTCCCGAAGCGCCGCCGCCCGGCATGATTCCGGCCAACTGGGGCGACAAGATCATGCACTCGAGCTTTAAGGTTGGCTCGAATATCGTGATGACGTCGGACGGTTGCGGCGAAGCCGGAAAGTTCGAGGGGTTCTCGCTTTCCATCGCGGTGAACACCGAGGCGGAAGCGAAGCAAATCTTCGTCGCGCTCAGTGAAGGTGGCAAAGTGGAGATGCCGCTGACCAAGACCTTCTGGTCACCGTGCTTCGGAATGCTCGAAGACAAGTTCGGCGTGGGCTGGATGGTTGGTATTCATCCGGAAAAGTAAGCGGTGGGGCTGGTCGTGCTGCGACCCAGCCAATCCTCGCAGCGCGAGGATTGCCACCAAAAAATCAAAAGAGCATGAATCTTCCCTTCACCGGCGGTTGCGTGTGCGGTGCGGTGCGCTACGAAGTCAACGCCGCGCCGCTCCTGATGTTCAAGTGTCACTGCCGCGATTGTCAGCGCGTGACCGGCGGCGCGTTTGTGCCCGGATTGCTCGTGCCGGCTGCGGCGTTTCGGCTGACGAAAGGAAAGTTGAAGTATCATTTCACGCCGAGACTGGCAGGCGGCCAGCACAAACGCGGTTTCTGCGCCGATTGCGGTTCGCGCATTACCGGCGGGGAAAATGAGGGCAGCCCCCAGCAACCGTTCGTTGGCATCACGGCGGGCAGTCTCGACGATCCGGGCTGGTTTCAAGCGCAAATGGATTTCTTCATCTCCGACGCGCAACCGTGGGATTTGATGGACGCAACATTGCCGAAGTTTGAACAGTATCCGCCACCGCCCAAAACGAATTAGTCCGGCCCAAAAACCAAACCCGCACCATGAAATTCTTATTCTGGTTTGCGAAGAGGAAGCGAAATTGTGTGCGACGTCCAGGGTGGAGCGGAGTGTCTTCCGTGCGAATTGGCTGCATCGCAGTGCGGCCGGTCGTGGAAGGTTTGCCACAGGAATGACGTTACGCGCAGCGGGCGTAAGACGGGTGCGATTCAAAGTGGCGGTCAGTTGAGGGTGAGGTTGGGAGTCAGCCAGTAGCGATCCCAGAGCTGGTTGGCGCGCGCGGCGCGCAGGGCGAGCATCATGTCGGCGTTGGCTTCCTTCCACCAGCCGCCGGCCAGTTTGAGGCGTCGTTGGGCGACATGGCGATGACCGCTTTCGACCTCGCCGGATGATCCATCGTCCAACCCAGCAGCAGCGGCGGCACGAAGCCGCCCAGCGCGCCCAGGCAACTGACGATGCCGATGGCCGCGCCCGCTTCCTTCGGAAGCACGAACGGGATGATCTTGAACACGCTGCCGTTGCCCAGGCCCGCCGCCGCGCAGATGATCAGGATGACGATGAAGAACCCGGTGAATTCGTGCGGTTGCAGAAAGGCCGAGAGGCTGAAGCCGCCCAGGGCCATCGTGCCGATGGAAATGGAGGTGATGAGACCCGCGCCGAATTTGTCCGCCAGCCAGCCGCCGAGCGGACGCGCGATGGTGGCGACGGCCGCCCCTTGATGGGGAGGGTTTTCATTTCTTCGGCACGGATTTCACACCCGACAACGCCTTCAGATTCGCCGAAGTCAAGACCTGCATCTGCCGGATGGCGATTTGATTGAGCCGCTTGAGCCGTTCGCTCTGCGGCAATCCCATGTGAAGAAATTCCGCGTTCATGCCTTCCATGTTCGCGAGCACCAGCAACTGCTCGACGCTGGCGTAATCGCGGACGTTGCCTTCCAGCTTGGGATTCACGTCACGCCACTGTCGCGCGGTGTGGCCGAAGAGCGCCACGTTGAGCAAATCCGCCTCCGTCGCGTAAGTGATGGCCGCCTGCGCGGGCGTGACCTCGGGCGGAATCAGGTGCGCCTTCACCGCGTCCGTGTGAATGCGATAATTCAGCTTCGACAAGGTGCGGTTGAGATTCCACGCAAGCGAAAGTCGGCGGCTCTCGTCGTCCTTGAGCCGCTGGAATTCTTTGATGAGGTAGAGCTTGAACTCCGGGCTCAACCACGAGTCAAACTCAAACGCGATGTCCTTGTGTGCAAACGTGCCACCGTAACGCCCGGCGCTGGCAATCAGTCCCTTCGCGCGCGTGCGGTCTGCCCACGACTTGGCCGAAAGGAAAAAACTGTTCCGGCCGGCCTCGTTTCTAATTCCCTCGAATTCGAGGGAATTAAAACCCGGGTTGTGAATCTGTTCCCAAACGCCAAGGAACAGCACCGTGTCCTTGTTTTTCAACCATTGTTCGATGAGCGCGCTGCCGCCCTCGAAATTTCGCACCATGTCCGTGAGCGAGATGTAATCCCCGTGCTCCTTGCCAATGACAGTGATGGCCGTGCCCTGGACTTCGATGGTGGTCTGCTTGGCCTTGCGCATGGGAAAGCGTGTGAATTCCTACTATTCGCCTTCCTCGTCTTCTTCATCCTCCGGCGGCGCATCGCCCCCGGCCGGGAGAGCAACTTTGCCCATCGCCGATGAAATGATTTCCAACAAAGCAACCTTGCGTGAAGCCATGAAAGTATTGAAATCATCCGCGCGCAGAAGCGCAGGCGCGATTAGGTGCGATTGCAAGATGTCGTCTTGGTCTGCTTCGGAGATTTGAACTTGGGCGTGAGAGCGGATTTGCTGGAGATATTGCGATGGCGCTTTGCCCCCAATCATGCGGTTGGCTTTGTAGGAGATGGGCGTCTTGTTGATGATTGAGTTGAAGACCTTCGGCGCAATGGCCTGCGCTTCGCACCAGTCTCGCGGGAAAATGTGATGGACGTCGATTTTGCATTCATCGCGGTCGAGATCAACCATCCGCGCCTTCCAGAAGAAGTCTTTTGAACCTTGGCGTTGGAGCAGGACATAAATTCCTCGATACGCTGCACTCGTTCGCGTGCGCAGTGTGTCGAGTCGTGAGGGCTGAAAGCCTGCGGCGATAACCGTCGCGGGTTCAGCTGCAGCAGCGTCATCAATCCATGACAGAAGATGCTGCAGGTCCAGTGCAATCCTCGTTTCAATCGCACCGCCATACAATTCTCCGAGAACGCCGCACCAAAACCACCGCGCAATCTTCTGTTTGATGACCGGCTCAAGCCACCGCTCTCCGAGATGCACCATCGCCGTCGCCAAAGGAATAAGCTGGCTGCGATAGGGAAGGAATTTGGGGTGATGAAATCCTTCCATTCGCAGAAAGCGGTCAGCTTCAAAGAAACCGTCAGTCAGTTTGTCAGCCCACTTCTTGTAAGCTTCGAGAGGCAAGGCCAGCACATGCTCGCGCTTCGCACTTACCGCCGTTATCTCCTTTCCGGCTTTACCTGCGGCGATGTCGGCAGCACGTCGTTCATGAGTGTGAAGCAGCGAAAGGCCCTGCAAGAACTCGGTCGGCTCGATGTCTCGCAAGAGTGGCTTTGTCGCAAATTTCTTATGACGCCCTTGCACGTTTGCCGCTGGCCGCCCAAACCAATCATCGCGCAAATTGAATCCATCGGCGGCGTATGTAGCGGTCGCCAACTCGAAAACGGAAAGTGGAACGCCTCCTGTATTGACTTTCTCGAATACGAGACAAACTGCTTCTTTACTCGTCTCCTTCTTCAGTTGGATGACGGGAACTTGATACTCGCGGAACGCATTCAAGACGCGTTTCCTGAATTCCATGTAGCGCGCGAACTTTGCGGCGTCGTGCGCCATCAGCCCCTCTTCCCATTCATCCGAATTCAAGATCTGGTTACAGGGAAAGCAGAACGCGGCGAACTCCTTCCCTTGCGAACCCAAATCCAAAATAACATCGCGACCAAAATTCGTGCGAAGCGTTCGCGTCTCGTCCACGGCAATGAATGCGTCGTCCAACGAACTGTTCCCGGCCAATGCTTTCTCAATGTCGATGTAATAGAGCCGCTGGACTTCGCGCCCTTTGTCGTCCTTCGTCCTTACCGGCACAGTCAGTTTGAGCACCTGAGTCAGGGAGGTGAGGCGCTGCTGTCCGTCAAGAATCAGGTTTTCAATTGCTCCATTTGTGCCGTGGGCAAGATTGACACCTTCGACGAGTCGAATCTGAAAGCGGGCTGTCCCGCCAGTTTCAAGGAGCATGACGCTACCAATGGGGAACGAGCGCGCGATACTGACCATCAGCGACCGGATATGCGAATCGTCCCACACCCACCCACGCTGGAAGTCTGGCAATTGAATCTTCCCATCAACGATTTGCTCCAGCAGTTTACTCAGCGCCGTCTTGGTTGAATCGAAAGTTGCCATGCGCGGAGTCTAGGCTTTCGCGTAAAGCTCCGCACCCTTTTCTTGGAACTCGCGGCTGTTCTCCCGCTCCCCTTCGCAGGGCATAGCGCTCGACTTCGCGCTTGGCAGCGAATTTCCAGCGGTCTTCCGAAGTCTTCACCCTGCAAACCGCGCGCCGCATACTTCTCAGAATGAGCCCTGTTTTTTGGCGCATGAAGTCAACAATGCGTCGGCGAGCCGCGGCGGTGGTAGAACCAGAGGTTCACGGCCAGGCAGACCAGCGCGAAGAAGGCCATGCCGGTGTAGGCCCAGGCCGGACCGCCCAGGTGGTCCATCGTCCAGCCGAGCAACAGCGGCGGCACGAAGCCGCCCAGCGCGCCCAGGCAACTGACGATGCCAATGGCCGCGCCCGCTTCTTTCGGGAGCACGAACGGGATGATCTTAAACACGCTGCCGTTCCCCAGGCCCGCCGCCGCGCAGATGATCAGGATGACGACGAAGAATCCGATGAACTCGTGCGGTTGCAGAAAAGCCGACAGGCTGAAGCCGCCCAGGGCCATCGTGCCGACGGAGATCGAGGTGATGAGGCCCGCGCCGAATTTGTCCGCCAGCCAGCCGCCGAGCGGACGCGCAATCGTGGCCACGGCCGCCGCCCAGGGCGCGTAGAGCAACGGCTTGGGCGCTCCGCCCGGCGCGGTCGCGAACACTTCCTTGATGATGAGCGGCAGCGACGCCCCCATGGCGACGAAACAGCCGAAGGTAAGAAAGTAGATCAGCGACAGCACCCAGGTGTGCAGGCGTTTTCCGGCCACGAGTTGCGACGCCAAGGTCTTGGGTTGCGCCGGATAATCCTTAGTGCCGAACCAGATGGCCGCCGCGCCCAGGAGAATGAAGGGAATCCAGATGAAGGCGGCATTCGCAAGGTGCGTGGTGGGCGCGGGCGCGGGCGCGGCTGCGGCCGGGGAGCTTGGTGTCGCGCCCAGGATCGAAAAGCCGATGACGACGGGGATGGCGAATTGCGCGATGGTCACGCCGAAGTTTCCCAGCCCGTTGATGCCGAGCGCTGTGCCCTGAGTTTGCTTGGGAAACCACAGGTTGATCACACCCATCGAGGTGGCGAAGTTCGCGCCCGCGATGCCGGTCAACGCGGCGCAGGCGAGCAGCACCCAGTAGGGCGTGGCGGGATTGCGAACGGCCAGTCCGGTGGCGAGGCACGGCAGGAGCAGGAGCAGTGTGACCGCCGCATAACTGCGCCGGCTGCCGAACGTGGAAACGATCAGGCCGTAGGGAATGCGCAGGACCGAGCCGAGCAACACCGGCGTCGAGGTCAGCCAGAACAGTTGCTTGCGGGAAAAATGGAAGCCGGCTTCCTCGAGATGGACGGGAATGGCCGACCACATGAACCAGACGCAAAAGGAGAGCGCCAGCGCCACGACGCTGATGCCCAGGGTGCGCCAGGCAAGCGCCGCGTGCGGGAACGCTTCGCGCTCGATCTCGCGCGCGGGCAGTCGCAGGGGCGAGGGCAGGTAGCGCAGCAACATCGCGCCCGCGCCGAAGAGCGCCAGCGACGCCCAAAACGCCGGCCACTTGACGGTGTTGTGGCCGTCGAGCGATTCGTTCAACGCCACCGTGAGCAGCCACACCTGCATGCTGAGAATCAGAATCAGCACGCACATCACGCCCAGCAGCAGCGTGTTGGTCTTCGTGGGATGCGCCTGTCGTTGGGCTTCGCGGAAGGTGCTCATGCGGACGCGGGTTCGGTGACGTAGATTTCGCCGCCCTTCACGACGACTTCGAGGCGTTTCAGCGGACGGGGCGGCGGGCCTTGCAGCACGTTGCCGGTGCGCGCGTCAAACCAGCCGTTGTGACACGGGCATTGGATCTTGTCGGCGGCGGGTTGATAGAACACAGCGCAGGAGAGGTGCGTGCATTTCTGCTCGAAGGAGCGCCAGCCGCCGTCGTTCAGATGAATCAGGATGAACGGAATGTTCGAGCCGGGAACGGTGAACGCGCGCGTGCCGCCGACCGGAACTTCATCCACCTTGCAGACGAAGGCCTCGCCTTGAATCCGATGCGGCGGAAACAACCGGTCCTTCACCGCCACCCAGCCGCTGCCGACGGCCATGCCGCCGGAGACGAGACAGAGAAACTTGGTGAACTCGCGCCGCGAAACGTGTTCGGCCTCCACGCGCTCGATGGGGAAATCCACCTCGGGCGCGGACTTTTCGGGTAGTAATGGGCTGTTGGGATTCATTCGCTGTCCACGACGAGTTCCGTCGCGCCTTTGGGCATCATGATGTTGACTTTCGTTTTCACCAGTTGCTGGCCGAAGCGGAAGGTGTTCACCGGCGAGCTGTTCGGGCGGTTGCGGGCGATCTGTTCGCGCGTGCCGTAGAACAACGCGCCACTGGGGCAGACCGTGGCGCACATGGGCCGCTTGCCCGCGCTGGTGCGGTCGTAGCACATGTTGCATTTCATCATCAGGTCGAGCGGCTCGACCTTTTTGGGCACGCCGAACGGACAGGCTTGCACGCAATTCGAGCAGGCAATGCAGCGCGCGGTGTTGGCGCTGTGAACGATGCCGAACTCGTCCTTGGTGATGGCGTCAGCGGGGCAGACCTTGGCGCAAACGGGGTCTTCGCAGTGCATGCAAACCTGCACGGACGTTTGCGTGGTCAGAAAACGATCCACGTAGTCCACGTGAATCATCGCGGTCTGGCCGTTCGTCTCGCACTCGGCGCACGCCATCTCGCAGGCGTGGCAGCCGATGCAACGCTGCGGGTCGAAGAAGAACTCCTGGTCGGTGCGAAACGTGGTGGTGTTCATGCGCTGGCGTAGGCTTTGGTTTCCGCGGCGGACGGCGCGGGTCGCCCCTGCGGTTCGAGCCGGCAGGCGCACACTTTAAATTCCGGAATCTTGGAAACCGGATCGAGATGTCCCGAGGTGAGTTGATTGGCGGATTTTTTTCCCGGCCAATGATACGGGATGAACACGGTGTCTTCGCGAATGGTTTCGACGAGTTGCGCGGGGAACTCCGCCGCGCCCCGCCGCGTCACCACCTTGACCAGCTCGCGGTCCTTGATGTTGAAGCGCGCGGCGGTCTGGGGATGAATTTCCAGCAGCGGCTCGGGATATTGTTCCACGAGCTTGCCGATGCGCCGCGTTTGCGTGCCGCTCAAATACTGCGACACCACGCGGCCCGTCGTGAGGATCATCGGATACTCGGCGTCGGTGAGTTCACCCGGCTCGCGGTAAGTCACGCCGTTGAAGTGCGCCCGGCCGTCGGGCGTTTTGAATTTGCGGTCCTCCCACAATCGCGGCGTGCCGGGATGGTCTTCGGACGGGCACGGCCAGAAGACGCCCATGTTGTCCTCGATCTTTTTGTAGGTGATGCCGAAGTAATCCGCCGTGCCGCCTTTGGAGGCGACGCGCAGTTCGTTGAAAATCTCCTCGGAGGAATTGTAGGTGAAATGTTTTTCCGCGCCGAGCCGCTTGGCGATTTCCAGCAGGATGCTCGTGTCGGTGCGCGCGTTCCCCGGCGGGTTGATCGCTTTGCGGATGCGCACGACGCGGCCCTCGGCCGTGGTCACTGTGCCGTCCTCCTCCTCGTGGAGCGATCCGGGCAGAATGATGTCGGCGTGGCGCGCGGTTTCGTTCAGGAAGAAATCAATGCAGGCGTAGAACTCCAGTTTCTCCAGCGCCTCGCGGATCATGTTGTTGTTCGGCAGCGAGACGAGCGGATTGAAGCAGATGCTCAACAGCCCTTTGATCTCGCCGCGATGAATCGCCTCCATGATTTCGTAGGCGGTGAGGCCCTTGCCGGGCAGTTCCTTCTCGTCAATGCCCCAGACGCCGCTGATGTATTTGCGGTGCTCGGGGTTTTCGATGTCGCGATTGCCGGGCAGTTGATCGCACTTGTGCCCGTGCTCGCGTCCGCCCTGGCCGTTGCCCTGGCCGGTGATGGTCGCGTAACCGCAATAGGGCCGGCCGATGCGCCCGGTGGCGAGCACGAGGTTGATGCAGCCGAGCACGTTTTCGACGCCTTTGCTGTGATGCTCGATGCCGCGCGCGTGCAGGAGGAAACTCGTCTTGGCCGCGCCCCACCATTGCGCGGCTTGCAGGATTTTCTCCTTGGCAATCCCCGTCGTGCGCTCGGCCCATTCGAGATCGTAGGATTCAACCACCTTTTTCGCTTCCTCGAATCCGCTGGTGTGGTTGGCGATGAAGTCGTGATCCAGCCAGTCGTGCTTGACGAGCTGGTGCAGGATCGCGCCGTAGAGCGCGGAATCGCGACCGGGACGGATCGGCAGATGCAAATCGGCGGTGCGCGCGATGGGCGTCAGGCGCGGGTCAACCACGATGAGCTTCGCGCCGTTGTCGCGCGCCTGCCAGATCCAGTGCGTGAGCGTCGGGAAGGTTTCGCTGACATTCGTGCCGCAGATCATCACGACCTCGGCGTGCGCGAGATCGGAGTAATTGTTCGAACCACGGTCGAGACCGAAGGCCTTCTTGTTGCCCGCCCCGGCGCTGACCATGCAGAGCCGTCCGTTGTAATCGAGATTCCTGGTCTTGAGCGCCACCCGCGCGAATTTGCCGACGAGGTAGCTCTTTTCATTCGTGAGCGAGACGCCGGACAGCATGGCGAACGCATCCGGGCCGTATTTGCCTTGAATCCGTTGAATCTCTGAAATGACCCGTTCATACGCCGCATCCCAGCCCATCGGACGAAAACCTTTTCCTTCGACGCGCTCAATCGGATCGAGCAGGCGATCCGGGTGATTGTTTTGCAGATAACGCTGGACGCCCTTCGGGCACAGGCGGCCTTCGTTGAAGGGGAACTCCTCCCACGGCTCGAAGCCGACGATGCGATTGTCCTTCACGCAGAGTTTGATGCCGCATTGCATCCCGCAAAAACAGCAATGGGTCTTCACGACTTCATCCGGCTCGTCGCGCCCCGGATAGCCTTGCATCGGCGGAAAGTTGAGCGACGGCCCGAAGTGAGCGATCAGGTTCTCGGCGGATACGGGTAAGGTGGCCATGACGATTATCCAAAAAGTGAGCCGGCCTTTTGCCGGGCCTTGAGATGAGCCTTCGCCAGCAGGGCGCGTTTGCCCCGCGGACTGTAATCCACATGCGACGTGCCATCCTTGCGCGTGTAGTTGAAGCCCATCTCCGCCGACGCCGCTTTCACGTCATCCACGTGCATCTGCGAATCGAACGCCTCTTTCGTGTGCGGACAAACCGCCTGCGGCCCTTCCGCGCCCGCTCGACGATAGATGGCGATGCCGAGTTGCGCCGGTCGTTGGATGATGTGGTAGAACTTCCCGAACGGCATCCACAGCAGGAACAGAATCACCGTGATGGCGTGGGTGATGGCCATGAATTGATGCGCTTTACCCTCCATGAATTTGTAATCGAGGCTGATGCCCAGACCGGTCACTGAAATGGCGAGCAGCAACAGCAGCGGCAGCCAGTCGCCCTCGAAGGTCTGAATCGCAATCTGCCCGGCGTGCGTGAGGCGGCGGCGCATCATGATCATCACGCCCGCGATGACGAGGATGGCCGACCAGTTCAAGCCGTTGAAAATGATCTCCGCCAGCCAGGTATGCAGCGGGAACTCCATGACCTTGAAGCCGAAGGTGAATATCTCGTAGGTGTTGATGCCGCCCGGTTTCAGACCGAAATGAATCCAACCGAATACCAGCGGGAACGTGATGGCAAAGGCCAGGAGACAACCCCACGCCATGAGCATGTGGCCGTAACCGCGCGTCTTGCCCCGGTTGCGGATGAATTTCTGGCCGAGAAACTGGACGAAGAAATGGCGGGTCAGCTCCCACCCGTAGGCGATGGTGCGTCCGGTGAAGAACAGTTTCCAGCCGCTCGCGAAGTAGCGCCACGTCGGCGGCCGTTGCAACCAGACCGTGTAGCGATAGACCACGCCGAAGCAGGCAAAGATGCACCCGAACAGGTAAGCGACCAGCGCCGGATCGAAGTTCTCCAGCCGGCGCGAGCCGACGAGAATAGAAATCACCAGCAGCACCGTGGCGACGGCGGCGATCACAGCGGCCTTGAGATTGAGCGTGTCGAACATCAGTCTCCGTCCATTGTTGAAGCAGCATACGGAATCGCCGTGACCGCGCCACCCAAATCGCGCCCCGGAATTTTATCTTTTTTCCACGAGTCGCTCCAGACAGCAAACGGAAGGGGTGAAGGGTTGATCGTTCCGTCGGGAGGCGGATTGATGCGAATAAGGGTAGGCCGAGGAAAAGACAACGAATCGCGATGAGCGTTGCTCAAAAAGCGCGGTTCCCAGCGTTTGACGACGCGCTGGCGGAGGCGCCGGATATTTCACCCCGCTCAGGTTTCCGATTTTCCGGCCTCCATTGGCAAGGAAATGCGAATGATGCCGGCGCGACCGGTTTTACCGGGCATGATCTCGAGCTTGCCCTGGTGCGTCTCGATGATCTTTCGCGTCACGGTCAGGCCCAAGCCCAGGCCGACGTTGCGCGTGGTGTAGAAGGGCGACAGCGCTTTTTGCGCGGCTTCGGGCGTGAACCCGCCGCCGTTATCCTGGACTTCGATCTGCAACCCGTTCGCCTGCGAAGCGTCGGCCTCGAGCCGGACGCCCACCTTGGGATCGGTGGGATTCGCCTGCAGCGCGTTGATCATCACCTCGGTCAGCGCGTACTTGAGCGCCGCGCGGTCGCCGGTGACGAAAACGGGTTTGCCGCCATTGTCGTATTTGAGCTGGCCGGCTTTCACCGGCTGATACTTGCGCGCCTCCTGGTAAGCCTCCTCGATCAGCGGCGAAAGCGGGATCGGCTCACTCGTCGTCAACGAATCCCGCGCCAGGAAGCGCATCTGGTTGATGAGCCGGGTGACGCGCTTGACCCCTTCGGCGAGCGCGTTGTCGAGCGAGGCGCGAAATTCCGGATCGCGATATTTTTCCGCGAGCAACTGCTGGTGGGTCGAGAGCGGCACCATGGCATTGCCGACTTCGTGCGCGAGCCGGTCCGCCATGGTCTTGACCATGCGCAGGTTTGCGGCTTCGACCTCGAGTTTGCGCAACTGCTCGCTCTGCGTCAGATCATCCATGATCAACAACGCCGAGGCGGGCAGCGCCGTATCCGGCCGATGAAAAGGCGCGACCGTAACGCTGTAAACCGTGCCGGGCTGACTCTCCGGCTCATAGCGGAACGGAGCGATGGCGGCGCCCGTGCGCAACACCTGGTAAATCTTGGCTCCGAGCAATTGGGGCAGGTCGGCAAATTCCATTTCGCCGCTCATCCGGGTCGTATGTCCGAAATACTTTCGCGCCATTTTGTTGGCGTGCAGGATTTGCAGGTCGCGGCTGACCACCACGCAGGCGCTGTTCAACTCACGCAGGACCCCCGCGAGCATTTCGTTGTTGCCCGTCACCTGGTCGTGCAGCCAGATGTTGCGCACGGCCAGACCGACTTGTTCGAGCAAATGAAAGACCAGTTCAAGCTCGGCGTTGGTGAGCGGCTCCCCCGTGATCCGGCCGTCAATCACCGCCACACCCAACAGGGATTCGCGGTCGAGAATCGGGATGGCCACCTGACCACCGAGCAGCTCGAATTCCTTTTGGGCTTCAATGTCCGCCCGGACTTCGTCGCTCCCCCGGCGCAGGATCCGGCCCAGCCGGGTGAGTTGACCGCCAATCCCGGCATCCTGCGACAGTTCAAAATGCTCGAACAAACCGGGCGACAGGCCGATGGAACCAGCCACGCGCAATCGGCGGGCTTCCTGGGGCGCGGCGGAGGCCCCAAACGCGGTGTACGGTTGGCGCAAAAAAATGGCCGCCCGGCTGAGACTCACGATTTCGCGAAGTTGCAGCAGGAACTGGCGGAACATGGCTTCGGCATCGAGCGAGTGCGTGAGGAGCGAGGAGAAACTGCGCAGGCCCAGATAGGGCTGCGTCAGAAACGAGGTGTCGGAGACGGTCGCCGGCAAGGCCGGGGACAGGAGTTCTGGACGATACGCCGCCACCGGCGGAGACGATTGCGCCGCGGCGGGCGCGGCGAACATCCGCTCCAACAAGACGGTGAGCAACCGAGGCCGCACCGGCTTGGTGAGCACGTGCGTCACTCCGCGCAAATACGCTTCCTCCTCCCAATCCGACTGTTTGGCGCCGGCATAAACGATGATCGGACACTTGTTATCGTGCCGGCGCAGTCGCTCAACCAGCCACAAGCCTTGCACGCCCTCCAGTTCAACGTCCACCACGCAGGCATGCGCGAACCCGCGCGCGAGCAGCGGCTCGGCTTCCTCGGCGTTCGCGCGGTGGATGATCCGATACTCGCCCGGGTTGAGGCCCTGGCGAAGCGCATCCGCCAGTTCGGGATGCGGAGAGATGACGAGCAGCGTTTTCATCAGACTTCGGCCCGAGCCTTTTCCCGCGCGCAACCGATGCTCTGGCGCAGGGAGAAAATGAAATCAGGACCGGAGCCAACCGCAACGAAAAGGCACCTGCCTGACGTTCGACTTGTGCCCAGCCTGCTGAAAACTCCGCCTGAGAAATTCACTGCGCCTAGATAAGCCATACGTTTCCCCCCGGTCAATCTATTCTTCTTTGGAACGGTCGCCTCGACACTCATCGCGCAAGAAAGCTCCGACCTCAACCGGGGAAATACCCGAGCCGGCAAACCGGGGAGGAACAGGTTAAGCGCCGATTCTGGATCAGAGCATCCAAACTTAAATCCGCCAGCGCGGTCAGTTGGTGCTCCGCACGCCACCCCACACCTGCTCGGCCAGACGGGATTTGTTGAGCAAACCCTGGTTGAGTTCGGTGATGGATGGGTCGGGATTGAGCGGCAGGTAAATGATGAACGTGGTCCCCTGTCCCGGCTGACTGGTGGCTTCGATGCGCCCACCGTGATGATGCACGATAAAAAAACACGCCATCAGATGGATGCCGTATTCCGAGGGCGAATCGGTGCGGACCATGAACGGATCAAAGAGGAATTGCAGCGCTTCGGCCGGCAATCCCGGACCATTGTCCTTGATCCGAATGCACAGTTCCGCCGGTTCGCTGGTCCGGGCCTCAGCCGTGAAAATCACCTGGGCGCCCGCGGGCAGATTGGCCAGTTCCTCCTTCAGCACCAGGTCGAACAGCCGTTGCAGTTTGACCTGATCTCCGGCGAGCGCGGGCAAGGCTTCCGAAATCTGATTTTCGACCCGGATGTTTTTCGCCTCCAGCGCCGACCGCACGCCCTCGATGGCAGCGGACACCAACGCATGTATATGCACGCGATCCGCAAGCTGCGGGTCGGCTTTTTCAGAGGCGGCCCACAGGTCCTTGAGCAGATTGTTGATCTTGTCCACCTGGCCGAGGACATTTTTGTGGTATTCGCCCCAAAATTCCTCGTGACGAACCAACTTCGCGTCGGTTTTTTCCTCCGCCATCATGCTCGGGGCCAGATCGAGGAACGTCTTCACCGTGACGAGCGCGTTGCGGATGTGATGACTCAATCCCGCGGCCAACATGCCCAGACTGATCAAGCGGTCCGCCACAAGGAGCTTGCGCAACGCCTCCAGTTTTTCCCGCATCAGTTGGTCACGCTCGCGTTGTGTCAGGTAGAATTCGAGGGCCCGCTTGAGGATGCTCTCGAGTTCCGACGGATCCCAGGGCTTGTTGACGTAATGATAAATCCCGCCGTCGTTGATTGCGTCCACCGCATCCTTGAACTCCGCGAAAGCCGTCACCAGGATGCGCAGCGTCGCGGGACTCAAGTGGCGGGCGCGTTCCAACAGCCAGGTGCCCTTTTCGCCCGGCATCCGCTGATCGGTCATCAGGATCGCGACCTCCCCCGGTTGCTCGGTGAGCAACTTCAACCCATCCTGGGCGTTGGCGGCGGTGAGAATGCGGAACTCGTCACCAAAGGCGCGGGCAAAGCCCTTCAGGGACTTTTCCTCATCGTCCACATACAGAATGGCAAACCGCTTATAGTCGTATTGCGCTTCCATGGTGGCTGCGGGTTCGTTCATCTCATGCCTTGAGGGGAAACTCCAGTGTAAATTCACAATATTTTCCAGCCTCGGTCCGCACCGAGATTTTGCCCTGACACTCGTGCAGGATGCGGTAACAAATGCTCAGGCCCAAGCCCATGCCTTCCCCGATTTCCTTGGTCGTGAAGAAGGGATCAAAAATCTTGTCCAGATGTTCCGGCGCAATCCCCGGCCCGTTGTCCCGCACGATCAGTCTGCTCGCGCCGTCCGTCACCTGTCCTTCAATCCAGACCGTCGGTTTCTCCCCATTGTTAAACGGTTTCTCCCGCAGGGCGTCGAGCGAATTCTGGATCAGGTTCACGAACACATGGATAAGCTTGTTCTTGTTGGCGAAAACGGTTTGTTCGGCGGACAATTTTTGCTCGATCGTCACCTTGTCCTTCAACTCGTTGCTGAGGAACCGCAGGGCCGACGTGACCACCTCGACGGCATTGACCTGGTCGTGATCGTCGCCCGTCGGATGGGTGAACATGCGCAAGTCGGACACGATGTTTTTTACCCGGACGATCCCGTCCTCCACGTCCTTCAAGATGTCCTCGTATTCGGCCTTCTGCTCCGGGGCCATGTATCGGGCCTTTTTCCGCAAGGTGAACAGATTGGTGGTGGCGAAATTCAACGGGTTGTTGATTTCATGGATGATGCCGGCGCTCATACGACCGAGGGACGCCATCTTTTCCGATTGAACGAGTTGGGATTCGGCCTCGGTGAGCTTTTGGATCGTGTCGGCCAGTTCCTTGTTTTGCGTATCCAGTTTCTGGTTGGAAATTTCCAACACCTGCTTGTTCGCATCCAGTTCAAATCGCAAAGCGAATTCTCGAAAACGCAATCGGTTGTAAAAATGGCTGCCGATGCCCACAAACGCTCCGGTGACAAATAGAAAATAGGTGTTGTTGAAGAAGATGCTGTGATCAATGGAATCTCCACTAATCCACGAATGCAAAAAACAGGCAGTTAGGTAAATCAACATCACCATCAGAAATACCAGCATACTCTCTCGCACAGACCAGCGAAGGATCATTGCCGCACCCAAAAGGACAAGATTAAGACCAGCGTAATAAACTGACTGCGCCCCGTCTTTCATGAAGATCATCCATGAAATAAAAAGCGTGGGTAAACCAGGCAATATGAGGCCCAAGATCTGGTAGTGCCGTGCTCCGAATGGGGTTGTAACATACCACCAGATGAATAGAAGCAATGCCGAGCAAATAAGTCTTAGGATGAGGAAGGGCCAGATCTGGCCCGGATAGACCAGCCAATCCAGACTCCAGCCAGCTGGCATAAACACAAAAGCGGTCAAACAGGCTATACGATAGTTCGTCACCCGCACAGAGCGCTCATGCTCCTGAAACGCAGTCTGGATCTCGGAATACGTCCTGGCGTTTTGCTTAGGCATTTGCGGGCTTTCTCAATTCCAAGAAAACATTTACGCCTGACGGTTCCACAAAGATTCGCAAGTGATCGGCTGATGCTCGTTGCGGAGCCAAGCCCTGCATTTTTCGGGCATCACGATAGATCAGATGCCAGTCGGTCACGTGTTCCATCCATGCACGTGATGGGTTGTGCGTAGTGACATTTGTGGCGAGCAATAATCCGCCTGGTCGCAGCCAATCGTACATGATGTTCGTCAGGCGACTGCAAACCTGTTCCGAGAGATAGTCAAACAGTCCGGCGCAATAGATCAAATCATACTGTTCACCAGCGCCCACGATCACTCGAGCGCTTTCTTTCAGCAACTGATGGATTGATTTTCTCACAAAGTGCAAACTCGCACTGCGCGAATGCTTTGCCTTTTGGCCCGATAGGATCTTCTCGGCATAACGGAGCGTTTCTTCATTAAAATCAAATAGCGTAAAATCTGTTTGGCTGCTAATCGGGTGCTCTGCCAGGAATCGCTGTACTTCTTGAGCTGGTCCACATCCCAAACTGACAACCCGAAGCGTGCGGTTCTGATTGTGCGACTTTATCGTGGACTCGTAGAGTTGCCGAATCAGATATTCGATCCGATTGCGGTGCGCAACGACAGGTGGCTGATCAAGAAACCAGGCGTTCAACATTTTGGCAAACAGGGTAGCCCCCTCACATGGATTACGCATCATCATGTTGATCATCTCGTAATCACCTGCATATCCCAAAGGCTTACTAAAGCAGCGGTGAAAAAAAGGAGAGCAACTGACTAGCGGGTGCAATTGCCGCCGAGCATAAGTTTGGTGCGCCGACAGCTCATCGGCGCGCACGGCCTGTGCGACCGCTTCAAATTGCTCGAACAAATCATTACACATCGCTGCGGCCGATTTGCCAAGCTCCTGCGTGATAGTCTGCTCCATTTCCCGGCGTGCCTCAAGTGGCAGCGACTGCAGGCTTACCTCCACCTGGTCGAGACTAAGGCGCAGGTCAGTAAGAAAACTATGAAGGTCCGCAACAATCAATTTGTAGCCTGTAGCTATCCGATAGCGCTTCTCCCAGCCTGAAATGAATTTCTTGAAATGTTCCTGAAGCCTGCCGGTCTGAAACATGTCAACCGCGAATTCCGAATTTGCCCATGACCCTTCGTCCAAAGTAACCTCACAAATAATTTTTGAGCCATCATTGATCTGGCTTCTCAAACTCGCTCGCCCTGCGTAAATTTGACGGTCGCCCAAGACTATTCGGAAATGACTTAACGATTCAGAGGTACGCAACACCAAATTTGCATCGTAAACTTCGAAGACCGCAAGGAAGCGGGTCACGCGGATCAGTTTGGCTTGGAGTTTTGCTCCTTCGCTGTTCTGTCCCATGACATGGTATTCGTGGCTTGGATCTACCATTGTGACTAAATTAACTTGGCTCGAACAACGAATCGGCAGCTAGACCGCTCGCTTGTGTTCGAACTAGCTGCCGAAAATTTAATTTCGCAATGCGGGATAAACAAGGTCAACAACAAACGCTTTTGCGCCATGCTGCTTGTCAGGCGACCAATAGCGAAACACTTTCCGAGCCAAGCTGGTAAAATTTCCGGACCCAGCAGCCACTTCACCATAGCTGATTCGACCCCAAAGGAGCCGAGCTCATGGCATCTGCCCTGCTAAATTCACCTGAAGCCGCACTCGTTCTCACAGATTGTCGTAACGAAATGGCCTGACGTTCGGCAACAATGTCGAAGTTCGGGGCATCCAGTGTCGGATAAAGCGCGAACTTAAATGACATGAATACGAAACCAAGCAATCGCCGGCGAATATCGAAGCATCGTCGGAGCAGCACTGTCGCTTTGATGGCACTGTCTTTTTGGGCGGGAGAGTTAATGGGACGCGCGGAGGGATTTCGCAATCCGCCCGCCGGGACTTTCAACCTGGGCCGCGCGGGTGGTCGCATCGCCCATATTGATGATCCATCGGCCACCACCCAAAATCCAGCCAACCTCACAGAATTGACTGCGACTGACTTTCAATTCTCGCCCAGTGTGATCTACATGAGCGTTGACTTTGCATCACCCACCGGCCAATCGGCGAAGACCGAGAATCCGTGGAAAGCGCTGGCCAACGGATACCTTGTCGTGCCCCTGAAAGACGAAGACATCACCCTCGCCCTTGGTCTCACGTCGCCGTTCGGGTTGAGTGTGGACTGGGATGACGATGCCGGCAGCGCTTTTGCGCCTGGCACCGGAGTTCTGCGCTACACAGCCCCGTACTATTCTGAACTGATGACGGCGAACTTCAATCCCACGGTGGCGTTCAAGCTGTCCGATCATTTCTCCCTCGGCGTCGGCGTTGATGTCATGTGGTCGCGCTTGACCTTAAAGCAGTTCTATCCGTGGGCAATTTTCCCCGGCAGCGGCGGCACCGAACCCGACGGCACCTTGAAGGGACAAGGTCAGGGCGTTGGCGTTGGTGGTAACCTTGGCCTGACTTGGAAAATCAACGATCGGCACACCGTCGCCGTGACCTACCGCTCACAGATGAATGTTGATTACAGCGGTGACACCACCATCAACAACATCACCCCCACGGCGTCATTCGCTGGAGCCACGAGCGAGAGTGATTTTGACACCGATATTGCCTACCCCAACATGGTCGCGGTTGGTTACGGCATCCAGCTTACCGATACCATCCGGTTGGAGGCTGACGCGGAATGGATTCAATTCTCGCGATTCAAGTCGCTGGAGGTAAACCTGGGGAACAACAACCTCCTGCTGCCTCCAGCCAACCGAAGCATCCCGGAGGATTGGAAGGACACTTTTACGGCCGGTATTGGAGGCGATTGGAAATTCGCCGAGAATTGGGTTGCTCGAGCCGGCTACCAGTTCTACCAGAGCCCGGTGCCCGACTCGACCTTCTCTCCCACAATTCCCGACGCCAATCAAAATGTCATCACCATTGGCGTTGGCTATCACGGAGAGCACAACTCCTTCGAGGTGGCTTACGGGGCTGACTTTTACGATACGAGAACCATCTCCACCGACTACCAACCGGCGTTTAACGGAACTTACAAAACCACCGTCCATCTTTTCTCACTGTCCTACCGTTATTCGTTCTGAACTCCAGATGTTTGCGGATTCCATCTACGAAATGGCTTGAGCCTTGGCCAAAATCTTGAGCATTTTATCCGCACCGCACGCGAGGGCGCTTGATTGAATAAGTGAGGACGGTAGTTATTGTTGTGCGCCCGAGACTGCGTTGCCGTATAGCACCATAAGCATGTCCGCCCGCAGTCAACGCCACGTCGCCGACGCCCTTGAGGGCTTGAACCTCACACCGGCGTTGCGGGACTGTCTCTCGCCCGGCGTGTTTGTGATCAACCCGCGCGGCCAAATCCTCAGTTGCACCCCGATCGCCGCCGAGGCGCTCGGACTGACCCCGGGAAGTCCTCCGCTGGCTTCGCTCACGCAACTGCCGCCGCCGCTCCAACGCATCATTCGCGATGTCTTTGTCACCCAAAACGCCGTCCTCGCCGATGACCTTGTGCTAAACTCCGAAGGGCGACGCACCCGGCAACTCCACGTCAACGCCCTGCCCCTTCGCGCGGGAGCAGATGGCTTCGATGTCGTCGTCGTCCTGAGCGACATCACCGGCTTCCAACGGCTCGAACAGACCGTCACCCGGCTTGACCGCCTCGCCACCATCGGCACCCTCTCGGCCTCGATGGCGCATGAAATTAAAAACGCGCTCGTCGCCGTGAAAGCGTTCGTGGACTTGTTGCTCGAAAAGAACAAGGACGCGGAACTGGCCACCATCGTCGGGCGCGAAATGACCCGGGTGAATTCCATCGTGCGTCAGTTGCTCAAGTTCGGCGGTGCCGCCGGCCCCACGCGCTCCACCGTCCGCCTGCACGATGTCCTGGAACATTCGCTCCGCATGGTGCAGCACCAACTGGACGGCAAGTTGATTTCGCTTAACCGCTCGTTCAACGCCGCGCCGGACGCGGTACTGGGCGACGATTGCCAGTTGGAGCAGGTTTTTGTCAACCTGTTTCTCAATGCCATCGAAGCCACCGGCACGAATGGCACGCTGACGGTTTCCACCGAATGGCTGGCGGCGCCTCCAAACCCGGCGGTGTCCCCGGGCCGCCGCGAACCGCACCTGCGCGTCACCGTGGCCGACACCGGCACGGGCATTGCCCCGGAAAATCTTCCTCGCATGTTTGAACCGTTCTTCACCACCAAAAGCCACGGCACCGGGCTCGGCCTGCCGATCACCCGCCGGATCGTCCAGGAACACCACGGCCAGATCACCGTGCAGAGCGAGCCCGCCAAAGGCACGACCTTCAGTATTCTCCTTCCCGCCAGCGGCCAAGCTCCCTGAGCCGGCTCATGAGCCGACGCTTTCACCTTGCGCTCCTGAGCGACGTCCACCACGCCGGTCCGCGCGAGCAGGCGGTGGGGGATGATTTCGAGCTTCGCGACGTCACCAATCCGCTGCTCCGCTTCGCGCTGCGACAATATCGCCGCCAGATTTGGCTGCGTTATCCCCTCCGGCAAAACGGTCAACTGGATCGTTTTCTCGCTGCGACGACTGCGGCGGACTACGTCATTGCCAACGGGGATTACTCCTGCGACATCGGCGCCTGTGGCCTCAGCGACGAGGGCGCGCTGGAAAGCGCACAGGCCTTCGCCGGCAAACTGCGCGCAAAATTTGGCGACCGTTCCCGTCTCAACTGGGGCGATCACGAACTCGGCAAACGCCGACTGGTGGGCCCGGGGGGCGGAATGCGCTTGCGAAGCTGGGAGCGAGGCATCTCGGAACTGGGCATGCCACCGTTCTGGCGGCTGGACCTGGGCCAATACGTTTTGTTCAACTGCGTCTCCTCGCTCATCGCGCTGCCCGTTTTCGAGCACGACCTGCTGCCCACCGAATACGCGGGCTGGGAAAAACTCCGCGAACACCATCTCGCCGAGGTCCGCGCCGCCTTCGCTTCCTTGCGCCCCGGACAGCGTGTTTTATTTTTCTGCCACGATCCCACGGCCCTGCCGTTTCTGGCGCGGGACGAGGTGATTGGGAAAAGACTTCCGCAGATTGAGCGAACCGTCATCGGGCATTTGCACTCAAATCTGTATTGGCGATTGAGCAAACTGCTTTCCGGCATGCCGGTCGTCTCCGGCCTCGGCCATTCCATTCGCCGAATGAGTCGCGCCCTCAACGAGGCCCGGCAGTGGCGCGCCTTTCGACCGCTGCTGTGCCCGTCGTTGGCGGGGATCGAACTCCTGAACGACGGCGGTTACTTGACGGTTGAGCTCGACGCGGCCGCCAGCCAACCGGCGCGGTTTCAATTCCACGCCTTGCGGCGTTAATAACCCAGCAACGAGGCCGGATTCACCGCGTCCTGACCGACGCCGTACTTCGGCGCGGCTTTCAGGGAAAAGGTGAAGGCAAACGTCACGTCGTCCGGGCTGTCCTGGTTGTCGCGCAGACGGACGGTCAACGCGGCCGTCCAGTTACGGAAGTCGCGGTAAATCGAGTAGAATTGTTCCTGCATCCAGTTTTGTTGCACGGCGTATTGGTGGCTCATGCGAAATCCCCAGTTCTCATTGAGCCGGTAGAAGAACGTGCTGGTCAGGGAACTGTTGACTCCGGCGGTGATTGAGCTCGAACTGGTCGGCTCCGTGTAAAGATGGCCGAGGGAGAGACTCCAGGTATTGTTCGGCACCAGCGCGATGGAGTGATAAGCCAGTTCGAGTGCGCCGCCTTCGATGTCATAAACCATCGAAGAATTCAACACCAACCATTGGCGCGGACGAAACACAAAGTCCGAGAACAGTCCGGCAAACGTGCTCTGGCCGGCGGTTGGAGTCAGCCGCCAGTCGGTGTAGAGATCCCAGTAGAACAGATTCTCGATCTTGCCGCGCCGTTTGGTTTGAAACCAGTTGCGCAAGCTGAGTCGCATCACATTCTGGCTGTCAATGGAATCAATCGAGTTGTAATCGGGATAATCAATGGGCAACAAGCGCAGGCTTGGCAATTGGTAGTCGAACTGCGGCAATTGCGAGGGCAGCGCGCTCGGCGTCGGCACATAGGCGTAGTTGACCGATGGCTCGAAGATGTGGCGCAGCCCATCCATCGCCAGCAACCGGTTCGTCACACCGGGCCAGGTTTGCGAGGCCTTGAACTGGACTTCCATGCCCGTGTTGAACACCGCGCGCCCCACGGCATCGTTGGTGCCGCCCGGCCCGGTGGCCTCGCCGTAATACGACAACCGCCCACCCACGCGCGGCGCCACATTGAGCCACCCAAAAAAAGTGTGCGGCAGGGTCAGTTGCTGAAAGGTGTCGGCCCGGGGCGCGGCGTAGTCCAGCCCGGTGGGAATTCCGTTGGAGTCCGCATACGCATGATCGTAGTAACCCACCGAACTGGCGCTCTCGTAGTAGAGCGGAGAACCAAAAACCGGCTGCTGGTAACCATTAAGCTGCACGCCCGGCAATCGTTCGATGGTATCCAGAAAATTATTCACCTGCGGCTGGACCATCAGGTCGAGACTCCAATTGTCGGACAGCGGGTTGACCTCGACGAAGCTGGGCGGTTGCGGGTTCGCGCGATACTGGCCCTCGAAAAAGTTTTGCTCCACCTGCGGATCGCTTTGCCAGTTGATCTTGGACCGGACGTACAGATTCGTGACCGGCGAGGCGAGGTAATTGAAATTGAAGACGTAGCGGTTGTTCGGAATATCGTACCCGGCGTTGCCCTCCGTCGGGTCCTGGTCATTCAGGTAATACCCCCGCAGCGACGATTCGCCCCAGCGTCCGAGGTGCAGGTTGAAATCCGCACCGCCGGCCGCACCGCGTTTTTCCCGGTAATCCGCATGCAGCACTCCGTCCAGTTCGTCATTGAGATACCAATGGTAACTGCTCAACAAAAACGGCCCGTAGCTGCTGCCCGACCCCGGCACGAAACTGAACCGGTTGGCCCGGCCATCCAACCGCTGCGTGAAATAAGGAAAGTAGAACACCGGCACGTTGCCCACATAAAACACCGCGTGGCGTGCCTCGATGTACTGATTCGGCACCACCTTGATCGAGCTGGCGCGTATCCGCGTGGCGGGATTGGCGATGTCGTCCGTGGTCACCATCGCATTCCGGGCGGTGTAAACCTGATTGCTCACATCCCCGCCGAGGTTAACACCCTGCAGATCATCTCCACCGGCAAACACCGGCGCCTGGCCGGTGCGGAACTGCTCTGACTCCATCTTGTGCGTGAAAAAATTGTAGCGGATTTTTTCTCCCACCCACACCAGTTCGCCGCTTTGCACGCGTACGTGACCTTCCGCTACCACCTCGCCCGTCGCCTGATCGCCGCGCGCCTGATCCGCCGTCATCACCGCATCACCAAAGCGGACCATGATGCCGTTGGTCGCGACGAAGGTATTGTCCTTGAGATTGTATTCGACCTGACCCGTGCTGGGGTAGGCGCTGATTTCCAGGGACGGCTTCTGCTGGGCTTGCGATGACGACGGGTGCGCGAATGAGACGAGCAAGGAGACAGAAATGGCGGCAATCGCTTTGTTCATTCGGCCCGGGGAGCTAACCAGAACGAATTTGCACTGCCAAGTTTCAATTACCCGATCACCCGTGCTCACCGGAACAATACCTGGCCGGAGCGTGACACCTTGAGTAAACAGCACGGTCATCACCTCCACTGACAGCACCGTTCAAACAGATCAAAATTAATCTGGAGTCGAGATTAACCTTGCTTGGGGCGACGTGGATTGGTTCACTGCCAGCCGGTCGCTGCGCACGTGGTGGAATTGGCAGACACGCTACTTTGAGGTGGTAGTGCCGCAAGGTGTGCAGGTTCAAGTCCTGCCGTGCGCACCATTTTTGAAATTGTCGGAGGGGCAGGATCGCAGGGCGCTGGACCTGTCCTCGGAACTGTTCCCAGTGAAGAACGTGGCCATCCTCTTTGCCACCCTCCTGTTCCTCGGAGGTTGCGCCTGTGGCCCGCCCTCGGGGGTCAAAATTGAAGGTCGCTACCGTGTCCGGCTGGAAGGTTCGTTCTCCCATGAAGACATCACATTGCGAAACGGATACTTTACCTGGCGATACGTAACCGCAGTCGGCCCGGACCCGGCCGCTCTGACCGGAGTCTATTCCTTTGATGGTCGCCGGCTTGTTTTCCACCACCCGCTGATGCGCGAACCGCAACGCGTCATGACCCGGCGCAAAGGAAGTTACCTGATGTGGACGCTGGCTCAGTATGACGAATTTCTGAAGACCGGACAGACGCCTCTGGATGTCCTATATCAAATTCGATGAGCCAGCCCCGGGGCCGATCCGGGTTCGTGCTCACGCAGTTGACGAACTTTGTCCATACCTGTCCGCATTTGGAGCAGCGTGTCTGAAATTGGAGCAGAGCTGGGTTCCTCGGTTTCAACAGAAGTATTTGCGATCTCTCGCCTTCCCCTACCCAAGCCACCAGTCGTCGAGATTTTCACCAAGATTGCTGCGATTCTCTCGACCCCGACCTCCGACGGATTGTTCCGCCTCTTGACCAAGAGTGGATCCCACAAACTTTTTCAGCCGCATCCGCGTGGCATCTAGCGTGCTCAAAGCAAGCCATGCAAGTAACCAGCATTGCCCAATTTGAGAATCTTCGCCGCGAAGTCAGGTTCGCTTGGGGCCGGATTCTGGCTCTGGCGTTGTCGGGCGTGGCCGCCGGCGTGGTGCTTGCCCTGACTCTCAGCCTCCGGGCCTCGTAAGCTAGTCTTCCCTCCGCTACGGTCACGCACTGAAAGTAGTGTTGTGTCCTGTTGGAAACTTCATTTTCGCCGCGTAGCTCAGAGCGCTGCGCTCCACGCTGCCCGTTGAGTCAGGAGCAGGGCTAAAATCCGCAGTTCATCAGTCGTTTCCCGTCATTGGACTTTACTTGACCGACACATCTTCCAACCATCCGTCCATGCCGAAGTGTCAACGCGCGCTGATATTCGCCTGGCTGTTGCTGGGGCAGGTCGGCATTGCCACTCACGCCGCACCGGCACCGACTTATATCGTGGATCCGTCGCCGAGCGGTCTGCCACAAAGCTCGGTGATCTCGCTGGCGCAGGCGCGGGACGGTTATCTCTGGCTGGGCACACTCAAGGGGCTAGCCCGGTTCGACGGAAATCACTTCGAGATTTTCACGGAATGGAACACTCCGGGGCTAACCAGCAGCACGATTGTTCGACTGTTTGCGGATCGTGAGGGTGGGTTGTGGGCGGGCACGGCCGAGGGCGGAGCCATTTTAATCAAAGATGGACAGGTCAGGAATCTGGATCTCGGTGGCGATGGGTCGGGCGGTCAAATTGTCTCGGCGTGCGAAGATGTCACCAGCGCCGTGTGGCTCTACACGGCGGACGGCCGCCTGGCGCGCTGTCGTGCCGGTCGGGTGCAAAATGTCTGGCGGGTAGGCGCGCCGTTCAGCAACTGCCGCGCGGTGATTTCGGAGACCAACGGACAACTCTGGATTGGCACGGATACGCAACTGTTCAGTGTGGTGTCGGACTTGGACGCTGCGCCATTTGAATTATTGCTCCGGACCAATGCGCTGCCGGGCCGGCTGGATGGCCTGGTTGCCAGCCGAAAGAGTGGGTACTGGGCGCTGGCCGATGGACGGATTCTCAAACTGCAAACCAATCAGGTGGAACTGGACTTGGGCAGATACCCGTGGGGCGCGGCACGAATCATGGCGGCGATCGAGGATCACGAGGGCAACCTCGCAATCGGCACACAGAACGGCGGGCTGTTTCGCTTTGATGGTTCGGGCCAAAGCTATGCCGTGCCGGGCTTGACGCGACCAACGGTGTTGTCGCTGTGCGAGGATCGCGAGGGGAATCTCTGGGTGGGCACGGACGGCAGCGGCTTGAACCGGGTGAAGCGAAACCCGTTCAGTGTCGCCAAGGCATCACGCGACTGGGTGGTGCAGTCGGCTTGCCCGGACGCGGACGGGGGGATGTGGCTCGGATTCAACGGTGGCGGGGTGACGTATTGGAAAGGTGACGAGATTCGGGATTATGGGACCGCGCAAGGAATCAGCCCGAATTTTTCGACGGTCCTTGTGGATCGCGCCCAGCGAGTTTGGGTCGGCACACGCGATGCCGGGCTGTTTGAATTCGTCGCCGGCCGTTTCCAACAAGTGCGCAACAATTGGTTGCGCGGCCGGAACATTCTGGCGATTCATCAGGATCGCCGCGATCGCCTCTGGGTGGGGACGGACGCCGGATTGGCTTGCTGGGATAAGCACGAGTGGCAGTGGTTCAACCAGCAAAGCGGCTTGGCCGGAAATCAAGTCACCGCCATCGCGGATGACGCGGCGGGCAATCTTTGGTTCGGGACGGCGCGCGACGGCCTGACTCGTTGGCGCGGCGGCAAGTTCACCACTATTCACCAAGACGCCGGCCTGCCGTGCGAGAACATCGCGTCACTTTGCGTGGATCACGAGGATGCTCTCTGGGTCGGCACCGGCAACGGACTAGGGCGATTGCAGGGCGATCAATGGACTCACTTTGGCACGAAGGACGGTTTGGCGAGCGACAGCATCGGGTATCTCATCGAGGACGAGCGAGCCAATTTGTGGATCGGTTCGAACCTCGGTTTGATGCGCATGGCCAGGGGTTCGGTCGCCGGCTTCGGCTCAAGCAACTCGCCTGCGCTCTCTGTCCGCGTCTATGGCAAAGGTGACGGCCTGCCCACGAGCGAATGTACGCAAGGTTCGCAGCCTGCGGCCTGTCGCACGCGCGATGGACGGATGTGGTTTCCCACGATCAGCGGGCTGGTTACCTTCGATCCAGCACTGCTGGTGTCCAACACCAATCCACCGCCCGTGGCGATTGAATCCATACGTTTGAATGACGTGGAACAAAACACAAATCGGCTTGCCTCGTCGTGGTTGCGGAGTTTGACGGTGCCCGCCCGAGCGCAGAGGTTGGAAATTTTTTACACGAGCCTGAACCTGGCGACGCCGGATCGGGCGCGTTTCCGCTACTGGATGGAAGGGCTGGAGGCGACCTGGAACTCGCCCACGGAGGCGCGGCGCGTGAGCTACACGAAATTGCCGCCCGGCGACTACCATTTTCACGTCACGGCCTGCAATGAGGACGGCGTCTGGAATCGCAAAGGAATCGCGCTCAGCATCACCGTGTTGCCGCCGTTCTGGCGGACCTGGTGGTTCATCGCGCTCGCAGTGGCACTGGGATTAGGGCTGGTGGTGGGGACTGTTTATTTCGTTTCAACGCAACGCCTGCAACGACAACTTGCACAATTCAAGCAGCAGGAAGCGCTTGAAAAAGAACGCTCCCGTATCGCGCGCGACTTGCACGATCAACTCGGAGCGAATTTGACCCAGGTGGCCTTGCTCGGAGAAATGGTGGAGTCGGACAAGACCTCGCCCGCCGAGGTGGAATCCCACGCCCGGCAAATCTCCCAGACCGCCCGGGACACCTCGAATGCGCTGGATGAAATTGTCTGGGCGGCGAACCCCGCGAATGACACGCTGGAAGGGTTGATCAACTACGCCTGCAAATACGCGCAAGACTACCTCGCGCTGGCTGGCCTTCGTTACCGGCTGGAAGTGCCCGCGCAACTGCCGGCCATCAACCTCCCGCCCGACCTGCGGCACAACGTATTCCTGGCGTTCAAGGAGGCTGTCAACAATGTCGTTAAACATGCACGCGCCAGCGAAGTCAAAATCCGCCTGCGGCTGGATGCGAAAACATTCTCACTCGAAATCGAGGACAACGGGCGCGGCCCCGGTGAAGCCGCCACCAAGACCGGCAGAAATGGATTGCGCAACATGTGTCAGCGGATGAAAGATGTCGGTGGCGAGTTTTCGCTGACACCTGGGCCGGAACAAGGCGCCGTCGCCAGGCTGGTCGCGCCCCTCGGAAACCGCTGAAACACTCATGGCCATCACCGTTTCCATCGTGGAAGACAACGACCAGTTGCGCGAAACGCTGGCCCGGATGATCGGGCGCGCCGACGGCTTCGAATGTCTCGGCCAGCATCCGAATGCGGAAGCCGCGATTGCCGCCATTCCCCAGGAACGCCCGAATGTCGTCCTGATGGACATCAACCTCCCGGGCATGAACGGCGTCGAGTGCGTGCGGAAATTGAAACAGCTCGTGCCGACTCTCCAAGTCGTGATGCTCACGGCTTACGAAGATACGGAAAACATCTTCAATTCTCTCGCCGCCGGCGCGTCGGGTTATTTGCTCAAACGCTCCAAGAGCGCGGAAATCCTTGACGCCCTCCGTGAAGTGCAGGGCGGCGGCTCGCCCATGACCGCCCACATCGCGCGCAAAGTGGTGCAATCCTTTCAGGCTACCAGCGCCGCACCGGTGGCCTCGACGGAGGAATTGTCGCCCCGTGAACAAGAAGTCCTCGATCTGCTGAGCCAGGGATTCATGTACAAAGAAATCTCCGACAAACTGGGGATCAGCTTTGAAACCGTGCGCACGTACATCCGTCGCATCTACGAGAAGCTGCACGTTCGCACCCGGACCGAGGCGGTGGCGAAAGCCTTACGGCGTTGATCCAGGCTTGGTTCAGTTTCCCCGTGCGAATCGGTCGCCAGAGGGAGCTTCGACAACTGCAAGCGTGACCGTACGAGCGACTAATTGCAGTTCAACGGTGTCAGATCCAGCAATCCGTCGTACACGTACTCGTAGTGGGGGCTTTGAACCTTGCGCAGCCGGGCTGGATTTAGTGAGAGGGTGCGAACCAACTTTCCCGCAACGGGCAATTCCGAATAGTCAACAATCACACAAGGCAACCCGCTGGCCAGCTTGGCCAGACTAAAAACGCCGGACATTTTGCGGCCGTCCTTGAGACACTGGGAGAACACGCGCTCGATCACGAGGCATTTTTCCGCTATGTTCGTGCCAGCCTTTTTTCGCGCTGAAGAACATGCCGAATCACTTGAGCGGGAACCGCTGATCGGGGGCCAATCAATCATACCGTCCAGCAACCGAGCACAACTCACAGGACTCCGACAAACTGGATTCGCCTACACTTGGCCTGTCCCGCCCGATTTTGGACACTCTTGGCACGTCGCAGCTGCACGGTTGCAACCTATTGCAACGAATGAGTTTGCTGCCAGCCGGCGGCGAAATAACACCGGCGATACCCTGTCCCCCGTAATGGGGACTACCCGTTATCCGGAGTTATCGTAGGATGACGGCGTTGTTGGAAGCAAAAGCGCAGGTTACCGTGTGTGAAGCAAGGCGTAGAACTGCGGCGCCGCCAAAAACAACATTGAATTGAGCGACTTGAATTAGTGCTATTTGTTCTCAGGCAGAGGGTCGGACGAAAGTCCGGCCCTTTCGCTTTTTCTGGCAGAACTATTTGCGCGCGTCTGAATTGGCTATCCACCCAAGGCATAGGAGGGCCATTTTGAGAATTTTGCATTTGTCGAAGCCTCGATTGCAACAACGCGGCGACGCAACCACTCGCGGTCGTTGCGTGGACAAGAGCAGGCATCCTCGTTCCCAATCCACCGTCGGATGAAATTCTGGCCTTTACGTAATCGCCCACTATCCTTGGTTCGTGATTCGTGTGGATCAGGCTCTGGTGGAACGCGGCGTCTGTGACAGCCGCGAAAAGGCCAAACGCGCCGTCATGGCCGGTCAGGTCCTCGTCAACGGTCAGCCCGCTCGCAAACCCAGCGATGCCGTCAAGGCCGATGACGAGCTCACGCTCGCCGCCCCCGAAAAATTTGTCAGCCGCGGAGGTCACAAGCTCGAACACGCACTAGCGCATTTTCGGCTCGGCGTTGCCGGCCTGACGGCGATTGATCTGGGTGCTTCCACCGGCGGATTCACAGATTGCCTGCTGCAAGCTGGCGCGACCCGGGTTTTCGCAGTGGACGTCGGCCACGGTCAGCTCGCTTGGAAACTACGCCGTGATCGCCGCGTCGTCGTCATGGAAAAAACCAATGCCCGCCACCTCTCGCCGGCGCAGATGCCGATGCCGTTTGCGGGTGCGGATCTGGCGGTGATTGATTGCTCCTTCATTTCGCTGCGCAGAATTCTACCACCCGCCGTTGCTTTGTTGCGCGCGACCGGTAAAATCGTCGCGCTCATCAAACCGCAGTTCGAGGCGGGCAAGGCCGAAGCTGACCAGGGCGCGGGTGTGATCAGCGATCCCGCCATCCATGAACGTGTGGTGCGTGAACTGGAAGAATTTGTCGGCGGACAACCGAATCTCCGCTGGTCCGGCGTGACCGAATCGCCCCTGCTGGGTCCGGCCGGGAACAAGGAATTTCTGGTGTTGATTGAAAAACAAGGCTGACAAGATCAAGCGCGTTGGAGTGATCGGGAATCCCGACAAGACCGCTTGTGCCCGAGCGGTCGCCCGCGCCGCCAAACTCATCCGAGCCGCCGGCCGAAAACTCCTGTGCGATCCCGTCACCGCCCACATGGCCGGCCTCCGGGGCGATCTTTGCCCGGACGTCGTCACGCTTGCGCGTTCGGTGGATCTGCTGCTGGTCCTGGGCGGCGACGGCACGATGCTCCGCGTTGCGCGCGAGATTGCCGGGGCGGCGACACCGGTGCTGGGGATCAATATTGGCGGACTTGGCTTCCTCACCGCCGTACCTTCTGACGAACTCGCCAGCGCGCTCGCGCACCTGTGGCGCGGGGAGTTCACCATCGAACGCCGCGCCTTGATCGAAGCCAGCGTCCGCCGCAATGGCCGGCCAGTTCGCAAACTGGCGTTGAACGACATTGTCATTGGTCGCGGCGAAATCTCACGCCTCATCGAACTCGAAGTGGCCGTGAATCGGGATCCCCTTACACGCTACCGTTGTGACGGTTTGATCGTCAGCTCGCCGACCGGTTCGACCGCCTATTCCCTCGCCGCCGGCGGCGCGGTGGTCCTGCCCACCGCGGAAGTGTTCGCGCTGACTCCCATCTGCCCCCATACACTCTCCAATCGTTCACTAATCGTGCCCTTGAGTGACACCATTCGCATCCGGCCCGTCAGCGCGACACCAGCCACCATCTTGAGCGCGGATGGTGAAATCATCAGCGAGCTTTCGTCAGGTGACATTGTCACCGTCCAACGCAGCCGCCACACCGTACATCTGCTGCAACTGGCGGGCAGTTCCTTCTTCGAGGCGTTACGGCGGAAGCTGCATTGGCGCGGCGCCAATTTTTGATCTGAGCCCGGGACGCTTGCATGGTACGCCTTGTTGATATTGCCCGACGCGCGGGAGTTTCGGTGATGACCGTCTCCAAGGCCCTGCGCGACAAACCCGACATCTCACCGCGCACCAAATCCCGCATTCAGCAGCTCACGCGGGAAATGGGCTACGTGCCGGACACCAGCGCGCGAGGTCTGCGGACGCGCACGAGCAATCTGTTCGGCCTGGTCATTCCCTCGCTCCTGGACCCGATTGTTGCGCGGATGATTTTTGCCATCGAGGAACGCGCCCACGAATTGGGTTATGACCTGTTGCTCACCCACACCGGCAACCTGGTTGAGCGCGAAGCCCTCTGCATTCGCCGGCTGCTCGCGCGGCGAGTGGACGGGATCTTCATCACACCGGTATATCGGATGGAAAACGACGCACCCATCTACCGCGAATTGCAGGCCAGCCAAACTCCTGTCGTGCTGCTCGGATCCCCCGCCGCGTTTTGCCGCCAGTTTGTCAGCGTGCAACCGGAGGAACTCAACGGCAGTTTCGCCGCCACCAAGCATCTGCTCGATTTGGGGCACCGGCGCATCGCCTATTTCACCGGCCCGCTCCCGGCCACGTGGGCGCAGGAACATTACGAAGGTTTCCGCCGCGCCCACCGCGCCGTCGGACTGGAAGTGGACGACCGACTCGTTTTTCACGCCGGCAACACCATCGAGGACGGCGACAAAGCCGCCTTGCAGTTTGCCGACGAAAAGTGCGATGCCACCGCCATTCAGGCCGTCAACGACCTCGTCGCCATTGGTTGCGCCCGCACCTTGATGCAACAAGGCATTCGCTTTCCGCAGGACTTGTCTCTGGTCGGCTTTGGCAATATTCTCATGGCGGAACATTTTCGTGTCCCGCTAACCACCGTGCGCCAGCCCAAATTCCGCCTTGGAGTTGCGGCAGTGGACACCATGCTGCATTTGCTCCGCAGCGAACCGGTAGAAAACCAGCGCGTCCCCGGCGACCTGATCATCCGCGAAAGCACGGCCGCGCCTAAAAGAGGCTGATACCAACTGCTTCCTGGCAATTCGAGACGGCAAGTTGGTATTGCCCCTGCTTATTTCCGGGCATGAGAAAAGTCCTAGTGGGTATTGGAGTATTGACCGTGGCCTTCGGGGTGCTTTGGGCAACCCGAGCCTGGACCACGTTGCGCGCCAACGCCCGCACCTCCCAGTTCAACGAAGATGTCGAAAACCTGTTCGCCGGCCTGCAAAAATACAAGGAACGCGTCGGCGTCTATCCCGTGGGCGGCAATGCCCAGGTGGCGAAAGCGTTGCAAGGAGCCAACGCCAAAAATGTTATCATCCTCGTGGGACGCAAAACCGAGCTTAACGAAAAAGGCGAATACGTGGATCCGTGGGGCACCCCGCTTCGTATCTATTTTTCCGACGTTGGCGTGTTGATCCGCTCGGCTGGCCCGAACCGGCGGTTTGATGACAGCACTGTCTTGGAAGCAGACGATTTTATCCGGTCGAACTGATTCCTCCACTGTCCTTCCCGACCCAAGGGGCGCCGAGTCATACCGACTTGTCGCCCTTTATGGTTTTTGGCTGCGCCGGCCGACTGATGAATCCAGCGTAAGCTTGCCAGGCCCGATCCTTCAAACTGACAACGAGCGAACGCTCTACTTCCCACCAAACAATTTCCAGACGGACATCAAGGTCGTGCCCGCCCCGCCGAGTCGCCCCAACCATTTCATCACCGCAACCGGTTGCCGCACTGTTTTGAATGCGAGCGCGCCAGCCCCCACCCCCAGCACCGCCGTCAACCACGGATGCGTGCGAATCGCCTGGCTGGCTTCGCGCCGCCAGAATGTCGGCGACCGCAACGCCTGAAACTCCAGGTCCAGCAACAACCGGCTGGTATCGCTCTGCAACACGAGCAACTCTTTTTGCAATCGCAACTGCTCTAGTTCGGTTTTTCCAGACATGCGCGGTCCTTCTTGAATTGCTCCAGCGTGGCGGAAAATGAGTTCCATTGGCGCAAACGTTCCCGCAGGGCCAGAAACGCCGCACTAGCCGCCACGCCGTAAAGCAGCGTAAGCACCACCAGCACGAGCACTCTCTGCTCCCAAAAAATCACTACCAACGTGAATGTGAACAAGACCAACGCCATCACCGCACAGACCACTCCCATCACCACGAGCAGGAGCGCGTCAACCACCCGAATACGTTCCTCCTTGAGTTCGAGCAGGAACAAATCCAGTCGGCTGTGCGCCAAGCTGCCCAGCAAACGCAGGATGCGCCGGCCGGTCGCCAGCAATCCACCCGAGTCTGGTTGCGATTCACCCATGGTTAGCGGCGGCCAACGAGCACGCCAATCAACAAGCCGATGCCAAACGCCACGCCGATGGATTCATAGGGATGTTCGCGAATCGTCTCGTCGGCGACCTTGGCCCCGGCGCGCGCCCGTTCCTCGATCCGCTGGCAGGTGGCCTTGGCGGATTCGAGCGCCGTCGTCAGGCGCTCGCGCAGTTCCCCCGCCTTGTCTCCCGCCTGACCGGCCGTGGCCTTCATTAGAGCTTCGGCATCGTCGGAGAGCGACTTGAGATCGGCCATGATTTTTTCCATGTTCGTTTCGTTGGTCATAATTTGATTTCTCGTTCCCGGTTTGCTGGCGATGGTCAACCTGCTCGATTCATCGCCACTGTTTGAGCAAGTCCGAGTTTGTCGCAAACACCGCTCGAGTTCAATCCTCATCGAACTTATTTTCCCAGACGCGCTCGCTTCAAGACGGAACTTCACGCCAACGACCGTCCACTCAAGGCAACAACCAGAAAAACACGACCGCTACACCGGTGGGAAACAGCGCACCCAGAAATAATCCCAGCGGGCTGATGCCTTCGCCGTCGAACACTTTCGCGCTCTGCAGAATGCTCACGCCGGCCGGGTTCGGCGCATTCGCAATCACCGTCAATCCTCCACCGGTCACTGCGCCCGCAACCAGCGCGTATTTGAGTTCGCCTGAAATGCCTTCCACCAACGAGCCGAGATACGTCAAGGCCGCGTTGTCGGTCAGCGCGGTCAATCCGGTGGCTCCGAAAAATAACGCGTGACTGTTGAGTCGTTCAATCAGCGGCTTGAGCCAGTAGGCTTGCAGCGAGCCCAGGGTGACGAGGCCCGCGAGGAAGAACCCCACCAGCAATCCCTCGCGCAATTTGAGTGCGTCCTGATATTTTTGCGTTGCGGTAACCAGCCCGAGAAACAACACGAACACGCCAAAGAATACATCCGGGTGATGCGCGAACGCCACCACCAGGCCCAGCGTGGCCAGATGCGCAACCGTCAGCCAGGCTGGCACGCTCGCGCTTTCGTCGCGCACCGGTGGCAGAACTGCAAGTTCCCGACGAAACCAGAATGCGACCATCCCCGTCGAAGCCAGGCACGCCGCCGCGGCACGCCAGCCGAAATGAGTCAACATGAACGTGGTGTCCCAGTTCCATTTGCCCGCCACCATCAACACGGGCGGCGCGGCGAAATGCGTGAGCGTCCCGCCAATGGAGACATTCACGAACAACAAACCCAGCGTGGCGTAGGCCAGCTTGCGACTGATACCCCGATCGAAGTACCGCCGCTTGAGCACCAATGCCAGCAAGGTCATGGCGGCCGGCTCCGTAATGAACGAACCGAGCAACGGCCCGAGAATCAACGCGGCCAGGTAGAACGACAACGCTTCCCGGACTGGTAGCGCTCGTGAGGCCAGTGAGATTAGAAACTCCGCCAGCTTGACCACCGGTCGCGTGGCCGCGACCACCATGACCGCGAAGACAAATTTTGGCTCCGTGAAGTTTAGTCCGTCAATATACGCGCTTGCCTCCGTCGCCGATCTCCGGGCGATGACGATGCCCAGGAACAGAGCCGCTGCCCACAAGCCAAACACCACTTCCGTTTCCGCGAGAAAATGAAAGAACTGTTCACGTACCGACCCGGCCGGCGATTGGTGCGCCCAGTGGGCGAATTTTTTGACGCAGAAAGTGTGCAGGACCGCGATGGCAAACAACACCGAGGCCAGGATTTCAATCGTGCTTGGATTCATGCTTTTCCGATTTTCCAGTGTGGTCGCAATCACGACCACCGTTCAAGCGCTCATTCAAACTTGGGCGGGAGGTAATTCGTGCTGTGCGGCTCCAACCGATTGAATCACCGTCTTCGTCGTCGCCCGTCCAATTTCGAACGCGCGTGCGAAGCCGGAATCGGCGGACGCACCGGACCGGTCCGGAAATTTTTCACTGACCTTGAGGGACGCGCCGATAATGGCTTGGATTCCACACGCTGCGGTTGGGGTCGGCGAGCCGGTCGCTTGAATCCGCCGTGCGGTTGCTGCGGCGGGTGTTTCTGCGGTTGCGGTTGGCGAAGAGGATGGCCACCGCGAACACTCCGTTCTGCGCGGACGATCTGGAAATCCACCTGCTTCTTGAAGCTGTCCACCTTGGCGATTTGCACCTCCAATTTGTCGCCGAGCCGGATCACACGACGATTCCGCCGGCCCGCCAACGTGCCACGCGCTTCATCGAATTCGTAAAAGTCGTCGGTGACGCTGGACAAGTGAACCAGCCCGCTCATCGCAAGGTCAGGCACGTCCACAAAGAAACCAAAGTTACGCACGTCAATTACCAACGCGGGATACACGGGCGGTTTCGCCAGCTGCAATTGAGCCTTCAGGAACGCGTACAACTTCACGTCCTTGCTATCGCGTTCGGCATCGGCGGAATTGCGTTCCGTGTCGGAAATATGTTCGGCCGTCTCCCGGAGAGAATCGGCCGGTGGGTGGCGCTCCCCAAACAGGGCGCGATGCACCACCAGATCGGCATAGCGGCGGATGGGCGACGTGAAGTGCGTGTATTTGTCCTTGGCCAAACCGTAATGGCCCAGCGGCTCGACCGCGTAACGCGCGCGCATGAGTGACCGCAGAAAGCCAATTTTCAGGGCCGCCCCAATGGGTATCGTGTCAAGTTTCTGCAACAGCCTGGTCACCTCCGAGCGTTTGGCCAGATTGCCACACTGAATGTGATGACCGAGCACATCTTCACGGTATTCGTTCAGCCGCCGCTCGTCCGGCGCTTCGTGGACGCGATAGACCGCCGGTTGATGTTGGCTCATCAGCCGGGTCGCCACGGCCTCGTTGGCGAGCAGCATGTATTCCTCAATCAACTGATGCGAAACATCGTTCTCAATCTTCTCGAGCCGCAACACGCGGCCCCGCTCGTCGAGGCGGATTTTCGTTTCGGGAAAATCGAGCGCGAGCGAACCGGCTCTGAAGCGCAAGCGCCGGATTTTTTGCGCCAGCGCGTGTGCATCGTGGAGCATCTGCCCGAGGGGAACACTCGCCGGCGAGGTTTGCAAAACTGCGAGCACTTCCCGGTAGGTGAAGCGGCGCTTGGAATGGATGACGGCCGGATAAAACTTCGTGCGCAGCACGTGGCCGTCGGTCGAGACGAGGAATTCCACGCACTTGGTCAGGCGATCCACCTGCGGTTTGAGCGAACATAGCTCGTTGCTCAATGCTTCGGGCAGCATCGGAATGACCCGGTCCACGAGATAGGTGGAGTTGCCGCGCCGACGCGCTTCCGCATCCAGCGCGCTGCCAGGTTTTACGTAATGCGACACATCGGCGATGTGGACCCACAGCTTCCAATGCTCGTGGGAAATCCGCTCCAAACAGATCGCGTCGTCGAAGTCTTTCGCGTCATCAGGATCAATGGTGACTACTTGGTGATGGCGGCAATCCTCACGCCCCGCGAGGTCGCTGGGATGGACCACGCTTCCGATCGCGTGCGCCTCGTGCAGAACCGGCTTGGGGAAATGTAGCGGCAGATCATATTGGCGTAACACCGACAACATGTCCACGCCTTCGGCATCCGGAGCGCCGAGCAGCTCGATGATTTCCCCTTCAGGATTATTGTGACGGGATTCCCATACCTGCAACTCGACCACCACTTTGTCCCCGATGTTCGGTCTCCTCCCCACGTCACGCGGTTCGGGCACGTAGATGTCATGCGGCATCCGCGGATCATCCGGAATCACGTAGAGCAACTTTCGTCCTCGTTGCAGCGTGCCTACAATCTGCGTCCGCCTACGCTTGAGAATGCGGACCACCGCACCCGTTTCCCGTGCCGCACTGCGCTCCGGTCGCAGCCCACGCGGGCGACCTTCGCGCCGCACCAGCACGCGGTCGCCGTGGAGGGCGGTGCCGGTGAGGTTTTCGGGAATCATGATCTCCTTCAACTTCGAGTCATCGGGTTGCAAGAATCCTTTGCCCTGGCGGTTGAGTTGAAGTCGGCCAGGGATGAGATCAGCCTTGCGGGACTGGATGAAACGGTTGCCCTTGGTACGCGTGATCTCACCGGACTGTTCGAGCGCACGTAAGGCCGCCTGCAATTCCAACTGTCGGCTGGGGGACAATCCAAGCCGGCGGAGAAGGTCCGGCACATTGGCGGGAAAATAGTCCTTTCGGCCCAGCAACTGGATAATCTGATCTTTCATGAAGAGCGGTTCGGCCATCGGCATCTGCCTGGAGGATCGGCTGCCGTCAACTCAATGGAGTTGTGCGCTCATGAAGCAAGGGTGAGGGATTCGTAGCCATTCCAACAGAGAGCGGCAGACCGACCAACGACACCGATTGATCGTCAGCCGCAACGGAACTTTCCCAATTCATGCCAAAGCATACTGGGCTGGCAGCGGGGCGACAACGTCAGAGATTTGCCTATCACAAACGCAGGAGCCGAAGTGATTCAACTCGGTTTCAGACAGCGGCGCACAGACACCGCTTTTGAGGGCCACTGTTGAAAAAAAACAGCCCCGGATTGCTCCGGGGCTGTGAAATCGAATCCGATTAGATTACTTGCGGCGACGGAACATCAGCAACGAGGCTGCACCCAGACCAGCCAAGACGATGCTGCTCGGTTCCGGAACAGCCGTAATGTTGAAACCGCCAACTTGACCGGGGTTAGATCCGAATGCGCTGGGAAGCGGAATCGGACCACCACCCAATGAGGCCGACCCAAGTGCTGAAACACCGAGCCACGTCAATCCGGGTTTGGCTGATGCCCAGTCAGCAGCGCCAACCACGCTGGTTTGCCATCCCACAACGACAAAGGCAATGCTTGTTCCGGCCGCAAAGCCATTGATTGTAGCAGTCCCTGGATTCTGGAGACGGCCCGCACCGGCAGCCGCTGTGCTGTTCTGCGCATAAGCAGCCACTGTCTGCCAGTTCGGATCGTCAATACCCGTCGGAGCAGCAGTGCCAGCAGGGGCAACGAACAGGCCAAAATTAAAAGTCGTAGCCGTCGACACCGGATTGTTTGCCGGCATGTCAACCCCATCAACAGTTATCTTGGTTAGCGCACTGTTGTTCCAGTTGAGCTGACCTTGCCCGAACGCGAAGGAGGCAAAGCCAACCAGCGCCGCGGTTATTAGGATTTTTTTCATACTTTGTTTGTTTAGTTGTTGTTTATGGTTGATATCGCTGTATCAGTGCTTGCTTACGGATTGAGGATTTGTTGCCAATTGAAGGATGTTCCGACGTTATTTCCGTAAAAGAAGCCTTGACCTACGCTCAGAGTCGGCTCGGCGACATCCCCACTGCCGCCGGTCCAGCCAGTGCCAGACAAGCTGTCGCGGGTAACCAAGTTCCAACTCGTGCCAGTCCATGTCTGGATGTTATCCGAGTCTTGCACTTGGAGATTTATGGGGCCCGTCGAAATGGCACCGCTCAACGGAAGCGGCGAACCAAGCGCACTCAATCCGCCAGGGATTGCAATGTTATTGGTACCAGTTCTAACTTCGCCGACGAAGGTCACTTGAGTCGCACCAGCATTGTTTCCATAAAAGAATCCGACGCCAGGGCCAAGTATTGGCAAATTTGCAAGCGGCACGTCACCATTGCTGTCAGACCAGCCAGTGCCAGAGAGCGAGTCCATGGTGTAAACTGTCCAACCTGCACCGTTCCACACCTGAATGTTGTCGCTGTCCGAGTAGGGGATCACTTTGTCTGCACGATCCTGTTCCGGCGTTCCGGCTGAGGCCCGCAGTGAATTGGCCATAGCGGTCAATGCGCCTGCGGTCGGAACATTGTAATAGCCAACAATGTTGAGTGAATAAACATTTTGTTGCGCCATGGAAGTGGCGGCACCTGCCGCGATTAGCGCCGCGGCTGCGAGTAGTGTTTTAGTTCTCATTTTTTTGTTTTTGGTTACCGTGTGTGGGACGACTATCTCAGGAGTAAGGGGGAGCGTCAATAGTTTTTTTGACTTTTTTTGAACATTTTTCCAAAACATAATCAATTGATGTTTAACAGGTTAAAATACATAAAAGGACAATTTTACATTCGTGGTCGCATTTTTCATGTGTCACCATTACGGGGGACGAGGCAAATAATTGGAAAACCGGCGAGTTTCAGCACGGTAAAAGGATGCTCTGGTCGGACGCTACACACTGTCAAAGCACTGGCTACTAAGCCAAACACAGTGCGTTAGCGATGCGGCGTGATCACAGTCTTGGGAAGTGGATCGAACCCTCCCGGAGTAAGATTGGCCCGTTGGGCTTCTATCAGCACGGCTTGCGCCTCGGGCGAAAGGTTGTTGAATTGACTATTCGGAGCGGAAGCATTGATTCTGTTGGCAGCCGATGAACGCAAGGTTCGCTCCGGGATATTGAATTGAGGCGCGTTCCCTACAGCGGTAGGAGCCGCAGGCGAGGAGCCGAAGCCAGATACATTTTGGGCTGACGATCCCCCGAATGCAGTCAACCCGACGCCCCCCGAATGAGCGGCAGGAATCGTTGGCCGAACGGGAATTGTAGGCAGCACGCCGGGGATAGCTTTGCCAGGCGGGTGAATAGCAGTGGGCATGGCCGCACCCGGCGTGGGTTTTTCCGCGTCCTCCTTCATGTTTAGCGTCAGCGGCGCAGCGCCATTCTTAAGCGTTACAATTCCCTGTGCGACGTCAATTTTAACCGCTACGATGTCCCCGTCACGCTGCCCCTCGTTCAACACCAAGGATTCCTCACTGACCGGCTTGCCGGGCTGGCCCGGATGTTTGACACTGAGCAGAACTTGCGGCCGGCCGAGAATGGTGGTGATGCCCTGCAATTTGATGTCAGCCGACACAGGCTCGGGGGTTTTGATCGTATCCGCCGGGTTGGGCGGCGGTTTCAGGCCAAACGCATTCCGCACGACAATCGCACCGTAGGGATTGTCCCCAACCGTCGCGGCAGAAATCGAACTGGTGCTCAACCCCATGCAAATCGCAGCCCATACGATCGGTTGCAGATAACGAAGCGAAGTCGGATGGTACTCCGGTTTGCGACCGCTGGCGGTATGTTTCCCACTGACTCCGGCGTTTTTCATGGTTCAAGCATAGTGCCCGAGTTCAGAAACACCAACGGGATTTTTTGGTTGCGCAACAGGTGGATATTCTTTGATAAGTCAGCTTTCGAAAAATTCGTCCGCCGTCCCAGTCAGACGCCCGGATGCACTCGACGACACTTCAGCGAAAAGCATCGTCATCGGCGACCAAAAACGGCACGATCAGTTCCCCGGTTAAGTCAGTTTACGCAACCACCCTGCAGGGGAGTGCCTTTTTATTTGGATCGAACCCGGTTTGCCGGCGAGTTGGTATGGTGGAAGATCTTGAATGGGGCTGGATTGGTTTTCCACAACGTGGATAGGCCGCGCGGAAAATCATCCATTTCGATCCAATTGAACAATATGTCCAACTCGACCGAACTCAGGCCCAGAGTTGACTTACGGGTGACTTCGAGTTGTTTTGGGTTCAACTGACGCAACTCGGTCACCGAGTGTGATAGATTCGTCATGTTTTTCAGCATCCAATTCATGCTATTTCGGCCCGCTCGCAACCGCGAAGCATGCGCCCCGTCGAAGATCATGCGGGACACGTCATCCAAGTAGCGCCATTGAGGCAGAGTGTCGGCTGCAAATTCCCAATCGAAATACACCAGATTGGTGCCTTTCGATACGTATTCATGAAGCTCTTTGGGTAACTGAATGTGCGGTGGAGTAAGGCCGAATCCGCCCGTCAAATACTCCGTCTGGCCGTTCGTCCCCACTCGAAGATACGGACTACAAAATGCCAAGCCTTGCCACGCGAGTTCACAGGAGTCCGGATTCACCACAATCGCCCCAAAGCGACGGGCGTCGGCATGTCCATCCACCCAATCTTTAATCGGGGGTGCGATCCGCCGAAACTCGCGCCTGGCATCGTCAGTTGGAAAGGCAAAAAACAACTGGAGCGGGGGGCCAGCCCGAAGCCAGAGCAAGAATTGCCCGGGAAACTGTTTCACCTGATCGGGAGACAGGATTCCCATTCGCTCCAAAATCGGAGTAAACGAACGCGCCACGGTTAATCCGGTTAGTGGTTCCGCAGTGAGTTGGAGCGGCAATCGCCAAGGATCCAGTGTGGCCGGGAGTGGCTGAGGGAAATTCAGATCGCCATAGGTGCGGACATTTTTGCCATCACCGGTAATCCTCAAGGCGAGCAGCGGGAAAGTTTGCGGCAGCTTCCATCCTAACGCCAGCGTTTCGCTCAAGCGGGGCAAATCGGCTTGCGCCTCGAGCCAGTAATTCGTGGTGGACGCCGCAAACGGAACTTTGCCCCGCTGAATTCGGGCGGTAAAATCGGCCAGGAGTCCGGAGCCGGCGGCCTTGGCGCCTTTGCCGGCGTTGACCGCCACGAGAGTCCAGTCGCCAGCACGGGCCAAAGTCAGGTTGCCGGCTGAAAGCGGCAGGTTAAAACCGACGCCTCCCGCCGAGCGGTCAACCCGTCCGCCAGTGCAAGATTCCAACACGGTTGCGAGATTTTTCTGCCAGAGCGCGGCGCGTGCCGCATCCAAACGGATCGCCAGGACCAGTTCGCCCGGCTGCTTAGGGGCTGCGCGGACTTCGAGATACGACTCTTCCCGGACCAGATCATCCAGCAATGGGCGCAGCAAGGCGGCTGGCGCATTGGACAGCGGCGGTGCGGTTTTCCACAAGCGCCAGGGCGCGGTCGAGAGTTTATCGAGCGTTTGCGCCTCAAGCTTCGCGCTCTCGGGCAGTTTCCAAATGGCCATGAAGTTGGTGGCGCTCTTGTCGGTCGCCAACCGCTTTTTCCCCAGCCAATGGATTTTGGCGACCGTCGAGGACGAGTTGACTGATTCTCCCGATTTCGAAGGCGCGGACCTGGAGCAACCGACCACGACAAACGCCAGGGCGAGAATGCCCGATAATCCATAACGCATCATGGAACGAAGATTTGCCAGAGAACCCGACAACGCGCAAATCCAAAGGTGAACGGAACTGCGGGCGGCCGGCCGGCGCAAACGCTTTATGAAACTCATCCACGATTGCAGCACACAACTCGGTCAATTCCGCTCAGGAACGGCCCACTCCCGCCGTTCTCCGCAGTCAACTTGGAACTTGGAACTCGAAACCCGTCCCCGTATAACTCCGCCATGCCAAATTTACTGGCCAACGGCGGCCCGATGTTGTGGGTCATCATTTTCGCGGGCGCGGCGGGGATCGTGGTTTTCATCGAACGCGCACTGCACTGTCACCGCGCGCAAATCAATTCCACCGAGTTCCTCAACGGCGTCCGCACCGTCGTCAAACGCAACAACCTCGTCGAAGCCATCTCCATTTGCGACGCCACGCCCGGCCCGGTCTCGCGCCTCGTCAAGACCGCCATTCTCAACCGCGACTTCGGTCGTGAGCGCGTGCGGGAATCGCTCGAAGAAGCCGGCCTGGCCGAGGTGCCCCGCCTGGAAGAACGGCTCGATCTGCTGGCCACCATTGCGCAACTTTCGCCGCTGCTCGGTTTGCTCGGCACGATTCTCGGCTTCATCAAGGCCTTTACGCATGTGCAAAAGGAAGGCCTCTTCGCCCACAGCGGGATGGTGACCGATGGGGTGGGTCAGGCCTTGATTTGCTGTGCCGCCGGACTCGCGGTGGCGATTCCGCTGCACGCGGGCTACAACTATCTGGTGAGCCGCGTCAACGCCATCGTGCTCGACATGGAACGCTCGGCCAACGAAATCGTCGGCATCGTCACCGAAAACGGCCGCCCCCGGTCCGAATGAAATTTCCCCGGCGCGCCAAACTCTTCCGCAATCCGTTCGACATGACGGCCTACGCGGCGGTGTTTTTTCTGCTCGTCATCTTTCTGATGCTCAGTCAACAGCTCTACACGCCCGGCGTGCGGATTCGACTGCCCGAGGCCAGCGACCTGCCCGGCCCGGACAAACCACCCGTGGAAGTGGCAATGGACGAGAACGGCCGGTATTATTTCAACGACCAGATCATCGAGGAGACGGCGTTGCAACGCGAGTTTACCAATGCAGTGGCGCGGTCGCCCGTGCCGCTGACGCTCGTCATTCTGGCGGACAAGGCGGTGCGGCAGGAAAACGTCCTGCACCTGACGCTGCTCGCGCGCGCGGCCGGTATCCATGAAGCGTTGCTGGCCACTTTGCCCCGCGCGGTCACTCAACCTGCCCGGCCATGAATCGCGCCGTGGATGAACCGGAAGGATGGTCGCGGCCGCGTTGGATTGCCTACGTGCTGCTGGCCTTCGCCGCGCATCTGGGACTGATCTTCGCCTTCGGCGACCGCCAGCCCGTCTTGCCACGGGACGTCATCCATCCGCCCCGGCTTCAACTCAACCTTCAGCGCACGGAATTACAGACGCTCGCCGATCCGACGATCTTTGCGCTGCCGCATCCCCTCGGCTTCGCGGCCGCCTCGTGGCTGGAACTGCCCCAGGTTGAATTCGCCCCATTCCGCTGGAGTGAACCGGCGCAACTCCTCACCTTGAAGGCCGAGCAACTGGGCAAGACGTTTTTGAACTTCGTTCAAACCAACGCCATCGGCCGGCTGACCTTTGAATCACTGGCCCCGCCGGAGGCCACGCCGTTGAACGCCCCGGAACCGACCACCACCCTGCGACAACACTCGAGCGCGCAGGTACGCGGCGATCTGGCCCGCCGCAACTGGCTCAACGCCCCGGCGGTGCTGCAATCCTGGCCGGCGGCGGATTTGTTGACGAACAGCGTGGTGCGCGTGCTCGCCGGCCCCGACGGGCAGGTCATCTCCGGCGTGTTACTCCCGCCCGGCAGCGGCTCGAAGCTGGCGGATGATCAGGCATTGGCGGTGGCGGGCGCGGCCCGGTTCGCGCCCGGCGCTTCGTCGCCCGGCAAGCTGACGGTCGGCAGCATCGTCTTCGCCTGGCACACCGTGCCGTTGCCGGACACCAATGCGCCGGCGGCCAAACCCAAACCCTGATGGCCACCTCGCTGCTCATCTTCGCCTATGTGGCGCTCCTGCTGGCGGCGCTGTGCGGCTTGACGATTTATTCGGAGATGCGCCGGCGAAGCTTTCGGCCGGCGGCGACGGAAGACCGCATCTTCCGGTGCGACAAGTGCGGTTTGCTCTACACGGACGACCCGGATGTGGACCGCTCGCGTTGCGCGCAATGCGGCAAGCTCAACGCGGCGATCGAGTTTTAATTCCCCGTCTTCAACTCGACCACGTCGTGCGGGACGGCTTCCTTCATCCCGGCGGCGCTCACGCGAATGAAGCGCGCCTTGGTCCGCAAATCTTTCAAGTTCGCCGCGCCGAGATAGCCCATGCCGGATTGAATCCCGCCGATGAGCTGCGCCAGCACGCGATCCACGGAGCCGACGACTTCTTTCAACGCTTCGATGCCCTCGGCCGCCACTTTCTGCGTCGGATTCGCGCTGTGCCCATAACGCGCCGCCGACCCGGAGCGCATCGCGGCCAGGCTCCCCATGCCGCGGTATTGCTTGTAAATCTTGCCGCTGATTTCCATCACCTCGCCCGGCGCTTCGTTGCAGCCGGCAAACACGCCGCCACAGATCACCGCGTTGGCCAGCGTCAGGGATTTGACAATGTCACCCGACTTGGTGATGCCGCCGTCCGCCAGGATCGTGACGCCCTTTTTCGCCGCCATGCGCGAACAAACGTAGAGCGCGGTCATTTGCGGGATGCCCACGCCGGCCACGATGCGCGTGGTGCAGATCGAACCCGGCCCCTGCCCGACCTTGATCGCGTTCGCCCCGCAATCGGCCAGGAATTCCACGCCCGACGCGCTGGTCACGTTGCCGGCGATGATCGGCAGTTTGGGAAAGGCGTCCCGCAACATCCGCACCGCGTCGCCCACGCCCTGGCTGTGACCGTGCGCGGTGGACACCGCCACGGCATCCACGCCGCGCTCAACGAGTCCGCCCACGTGCGCCAGGATGCGTTCGCGATCCAGCTCGCCGAAGGCATTCCGCGTGGCGCTCACCGCCGCGCCGCACACGAGCCGGAACTGCGCGTCGCGCGCCGGCTTGAATTGCGCCTTGCGTTCCTGCTGGATGCGCTCGACGTCGTTCATCGTGAAGAGTCCGCGCAGTTTGTCCTCGTCGTCCACCACGAGCAGTTTGTGAATCCCGGGGCGCTCGGTGAAAAACCGGTCGGCGCGCGCGATGGGATCCTTGCCCAGTTCCTTTTTGTTGATCGTATGCACCTGATCACGCGGCGTCATGGCTTCGGCAATGACCCGTTTGGCGTAACGCGGCTTGACGACGTGACCCGAGAGCAGGCCGACGAGTTTTCCCTGCTCATCCACCACCGGGAACGTGCTGAAACCGAACTTCCGCTCCTCGACCAGCTTCACCACGTCGCCGACAAGCTGGTCCGGCGCGACCCGGATTGGATCGGGCAACATGCCCGGCACGTGATACTTCACGCGGCTGACTTCGGAGAGTTGCTGCCGCTCCGGCATGTTGTAATGGATCAACCCCAGCGCGCCGTTCAACGCCATCGCGGTGGCCATGCGCGATTCGGTCACGGTGTCCATGTCCGCGGAGATGACGGGGATGTTCAGGCGGAGTCCGTCGGCGAGTTCGGTTTCGAGCTGGGTGTCGCGCGGGAGAATTTCCGAATAGAGCGTGGCGAGGGTGAGATCGTCGAAGGTCAGCCCCAAATGGGGATGCGCGGCAAAAAAGGCGTCCGCCGGGTGATAGAATTGCGAGTCGAGGTTCTTGGTCTGCGCTGCCATGTCGGAAGATGCCGAATCGCCCGAGCGCTTGGCAAGCGGAAAGCAAAGCCCGTTCAGGCCGACCGGCCGGCGCAAAACCAACCGGCGGGCGGATGGACCCGCCCGCCGGTTCTAGCTGGCAGATAGTTTTGATTCTGCCCTGGCGTCAGTTTCCTGACGAATTGTTGCGCCACGACCACCGACCGATTGAACGCCCACTGTTTTGCGCTTCTGTTGTAAAAGTTGCAACGAAAAGTTATTTACCGGCACCGGGAGAAGCGCATCTCAGTTTTTTGCCAGTGCGGGAGTGATCTCATTAACACCCGGCCTTAGCCAGGTGCCGGTTGGAGCGTGCGCGGAAAACGGTTTCAACCGTTTCCCACCGGCAAACTACACCAAGCCGTTGAAACGGCTTGGTTTCAGGTCTCTCGTTCCCACCGGGCTGAAGTCCGGTATTGATGCAACACTCCAAGAAAAATCTTGTCCGACGAGTGATCAGGCCGACGTACAGCTTTCGCTCCACCAGCCAAGATACTTTTTTGCCCCGGCGAGCACATCCAGCACCACAAATTCCGGCGTGTCGTAAGGGTGCCGGGCCGCGACCAGTTTTTCCAGAGCCGCCAGCCGCCCCCGCGTCGTCTTCATGATTAACAACACCTCCGCGCTCCGCTCCAGTTTACCTTGCCAGCGATAGTGCGACTCGATGGCCGGAATCAGGTTCGCGCACGCGATCAGTCGCGCCGCCAACGCCGCCCGCGCCAACTGCCGCGCCGTCTTCAAGTTCGGCGCGGTGACGAGCACGATTCTGAATTCAACCCTTGGCTGGCGTTCACGCGTCATCTGGCATCCTCATCCTGGTCCAATGTCGTTCTCGTCCGGCTGGTTTTTTTTCAACCCGCAGCCACCCCTGCCGTCGCGAGTCGTCCCCGGAGCAAGTGGCTGACGGCTTTGACGGCGAGTTCAATGGGCAGGATGGGCTTGGCGATGAGATCGTTGCCGCCGGAAAAAATGCTCCGCGCCCGGCTCTCAAAATCACTGTGGGCCGTGACATAAATCATCGGTGTGTTTTCGTAACCGGGCAGCAGCCGGATTTTTCGACCCAGTTCAAAGCCGGACAGGTGCGGCATCTCGACATCCAGCAACACCAGTTCGAACCGCTGTTGCGCCAGCAAGCGAAGGGCCGCATTCGGGTCCGGCACGGCCTGGCCGCCGAGGTTGGCCCGGGAAAGCGCCGCCAGCGCAATCCGGTTGGCCAGCGGATCGTCGTCCACCACCAGCACCTGGCCCGCAATCGTATCCGTCCCCCGGGCCGTGCTGGCGTTCGCGATCAATTTCCCAAGCAAGTCCACCGACAAGGCAATCGTCCGCGCGGTGGACGGATTGATGAGTTGCGGCTGTTCCACCAGTTCGTGCAACAACGCCTCCAGCGCGCCCCCCATGAGCGCGACGTTATGACAGCGGGCGACGCCGGCCGCGCCGGTCAGATGATGCGTGCGCCGGTAGAATTCCGCCAGGTTGCCCGATGGCACGGCCGCCTCCGGATCCGCGGCGAATTCCCCGGCGACATACTGCAAATCGGTGAAACTCTCCCCGGCGCCGGCTAGAAACATTTCGCGAGCTTCGTCCGAAAATACCGCCGTGTCCGACATGGGCAGCCCGCTGGCGGGTTTCACCGTTGGTTGGTCGCGAGTTTCAATTCCGAGCAGCCGGTTGACGATCGCAAGCATTTTCGCCGGAGTGCATTGACCTTTGGCAATGGCCTGCGCCACATTCAGCGCCGACACCGCGCGAGCCAGGTCACTCGCGAAGTCGTTGGTCAAAATCACCACGGGAAGTTGGGCGAGCGCCGGTTGTGCGCGCAGGTACTTGAGGACGTCGGCGCCCGAAAACTTAGGCATCATCAAGTCCAGCACCACGAGGTCGGGCCGAAATTCACCGAGGGATTTGATGCCCGCCAACCCGTCCGGCGCCGTCCGCACCTCGAATCCGCTCGCCGCGAGTTTCTTCCGGTACAGCTCCAGCACCACCGCATCATCGTCCACCAACAGGATTTTCTTCATGGCCTGGTCACCGGATCATTTCGCCAGCGGAGTTGCGGGCAGGATCACGGTGAACTCGGTCCCTTCACCGGGCGCGGTCCGGACGTGCAGCGTGCCGCTGCCGGCCCGGACGAAGCGTTGCACAATGTTCAACCCCAGACCGGTCCCCTCGCGCGCATCCTTGGTCGTGAAGTACGGTTCAAAAATTTTGGGCAGCACCTCGGTCGGAATCCCCGGGCCGTTGTCGCGCACGCTGACGCGGAGCAGCGGGGCGACATTCTGGAAATTCTCGACGTTGAGCAACCGTTCGCCCGGGCCGTCCTTGTACGCGGCCAAATCCACCGGCGACTCCACCACCGCGCCGCTGATTTCCACCCGATGCGGCTCCGGCGAGGCCTGGAAGGCGTTGACGGCCAGATTGAGCAGCAACTGGATGAATTCCGTGCCGTTGAGCTTGACGCCGATATCCTCGTCCAATGGCTGGACCAGGCACTCATTGTTCAGCAACCGCGGATGAACGCGGATCACGTGTTCCAGATCGTTGAACAGTTGATTGACGCCCACACGCGCGAATTCCGCCGGTTGCCGGCTGAACGAACTCAAGTAACGCCGCGAAATCTCGATGCAGTTCGTGACCTGCCGGGTCATGGTCCGCAGGCGATCCTTCAGAAACGCCAGCCCTTCGGCATCGAGCGTGTCGCCGTCGCCAATGCGTTGGTTGATCAATTGGAGAAAGCCGGAGATGACCGTGAGCGGGCCGTTGATGTCGTGAATGATGCTGGCGTAAATGTCCCCCCGGGTCTGCGCCACCCGGCCGGCTTCCTGTTGCTTCTGCAACTCCTGGTACAACTGCTGGAGTTTCTCCGTGTTGTTGAACACCTCGGTGTCCAGGGTGTGCCGCTGGATGGCACCGGACACGGCCGCCCGCAGCGCCGGAATGTCGAAGGGCTTGTTGATGTAATCACACGCGCGCAGGCGCAGCGCCTGCCGGATCGTGTCCGTCGTCTCGAACGCGGTGATCATCAGCACCTCGATGGTGGCGTCAATGTACTTGATGCGTTCGAGCACTTCGACGCCGGACATGCCGTGCATGCGGATGTCCACGATGGCCACGTCCACCTTTTGTTTCTGGACGATGTCAATGGCCGTGGCGCCGTCCGGCGCGAGCAGCACTTCGTAGTCGTCCTTGAAAATGACGCGCAGGGAAAGGCGCGCCCCTTCCTCATCGTCCACGATGAGCAATGTGCCCCGATTTCTCTGGGGCTGCGAGGTGGCGGTTAAAGTTGATTCGGCAACCATGACTGACTCATCAAGGAAACCTTCCCGGCGGCCCAATGGGCCAGTGTTCGGGTTGTTCCTATTGCGCATCCTACTCCGGTTGACTGGTTGAACAAGCAGAAAACCAGTCGGGCGCCGGACCGGCGGGACGGACTGCGCCCGCTTTGCGCCACCGCGTCGGTGATGTCTCGGTTGCGCGCCGGGGGACGAACGTCACTTCCCAACCGAAGCGGGACGGGCGACGCAGGTGAATGCGGACGGTTTTCCAGAAAACTCCGGGAGCTTCGACAACCATGCACACGTCGTGGAACGCGATGGCCTCGGATTTGAAAAAATTCGAGACCGCGTAGTGTCGCTTCCCCAGTTGGACGCGCTTCCCCATCAGCGCGGCCGTCAACGAAACGCCCGCGAGCGCCAATCCCAGTGCGAGCAGCGCCCATGGGATTTGGCCAACGGATAACACGCGCCAGACGACGGCTGGCACGGCCACTCCCGCGCTCAACGCCGCCAGCAAGGTAACCGTCCACGGCGTCGCTGGGGAAACGCGTTGCCGGGCTTTGCCCCTCCCGAGTGGAAACGCGCGGCCGGACGGCCACCGCGCGCTTCCCCTGCGAAAGCTCGCCCGCCCGGGCGCTCGGCGACGATTCATAAGTGAAAGTGCCCGGAAGCTTCGGGCTGATAAAGCACCGCTTCGACGCGGAGCCGGACGGCGCCGGCGGGCACTTCCCATTCGAATTCATCCCCCACCCGGTGACCGAGCATCGCGGTGCCAATGGGCGCCACGACCGAAATCTTGTCCTGCTCGATGTTCGCATTGCCCGGGAAGACCAGGGTGAAGATCATTTCCTCATTGGTGTCCAGATCGCGCAACCGGGCTTTGGAGTTCATGGTGATGACATCGGGAGGAATCTCCGTGGGCGCGAGCACCCGGGCCTGTTCCAATTCAGCCTGCAGACTCCGGAGATCGTCGCGCGAATTTTTCACGCCTTCGAGCAACGGGCGGAGTCGTTTCATGTCGGCCTCGGTGATGTATATGGTTCGTGGATTCATAACAGTTGTCATGTGCTTGCCTTTCTTTGTTTATGGTTGGGATGGGGAAACTGCGACCCGCTCAGGTCGCAAGTCAGTAAGCCGTTTCGTTGACCCGCTCAGACACACCCGGGCCCACGATGGCAATCAGTGCCGGGCCGGGAACGAGCGTCGGTCCCAGTTTCTTGAGCCGCTGCAACCGGATTCCCCGGCCGATGCTGAAAATCAGAAACACCAGGCCGATCTGTGCGAGCGATTGAATCCGCTCCGCATCCGCGCTGACCTCCGGCGAACGGGTGTGCGGCCCGACGAGAAACTTCGCCAAGAGACAACCAAGCATCACGGGCAGACCGATGCGCGGGCAAAGCCACACCGCCGCTGCTGCGATGAGCATCACCAACCCGAGAGCTTGAATGAATTCAATGCCGGACATTCGCTAAAAAATTAAGTGGTTGTTTCGTCTGCTGAAGCAACGGGCCGACAGCCCGTGAAACGACGGCTTGAATCCGCTTTAGCTGGCACCGTGCCAATGGAGAGAACGCCGAGATTTGCTGGCTTTTCCAGGCTTTTTGACGCATCCGCTCCCACCACACGAATTGCGCCCGACATATTTTGTTCCGCTGCCGGTTCGAAATGCGCCGACGATGCCGGTGAATTTCTCAGCCGCTACTCGCGCGACGCAGCCGGCTGAATCCGCGCGTCATTCAGCCGCCGTACTGATTTTCTTCAAAGCAACCGCATCGAGGTATTCTTCATCTCGATCGGAATAGATTGCGTCCAAAATGGCAGGACGGCGAAGCTTTGCCGGTTAAACCGCAGGGACTGGCCCCGGCCAGGCGTTACACTGTTCGTGAACTCAATCCCGCCCCGGGACGCGCCGCCTTGCCGCAGGAAGGCAAGGTGCTCACGGGCGAGGAACTGATGCGGGACGGCGTGGTGCCGTCTTGCTCGAAAGCCCTGGAAGCCTGCGTGGTTGAATTGGGGGATTGAGTCTCCCGCAACTCTCACCGCAGCCATCGGCTCCGAAGCAGAAGCACTCGCCCGATGCCGCCCGGCTCGCTTCAGCGGTGAATTATCGCGGGTTTGTGGAAGGCGGGCGAAGTGGCCCGGCATTTTTTTGAACAGGAGGCTCCGGTCGCGCGGGCGAAGTGGCGCCAGAGTGACGGGACGATGGAGCCGCCGTTTCGAGCACCAGCACCCACTCACCCTTCGCCGGCGGGACGAAGCGGTGAACGTCTCGATTCTCAATGCGACCGGAAATCCTGGCGTAACGACCATGCACCGGGTCGAACCACCGCGCGGCCAGCGGCGATGGAAAACTGGAGACGTCCACTTCGATGGCCTCGTTGTTTGGAAGATACGCGACGGCCAGATCACTCGCCGCAGTTTTCGCCAGCACCATGCGGCGGGTTACGTCGTCCGGCTGGTGGCGGATCAGGTCGTGAGCCGGTTCGAGCCGCCACCATTCGATGGCGGCCAGAAAGTCATGCAAGTATTGCATCTGGAAGGAACTCTCCCATTGCAGCGCCTTGGGCCAGTAATCGGGTTTGTCCGGGGCCGTCACCCAGGTCCACACCCCGCCGCTGCCCTGCGGCACCTTGGGTCGCACGTCGCCGGCGCCGTAGGTATAGCCCATCGCCCCGGATAGCCAACTCCGCCACGCCAACGAACGGGCGTCCACCGCCTGCCAGCCGTTCGTGCTGTGGCCATCGTACATGGCTTCGAGATTGACCACGGGTTTGTGCGGGTCATGGCGATAGGCGTGCAGAATCCACTCGATGGCGTGATGGGCGCACAACCGCCGATTCCCGCCATTGTGCCCGGTCTGCACGCCCGCGATATCCAAATAGGGCCGATCATAATACTGCATCGTCCAGATGGGCGTCGGCTCTCGCGAGGGCGTGCCGGGGTGTTGCGTGATCAAGTGGACGGCCGTGGCCTGACGGGTGGCGCGTCCGACATCATCGGCCAGCGACATGAACGGACTGTCGAAGCTCGGCGAGAAGATGACGAAATTGCCAAACAGCCGCGCCACCAGATGGTGAGCGAACCGGCAGGCTGCCTCGGACGTCGGATAGCGGCTGACCGGCTCCATCAATCCAACCACGAGCACCACGAAGCCCGCCTCGTTGGCGCGTTGGATCCTGCGCTCAAACCTTTGCCAGAAGGCCGGGTTGCACCGCGCCAAGGCTTTATCCTGAAATGGCCTTTCACCCTGCCGATTGGTTTCGGCCGCCCACCGGGGCGCCGGCGCCACTTGGATTAACGTGAAATGCTTCGCCTTGCGATCGGCCAGATACTGCTCCCACTCGTCGTCGGTTGACCGCATTGGAGCGGCCCAGGCGGTGTCACCCAGCCACAGGAAAGGAGTTCCATCCGCGAAAGCCAGGTAACGTCGGTTGGCGCTGACCGTCAGGAAGCCGCGCTGGTAAAGCTCATGGTCACCGCGATAAGTCGCCACCTCCACCGTGCCGCGCTGCTGATGCAACCCGGCATTCGTGACGTCGGAACACGACGTTTCCCAGCGCCAGGTTCCGGGCGCGGGAAAAGCGGCGCGGATCCGAAACGTATCGCCGCCATCCCAGAATCCGTAGGTGTGAAGGGTGCGATTCTGCGGCCCGGTGTACGTGACTTGCAACGTCACCTCGACGTATGGGTTTTCATACCGATGGGTGCTGGTCAGAGCATGCTCCCATCGTTGCCAGGTTGCCACACGCGCCGGCGTCGGTGTCTCCTCCGAAATTGCGCTGGGCAGCACTCCGACAACTGCCGCCAACGACAGGCTCGCGACCAGGCATCGCCGCGCGCCACCGCGCCGGCGCCGAATCAATACGCTCGTCTTCATTCGACCACCCATTGATGGCTGCCTTTATAGCCTCACTCCGCCCGCCAAGGAAGCGCTGGTTTTGTCTTCGGCCAATTCACCGCGCCCGGATCGGGCCGGCCTTGGTAAGGTGAACCCACCCACCGACGACAACGGCATGGGCGACGAGAGATCCGCCAGCGTGGTCTTGTTGCATTGCGCGCTTCGTGACTCATGCCTTCGCTTCCCGGTTCGCAACTCAGCGCAACCATTCGACGCCCGGGCCGGGATGGTGGTGGCCGGCGGCCGTGCCGGGCAGCGCAACAGAATTGCAACTCAAGGTTTGATCGCAACCAACGCGACGGCCGCCAGATGCTGGCGATGTTGGCGGAACAAGCGGCGCATCGCGAGGATGCGCACCCTGGCTTCCGTTTGTTCAGCGCGGCGCCGTGGGAAACTTCACCTCCGCCCACGCCGCCGGGCGCGAGCCGTCGAACACCAGCTCTCCATTGACCGGCTCCTGGCCGATCGCTTCGGGAAACACGTTGAACCAGGTGCAGTTGCCTTTGCGATTTCCCAGCGCGACCGTCACTTTCGGCCAGACCACCTGCACCGGTCCCTCGCCGGAGGCGACGACGCCGGCCAACATCCCTTCCCATCCGGTCTTGGTGGTGGCCTTGGGATCGTATTTGAACCCCTTGTTCTCGCCGGTGGACAGCGCCGTCAGAAGAATTCGCTCGCTCCGGCCGATGGGCTGGGAATCTTCCGTGACCATCGCGAACGCAATGAACTGACCGACCTTCAGCCCGTTGATGGAAATGCCGTCGCCGAAGGAAACCGTGGTTGAATCCGGCCAGCCGACAAACAGCTTCACTTTCTCGGCGTCGCAAATCATCTGGCGTTTGACGTGATCGAACCGGACGTCCGGCCCCAGCCGGCTGGTCTTGGTCGTCGCGGGCGGAATCGTCAGGTTGGGCGGGCGCGGCGCGTCCTGCGGATCAAAGGCAATCTCGGCGCCGCCGTCGCGCATGGCGGCGCGCACGACATTCAACCACGGTCCAATCTTGGCGTTCGACCAGATCAATTCCTCCGGCCCGACGACGATGCGCGCGGGGTGCTCATCGGCGCGGAGCGCGCCGGTCTTGAAGATCGTGCCGGCGACCTTGATCGCGGCGACCATGATGGGGTCGTGATAGGTCCCCACGCCGGCCCAGGCATCGCCGGTCGAAGCGTAGGTCTGATCTCCGGCGTTCAGTTCCTCGTAAGTTTTGGCAACTTTGTCGTTGCCATCCATCCAGTAGTACCAGAAGGCGCCGTCCCAGTTTCGCGCGGAGTCATACGCCGCGATGACAAAGGGAAACTCCGCCCGATAGGGTGCCGGCCGATGGATGTTGACCTCGTAAGTCACCGTTGGTTTGCCGGCAATGCGTCCCAGGTCCATGCCGTACAACGCCGGCGGCTGCGCCAACGCGGAGGTCCAGGGATAAGTCGGGTCGGCGGTGTCATAGGTGCGCACCCAGGAATAAAGGCCGGCGATGGACACGTCACCGCCCGCCGCGCCATACATGTCCAGGAGATTGGGCTGGTAGTGGGTGTCGTAGCCGATCGGCACCACATTCGCACCGACGCCCTTGGGCGCGGCGGCACGAATCACCGCCCGGATGCGGTTGTTCGCCTCGATGTATTGATTGACAAAGAACGTGGTCAGGTCGCGGATGCGGCGGTAAGGATACTTGCCATCATCCTGGGATGGCTTTTCCAAAACTGGCACGGGGACGGGCGACACAGTGATGGTGCCTTCCTCCAACGACTCGCCTTTTTCCAACGTGCGCCAGGCGACTTTGAGCCGGTCCGTCGTTTGATAATGGTCGCGCAGGAATTGATTCCAGCGCTTCTGTGTCTGTTTGGCAAAATAGCCGGTGTACGCCGCCGAGCTGCCGTCCATCGCCATGGGGATGAAGCTGGATTCATTTGAAATCTCCCACATGGCAATGGCCGGGTCCTCGGCGTAGGTTTTGCCGGTGTAAAGATTCGTGTGCGCCAGCAGGTTTTTGACCCAGAGCGTGTAAATTTTTTCCAGCCGTTCATCCAGCGGCCAGACTTGCTCGATCCACGTCGCCGGATGCGGATGGGTCGTGTTCAATTCGGCGACGGTTTTTTTCCACTCGACCTCATCCTTGCCATCATCGCCGGGCACCAGCTTCCAAGTCTCTGGGGTAATCGCCCTTCTGCGGCGGTCGAAAGTCATGAAAAGCGAGAGGCCGCGCTCGGCGGCGGCGGCCAGGAAATGATCCACCTTGTCCATCGCCGAATTATCACCCTTGATGTAAGTGGAAACGGTGCAGCCGGCGTCGCCGTCGGGCACCAGGTAGATGTCATACAGATGCGGTCGCAGGGCATTGAAGCCGACCGCCTGGATGCGGTCCAGAATCCGCAACTGTTCCTCCTTCGTGAAGCGGGTATCGTATTCCTGGACGATGTTGATCCCCCAGAGCCGGAGGCGCTGGCCGTTGCGAAAGAGATGTCCGTCCTTCACGCCCACGAACTCCGGCGACCCGATCGTCACTTGACCGGCTTCAACCCCGCGGGCGATGGGAATAAACGGCTCGACCACGGCCGGTTCCGGCCGGGGCGCCTCCGCCGCCAGCAACGGCGTCACCGCGAACATCAAGCCGAGCCAACCGTTCCTTCGCGAGATTGCCGAGTCGGTTGAAAAGAGCATAGCGTGGATTCTTTGTGATGTTGTTGAACGCATGGTGGCGTGAACGCCACCTGGTTTGCAACCTTGAGGGCGGCAAATGTCTCGGCGACTTCACTCGCCCGACGTCGCTCGGACTCCGCCCGTCACCGCGGGATGAGCTTCTTCAAATCGGGTGGCAACCAGATACGGAGCAGCGGACCGGTGGCAGCGGTGGTGATCAGGCACATGATGATGAACATCGTGTAGAGTTTGTCGTTCAGCAGGCCAAGTTCCCGCCCCACGTCAATGGCGATCAAACCCATGAGCGCACGGGCGTTCATCAGCGAGCCGATGCAAAGTCCATCGCGCCAGGACGCGCCGGCCCATCGCGCCCCCAGGGTGCAGCCACCGAGTTTGCCGATGATGGCCATCAGACAGACCAGCCCGCACGCCCACCAGGCGGTGGCGGTGTCGAAGGAGCCGATCTTGGTGTTCAAACCGGTCTTGGTGAAGAAAATCGGCACCAGCAGGAAAATGACGAAGTCGGCAAAGCGTTCGCGCCACGCCTTCACCAACGACGGCTCCGAATGAAGCGCCACGCCCATCGCGAACGCGCCGAAAATGCAAAAAATGCCGAGCAGATTCGTGATCAACGCGGAGACAAACAGCGCGCAAAACAGGATGGCGAGAAAGCCGGGCGTGAAGGTGTCGGTCTGGTATTTGTCGCATTGTTTGCGCCAGGCCTTGATCAGCAGGGGGCCGATCACCTTCATCAACACCATGAAGTAGAGAATGATCAACACCACTTCACCGAGAAACGGCAGCCAGGAGAAGTTGTCGCCCTGCTTGGCGATGGCCGTGGCGATGCCCAGAAGCATCCAGCCCACGGCGTCATCTATGGCGGCGGCGCTGATGGTCGTGGCGCCGAGGGCGGTGCGCTCCAGCCGCATTTCCAGGAGAATGCGTCCCATGACCGGCAGCGCGGAGATGGAAAGGGCGATGCAGACGAACAGCTTGAACCCGAATGCCGGCAACTCAGGCGCAAACGTGCGGTGCAGCCAGGGGGCGATCATCAACCCGCCCACCAGCGGCGCGAGAATGCCCATGAACGAAGAGGCCATCACGACCTTCGACTTCTGCCGCAGGTGCGAAAAATCGAACTCCATGCCCACCTGGAACAGCATCAGCAGCAAGCCGAATTCGGCGAACAACGCCAGCGGTCCTTTGACTTCATTGGGAAAAAGAAAGTTGACCGCACCCGGCGCGAACAGGCCGAGAAACGAAGGCCCGAGCAGCAGCCCCGCCGCAATCTCACCCACGGCGAGCGGCTGCACAATTTTGCGGCAGAGCCGCCCCATCAACCACGAGGCGGCGATGATGACGATCCATCCGATGAGGACGAGTTTGAGTATGTCTTCAATTCTGATGGCATTCATACGGGTCTAAAAACGATTGCGGTCACGGAGCGCGCCATACGACGAGACTTCTCCACAGCGAGGATTTTGTCTTTGAGAACCTGAACCTCGGAAGAACACATTTCCCGCGGGCCAAATTTTTGCTCCGAAAAATAAGCGCTCCGTCCAAGCCAGTAATCTGAATCGTCACCCGAAAACATGGGGCGGGAGCGTGACGGAATCGAAAACTGAATTCAAGGGCAAGTTGTCGAGCGCGAAGTTGTATTTGCAATACAGCTTTAGCACTTTTACGATGTCGCCGTGAAGAGCGTCACGGTTGAAACCACGGTTGGTCAGATCGTCCGCGTGGTGCAGCGCACTCGGAAAACTGGAGCGCGACAGGGACCGGCACGTCCACAAGTAAAACAACGTCCTGTTCCCGCGGCGTGCATCTCACCTTATGGCAGCAGGGAGCGCACGCGCCCACGCGCGCGGTGGTGGACGCCCTCGTCCACCGCGCCCGAGCGCGCCTCGCGAGGTTCAACGCGCGCGGGCGCGGGGAACGAGGCGGTGTGGATAAGCACCAACACCAATACTGCCCAGGAGAAGCCGCGCGACCCATCCAGCCCACCACACCATTTGAATGAGTTCAAAGCTCAACAAGTCCAACGGTGATGAAACTTTACATCAAGCGCGCCTACGAACCCGCAATCGCCGACGATGGCGAACGCTATTTGGTGGACCGGCTCTGGCCGCGCGGCGTCAAAAAAGAAGCACTGCGCATCGTCGGCTGGTTCAAGGAAATTGCGCCGACCGACGCCTTACGAAACTGGTTTGGGCATGATCCGGAGCGCTGGGTGGAATTCCGCCGACGCTATCGCGAGGAACTGAAATCGCAGCAGCCCGCGTTGCAACCCTTGCGCGACGCCCTGAAACGCGGCCCGGTGACGCTGGTGTATTCCGCGCATGACGAGGCGCACAATCAGGCGGTGGTTTTGCAGGAGTTTCTTCAAAAGCCGGCCCCCGCCACGCGCCAGTCTCGTCCGGGCGCGCGCAAGCGGAGCGAACGCTGATTCACCCAAGGAAACGAATATGAAAACACGACTGGATTGGAAGTCCACCACGCCAGACGGCTACAAGGCCATGGCGGGATTGGAAGGTTATGTTCACCACTGCGGCCTCGAGCCGTTGCTGTTGGAATTGGTCAAGACGCGCGCCTCGCAGATCAATGGGTGTGCCTACTGCCTCGACATGCACACCAAGGACGCGCGGGCGCAGGGCGAAACCGAGCAGCGTCTCTACGCGCTGCCCGCCTGGGAGGAAACGCCGTTCTTCACGGAACGCGAGCGCGCCGCGCTGGCCTGGACCGAAGCCGTCACGCTCGTGGCGGACTCGCACGTCCCGGATGCCGCGTATGATGCCGCGCGGAAACAGTTCACCGAGAAAGAACTGGTGAACCTCACGCTCGCCATCGTGGCCATCAACGGCTGGAATCGCCTGGCCATTTCGTTCCGGGCCGAAGCCGGAACGTATCAACGGCCCAAATCATAAGCCGGCACGCCGCGATTGGCGCGCCTCACTTGTCAGGTGGTGCTTGTCGCGCTGCGACAAGCCCGCCCGCGCAGAGCGGGCGGAAACGAATGACCCAGTGCGCGCGCCTCCACCCTGGCCTCTGCGCGCCGCTCGACGCGGCACGACGGCTCGCAGCGCAAGCCGTTCTACCTCCTCTGGCTTTGCGGCAGGAGCCAGGTGGGTCTCAAGTTGGACGGGAATGGGATTGCAGAGTTGGTCAAAGACAGAGAGGCTGGAGCGAATTCGCGTGGAGTGGGATGCGGTTGATTTTTCGCCGCAAACTTGGGCTGGAAAACTCCAGCCGCGGCCAACCCAACCATCCCTCCCGCCGTGGGTGGTTGGGTTTTTGAACCAGATCGGGGAGTCATTGTATTTGGAATGAAGAACAAGGTGCTGGACGGACCAGTCGCGCAAGTGTGCCGGAAGTTGGGCTGGATCGGGGTTTACGCAATTGCCATGGGCTTGCTGGAGGCGATCTGCGTGATTTACCTGCGTCGGTTGCTCATGCCAGCCGGCAGCGAACCTCCGGCGACCGTGGCGGATCGCCTGAAAATCGAAATCATTCGCGAAGCCTGCACGCTGGCCATGATCCTGGCGGTGGCCTGGCTGACCGGCCATAACCTTCGCACCCGGTCGGCTTATTTCTTTTTCATCTTCGGCCTCTGGGACATTTTCTATTACGCCGGGCTGAAGTGGCTGGCGGACTGGCCGGCCAGTTGGTTGCAGTGGGATTGTCTCTTCCTGATTCCCAAGCCCTGGTATGGACCAGTGCTCGCTCCGGTGCTGATCAGCGTTTATTTCGCGTATGTGTGCGGGCTGATTCTGGTGGAGGAAGCGCGCAACCGGCCGATCCGCGTTTCCTGGTTCACCGTGGGCCTGCAACTCCTGGCCGGCGTGATCTGGTATTGGAGTTTTGTGAAGGACTCGGGGCGAATCGCCGCCCACGGCTACGGCGATGTTCACTATTCCTGGTTAATCTTCAGCATCGGTCTGGCCGTCGCCTTGCTCGGCGTCTGGGTGGCGTGCGCGACGCGAACTCAGTCAGCCGCACCAACGCAGACCTCATCATGAAAACGAATCCAGTTTCTCAAACTAACCTCCCGACGCAATCGCTGTCCTTGACTCGTAGATTTCACATCGCGCATGAAACTGCGACGAACCGTAGCCGCCGACGTGAGGAGGTGGGTGCTCGAAAATGCCAACTCCGTCCGCCTCCTCACGTCGGCGGCTACGTTGGCTATGCACCGCATTGGCGTCGGGCTACGGCAATCTGGCTGCTCCTGCTGACGTTGCTGGCCGCAGTGAGCAGTGTGAACGCCCAGAGTGCGCCGGTGACGGATAATCTCTCCGCGCATCCCGAGTTGCTCCTGGCCCACAACCAGGCTTGGGGCGAACTGGGGCTGGATGTCGCCGCGCATGATCCGAGCAAGGCTGGCGAACCATTGCGCATCGGTTCGCAAACTTACACCAACGGCCTCGGCCATCACGCGAACGGCAAACTGGTCGTGTTGCTCGGCGCCGAGTACGCGCGGTTCGAGGCCGAGGTGGGCTTGCAGCCCTGCGCCAGCGGCAGCGTCATCTTCCGCGTGCAGGCCGACGGCCAAACGCTTTTTGACAGCGGCATCCTGCGCAGTGGCGACGCGGCGAAAGCGATCAACGTGCCGGTCGCCGGCGCGCAGGAACTCGTGCTCGAAGCCGCTGATGCCGGCGACGGCATTGCCTGCGACATGGCCAACTGGGCCAACGCCCGGCTCATCCGTTCCACCAACGCGCGCGAAGCGACCGTGGGCGCGGTGGTGAACATCGCGCCCATTGCCGAGGTCGTGACCTTCGATCCGCAGCGCACGAACGGCGCCACGGCGAATCGGCTGCAGGAATTTCGCGCGGAAGATTTGCGATTGGAAACCGCACTGGCAGCAAACGCCGATGGCAGTTACACGCTCACACCTGATGCGGGCGGAGTCGCGGGCATCGGATTGAAGTTGTTCAACAATCGCGCGCTGCGCGAGGTGCGATTGCGTTTCGCCGACCGCGAACAGTTGCCGGCGGCCGGGGCGGTGCAAGTTCAAGGCTGGTTTGGCGAATCCGCGTGGCAGGGCAACTGGTGGCCGCTCGCCGGCGAGACATCAGTGGAGGGTAACGAAATCGTTGTGCGCCTCTCGCCCAAGTCTCCCACGGGCGGCTTGCTGCAAACTCGCAAAGTCCGCTGGCTGCTGCCGACGAAGGAAAAATCGCTGACGGTCCGCGAACTCACGGCCTACACGCGCACACGTTGGGAAGAGTTGAGCATTGTCGCAGAAATGGAAACTGCGCCAGCCGATGGCGTCGGTAGCGTGCGCGTCTTCAGCGGCGAACTGCTCGCGCTCGAAGGCCGGCTGTCGGTGGTCGCAACCGGATGGAATGATTGGCAACTGGCCCGGCCGTTGCGACTCAAACTGAAGTACGCGCGGCTCGGTTTCTCCCGAAGCGACGCGACGATCCTCCAGTTTCATCTGCCCGACGGCGGTGTGGGCGTGGGCATCGAGGACCTGTTGACCAACGGCTGCGTCTATGTGCCGAGTCGCCGATTGTTTGTGCGCCTCGCCGACGACAAGGCCGTCGCGCCGTCGCTCGCGGAATACAAACGCCGCATCGCCGGTCGCAAAACAATTTTGGATGAAGTGCGCGCGAGGCCGGATCAGACCTTCGCGCAGGCGATGGCCAGGACGCATCACGACGCCCAGAATGAAGGGCCGGTGATGCTCTCGTTGTCGTGCGACAACACGAAATATGTGGTGGAGCGCGGCGGCGATCTGAGTTTTCCCGTCACGTCGGTCAAGAACGACGATTGGTTTGGCAGCGCGGGCAAGCTTCACTTCGCTTTTGGCGACGGCCGCCGCGATCGCACGAGTCGCACTTTGGACGGCGGTTGGTTGCCGATTCCCGTGATCACAGTCGAGCGCGACGGCGTGCGGTATGGAGAACGTGTGTTCGTTGCCCCGACTGATGCGGATGGAGAAAACCCGATCCGCCTGAATCGCCGTGCGGTTTGCGTCGCGGAATTCACGGTCGAAAATCTGCGTGAACAGCCCGCGCCCGCTAAGTTGGCGCTGACCTTCGAGTTGCCAGGAAAACCCCGCCCGACGGCGCAACTTCAGCGCGAGGGTGAAATGCGGTTCTCCGCGCTGCTCGGTTTGACCCGCGCCGCCGTGGTGCTGGACCGGCCTGATTTCGTCGTCATCACCAACGCGCCCGGGGCGCTGGCGCTTGAGTTCACGCTGCCCGCGCGGAGCCGCCGGCGCGTGGTGGTTTTTCTCGGCGACCAGGAGGTGAACACGATGCAACTCGACGATGCGCCGAAACTGCGCGCTGGAGTCGAGCGATACTGGCAGGCCGTGCTCGCTCCGGCCACGCAGATTGAAACGCCGGACGAATTCCTCAACCACGTCATCCGCTCGTCGCAGGTGCGTTGTCTCATCGCGGCACGCAACGAGGCGGACGGCGCGCGGGTGGCGCCGTGGATTGCCGCGATGTCGTATGGCCCGCTCGAAAGCGAGGCGCACTCGGTGATTCGCGGGATGGACTTCCTCGGCCATCACGACTTCGCGCAGCGCGGGCTGGATTTCTTCATTCATCGCTACAACACCAACGGATTTCTCACCACCGGCTACACCACGTTCGGCACGGCGTGGCATCTGTGGACGTTGGGCGAGCACTATCAACTGACCGGCGACCAGGCGTGGTTGCGCGAGAACGCCCCGGAACTCCGGCGTGTCGGCGACTGGATTTTGCGGCAGACGGCGAAAACCAGACAGCTCGGCGCGGACGGCCAGCCGCTGCCGGAATCCGGCCTGATGCCGCCCGCAGTGATGGCGGATTGGAATTCGTTCGCGTTTCACTTCATGCTGAACGGCTATTACCACGCGGCCTTGGCCGAGCTGGGCACCAGTCTGGCAGCCATCGGCGATCCCCGAGCGGCGGCTTACACGCGTGGCGCGGCGGATTTGAAACAAAACATCCGGCGCGCCTATCGCTGGACGCAGGAACAGTCGCCCGTGCTACCGTTGCGCGACGGCACCTGGATTCCGCTCTATCCGTCGCAGGTTCACAGCCCCGGCAAGCTGGCGGACTTTTTTCCGGGCGACGACGCCGGGCGCAGTTGGGCTTACGACGTGGAACTGGGCGCGCATCAACTCGTGCCCACCGGCGTGTTCGCGCCGGACGACGTGGAGGTGACGCGCATGTTGAACCATCTGGAGGACGTGCAGTTCCTGGGTGAAGGCTGGTTTGATTATCCGGCGGCGGAGAACGCGAAGGATTGGTTCAACCTCGGTGGCTTCGCCAAAGTCCAGCCTTACTACTGTCGCAACGCGGAAGTTTACGCGCTGCGCGACGACGTGAAGCCGTTCGTCCGTTCCTACTTCAACAGCCTGGCGTCGCTGCTCAACACCGAAGTGTTGACGCTTTGGGAGCATTTCCATCATAGCGGCGCGTGGGACAAGACGCATGAGACGGGCTACTTCCTGCATCAGACCCGCACCATGCTGGTGCAGGAACGCGGCGAGGATTTGTGGCTCGCTCCGTTCATTCCGAGCGACTGGTTGCAAGCCGGCAAAACGCTCGAGGTCAAGAACGCCCCGACCCGCTTCGGGCCGGTGAGCTACCGCCTCACCTCGCACAAGAACGCGCGGGAACTGGCGGTGGACATCACCGTGCCCACGCGCACGAAGCCCGCCCGAATGGTCGTCCGCCTGCGTCATCCGGGCGGGCGAACGATTCAAAGTGTGCAGGTGAACGGCCAACCTCACCGGGATTTCGATGCGAAGGAAGAAACCGTTTCAATCAAGCCCGACACCGAAAAATTCTCGCTGCTCGTCAGCTACGAGTGAAGCGTTGCCTGGCCCCACACTGCCCACACGGTGCCGCCGGCCACCGAACGCTGCTCCTACCTCGCTTTCACCCCCAGCGCCTCGCTCAATGCCCGCAGCATGAGCGGCTCGACCATCGGCGCTGTCCAGCAGTAGTTGTCCGCGTAGCCGTCGCGGTAAGCGGCGTCGGTGGGAATGTAGCCGGGCGCGCCGTCACCGAAACCCGCCACCATCACGAACGATTTCGGCCGCAGCTTTTGCGCCGCCAGTTGGTAACCAACGAAGCTCTCCGCGGGCAGGATCGCGAACTGGGCCCGGCCGCGATTCAGATCCAGCCCCGGAACCTCGATCGGAATGTTCTGCGCCACGCGTTGCCGCCAGCTCAGTCCCAAAGCGGCGGAAATACGCTGCCAGCGCGTGGCGTTGGTGTCTGCCAGCGTGGCGCGCATGGCTGCGAGCGTGAACGCGCCCGTGTCGCGCGCCGGCAACCGCAGTTGCGCCACGCGAAAATCCACCGTGCGCAATCGCTCACGCTTGGTCGCCTTCCAGGCCGCGACCATTCCTTCATACAAACGCCCGGCGAGCACGGCGCGATTGGTGTGCGCGCCATGGTTGTACTTGCCGGCGGTCGTATCGCCGCCGCAGCCCGTGAAATAGATTTGAAACACGCTCGGGTCCTCGCGTTGGCGCCGGGCGCGCGCGAGGCCCGGGAAATCCGCCGAGACGCCACCCTGGCCGTAATAGCTCATGGGATGGATGGCATAACAACTCCACGCCAGCACCGGCTGATCGCCATCCCAGAAGCTGAGCGTCTTGAGCCAGGGATCAATCTCTCCTTCCGGCGCGTCGAAAATGTTGCCGCTTTTGCTGCCCCGTTCCCACGTGATCTGACCGTCCGGCCGCACGACGCGGCGATTGGAAGCCAGTCGCTCCACCCGGGCCTGGCCAAATCCAAAATGCGTCACGCGCCGCGCCGGCTTCAGCGCGGCCGCCAGACTGGCGGCGGTTCGCCGGATGGCCGTCTCATGAAACTCCGGGTCGCAGTTCCAACCTGGCAACCCTTGTTCGTCCAGCAGCCGCTGCGCGGTGAGATCACAGATGGGCGCGTCGTGCTGATGAACCGTCGCGAGCATGACCCGCTCGGGGCGCGTGCCGGCAGCTTGCGCCAGGCCGGCGCGCCAGCGGTCGTACGAATCGTTGTTGCACTGGCACCAATCGAGCGCCACCACGACGATCGGTTCTCCCGCTCCCTGCAGCACGAAGCCTTTGGCGTAAAGCGGGTCAACGATTTCCCGGGCGTCCGCCACGCCGCCACCCATGCAGGCGTGGCCGATGGGGATCGTAATATCCGCCTCGAAGGTGGCGACGCGAAATTCGGCCGCGCCGGACGAACTGGCCAGCAAATGAAAGCACAGCGCGCCGGCCAGCGCCGCCAGGCAGCGCACAACTCCATTTCTGAAGCGGCTCAGTTCACCGCTCTGTTCACTCATGGCTTTCATTGCAATGTTTCTTTCCGCCACCGATACGAACGGTTGCTCACATACCTCGCCGTTCCTCACTGTAACTGCGTGGCAAATCCACTTCGCCACCAACGTCTCCTCGCGCGGGTGTGCCGACCCTGCGGTTCATCCTGGCCCCCGTGACCGTTTCCAGCCTTGGTCAGGGCGAACGCAGCCAGCGCAGGAGATCGGCCAGGTCCTGCGGTTTCAAGGCGGATTCAAACCCGGTGGGCATGAGCGACTGTTTCAAGGGCGACATGGTCGCGATGTCGCTCCGCAACACCGCGTGCTCGAGGCCGCCCGCCATCCGCAGGACGAGGTTGTTCGCGGTCTCGGTGGAAATGATCCCGTCCAAAGCCTCGCCCGATTTGAGGGTGACGGTCCACGCGCGATACCGGGCTTCGACCGCCTGGTTCGGATCGAGAATCGCCGTGATCAACCAATCCACCGGTTTGTTGCCCACCATGCCCAGGTCAGGCCCGACCTCGTTCCCTTCGCCCCGCAACCGATGACACGGAACGCAGAGGGCCTGAAATTGCTGGTGTCCGCGCTGCGCGTCCCCGGTCAGATTACCAATCCCCGCGTAATGGGCGATGACCTGGGCGCGATCCGTCGAGGAGGGCGTCAAAGCGATGCTGGTGGCCGCCGGTTTGGGGATGGGATCGGCCCCTTTCAACTGTTGGAACAGCGCGCTGTCGGGGCGCAGCGACGACATGATCGCGACGCGCAACGATTCGTCCGCGTCTTCGCGCGCGGCGAGCTGGCGGAGCGCGACTTCGTTTTTTTCGGGCGGCCACGCGCCGAGCGAAAAGGCCACCTGCAAGCGGACGGTGGGATCGCTGTCCAGCGCCGAGCTGGCAACGGCAGCAAACAACGCCTCGCTTTTTCCGGCCAACGCTTCGCCTTGGCGGAGCGCTTCGCAGCGCACGGCCGGATGCGGGTCGGCGAGGGCGCTGATCACCATGTCCGGCGTGAGAAGGTTGAGCAGGCCGAGGGTGGCGAGGGCTTGCAATCGGACCTTTGGCGCATGGGTCAAACTCAACAATTGAGCGAGCGATTCACCCACCGAACGATCCGCCCGCTCGAACAGGAGGCGCATCGCCGTGTCGCGTTGCCAGCCATTCACACTGTCCATGGCCGCGACGAGGTCACGACTGTTTTTGGCGGCCAGGTTGGGAATGGGCCGCAGCGTTTTGCCTTCGGGCACGACGCGATAAATGCGTCCCTTATCATCGCCGGCCCGCAGGTCCAGTCGGGCCTGCATCTCCGGGGAAATCCATTCGGGATGTTCGAGGACGAAACGGTACATGTCGGCGATATAGAGCGCGCCGTCCGGGCCGGTCTTGGTGGTGATGGGCCGAAACCAGTTGTCGGTGCTTGCGAGAAACTCACTTTGCTCCTCACCCGCCGCGCGATGACTGGTGAAGCCGGCCCCGTCCCGCACCAGGACTTCGCGGTGAACGACATTATGGACCGGTTCGCTCGCGAAGACGGTGGTGGCAAACTCCGGACCGAACAGATCGTCGCGGTAGGGACTCGGGCTGCAGCCGCTCGTGACGTGATTGAGTGACCAGGGCTGGTTGGGGCGCACCATCTCCGCGCTGGCGGGATAGACGCGGGTGGAATCCGGGTAGTTGGCCAGCACGTGCAGCACGCGTTTGACGGCCAACCGGGGATTCCGGCGCAGATAATGTTCGGGCATGGTGACATGCCAGAGCCAGGTCGGGTTGTTGTTGCCAAACCAGTTTCCCCAGTCGTCCCGTCGGCGACCGAATTGGGTCAGCGCGGACACGGTCTCGAAGTCGCCGGTGTCGGGATGGAAACGAATGTCCCGGCCGCTGATGGAAAGGGTCTTGCCCGTGGCGAGTGATTTCACCTTGCCGCTGCTCTCGCCGTTGGCGGCGTAGATCCAGCCGTCCAGCCCCCACTCGAAGCCGTTGAACCGATGCTGCTGGTTGCCTGGGTTGAAGCCGGTGAACAAAACTTTTCGCACGTCGGCCCGGCCGTCGCCATCCGTGTCCTCGGCGTAAATCAAATCCGGCGCCGCGGCGATCAATGCGCCCCGCCGCCACGGCATCACACTGGAAGGGAAGGCGATGTTTTCGAGAAAGGGAATGGCCCGATCGTAACGGCCGTCGCCGTCGGTGTCCTCGAGGATTTTAATCACGCCGCCGGGCTGGCCTTTCCCATCGAGGCCCAGCGGGTAATCGCGCATTTCCACGACCCAGAGCCGCCCGTCCGCGCCCCATTCAAACTCGATGGGATCAATCACGATTGGCTCCGCGGCGACCAGCTCGACGCGAAATCCCGCCCGGACCCGGAAACTGGCCAGCGCTTCCGCCGGCGACTTTGGCGGCGGCATGTCGAACGCGATCAACTCCTTTGCCGACCGTCGCTCGACCCGGGCCGGCTGTCCGTTGGTCGCCGGGCGGCTGATGATCACCTCGCCGTTTTCAATTCGCACCTCCGCGCCGACGACCGAAGGTGGTTCGTGGGCGGCCCCGGTTCTGGCACCCGCCCGAACAAATTGCGACCAGCCCCGCGTCCAGCCGAGTTCAGGTCGCACCGTCTTCGACCACAGATGAATGGCGTAACGTTCGGGGTTCGAGAAAAGGATGTCGTCGAAGCCATCGCCGTTCAGGTCCACGAAACGGAGTCCGGCGTCGCGCCCCTGATCGTCCGTGAGCGTCACGCCGCCGGGCAGCGCGTAGTCCGCTTTCTCCCACACTTTGCCCGCCGGATTCCAGCGCTGGATTTCGTTCGTGCCCGAACCGCCCGTCAATCGTTCCTTGACGCCGTCATGGTCGAAATCATGGTACAAAGTATTCGGTGAATTGATCTCCGGGATTGGTTGCGCGGAAACGCCAGCCGGGCCGCCGGAAGTCAAAGTCAGGATCAGTCCGACCCACAGGTAATGGCGCACCAAGGCAGAACGGTTGGAGGATTTACATTGCATATCAGGTGTGTTTACGGGATGACCGGCAGGCCGCTCGGAACCCTGGCGGGCACCAACTGATCGTAATCATTGCCGTTGAGCGTTTCCAGAAAGGCTTCCAGGGCGGGGAAATTATCCGGGTTGAGGTTGAGCAATTTCAGCAACGGATCCAGCGGTGGCTGCATCGTCGCGTCGCCGCCGTCGAGCGTTTCGGTGACGGCCTCCGCCAGTCCATCGTAGAAAATCAGCACGTCGCGCAACGTGCGCTGGCTGCCGTTGTGCATGTACGGCGCGGTGTGGCGGAGGTTGCGCAACGTGGGCGTGCGAAACTCGCGTCGGCCATCAGCGGTGTTGTCCACCACGCCGATGAAATGCAATTTGAAATCGGAGAACATCGGGCCGCCATGACATTGAATGCAGCCCGCGTCCTGAAAGACCCGCAGACCGCGCTGCTGCTCGTCATTCAATGCCTGCGGATCACCCTCCAGAAACCGGTCGAACGCCGTGCGGGGTGTGATGAGCGACCGCTCGAAGGCCGCGATGGCTTGCGCGAGATGCCCGGCCGTGACCACCTCCCCCGTGGACGGGCCGAAGGCCGCCTGGAATCGTTCGCGATACTCGTCCAGCGCGCGCACCCGTTGGACGGCCTGCGGCACCGCTGCGTTTTCCGCACAAGCCGGCCCGCGCATTTCTCCCAGGGTTTTGAGCGGGGTGTACACCTGTTGCTCCAGACTGCGCTCGCGCGAATCCCAGAACATGGGGGCAGACGCAGGATCAGGCGGGACACCCGTAACGACGCCATTGAAACCAACGTTCAAGACGGTGGGCACGTTGCGAGTGAGCAAGGGCAGCGAATCGGGAGCGTGGAAGGTTCGCGCCGGACCGTCGCCGATGCCGCCGATGCCAATCGGAGTCGCGCGGCCGTCGGCCCAGCCGAAGCGCGGGTTGTGACAGGTCGCGCAGGCAACCTCCCTGGTCGAGGACAGAATCGGATCGAAGAACAACAGCCGTCCGAGCGCGATCCGAGCCGCGGTGGCCGGGTTGTCCGCCGGCTCGGGCGACCGCAGAGGCAAGGCGGCGAGTTGCATCCCCGGCGGGAGGGCTTGCGTACTGGGAGCAGCCGCCAACGGATGGCGCGGCAGAGTCTCTGCGGAAGAGAGAAGTTCTCCCGCATGGCCCATCGTCGCCAGGGTCAGCACTGCGGCGGCCAGCGCGTGGTTCATTTGGACAGCCGTTCGAGGACGTTTCGCGTGATGCGCTCAACGGCCGGATCGCCACCGCGAAGACCGTGCGCCCAATCCGTGCTGCCGCAGGTGAACACCGTGCCGCCGCGCGTGTACACTCCCAGCACGGCATTGCCTTTCCGGCCGTTTTCCCACTGGTCGTACCACTGGCAATCGTCCGGATGCCATTGCGCGGGCGCGGTGGCGAGGACTTCAAATGTCTCGGGCGTGCCATCGCGGTGCGTGGGGAACGGCAGACCGTCCTTCCATTCCAATTCGCAGCCGTCACATTCGTAGCCGACAATCGTGTCCTTGCCCCCAAACTCGTCGCCACGCTTCAGGTTCGTCCCCGCAAGCACCCAATGCTCGGGCCGATGGACCGTGTAGGCGCCGCTGGCGTCCATGAGTTGTCCATGGCTCTTGTGATAACCGCCCCAGAGAAAGCCAACGCCGGTGAGCCGATTCTCAGGACGCTGGATGAGGTGATGACTCCACAGCGTCGAGAGCGTGGCATAACCTTGCCGCGCGCCATAAACCGGATCCCAAAGATAATTCTGCTTCCAACTCGTCAGCGCCTGGCCGCCGTCCTCGCTGCGCACCTGCCAGCAACAGGTGTTGCCACTGAAAAACGCCACGTTCCCGCCGTCAGCAATGAACTTCTCCAACTGGTCACGCATCGGCGCGGACCAATACTCATCATGCCCGACGCTGAGCACGAGGCGGTAGGCCTTCAGAATTTCCGGATGAAACTCCAGGTCCCCGTTCGCCGCGTAGTCGAGCACGAAGCCATTGCGCTCCGCCCACTCGATGAAGGGTTGTTCCCAGTTGGCGAACAAACTCGCGGGCGGACGCTCGTAGGAAACCCGGTGACCCTGGTTGCCGCCGCGTCCGTGGTAGGCGTACAAACTGAAGCCGCCCCAGTTGTTGTAGGCATTGTAGGTGTGGGTGCAGAACTGCAGCAGAATTTTCGACGCCTTGCCCGGTTCGGCGGGCCGCAGGACAAAGAAACAACTGCCCTCGGCCGACCGCGTGTTGCGCTGGATGAATTTTCCCCCGCCATCGCGCGCCTTCAGCGCCACCTGATAATAACCGCTGCGCCACTCGGCGGGAATTTTCAACGTGACCGCCGTCGGCCAGCGACAGCCGAGGGAGGAGGCATCCTCCGGCACCGGATGCTCACGCCCGGGCACGGCGGCCGAGGACCAGACGGACTCGGCCTTGGCGCCAAGCCGCACAATCTCGACGGCAAAGGTCGCCGCGCTGGTGGAAACGTGCAGCGTCAATTCCTCACCGGGAGCATAGCTGACCCGACCGGCGTAGCCTTCCACAAAGAGCGGGCGCGGTTCGTCCGTCGCCCCGCAGACTCCGGCACTGGTCAGCCAGACCAACGTGGCGAGACACAAGCCGGTTCGAGCGATGAAACGGGAGCATTGCATACCGCCAACTTGGCGGGAGGCTCACCTCGAAAGCAAGCGAGTTTCCTCCCGCCCTCGCGCTCCGCATTTGCTTTCAATCCTGCGGTGGGGCGAGGGTCCTCACGAGCCGCGCCTGGGAGCGCCGTCGTCTCGACGGCACGCTGCCTGGCCGTTTCTGCGAAGCCGGCAGGACGCTGGCGCTCCCGGAGGGACGCGTTCCACCCGCGTCCCATTCTCCACCCGATGAATCCGAAATCCGAATCCCCGAAATCCGAACTCCGAAACAATCCATGCGAGCGAGAAAACAAGCGGACGATGTCTCGTCATCGGTGATCCTTCGGCCATCGGACTTCGGATTTCTTTCGGCCCTCGGATTTCGGTCTTCGGAATTCAAGCTCGCGCCACGCTCCTCCGACCGCTGCCGGCAACTTGAAACTTCGAACTTGAAACTTGAAACTCTTTTTCCGGTGGGTCGAGCGTCCCCGCGAGCTGGAACAACTCCGTCATCAGAATCATGGGGTCAGAATACTGAAGCTCGAAGCGATTGGAAAATTTCCCTTTCCCCGGTAGCCGCTGACGTGAGGAGGCGGAAGCCCGTGAAGGCGCGAAAACCTTCCGCCTCGTTACCTCGGCGGCTACGCTGATGAAACCACTTCCATGCGCTGCCCCCATCCTTCTGCCAAAAGTTGCGGCAGGACGGCGGTGCTTTGGAGTGCGATGACTTGGCATCGCTTTTGGCAGGCGACTGGTCGCCGTCAAACCATCAGTGCGCTTCGTTTACCGCGAGCCGCTGGACGCGGCTCTGCTTGGCCGGCAAGCCGGCCAAGCGGCCAAAGCGGTGACAAGTCACCGCACTCCAAAAACGGGGCAGTCCGCGTCAACCCGAAGCCCGGGCGGATTGACCTTCGCGCCCCTCGTCCGCCTTTCAGCGGCTACATGTTTTGGGGAAACGCTCTGTCCGTGTGCATCCGTGTCCATCC